>NZ_CP081485.1:672500-1311947 GCF_023617305.1 Methanobrevibacter sp. TLL-48-HuF1
TTTTGATTTCAAGTTTTTCAAATCATCAGGCAATACAGCTGTATCATTCAGCTTCTTTAAAATATCCATATCTCTTAAGATTAAGTCAGATTTTGTTATAATATGTACCGGATATTTAAACCTTAGAAATATCTTTAAAATTTCCCGGGTTAATTCCAATTCCTTTTCTATTTCCATATATGGATCAGATGCCGAACCTAAATTCAAAAATGCTCTTTCGTGATTTCTGGATAATTTCTTTAATTTATTATAAACCAAATCACAGGCATTGGATTTTACATAATAGCTATTGGTTTTCTTTGCATATTTGCTTCCATTTATATAACAGTATACACAGTCAAATGAGCATCCCATATAGGGATTAATAGTATAATCTTCCAAAAAGAGATTAAAATTTCTTTTCCCTTTTCGTTTATTGAAAATTGAATTTACTTTTTTATTTTCGAATCCGTATTTTTTCAGGATTATATCATCACTATTAGCAAAGTTTTTAATTATATCAACACCTTAAATATTAATATTAATTTTATTATAAGGTATATATAATGGAGATTGAAAACTTAACTAAAGAAATTAGAGCTAGGGCATTTGAGAGAAAAGATCCGAAAACACCTAATCAGGTAGCTGCTAGCTGGTATAATGATGATTTAACTTATGACGGAGTTGCAAAAACCCTGTTTATTATTTTACCTACTCCAGGATGTTCCTGGGCAATAGGTGACAGCGGAGGATGTACAATGTGCAGCTATGTTTCAGACTGCACACTGGAATCGATTGACAGCGAAACTATAGTAACTATATTCAAAGAGCACCTTAACCGTTTTCCTATTAACGAAGAAGATAAGATAACCGTTAAATTATTTGCTTCAGGAAGTTTTTTAAATCCTCGTGAACTTCCAAAAGATGCCCGTGATGAAATTTTAAATATTTTAATGGATTTAGGTAATGTTCATGAAATTGTAGTTGAATCAAGAGCAGAATATGTTAAGGAAGAATACATTGATGAAATAACAGATATTATCGGAGATACTTTATTTGAAATTAGTATGGGTTTAGAAACTTCCAATGATTATACCAGACTTAAAAAAATAAATAAAGGATTCACTCTTGATGATTTCAACAAAGCAGTTTCATTAATTCAAAAATTAAACAGCAAAAAAGGTTATAATCTTAAATCCAAAGCATATATTTTTGTAAAACCTATTCTTTTAAATGAAAAAGAAGCTATTGATGAAGCTATTGAAACTGCAAGATACTGTGCCGACCATAATGTTGACAGAGTGTCCTTTTGTCCGGCTACAATACATGGAGGAACTTTAATTGAAAGAATGTGGAGAAAAGGAGCATATCAGCCACCATGGATTTGGAGCTGTATTGAAATTATAAATACTGTACGTAAAGAGTTAAATATTCCTGCATTACTTGACACTTCAGGTTTCGGTTCAAGACGTGGTCCTTACAATTGTAAAAAATGCAATAAAGATTTAAAACACATGATAATAGCCAATAACTTAACACAAACTCCAATTGACTATGACTGTGATTGTAAAAACAAATGGCTGGCTGAAGTTAATAATGCAGATATGAATAAATCAGCTGTACCTGTAAAACATCTCCCATTATATTAAAAAAAGTGTTTTTTTCTGATATGATAAAAGTATCAGATTTAATTTTTATTTTTAAATTCCAATAGTTTATTAATCAGCAGATAATCCAAAATCACCATTATAAACAGATAATTCAGATATATTCTATCATCACTTGTTAATGAAGGTGTAAAACCTGAAATAATCACAGATCCGAAACCCAGCACCAATAGTGCAAATATAAAATAACCCAATTCTTTATTGTTTTTATAAATCATATAAACTGAATATAACGGCACCAATGCAATTATAAGATAGAGAACACCGCAGCTTATCATTCTTATAAATCCTAAACTTAATAAACCGTATTTCAGATTAGTCAAATCAAAATAGCTATAGACATCACTGAAATTTGCAAATCCTGCTGCTGCAAAAAACAATACAATCAAAGCAGGAATAAAAGTAAGCAGCATTATTTTCCTTTTATCAGATATCAGATAACTATAAACCGCAAGTAAAGCAAGGAAAATTACTGAAAATATGTCTTTTGCCATTAAAATCCAGCTGAAGAAATAATTAATTCCTACATCCAGTTTATTTATAATATTGAAGTTGGAATAATCTGGAAATCCAAGTTTAGTAACTACATTTACCCTGTTTACATTTCCCGGACAGCAGAAATCATAAATGAAATTCAAAACTATTAAACCTACAAATAAATAAATCACCTTCGGAATTTCAATCTTTTTATACAGACAGTAACCTATAACAAATACATATGCTCCACCAACCATTGCCAGTAACTGTTCAGAGCTGACAGCTTCCATTAATGTGACAATTAAAATCAGATATAGTGCTATTTTTTTAAATTTAGACAAATCCCTATTTTTAAATACATATTCTTTCAGCAAATAAAAATGCAGCAATATAAAACAAATTGGCCATATGTAATTTGTTGTAGTTGCTAACCATCCTGCAGATTCCAAAATCTTAGAAAAAGATATTATGAATAAACCTACAAAAAAGCAAGCCAGACAATTATAAAAGAAGCTTTTTTCATCATCATTAACCAGTAATTTACTTAACAGTATAGCAATAGCTACAAAAATAACTGAATCCACTATTCTCCAAATTTCTGCAGGAACAGATACCAATATACCTACATCAAATTCTATAAGAGACCTTGAACTCCAAGTTGCATACCTGTAGCTTAAAAATCCGTCTTTAGTTAATGACCATAAAGGATGCTTTGAAACTATTGTTTGGAAAGTAGGATAATCTGCAGTAACTACTGCTAATTTCCAATGATAACACAACAAAATCATTAAAAATATCAAAAAAGGAATATACTTAATATATTTTTTAAAATTCATATCACTATTTCCGGCTAAATCAATAATTATTAATATTATCCAAACAGTATGATAAAATTTTGCATGGATAATTTTAACTACTTTAAAGAAAAAATATATGAATATATAAAATATTAAAATTAATACGGAGGAAAAAGATGAAAAATAAATTTGTTAGTTTACTGGCTATCATTTTAGGAATAATAATCATCGCATTTCCAATGATTGGTGTTATTGGAACTAGTTCCTTAATAGGTTTATCTGTTCTTTTAATCTCTATTTATCTGCTTGTTGTAGGAGTAGCTATTATAGATTATAATAAATCCGGAGCAATTATCGATTTAATTTTAGGAATTATGCTATTATTCTTAAGTCTTGGTTTAATATTCAATCCTAATCTATTTGCATTTCTTGCAGAAATTTCACTTTATCTTGCAGGAATTGTACTGATTATTGTGGGAGTTGTTGCTTTAGTTAACAACCGTCATGCAAGATTCGGATTTTATATAGGTATAAGCGGAATAATATTAGGTTTAGTTTACATAATCATTGGTACTTATGTTGCAGATCCTATTATTTTAGGTACTTTAATCGGATTATGGTTAGTAATAACCGGTGTTTTAAAAATTATAGATGGTTAATCCCCATCCACTTTTTCTTTTTTGGTGTTGAAATTGATAGCTATTAGTGCAGACTTTGACCCTGTACACAAAGGTCATGAAAAATTAATTAAAGAAGCAAAAAAACTAGCTGATGAAAAGCAAAAAAAGCTAGTAGTATATTTAAATAAAGGATACAGTGCTAATCACGGCCCATTTTTTGTAAATTTTGAAGCCAGGCGAGATATGGCTTTAGCTCTTGGGGCAGATAAAGTAAAATCATTTGAAGGACTTCATCACAGACTTGTTTTATCTTATAGTGTTCCAATCAGATTAAATAAAATGTATGAAGATGGTGCTACTGATTATATTACATCAGCACATATTTCACTTGATGAAATTAAAAACAAAGCTCAAAAATTTGTTAAAGAGAGAAATTTCGTTGGAATGCCTAAAAATTATCCCAACAGAAATGAAATACGCTGGTATGCATTAAATGAATTTCTGGGATCTCCTTTAGAATATCATGTGATTCCTGAGTTTAACAAAGAAAAATATTCCGGAAGAAAAATCAGAAAATCTATTTTAGATAATGATATGGTAATTCCTAAAGAAACCAGAAAATTACTTCCAAAAACAACTATTGACATTCTTGAAGATGAAATAGCTGCAGGCAGAATTCCCGGCCAGCGCAATTGGGCTGAAATTTATAAAAGAATGAATACATATTCAAGAGGAAATCTTGAAAAGATAGCTTACCTGAACGGGAACACCATAAATGAAATAATTAAAAGAAGAGTTTACAGAGATCCCGAGTCAATTTGGGCAGTATTTAGAAGAGCTAATTACGGACCTGTTATGACAAGACTGGCTGTAAGTGCTATTGAAGAAGAAGTCACTAAAAAAGAAGTAATGGACCTGATGAAAAGTTATGAAGCAAAAGGCGTTATTCCTGAAGGTCAGAAAGTTCAAAAAGTAATTGACAGAGCATGGTATGTTGCAAGTGAGGGTGAAAAAGGAGTAAATGCTAAAACAGCCAATGAAACCTTTAGAAGCAAAAATATTAAAGTTGATAATCCTCCTTTAAATATTCATGCCGGTTTAAATTTAACTAAATTCGAAACTAAAATTATTTCAGAAGGACTGAATGCTGATTTATATATTGATAAAGACAATAAAATTTCAGTTCAGCTAAAAGCAGACGGTAAAAAGATTAAAACCAATTTAAGATTACCTGCAAAAGAAGTGACTTACCTCAGATACATTATGGATTCAAACTTTATCCCGACAAGTGCCAGCATCAGAAAGGATAAAAAAGGATATAAAGTTGATATAACTATTGGCTAAGCTTTTTAAAAGAAGCTTTAACCATTGTTAAATCATGATTTTCAAAATAACCAATAATCTGTTCTAATTCTTCCGCCTTTCTTTTTTTAGCATTTTTTGTATTGTTAATTCTTGACAAAGCCTTTTTTTTAAAATCATTGCCTTCAGTTAAAGTTAAAATATCAAAAAATTCATCTTTCAAATCTAAATTTTCAGCTATTTCCAAGCTTTCCATTAAAACAGCTGAAAGAGACTTTGTATACATACTTCTAAGTAATTTCAGCTTAGATACATCACCGGGATTTTCACTAATTTTGTGAACTTCCAAAAAATCATCCAGAAAATCCAGCTTTTCCAAGTTTTTTCCGGACAAATACAATACAGGATTTGGAGCATCTATTTTTCCGATAATTGCTCCGTCTACAAAATTATCCACATATTCATTGATTTTTAAAGTTGTTTTAGGAGAAATATTATTTAAATCTATGTAAATCCCTTTAGAATATTTTCCATATTCAGCAGCTATGTCCAGTGCCTGACTGGGACTATTAGCAGAAATTAAAATGTCTGAAAAAGCAGCTACCTCTTTAAAAGTATCTAAAATTTCCACATCTGACTTTTTCATATTTTCAATGGTATTTTCTGACCTGTTTTGGGCAGATGTTAAAAAAGTAATATTTTCAGAGTCAATCAATCCTGTTAAGTTTTTAGCTACCTTTCCAAAACCTATAAATCCTATTTTCACAAAATTCCTCCAAGAGCAGTTATTAACATGTAAACAGCCCCAATTATAATTAATACTGCAAATATTTTCTGAATATATTCAGTTTTTTTAGCAAACCTTGAGATATCAATGTTAGAAATTATATATCCCAAGATTAATAATGTTAATCCGAAACCAATGCAATACAAAAGAATGTTGAATGCTACAAATACTGGATTTCCTGAACTTACAAGCAATGTTAAAAGTGAAATCAGATAACCGCTGTAACATGGTGCCCATGATAAAGAAGTTAGAAATCCTAAAATAAATGCATTATCTCTGCTTTTATAAGTTAATGCTGGAAACTTGCAGGAACAGGAAGTTAATAAAAATCCTCCAATTAAAAGCAGGAAAAATGCAGATATAACTCGAATATAATTTAAGTATTTATAAATAGCTATTGTAAAATATACTGTTGCAAATAGTATAACTATAAAAATAGCAAATAAACCTAAAACAAATGAAATGATCTCTGTATTCTTTCTTTTTTTTAAATTAAATCCTATAAAAATAGGTAAAACGGGTAAAATACAGGGAGATAAAATTGAAATTACTCCTGTAATAAAAGAAACCGCCAGAACAATTTCCACAATATCCCCTCAAATCATGTTTATTAAATCTTTCGGACCATAATAACCTTCAATAGACTTTAATTCATTACCTTCACTGTCTAAAATAAGCATAGTAGGTGTTGAATAAACATTATACTTACCAGCTATTTCAGGATTGTCATTAACATTAATTATAACAACTACATAACTTTCATTAAGCTTATCCATAATTTGTGCATCATTCAGGGTGTTCTGCCTTAACTGATGACAATAAGTACAGGTATCTGATTCAAAAACAGCAAAAACTTCTTTATCACTAGTTTTAGCTTTTTGAAGTGCTTCAGACAAAGTTCCTGCAGTATCAATAATGTTAAACTCTGATTCGGAAGCTTCTTCTTTTTCAAAATCCCCATTAATTGAAAACCATCCACTTAATGCAATAATGACAAGTATTATGAAAATAATGAAATATAAACTACATTTTTTCATGAATATATTATAATAAATTATCAAATATATTAGTTTCTATTTTTTAAAAGCAACATATCATGTAAGTTTACACCAATATCTTTTGAAATTGTTGTACATTTTGAGCATAATAAAAAGAAAACTTCCTTAGATGACAAATCTATTTCAGTTAGCCCCTCATAATTTCCCATTCCTTTAGAAATTATAAAATCATGAGATGAAAAAATTTCTCTAAATTCCTCTGAAATTTCACTGTCCACATATCCGACAGTTCCAGCACCTATTTCAACAATTTCTCCAAATTCATCTAATCCAACATTGACTGCATCTTCCATACATGCATCATTTATAATTGGTCTGGATTTGACAGCTATTGTAATATCCAAGTCGTACTGCTTCATTTTAGAAAGTAAAAGTTTGTCAAATACAATTTCACCAGTATTATCCACTAAATACAATACTTTATCATATTTTTTTAAGGCATTTTCAAACTCGCCAATATCTTTAACAGCCAAATCTCTTTCTAAAGCAGAACTTATTAAACTTCCAACATCAGTATCTATAGTAAATGCTCCAAAATCCAGAATATTTCCTATAATAGCTATTTTAACATAGTTTTCCAAACTGTTATTCTTTTTGAGAACTTCCTTAACTGTCGGCAAATATTTTAAAGCTATCTGATTACCTGCAATTTTTTCTTTAATATACGGATCTTCACAGCCTGTTTTTTCCTGAATCATGTTATGAATAACTGAACCTGTTTTATTTGAATTGGTTGTTTTATAGAAATTAGAACTTAAAAATGTGAAAATGTCATTCATAAGTTCTATTTTAAGGTCCTCATCATCACTAGCCAAATCCATAGCCTCTTTTGCCTGTCTTAAAAAACATGCACCACATTCATAGTTGATTTTCACTTAACCACCATAAATAATTTGAACTAACTGTATTTCATCATCATCTCGGATTTCACTTTCTTCAATAACCAAGTCCCCGTTCTGTTTTGGAACAATAGTTTGTGAAGATAACTCCAAATCATTTAATAAATCTTTAATTGTGTAATTTTCTTTTGGTATTTCCCTTTTCTCATCAATATCTTTAAATTTTAATGTGAATGTCATATTATCACTTTCCCAATTCCTCTAAAAATGTACATGCCTTACATAATCTGTTGGCTGAAGGTTCACCACACCTTTCACACCTTGACTGAGGATAAGTTTTTTTAAAACCGTCACCAATAACTTCCTTAATCTTATCATATCCCCTAAGTGTTGAATATTTTATTGTAGGATGTTTTTCAGAAAGTTTATTTATCAAATCTGAAACTTCGCCTCTAAATGACTGCTGTGCATAAGGACAGCTGTCAAAATGAACTTCCAGTTCTTTTGCAACTACATACAAACCTATTTCCCTTTCCGGAATTTCACGTAAAGGTTTAATTTTAACTGTGAATTCTTTAGCTTTTGAAGATGTTTTAGCACCTAACTTAGTTAAATTATCAGTGTTTCCCTCAAGATAATTCATCATAATAGCCTGAACTTCATCATCCAAATTATGACCGGTAGCTATTTTAGTAGCTCCCATTTCACGGGCAGCCTTATTTATTATAGTTCTTCTGAAAACGCCACAGTAACTGCAGGATCCAATATGATTCTCTTTTTGCATTATCTCATCTAATGTTATACCATATTCCTTTTTAAGAGAAACTACTTTATGTTCAATACCTAAACGTTTCGCATGACGGGTAGCTATGTCCACACCTTCCTGACGATAGTTATCAATTCCTTCATCAACAGTTACTGCACAGATGTCTATAATATTTCTTTTACGGAAACTGTTCAAGATTTCCAAAGTTGTTACACTGTCTTTACCTCCTGAAAGTGCAACTAAAACTTTGTCTCCCTTATCCAATAATTTTTCCTTTTTAACTGTTTTAATAACTTTTTTTTCAATTGATTCAATAAAACAATCCTTACATAAATATTGACCGGATTGGTGTTTTTTAATAATAACCTGCGAATTACCGCATTTACTGCACTGCATAACTACACCTACATTTGCTCTACAAATTGAGCTAATTGATTTAAAGTATTTACTTCAAATATATGGGCACCTGCATCTTCATATAATGAAACACAACTATCTACAATATCCCATTTATTTCTGTCTTCAGGATTTAATATTACAACTTTTTTAGAATTTTTAACCATTTCACCAACTAAATCTACACTGGCCGGAACACCTTTTACTTTAGGTCCTGCCCAATCTCTGCAATCAGACAGTATAATAACATAAGACTTGTTATTTAACTTAGCCAAATCCATAAATTTCTCAAATGAAGTATACATATTAGATGTTCCGTGAACCATTGCATTTTTAAGTCTCATATCTTTAACTTTTGTAAATGCATCAATTAAATACTCTTCTTTTAAAGCTTTAGTTGTTTCAATAACCTTATTATCAAATTCAAAAGTTCTTGAATTTTTAAATGCACTTTGAGCTGAAAACATCAACATGAAAAACCAGCTGCTGATCCATTCACAGGACCCGCTGATATCATTTAGAAACAAATGTTCATTTTTGTGAGGACGTGGTTTAGCCTTAATCAGTTCAAAAGGAACACCACCATATTTCATATTTACTCTTATGGTTCTTCTAATGTCTATTCTATTTGAACTTGTCTGGATTTTCCTTCTTGAACGTTTATTAGCTATTTTCCTACCTAATCTTTGACAGATTTCAAGCATTCTTGGATCGAATTTGTTAAGTTTTGTCAAATCCTTATTTAATAATTCCCCGTCTCTTTCAAGTTTTTGAACTTCATCAAGTAAAGGCTGGCCTGATAACTGTTTCAGTTTTTCATTATTGATTTTTTCTTTCTTGAGTTTGGTGGAAACATTACCCTGTTTTTTAATAATATACTTATTGGATTTAGGTCCTGTTCCTTTGTAAGCTTTACCTCTCTGTTCGGCATCAAGAACCTCTTTTTTTCGGGCTTCTTTTTTGAAAACATTTTCAAAAATCTTGTTAAACTTAGGAATATCATACTTATCTTTAACATAAATTGCTCTTAAGGCTGTTTTTAAAAGATTTCTATCATTTTCGCCCAAATCCTGATAAACTTGAGCAGCTGAGTGTGTACTCCTAATACTGACAGGTAAACCTACTTCTCTTAACTGATGAGACAATTCTGCAACTTTATCAATCATAATATCATTACAATTAATATTTCTTATGAATTACGTCTTTTAAAACTCTTTTTTTATCACTTTCAGTTTTAATAGCAACACCAATACTATCCTCTAAAGATTTATTGAAATTTTTAGTACCTAAACTGGAAACTGATCTAACCCAATCTACAGTTCCCCTTACAGACGGTTTTTTCATTAAATTAAGATTACGTATCTCATGCACTATTTTAACTATTTTTGAAACTGTTTCATTCTCAGCTTCAGGAAGTCTTGATTTAACAATTTCAATTTCACGTTCAACTGAAGGATATGGAATATATAAGAATAAACATCTGTCCTTAGTTTCATCAAGTAAAGACCTTTGAGAGTTGGAAGTTAAAATAACAATTAAATCATTTGCTAACTGGAATGTTCCTAAATCATTTATAGTTATTTCTTTTTCACCTAATGCCTGAAGTAAAAAACTTTCAACTTCCTCATCTGCTTTATCAATTTCATCAATAAGTAAAACAGAATCCTTTTCATTTAAAAAAGCATTTAATAAAGGACGTCTTATAAAGAATTCTTCATGAAATATTTTTTCTTCATTATCAGACTCGTTTTTAGCTGCTTCAAGGTGAAGCAATTGTTTTTGATAATTCCATTCTCCAACAATTTGTTCAAAAGTAATACCTTCATAACACTGAATCCTAAAGAAATCCATGTCAAAAGCACTGGCTATTACTTTAGCTAACTGTGTTTTTCCAACACCTGGAGGTCCTTCAATAAGCATTGGTTTTCCAAGTAAAAAAGATAAATATAATGTTGTTGAAATCTCGTTATCCGGGACATAATTTTCATTTAAAAGAATTTTGTCAATTTTTTTAACAGATAAATCGTCAATTTGCACAATCAAACCTTCTTTATTTTATATATAATTACAAGTATTAATGATGCATTTATTTAAAAGTTTTGAAATAATAGATAATGAGGTTGAATTATGAAAACAGAAAATGCAATTATTATAACATTAATCATGATTATTATAGTTGCTACTGGAATTTTTACACTTGGAAACATTAACATACATACCGACTCTGGAAGTGATAATTCAGAAATTTCTTACGACAGTTCCAATTCTATTGATTCCGGTGGCTCCAGTCAAATTGAAGAACCATCCCAAGCAGCTGGTGAAAGTGAAGATAGTGGAGAAAGTGTTCAGGAAAGTGCAGATAGTGAATCCAATTAAGTTTTGAATTCATCAGGATTTTTAAATAAATCAAAATCCTGAACATATTCCTTTCCAGTAATCATGGCTATTTGTGCTTTTTGAAGCTCACTTCCCAAATATGCAGCATGCTCCATTCTTGTTACAAGTTTTTTATCTATTATTTCTTCATAAATTTCTTTTGCAGTATCTCCAACAATCACCAAATCAGCTTTGTTCTTTTTAAAATGTGTAGCTATAATTCTGCTGGCTTTAACTGTAGTTCCATAATCAACACTGATTTTAAAGCTCCCTGCCTTGTCTCTTACAAATTTCATAGGTTTAGTCTGTTTAACTTCCGGAACTCCATCAGTTTCAGTTTCAATAATATCCAGTCGTTTATGTTTATCTTTAAATGCAACAAGGTTAATTCCCAAATCCTTTGGAATAGAACCTCTATGCTTAGCTAAAAACATCATTTTAGATGCAGTTGATAATTCATAAACACTGCCTCTTGTTTTTCCGCTTTCTTCTGGAGTAAATAATATACTTACACCTAATTCCATCCCTATTCCTGCAAGCAGAACATTGACTCCTCCAGAGTCTGCATCCATCAGTTCAGTAACATTTCCAACTCCGAAAAACATTGGTGCTTTATTTATTTTATGAAATTCGAAACAGGCCATAATTGATTCAACAATACTGCTGCTGTTTACAGGGTCCAAAATTAAATCTGCAACATAATCAATGCCTTTTGTATCTTCAATTAGCTGTTTCATTGCATCAACTCTTTCTTCAGGAGTTTTTGGAGTGAAACCTTCTGAAAAATTAGTTGGAAGCAAAACAGCCGGAGTATTAGTTTCTTTTAAAATATCAAGTACTTTAGAATTATTTCCCAAATCCAAACTTAATACCAAATCAATACCATGTTTTGCAGCTGCTTCAATTTCTTTTGCATTTAATGTATCAATACTTAATGGCCTATCTCCAACAATTGGCCTTAATGTATCAATCAATTCCGGAACTTTATCTGAAAAATCTTCACCTGCTGCCATACCAATATCAATCATATCAGCTCCTGAATCAACAAAATACTGACATTTATGAATTAAAGCTTCTTTTGATAAAAATGGGGCGTTAGCTATTTCAGACAATACTCTCATTGGAAAATCTTCACCTACCGGGAGATTTCCAACCAGAATATTATTAGGTTTTTCCAATAATTTTTCAATGGTTTTTTCATCATTTTCAAAATCATCAATGAATTTTAAAGCTTCTTTTCTTTTTTCCTCTTCAATTAGTTTATCTGCAGGTTTATCTTCAGACAATTCAATTTGATCAATTAAATTTAAAACCATAGCCAAATCAGCTCCGTCAGTTGAACCTTTAAAAGTAGGAATTCCCAATTCTTTTGTTATTTCCCTGGTTCCTTTCTTTATTAAACCTGGAACTAAAATCATATCAATTTCATCTAACTGATTAGCAAAATGAGTTTTTATTTCATTAATAATAATTCTAGGAGTTAAAAATGCAGCTACCTGTGTATTATCAGCTATATGAATTATAACCTCAACATTAGCATTAGCTACAACATTTTTAATTAAAGGATATGCTAAATTTCCAGTAATAATTAAAACTTTCATAAACTCCCCCACCTATTCATAATATTAATAGTTATATGACTATTTAATTATTATAAGTAACTACAAAACAAAGCAATATACATCATTTAGCAACATAAATAATATAAAATATTAACTAAAAAACGATTATGAAATCTATAATGATTATCCATGATAAACTTTATATATTTTGTAATTTATAATGA
Organism: Methanobrevibacter sp. TLL-48-HuF1; assembly: GCF_023617305.1. Lineage (NCBI taxonomy): Archaea > Methanobacteriati > Methanobacteriota > Methanobacteria > Methanobacteriales > Methanobacteriaceae > Methanobrevibacter > Methanobrevibacter sp. TLL-48-HuF1. The sequence goes on from NZ_CP081485.1 coordinate 685,351, forward strand.
TTATACATGATAAACTATGGAGGAGACTAAATGATTGAAATTCGTTTTCACGGACGTGGTGGACAAGGGTCCGTAACTGCTGCTGAGATTTTGGCAAAAGCTGCTTTTAAAGATGGTAAATATGTTCAATCTTTCCCTTTCTTTGGAGTTGAACGTAGGGGAGCACCAGTAATGGCTTTTACCAGAATTGATGACAAACCAATTGACATAAGATACCAAGTATACAATCCAGACTATGTATTAGTTCTTGATGATGGATTAATGAATGTGGTGGATGTATTTTCTGGAATAAAAGAAAATACTGAAGTAATTATCAATATTGCTGAAGAATTTAAAGGATCTGGTGAACATCCAGTTCACAGCATTGATGCAACAGGAATTGCATTAGATTTATTAGGCCGCAATATTGTTAACACAATTATCTTAGGATACTTTGCTAAAAAAACTCACGTTGTAAGTATCGAATCACTTATTGAAGTAATTAAAGAAACATTCCCTGGAAAAGTTGGGGAATTAAATGCAGAAGCTACAAAAAAAGCTTATGACATGGGATAAAACATAAGGAGAAGGTGAATTAAAAATGGTAGCTATCGGATGTGTAATAAAAACACCTGGAAGTAGTAAAAATAACAAAACTGGAAGTTGGAGAACTTTTAAACCTGTTTTAGATAAAGAAAAATGTATCGATTGTGACAATTGTATTATTTTCTGTCCGGACTCCAGTGTAAATAAACAACATGACATTAATTACGATTACTGTAAAGGATGCGGAATTTGCGCATATGAATGTCCTTCAGATGCAATCGAAATGATTAAAGAATAGGGAGTGAAGAAATGACAAAAGAAGTTATGACAGCAAATAAAGCAGTTGCAGAAGCTGTAAGATTAGCTAAACCACAAGTTATTCCTGTTTATCCAATTACACCGCAAACAACAATTTCAGAATACCTTGCACAATATGTTGCAGATGAAAAAATTGATGCAAAATATGTGAAAGTGGAATCTGAACACAGTGCAATCAGTGCATCTGTCGGAGCAAGTAGTGCTGGAGTAAGAGTATTTACTGCAACATCTTCACAAGGATTAATGTTAATGCATGAAATATTATTTGCAGCAGCAGGTATGAGAACTCCAATCGTATTGGCTGATGCAAATAGGGCAATATCTGCACCATTAAATATCTGGAATGATCAACAAGATTCAATTGCACAAAGAGATGCAGGATGGTTGCAAATTTATGTTGAAAGTGCACAGGAAGCTTTAGATACTACATTAATGGCATATAAAATTTCTGAAAACTATGATGTTTTACTTCCATCAATGGTATGTTTAGATGGATTTATTTTAACCCATACTGTAGAACCTGTAGAAATTCCAACTCAGGAAGATGCAGATAAATTCTTACCTCCATATGTTCCAAAACATGCTTTCTTGGATCCTAATGAACCAATGTCTATAGGTACATTAGCTGATCCTGATTACTATCTTGAAGCAAGACATGATATGCAAGTAGCTATGGAAAAATCAATTCCAGTTATTGAAGAAACCTGCAAAGAATTTGCCGAAATATTTGGCAGAGAGTATGGTCTTATTGACACTTATAAAACAGACGATGCAGACATCATTTTCGTGGCTATGGGTTCAATGTGCAGTACTTTAAGAGTTATGATTGATGAATTAAGAAACAAAGGTGAAAAAGTAGGTTTGCTTAAAGTTAGAGCTTACAGACCATTCCCTGTTGAAGCTATTGATGAAGCTGTTAAAAATGCTTCAAAATTAGCAGTTCTTGATAAAAATGTAACATTCGGAATTGGTGGTGCTCTTTACACTGATATTAAAGCAAAAATCCATAAAGAAGCATACGGATTTATTATTGGTTTAGGTGGAAGAGACATTACTCCAGAATCAATCTTGGAAGTTTATGAAAAAACAAAAAATCCAGAAAAAGAAGTTACCTGGATAGGACTTAAGGAGGAATAAAAATGGAGATATCTGATAAAGAATATTTAGCACCAGGACACAGAGGATGTGCAGGATGTGGAGCTTCCATTGGAGTTAGATTAGCTCTTAATGCATTAGGAAAAAACACTGTAGCTATTTCAGCTACTGGTTGTCTTGAAGTAATGACCTCTCCTTATCCAGAAACTGCTTGGGAAATTCCATGGATGCATGTAGCTTTCGAAAATGCTGGAGCAGTTGCATCTGGAGTAGAAAGCGCTTTAAGAATTCAAGGAAAAGATGACATTAATGTTATTGCTTTCGGAGGAGATGGAGGTACTGTAGATATTGGTTTGCAATCATTATCCGGAGCAATGGAAAGAGGTCACAACTTAACTTACATCTGTTACGATAACGAAGCATATATGAACACAGGTATCCAAAGAAGTGGTGCAACACCTTATGGTGCAAGTACTACAACTTCACCAAAAGGAAGCGGAAGTTTCGGAGAAGACAAACCTAAAAAAGACATGCCAATGATAATGGCGGCACATGGAATCCCATATGTGGCTACTGCATCTATTGCATATCCTGAAGACTTTGTCAATAAAGTTAAAAAAGCAGCTGCAATCAAAGGTCCTGCATACATACATTTACACCAACCATGTACTACAGGATGGGGATTTGCTTCAGAAAAAACCATTGAAATGGGAAGATTAGCTGTTGAAACCGGATCATGGATTTTATATGAAGTTGAAAATGGTGAATTTAACATCACTTACAGACCTGAAGAAAGAAAACCTGTAAAAGAATATTTAGCTCCTCAAAAAAGATTCAAACATCTTGATGATGAACACATAGACAAAATACAAAAATATGTTGATAAATCCTGCGAAGAATTAGGTTTATAAAGGGGGAATAATAGTGGAAAAAATATTTGTAAATAGAGATGCATGTGATGGATGTAACAATTGTGTAAACATGTGTGCATCTATTCACTCTGCTCCTAGAATTAAAATTATAGAGCATGATTCCGCATATTATTCCTTAGTTTGTCAACATTGCGAAAATGCACCTTGTGTAAAAATTTGTCCGACAAATGCAATGACTACAAAAGGTGTTAAAACTGAAGATTGTATCGGATGTGGCTTATGCAGTATTGTTTGTCCGTTTGGTGCAATTACTATTGCAGAAAGTGTAGCTGAAAAATGTGACCTCTGTGCAGATAGAGAAGAAGGTCCTGCTTGTGTAAAAGCATGTACCAAAAGAGCTATTTCAGTTATTGATCCTGCAAAAATCAAAATTAAAAATCAGGAAAAATATCTTGCAAAACTTGCTGGAGAATATGATATTGGAAGCACATCCAACCGCAGTTTTGTACACTTCATCACAAGTGCTGCAAGAGCAAGATTAGCTCTTGATGAATAAATAAGGAAAAAACATGGCTGGAGAACTTCATGCAAATTGTATAAACTGTGGAAAATGTCAACATCCTATGGATGTTGATGATATTTCCTTATTTTGCATGGAATGTGCTCCTAATGAAGCTCCTTGTTTAAAAGTTTGTCCTGAAAAAGCAATAGAAATCATTGGAGGGGCAATTACTTTAAATAAAAATAAATGCAATAAATGCGGAGAATGTACAAAAGTATGTCCTTTAGGCATTTTAGATGCAATTATAAAATAGCTGTTTTTTAAAAAAATTTATTAAAGCTTAAAATATAAAATTATAATTAACTTTTCTTTTTATAAAAAAATATTAAATAAGGTTTTTATTTTGATTACACAAGACATGATAAAAGATGCTGTTTATGAACTTTACAAAAAAGCAGTAATCGTTTTAGGAAATGATGTGAAAAAAGCACTAGAAGATGCTCTTAAAGTAGAAGATAATGAACTTGCAAGGTTAAATATTGAAGCTATCTTAAAGAATATTGAACTTGCTGAAGAAAAACAAATTCCAATGTGTCAAGATACAGGTTTGCCAGTAGTTTTTGTCAAATTAGGAAATGTTGAAGTTGAAAATTTAAGAGCAGGAATTGAAGAAGGAATTAAAAAAGCTACAAAAGAAATTCCAATTAGGCCAAATATTGTAGATCCTTTAACAAGAGAAAATACAAACATCAATGTTGGATCATACATCCCTCCAATAGATATTGAGTTAATAGATGAAGATTATCTCGAAATAACAATTTTACCTAAAGGATTTGGCTCAGAAAACAATAATGCTATGAAAATGGCTCTTCCAGCTGAAGGAATTCAGGGCATAAAAGATTTTGTAGTTGAATCTGTCCTAAAAGCAAAAGGAAAACCTTGCCCCCCAACAGTAATAGGGGTCGGAATTGGAGGAACCTCTGATTTATGTTTAAAATTAGGTAAAAAAGCACTTCTCGGAGAAGTTGGTAAAAGAAATCCTGATCCGGAAATAGCTAAACTAGAATTAGAAATTCTTGAAGAAATCAATAATTCCGGAATCGGTCCGATGGGTCTTGGGGGTAAAACAACAACATTAGATGTTAAAATTCTAAAAGCCCATACACATACTGCAGGACTGCCTATTGGTGTTTGTGTGCAATGCTGGGCAGACAGACATGCGACAACTAAAATTTATGATAAAAAATAAAAATAAGATTGATTATTTAAAATAATCAATTTATTGTTCTTCTTTTTTTAATTTCTCAATACGAGGTCTTTTATGAGTATTGATGAAAATAACTCTTTCTCCAATATTAACTACCCTATCAGCTATTCTTTCCAGATACCTTGCAATGAAAATAATATTAACTATTTCTAATGCATCCTGGGTTTTTTCAGTTAATAATTCAGTAGTGTGGGATAATATAATATCAAATAAATCATCTACTTTATCATCATCACTAGCTAACTCTCTTGCAACGTCCATATCCTGATTACAAAAAGATCCAAATCCTCTAGTTAACATGATTTGAACATAATCAGCCATGTACTCCAAGTCCCTCATTATTTTATTTGAAACTTTCATTCCTTCAATAGTAGCTGCTGATTCTGCAATATTTCTACATAAATAAGCTATTCTTTTTACATGAGAAATAACTCTAATTGATGATTCAATATACATTAAATCTGTAGCTAATGGTTGTTCCATAGCTATAAATCTAATACAACTCCTTTCAATTTCATGACCGCAGATATCTAATTCTTTAGCTTTTTCAACAACCTCTGCAGCTTTTTCTTCATCAAAGTTAGATAATAGAGATGTTGCTTTTCTATGTAACTCTAATGTGTCATTACAATAATTTCTAAGATTTTTCTTAATTGATTCCATCCTTTCTTCAAATACATAAGTAGGATATTCCTTATTCTCCATCAAATCACCTTAACCAAATCTTCCAGTAATATATTCTTCTGTTTTTTCCTCTTTTGGATTTACAAATAGTTTATCTGTTAAACCACTTTCAATTATTTCTCCGTTTAAGAAGAAAGAAGTGTATTTAGATACCCTTGTAGCCTGTTGCATATTATGTGTAACCATAACAATAGTATACTTTTCTTTAAGTTTATGGATTAAATTCTCAATTTTCAATGTGGAAATTGGGTCTAATGCAGAACAGGGTTCATCCATTAAAATTACTTCCGGACTAACAGCAATTGTACGTGCTATACATAATCTTTGTTGCTGACCACCGGATAATCCCATTGCAGACTTATCCAATTTATCTTTAACTTCATCCCAGATAGCTGCTGATTTTAGACTTTCTTCAACTACCTGAGCAATATAATCCTCATCTTCTTCTCCATGAATTCTTAATCCATATGCAACATTATCAAATATAGATTTTGGAAATGGATTTGGCTTTTGGAAAACCATACCTACTTTTTTTCTTAAATCAACAACATCTACAGAATCATCATAAACATCTACACCATCCAGGTAAATATTACCATCATGACTAAATGTTGGAATTAAGTCATTCATACGGTTAATTGTCCTGATGAATGTAGATTTACCACAACCTGAAGGTCCAATAAGTGCAGTAACAGAATTCTCCGGAACATCCATATTTACATTTTTTAAAATTTGAACATCCTCAAAGAATGTGTTTAAATTTCTAACTTCCAATTTCATTATTTATTTCCCCATAATTTTCTTTTGATATCTCTCAACAATTAAATTAGTTGCAACAGTTAATATTAATACAATAATTACCAGTACTGCAGCGGTTCCATATGCATTCTGGAGTGAAACACCTTCAGTAGCTAATACATACAAATGAAGCGGCAAAGGCCTACCTGGATCAAATATAGATATAGGTACTGTTAATGCAGATCCTACAGCATACATAACTGCAGCTGCTTCAGAAATAGCCCTAGTCATAGCTAAAATAACACCAGTAATTATTCCAGGTAATGCTGCAGGCAATATAACTGAATAGATAACCTGCCATTTTGTAGCACCTAATCCGTAACTTCCTTCTTTATAGGAATTTGGAATGGATGTTAAGGTAACTTCAGCAACTTGGAAAATAGTTGGAATAGCCATTAATGCTAAAACTAATCCTCCAGATAATATACACCAGCCTAATTTCAGGAACACAACAAAAAATGCTAAACCAAATAAACCAAATACAATAGATGGAATTGAAGCTAATGTTTCTGATCCGAAGCGGATAAATTTGATAATTTTTTGGTTTGATGCATATTCTGACATGTAAATAGCTGCACCAACACCTAACGGAGTAGCTATTACTGCAGCAATGAAAACTACATATATACTTGAAATAATCATAGGGAATATTCCGCCTTCTCTTCCGGCATCAATCGGACCTGAGAATAAAAACTCAAAATTAATAACCGGAATTCCTTTAACAAGAATATAACCTAATATGATAATTAATATAAGTAATGTAACAACACCAGATAATACAAATACACCATTCATTATTTTCTGGGAAGTCTTAGGAGAGCAAAAACTCTTCATTCAATCCCCTCCGCACCAATACCATATTTATTTTGAACATAATTTGCTACTAATAATAAAGCTGCGATTATAATAAATAATACAACAGCAGTACCGAATAATGCATTATAATGTAATCCGGTTGCATAACCCATTTCCAATGCAATATTTGTTGTAAGTGTCCTAACCGGAGCAAATATTGATCCTGGAACTTGAGCAACATTACCTGCCACCATAATTACAGCCAAAGTCTCACCAATCGCCCTTCCAATACCAAGAATGATTGCGGTAATTATTCCTGGCAATGCAGATGGGAAAATTATATGACGAATTGTTTGCCAATGAGTAGATCCAAGACCTAATGCGGCTTCTCTATACTCACCAGGAACTGCTTTAATTGCATCCTGGGAAACTGATATGATTGTTGGTAATATCATGACAGATAAAATTAAAGCAGCTGTAAATACACTAAATCCGGTACCTCCAAAATTTTGACGTACAATAGGCACTAAAACTGTTAAACCAAAAAATCCATAAACTACTGAAGGAATTCCAGATAATGTTTGGATAACCGGTTTTAAAAACAATTTTATTTTATCAGGAGCTATTTCTTCCATAAATATAGCACATAATAAAGATAATGGAACAGCTATCACCAATGAAAGTAAAGTTACAAATATTGAACCTATAATCATTGGGAAAACACCAAATTGACCATCATTAGGAGCCCAGTTACTGCCTGTTAAAAAATGGAAAAATCCATATGACTGAAATGCAGGAATTGCCTCACTAACAATAAATGCCAATATAACAAAAATAACAAAAATGGAAAAGATTGCTGTTATAAACAATCCTTTCTCAATAAAAAATTCACTAAAGTTTTTAGTTTCCATCAAACCACTATGAATCTATTTTGAAGTCTTAATAATTTTTTCATCAGCTAATACTTTACCACCATCATCACTTAATACCCAATCGATGAAGTTTTTGGTCTCGCCAGTAGGTTCACCATTGGTTAAGAATAAGAATGGTCTTTGAAGTTCGTATGAACCATCTGCAATAGTAGCATCAGACGGTGCAACTCCATTTACATTAACTGCTTTAATATCATCACTAATATGAGCATAAGATACAAAACCAATTGCATTAGGATCTTGGGAAACAGATTGTTTTACTGCTTCAGTAGAACTTTGAACAACAGCATCATCTTTAATTTTGCTGTCACCCATAACAATACTTTCAAATGCATCTAAAGTACCTGAACCTTCTTCACGTGTGATGACATTTATTTTTCCATCACTTCCACCTACTTGATTCCAGTTGGTAATGTTACCAGAGAAAATTCCTTGAAGCTGTTCATCGGATAAATCTGAAACTTGGTTTTGAGGATTGATTGCAATTACAATTCCGTCTTTTCCTAATTCATATTGTTTTAAGGAACTGTTATTGTCTAAAGCTTTTGAACACATACCAATATCAGCAGATCCATCTTCAGCACTTTTGATACCTACACTAGATCCTCCACCTTGCACATTGATTTGAGCATCAGGGTGTGATTCTTTATAAACTTCTACTAACTTTTCAGCAACAGGTTGAACTGAGGTTGATCCTGCCACTTGAACTTTTGATGATCCTGCATCTGCAGAAATAATCAAAGCACCTGCAATTATAACAATAATTGCTATAATACCAATTAAATATTTATTTTTCTTTTTCATTTTTCTCCTCACATAACTGTTTTAACAAAGCCATATATAAATGTTGCTTTTTGTGAATAAATGTTCCCAATTAGTGAAATTAAGGTCTTAGAAGACTGTATTTTTTATGAAATAAAATTCTCAAAAAGTGAATAAAAATAGAAAAATAAAAAAAATAATGAGATTACCTAAATGTGCGGGGAGTGGTAGATCTAGGTATATTCTTATGGAATTCAATAGCTACATCAATAATTTCTATAGAAATGTCCCCTATTCTTTCAAAGGCTTTAACAACCCTAAATAAGTACATGAAATAATTAGAACGTTCTTTTTCATCAAATGAATTTTCAGCCATTTGAGTAGCTATTATATTAATGGATTTGTTTTGAAGCATATGCATAGATTCTTCAAAATCCATAATATCTTCTTTAAGATTAGTTTTTCCTTCTAAAAATGCAAGCATAGCTGATCTGATCATCTTTTGAGCAGTTTTATACATTTTCTTTAAATTTTTAAGAATAGTTTCATCAACTTCATAAACATCTTCAATTACGAACTTTGCAATATGCCCGCAATAATCACCTATACGCTCCAAATCATAAGCCACTTCATTATAAAGCATGGATTTTGATAATTCAGAATGCTGATTAATACTAACAATAGTTTCAACAGATGTTCTTACTTTTTCAACCATATTATTAGTAGTATAATCCATTTCTAAAGCAGCATTAGCTTTATTTTCATCATATTCATAAACAGCATCAAATGACTCCTGTAATTGAGATTGAACATGTTTAGCCATGTTAGACAACATATCATTAACTAAAACATATCCTGAATCATTACTTGGAGCATAATCTCCAAAAGATTCTGCTAACTTTTCGTATACTTTTAAATCAACCATGTATGCTCTTTTAACAGTTCCATCTTTTACAAGAGGCTGAAGTAGCTGAGTAACATAACGGCGTGTTATCCCCAGTTTTTCAGCTATTTCATCTTGAGTAGCGGGGTTTTCATATAAGATACAATCCAAAATATCTTTCAATGTTTTATTTTTTTTACTCATACTATCTACTTTTTATAGTCATCTAAAAACTCATTAGTTTCAAATTGAATGTTTTCAGAAGATTTGTTTATTTGATTTCGTCTAACTTTATGTGTTACTGGTTTTTCCCTATAACCATGCTCCCTATAACTACTATCCCTTGAAGATACATTCCTTCTGTTTTGATGAATTTGTATTAACTTAAGGTCGTCCAAATTTTGTTGACTAACTGGACGTTTTTTAATTTCGCTTTTAGCTTCTTTAGCAGACATTAAAATCTTATAAATTACTGAGGATAATAATATAAATGCAATTAAAGCTATTGGGAAACCAAAATAATGGAATATATAATATAACACTAAAAATCCACTATCACAGAAACCTTTAGCTAAAAATATCAATCCAATAAATGCAATTAAACCTCCATGAGATTTTTTAATAAAATCGGGTTTTAATACAAATGGATAAACACTCATAGCTAACAAAGAGAAACCTAAAACTCTATATAAATTATTATCTGCAACATTTTGAAGAGATAAATACACATTTAAAAATGTTGACGGTAAAAATCCCATTTCAGACAACATAGCAAAAATTAACAATAGCTGAATTAATGCCATAACAATTAATGGAAATGAATATGCTATTTCCCACTCAAAATTAGCTTTAAGCTTTGCATTATCAACCGGTTTTTGCAATGCTTCTGAAAGCACATTGTAAAGTACGGAAGACAATACAGAACCAATAATAGTCCCCGCAACTCCAAGCACTGCAGTAGTAATAGCTACAAATGCTGAAATAAAAGCCACTAAAATAATTTTTGAATGATTCAAATTTTCACCTTCATTATATTTAATATAATTAAAAAAATGTAATAAACATTTTTATCACTTATTACATTTTATTATTTAATTAATTTATAAGTTTAGGTTTATACAATATTAAATGCATTTGGGACTTTATTTAAAATTTTATTACTAATGCCGGGAACTGTTGAAGATATAATAGAACTGTCTGCTTGATTGGCACTATTTACATCACCATCTCCAGGAATAATAGTTGCATCTAATGCATCCTGTAAATTCTCAACAGTCATGCGTTGAACCCATGGGTCTGCATCAGAGATAATAATTTCATCAACTTGCTTATCTAATTCATTAGCTATTACCCAGGAAAGGAACCTTCCACCAAGCAATGCTACACTATTTCCATTAACAGAATTTACAATATCATTTAAATCATTTTTTAAAGTAAGATTTTTATACATTTTTGAATTAATTAAAGTAGCCCAATGTGCATCCCCAACAGTATATGCACCAATCTTTTTTGGATAAATATAATCTCTTCCAGCTATTTTAATAGCTGTTGTAAGAGGTATTAAATCTTCTTTTAAAACCGGGACCTGAACATTAGGATTATGGACTTCTTCCTTCATTATTTGCATTATTCTTGGAAGACCAAATTTACCTCTTCTTGCAGTTCCAGGCTCATAACCACACATATATCCATGATGATTTTTTGGAAAACCAGTTATAATAACATTCAGACCTGATCTGAGGCCTACTCTACATTCCCTTTCATAAGCACCATTAGTACCTACAACTTTACCTGGACATAATATTCTTGAAGCTGCAACTGCTTTTGCAAATGCTTCAACAGGATTTTTAGCAGCATTATATGGTCCTCCTTCAAGTACAAAAACATCCGCACCTATTTCAATAGCTTTTTCAAAACCGGTAATGAGATCATCATAACCATCACCAATAAACATGATGGCTTCAAGGCCTCTCTGATATTTTTTAGCCAAGTCGGCTATATCAACTGCTTCTCTGTAAGGTGCTGCATGACCTTCACCAGTTTGCTCACTAGTTAAATTAATAGCTACTGAAGAGGATAATTTTACCCATTCTTCCTTATCTGAAGATTCTGCTTTTTCCTTATCAATTAATCTTTCATGAATTCTGTCTCTCGGACATTCAGTATAAACCGGTCCTTTATTATAACATTCACCACCACATCCTACAATATTTTGTGGAAGTCTCATAGGTCCGTTTTCACCAAAATGATCTAAATCAAGTGGAACATCAACACTATCATATACCTTCCTCATTACTTCAATGCCACGCATCCCATGTTTTTCAGCAATATCTGCAAATGCATATGCACAAATATGAATAGGCAATCCCAACATATCTGATAAACGGCAGTTTCCAAGTAATTCCATTAATTCCAAGTCAGATGCACATGTTCCAACAACAGCTTCAGTTAAATCACAGCCTAATGGAAATCTTTTAAATTTCATTCCCAATTTCATTGTGTCCTCTAAAGACAATTCAGAAATTGCATCAACAACTTCAACTACATTTTTATCCATTTTAGATAATTCAATAGCTGCATCGTCATCAACAATAGCTTCTTTAATTAAATCATACATTTGATTACAACCTCTAAATTTAATTAAATATATTATATGAACATATCAAATAAATAAATTTTGTTTTATAAGTTAAGAACAATTTATTCCCAATAGCTAAAAATATCCTAACTTAAGTACGATAATAAGTTTTTAAAAATCGTATATAAAAAAACAAGCTATAACGAATAGAATTATAATAGCAATACTTAAAAAAAGGCCAAAATAACTTAAAAAAATCAAAAGTAATACAAAAATAAAAAAACGAAAATATAAGTTAATACTACTAAAAAAACAGATATAAAAACTTATATATTGTAAAGATATAATAATTTAATTGTTACTACAACTGCTGAATTCAGCGAAAATTATTTAAAAATTAGAATAGATGTTTGCTAACAAACATGAAGTTCTTTTATATAATTAATAGGGAGATTATTAAGGCACATTTTAAATAATTATTATGTAGTAAATGTTTTTTAAGAAACTTAAAAAATAAAATGTATATATGTTTTAAAGGAGACAAAATAATGAAAGTAGCAATTTTAGGTGCAGGATGTTACAGAACTCATGCTGCAAGTGGTATTACAAACTTTACAAGAGCTTGTGAAGTTGCAGAAGAAACCGGAAAAGAAAAAATCGCAATGACTCACTCTACTATCGAAATGGGTGCAGAATTATTACACCTTGCTGGAGTAGACGAAGTAGTTGTATCTGACCCTGTATTTGACAACGACTTTACTGTAGTAGATGACTTCGATTTCCAAGAAGTAATTGCAGCACACAAAGCTGGTAAAGCAGAAGATGTAATGCCTGACATCAGAGCAAAAGTAAATGAGTTAGCTGAATCCCTCCCTACACCACCTAAAGCAGCTATACACTTCGTAGATCCTGAAGATTTAGGAATGAAAACCATGAACGATGATGCAGCAGCAGTAGCTGACGCTGACTGGGTAATGACCTGGTTACCAGAAGGTGGAATGCAAAAACCTATCATCGAAAAATTCGCAGGAGAACTCAAAGAAGGAGCTATCCTCACTCACGCATGTACCATTCCTACCACCGAATTCAAAAAAATATTCGACGAATGTGGAGCAAACGTAAACGTAGCTTCATACCACCCAGGTGCTGTACCTGAAATGAAAGGTCAAGCATACATCGGTGAAGGATATGCTGATGAAGCATCCATCAAAACTTTATTAGAATTAGGTGAAAAAGCAAGAGGATCTGCATTCACATTACCTGCAAACTTATTAGGTCCTGTATGTGATATGTGTTCCGCTGTAACTGCAATTACTTACGCAGGTATCTTAGCTTACAGAGACACTGTAACTCAAATTTTAGGTGCACCTGCTGGATTTGCACAAATGATGGCTAACGAAGCTTTAACCCAAGTTACTGCTTTAATGCAAGATGAAGGTATTGACAAAATGGATGAAGCTTTAAACCCTGGTGCATTACTCGGTACTGCTGACTCAATGAACTTCGGTCCATTAGCAGAAATCGTACCTACTGTTTTAGAAAACTTAGAAAAAAGAAGCTAAGTGAAACACTTAAAATAAGTTCATGTTGATTTTATATCAACATATGAAACTTATTTTTTAATAATTGAGTCAAATTAGCTATTAAAAAATAAGTTTACTATTTTTATACGGATTTTTATTATATTAATATTCTCAACCGAGGGTTCGAAATTGATTGATGAAATTTTAAAAAAGGCTGTAAATAATAAAAAAATAAGTGATGAAGAATTTCTTCAATTATTAAAAATAAATAAAGAAGAAGACTTGAAAAAATTATGCGAAACTGCTGTCGCTATCAGAAACAAACATTCAAAACTAATTAAATTGACATCAACAGTACATATTACAAATAAATGTACCATTCAACCAAGATGCAAATATTGCGGATTTGCACCAAAAACCTCTAGCGAAGGATATTATGATTCTTTTTATAAAACAGATGAAGAAATACTTAAAGCTGCAATATCCATTGAAGAAGCAGGAATCCCTAGAGTAAGCTGCTCTGGAGGTTACGGTTACAAAGGCAAACAAGCAGTTAATGCAACAGAAATTGTTAAAAGCAATACTTCTTTAGAGATTTTAGTAAATGTTGGAGGAGATTTAACTGAAAAATCAATTAACCAACTAGCTGATTTAAATGCAGATACTGTATGTTGTAATTTGGAAACCATTAATGAAGATGTTTTTAACTTTGTAAAACCTGGAGAAACCTTAAAAGACAGAATTGAAACCTGTCAAAGAGTTAGTGATGCCGGAATTGAACTTTCATCAGGATTATTAATTGGACTTGGAGAATCTCTGGAAGACAGAATAGCTCACTTACGTTATTTAAATAATTTTGAAACACTTGGGGAAATTCCAATAATGGGATTTAACCCATATAAAGATACTCCAATGGCAAATCATCCACCTTCCCCACTGGAAGAACAGTTGAAAATTATTGCAGTAGTACGTATAATGTATCCTGAGATAAGGATTACAGTACCTACTCCAACTATCGGTCCTAAAAATGTGGAATATTCTTTAAATGCTGGAGCTAATAATTTAGCTACCGTGATAGCTGATAATTATCCATTAGAAGTAAAAGGTGTAGGATCCCCTATTTGCGGAAACTATGATGATGTGGTTTTTGTTATAAATAAATTAGGATTAACACCACAAAGAATTTGAGGCTAAACTATGGCTTTTGAAGAGATGATTAAAAAGGCATTAGACGAATCCAGAAATAACTGCCGTTTAGGAGATACTTTAGAGGAAGTACAGGAAATTCAAAACTATATTAAAAATGCTGAAAAGATTTATATTCCAAACAAAAATGGAATTAAAGTTGATGTTTTAAATAAAGTTTTAAGAGAATATAATTTACCTGTCGCCAAAATACTCAAAATAAACACCAATGAAGCAGACAGCAATCGCAGCCCTGCTTTTGCAAAAGCTATTATGGCATTGGATGTGTGTGATGCTGATTTAATAATAGCAAGAGGTCGTTTAGGATTGCCAGGTTCAGGATCACTTTTACTTTTTGTAGATAACAAAGGAAGAATACTGACCTGCGGAACATCCCCCTCTCATGCAATTAGTCAAAAAACTCTTGAAGATGCTGTGTATGAAGAAGCAAATGAGGCTCTGCAAAAAATCGGATTTAAAAAAGAAGGCTAAAATATGGATGTTGACACAGGAATAACTTCTGAAGTTTTTACTATAAAATCTGAAACCAGACTAATAGATATTTTTAATAATATAATTAACAAAAAATCTGAAGCTTGTCTAAATTATATTGATAATTTGAATTTAGATAAAAACACTAAAATTGTTGTTGTGGGAACTTATTTTACTGGAATGGGAATTGTCAAAAAATTAAGCGAAAAATACAACAATATTCTGCTAATTGATATTTATCCTCACTTAAAAGAATTATTGGACACAAATATTGGTGGAAATTATAAAAACAGTATAAATTTTTCAACAGATCTGGAGCTGATTAAATCTGGAGATGTGGTTATTGACACTACAGGTTTTGGAGGATTAAATGTTGAACAGTCATCTGAAATTAATGCTGAAGTATTTTTAATAGAAGACCCAGTAGCTGAAGATAATGATAGCTTACTTAAAGATAAAAACAATATTCATGAAAGAATAAATTCAGTTAATTCATCAAATAAAGCTATCCTAAAAACTAAAGGAATAAATACTAAAACATCAGGAACAATGACTTTAACTATTGGTGTTTTGACAAATGCATTACAGGAATCCCAAAAAAAAGAAGGTGTTCTTTATAGTGCCTGCGAAATGGGCTTTTTTGAAGAGGTTATTTTCAAAGAAAAAAATATTCCAAAGTTTGTCGAATTAGTTAGCAAAAATGCTATGAAAATATCAACTATCAACCCCTTCAGCTGTGATGATTTAATAAAAACACAATTAGATAAAATTGAATCTAAAATGATTTAAATGAAACTTAAAGAAATTATTGAGTTTATAGATGAGAATATACCTAAAAATCTGGCTTTGAAAAATGATGAAATAGGTTTTAGAAAAGAATATGATTTGAATCAGAATATAAACTCCATTGAAATATTTATGGATTTATATCCTGAATTTGATACTCAAAAAGCAGATACTTTAATTCTAACTCATCATCCACCATTATTCAATCCGAAAACACCAACTTACACAATTCATTCAAATTGGGACATTATTAATGGAGGAGCTAATGAAGCACTAGCTGAAACATTAAAATTAGATGTTATATCACCATTTGACAAAACTACAAATATTGGAAGAATCTGCAAAACAGACAAAACATTTGGTAAATTTGAAAAAGATATTTCAGATAGTTTTAAAGAAATCAGAATTGTAAATAAACCTCCCAACAACAAAAAACTTAATAAAATTGGAATAATTTCAGGCTTCGGTCTTAAAAATCCAGAGTATGTCACATTAGCCAAGAAATTAAATTTAGATTTACTGATATCTGGAGATTTAACTCAGGAAAGTGCAATTTTAGCTAAAAACTTGGATATTGCTTTAATTGACCTGGGCCATCACAGCAGCGAAGTTCCCGGATTATACAAATTAGAAGAATTGTTAAAACCGCTTAATGTTAAATGTGAAGTTGTTAATATAAATCCCTGGGAAAATATATAAAATATAATTAGAATAACAATAGTTATACAAAATCTGGAGAATATTGAAATGATACAGGAAATAGAAAATTCAAGAATTCCAAAAGGCAGAATAGACTTAATTGGATTTGGAAGATTAGGATTAAGAGTTGGAATCCATTTAATACAAGTACACAGAGGCGGGCCAAAAGAAATTGGAGTTTTTGATGGGCAAAAGATAGATGGTGGAGATATTATTTTTACAATGAAAGGTGCAAAAGTCGGAGAATATAAATCAGATTTCCTAAATAAATTATGCACCCATAATGAAAGCTTTAGAAAAATCATCAGCGTTTGTGAAGACATTACTCCAGATAATCTGGATTTAATTAAAGGAGATGTAGTTGCAATACAGATAGCTGGCGGAAATACAATACCAATTGCTGCTAAAATTATAAAACATGCACAAAAAAGGGGTGCTAAAACAATAAGCACTGCCGGAATATTTGGATTTGGAGATGAAACTGTGGAAGTAAGAGATATTTCAGAATTTGAAGACAACCCTGCAGTAGATGAGCTTAGAAAAGAAGGAATAACCGAAAACCATCTAATTGTTACTACAAATAAATTGTTAAGAGACAAAGAGCCAATTACTCCATATACATTAGATGAAGTTGCAAAACAGATAACAAAAACTTCTTTAAAATTATTGAAGGATTCATATGATTAAAATAGCTACAGCAGAATGTTTCACGCATGGAAAAATAGGCAGAGAACTTCATGCAATAGCTCAGGGATACACAGGTAATTTTGGGAGAGATTACATTGAAAATCCTGAAAGCTACGGAAATTTTAACTACAATGAACTTAGTGTAACATGCAGTCTTTTTATACCAACTATTGAAGCTGTAAAAAGTGTTCTGCAAATTGAAAATCCTCCGGAACCTACAACATTAATTAAAGGAATCAAATGCTACAATGAAGCGGAAGATAAAAAGGTCAGCAAAATTATGGCTGAAGCTGTAAAAAAAATAACTGATTGTGATATAGCTATTGGAACTACTGCAGGAATCGGAAGAGGTGGAATAGCTATTGTAACTAATGATTATACAATTATAACAACCAGTGATATTGCTAGTGATTTAAGAGAAAACAACAGCGAAGAATTATTCCAAAGACAGGAAAATGGAATTGAAAAATGTGTAAAAATCCTTTTATTTCTTCTAAATGATGATTTTGATTCTATTGAATCTATGAATAATATAAAAATTATAGAAAAATAAATTATCAAAACTTTTTTTATAAAATTAATTAAGAAAAATAGTTTTTAAAGAAGCCTTAGGGGGGATTCGAACCCCCGACTTCCACCTTACCAAGGTGGCGCTCTACCGGCTGAGCCACTAAGGCAAAATCGAGAAAAAATACAGTTTTAAAGAATAGTGCAAGGGAAGGGATTCGAACCCTCGAAGGCCTATACCAGAGGATCTTAAGTCCTCCCCCTTTGGCCGCTCGGGCACCCTTGCATATGATTTACATACAATATAAGATTGTATCTAATACTATATAAATGTTATGTTTCAGTCATTAAATTAAACAAACATAACTAAAAGTACATAGAAAAGATATATTAATATTGAGTTAATTAAATATATAAATATTACGGTTTTATAATATTAAATTAAAAAATTGGTGTTTACCTTGAAAATCGATAATGAAGAATGCGGAGTTTGTGAAGACTGCATAGACGTATGTCCTGAAGAAGCTATCATAAAAAAAGCATTTAAAGTTGAAATTAATGAAAATAAATGTGACGACTGTGGAGAATGTGTAGACATTTGTCCAGTAGGTGCTATTTTTGATGAATAACCAAGGATTTTGAGATTATGAAAAAAGGAATATTAAATAAACTTACAATTGTTGACTACATTATAATTATCGCAGTAATATGTGCAATTGTTTTTGCATTTATCCATATTACTACTGATGATTCAGATGATGTAAAAACATCTTCATATGACTCATCTACAATGAATAAAATAGTTGAAAATTATTTGAAATTATATATGGAAGGAAATATAGTAGAAACAACTGTCAGCGGATATAATGCAAGTACTGGAGAATCAGTTGAATTACATGGAAATATAACATGGATTGATGATGATAAAGGATCAAATGTCAAAGTATTAATCAATTCAAATGGAAAAGAATACCTAGCAGGATTATACAAAGATATTCCTAATGCAGACATTTATATAGATACTATTTCTCTTGAGAGTGACGGAAATAAATTTAACAATTTAACAGAAGTAACAATTAATCCGGAAAATATTACTTCATTAAGTGATTTAATTTCAGGAATTGACAACAATACCGATTATGAAATTACAACTACGGTATCAGTTGATGAATTAAGTACAATAGATTATCAAGATTTATCTAACAACCTTTATTCACATGATAAAAGAATATCCCTAAAAGGATCAAATACCGGATTATACAACCAATTAATTATAACTAGAGCAACTAGCGAAGAAATAAATCTTGCAGACAATATTTTAAGAAATTTTGATGGTAAAACAAGCCCAATAACAATTAGAATTTATGACTGCAGTGAACAAGACTTAAAAACTATTGAAAATAACTATAATGTTACAAATATCAAAACATTTTAAGATGTGTAGCTTATGAGCTTAATATATGCAAAATTAACATCAATTGTAAATAAAATATCACAGCTGTTTCATGAATCCCTTTTATTTACAATTATTTTTTCAATTTTAAATTATTTTGAAAAAGCATGGGTCAATAGCTATTTTAAAGGACTTTATCCTGATGAAAACTTTTTAGGATTTATTAAAAAAAATAAAATATTAAATTCACAAGTATTTAATCCTCTGATTGTACTTATTGTATTTGGAGTCTTTTTAATATTGTCTATAAATGCTGTTTCAGCTAGTTTAGCTATTACACTAGCTATTGCATTTATTGCATTTTTTATAGGCTCTGCAATATTGCCAAGATACTTCTTAAATAAAGACTTCAAAAAACCGGCAATCCAATTTAAAAGTGAAGATTTGTATTCAATCGGATTCTGCCTTGTTTTAATAAGTATATTATTCTTTTTTGTAAGTGTAGCGTCAGTTGGCGGAATTCCAATTCTTAAAACCTCTTTAAGATATCAGTTAAAACCTTTATTTACAATGCCGGTGTTTTTAATAATTCCAGGAGTCTGTATACTGGCAAGTGTTTATTTAAAAAAATTTCAGGAAAACAAAATCACCCGTTCACAGACAAGATTTAGATTCCTGATTTTGATAGTCATCAGCAGTGTGTTTTTATTGGCTTTAGGTTACAGGACACCACTACTTGCAGTATTACTTATCATGATAATTATGGGTTACTACGGAAATATCTTAGCTGTGTGGGAAGTTGTGGTAGGTGCCTTAATTGGTGTATGTGCAATTATAGGAATTGGTTATTTCCGATCAGTTGAAGAATATACTATCACTTCAGCTACCAATCCTTTTTACACATTAGAAAGCAGGGCTGATTTTACATTAAATGTATTGAACCTCCTTGATTTTATTGGAGGAAACTTTGGAGTAACACATGGAAATGTACTGGCCAGTTCCATACCCGGAAGTGACCTTGGACCAAGAATGATGATTGGAAAATTAATAGCCTGGAGAACAGAAGTTACTGTAACACCAACATTAATTGGACAAATGGTAATTGACTTCGGTAAAGTCGGAGTAGCTGTTGAAATGTGCGGACTTGGATTTATTTTAGGTATTGGATATAAAATAATGAAAAAAACCAATGACTTTGCATACACTGGACTCTACAGTTTACTTTTAACATATTCAATTTTAGGTGTTGAAACAGGAATATTAGATATTCAGGTTTTATTATACTTTGCAGTAGCTATTTTTATTTATTTGGCATTTATTATTAAATCAGATAAATGCTAATCCCACTATTTTTTAATAAAAATCTTTATATACTAAATGTTTTTTAATATTATATACTATTTTATGAAAAAATCCCCAATTATTGGAGGTTTTGGTATGTCTTTAGAAAACATAAACAATAAAATACAATTTAACAAAGAAAACCTGAAAACAATATACTTGGCAGGAGGCTGTTTTTGGGGTGTTGAAACCTATATATCACGAATATTGGGAGTATATAAAACAGAAGTCGGATATGCAAACGGGAACACAAAAAATCCAACTTATGAAGAAGTGTGCAACTTTGATACAAAACATGCAGAATGCGTAAAAGTGATTTACTCACCAGATTTCATATCCCTAAAAGAGTTATTGGAAGAATTTTTTAAAATAATAGATCCGACTGCAATTAATCGACAAGGCCCAGATATAGGAACACAGTACAGAACAGGAATTTATTACACAGATATTGCAGATAAGCAAATAGCTGAAATGTTTATTGAAGAAAAACAGTTAAACTATTCCAAAAAAATAGTTGTTGAAGTAATGCCTTTAACTTATTTTTATCCCGCAGAAACCTACCATCAGAAATATTTGGAAAAAAATCCTAATGGCTACTGCCATATTGATTTAAGCAAACTTCCGGCAATTGATGAATCTTTAGAAAAATTAAAAATAAAGGAAAATATCAAAAAGTTGGATTATATTGAATATGAAGTTACACAAAACAGTGCTACTGAACTTCCATTTAGCGGAAAATACAATGATTTTAATAAAAAAGGATTGTATGTCGATATTGTAAGTGGTGAAGCATTATTTACTTCCCTAGACAAATTCAACTCAGGATGTGGTTGGCCTTCTTTTTCAAAACCTCTATTAAAAAACAACATTAAAGAAATAAAAGACACCAGTCACAATATGATTAGAACAGAAGTGAAAAGTAAAAAAGCAGATTCTCATTTAGGCCATGTATTTAATGACGGACCCTCAGAATTGGGAGGCATGAGATACTGCATCAATTCTGCAGCTTTAAAATTCATAGCTTTTGAATATTTGGAAAAAGAAGGTTATGGAGAATATATCAAATATTTTGAAAAGTAAATTAAGTATTACTTTTATCAAAAAATAATATAAAATAGTAATACTTTAATAACCTTTATATAAGACAATTCTCCATAATTATATATGGTATCATGATAAAAACAACTACAAAAAGGTTATTTCTTGAATAAGTAGAGAATACATGATATTTTAATAAATCAATACAAATAAACCAATTAAAGTAATACTTTTCTATAATTTCTTTAAAAAAAAGTATTACTCAATATAGGAAAATGGAGGAAAAAATATGCATATACCTGATGGATTTATACCATGGACACAATGTGCAATATACTATGTTATTTTAATTGTAGCTCTTTATTTTGCAACAAAATGGGCTAAAAAGAACCTTGATGACAAACATGTCCCACTTATGGCAATACTTGCTGCGGGAATCTTTGCAATCATGTCTATGAATATGCCAATACCATTCGGAACCAGCGGACACATGGTTGGTGGATGCTTAGTGGCATTAGTATTCTGTGCTCCGGAAGCTGCAGTTTTAGTATTTACTATAGTATTGCTTATACAGGCATTAATTTACGGTGATGGCGGACTTACTGCCCTTGGAACCAATGTATTGAACATGGGGATAATTGGAGGATGTGTTGGATTATACACATTTAAAGGATTAAAAAATACAATCGGAAAATACCCTGCAGTTGGAGTTGCTGCATGGTTAGCAACTGTAGTAGCTGCAGCAGCAGCTGCTGTTGAACTCGCAATAGCTGGAACATTCCCACTTACTTTAGGAATCTACTCAATGGTATTATACCATGTGTTTATAGGAATTATCGAAGCTGTTTTAACTGTAATTGTAATAATGGCTTTAGAAAAATACAGACCGGATTTACTTATGTGGAACAAACAATCACAAGGGGGAAAATAAATGAATCTTAGTAAAAAAGACGGATACTTAATAATTGTAGCAGTTATTATCTGTATTATAATTAGCTGTTTATCCCCATTTATTGCCTCTGGAAACCCAGATGGTCTTGAAAAATCTGCAGAAGATGCTGGATTAGCTGAAGACTATGGTGTTGACGGATTAAATGAAATTTACTCATCCCCATTCCCAGACTACACTTTTGAACCATTAGGATCACTTGGTGAAATTGGAGTCCTCATTTTAGGTGCTGTAATATGCCTTGCAGGAGGATTTATTGTTGGAAAAATTATAGAAAAAAGAGGTTAAATTTATAACTTCTTTTTTTCATATTTTTTACTATATTTTAGAAATTTTTTGGAGATTAATAATTGGCAGACATTACTCAAACACTTAAGTTAGATGATATTGCATCAGGAGATAGCATAATTCATAACTTAAATGGACCTGTAAAACTAATTTCAGCAATTATAATCATTGTTTTTACTGTTTTCTCACAGCAGATTATTGTTCCAATAATAATGGAAATATTTTTACTGCTTATTTTATATTTATCAAAAGTGTCTATAAAAGATGCATTTAAAAGAATAGTATTATTGCTGCCTTTTGGTGGAGCTATCATAATATTTCAACCATTTATCCATCCCGGAAATGTACTTTGGGCATATTCATGGATACAAATAACTGATGCCGGGCTAAACTGGGCGATTTTATTATTCGGAAGACTGATTACATCACTTACAGCTATCGTACTTTTATCTTCTACAAGTCCGATGCAGGAAATTGTGGCATCATTTAGAAAATTAAAAATGCCAAAAGAGTTAGCTATGATTTTAAGTATTACAGTAAGATTTTTATTTGTATTTATTGATGAATTAACAACTATCAGAAATGCTCAAAAATCCAGAAACTTTAATATTCATTCCAAGTTAGTTCCTTACAGATGGATAGTAAGGCAAGTTGGCTATACAATAGCTATGATGTTTTTAAAATCTTATGAACAGGGAGAAAGAGTTCATAAAAGCATGATCAGCCGTGGATTTTCAGATACTTCCCAGCTATTCAATGAAAAAACACAGCTTGAAAAATCAGATTACATTTATTTAATTTCCATAATAACCCTCATGATTGTTATTGAAGTTATATTATACAAGTACACAAATCAGTTAGGTTATTTAGGAATGAAACTTACAATTAATTAAAATTAGGAAAATAACATGACAAATATACAATTATCAACTGAAAACTTAAGTTTCACATACCCTGACGGTACACAGGCTTTAAAAAATATCAATATCGAAATTGAAAAAGGAGAAAAAGTAGCTATTATCGGACCTAACGGTGCAGGAAAATCAACACTTTTCTCACACTTCAACGGTTTGACAGAGCCTACCTCAGGATGTGTTAAAATAGAAGGAAAAGCTATCTCTTTTGAGAAGGATGAACTGCTTAAAGTTAGACAAAAAGTTGGAATTGTATTTCAAGACCCAAATGACCAGCTGTTTGCACCAACAGTTAAAGAAGACATTGCTTTCGGACCTATGAATTTAGGTTTAAGCTACGACGAAGTGGAAAAACGTGTTGAAGATGCACTGAAAATGGTTGGAATGGAAAATTATGAAAACAAAACCCCTCACCATTTAAGTGGAGGACAGCAAAAAAGAATAGCTATTGCCGGAATAATAGCTATGAAACCTGAAATAATGATTTTAGATGAACCGACAGCGGGACTTGACCCTGATGGAGTAGAAAAAGTTCTGAATATCATGAATCAGCTTAATAAAGAAGGAATGACCTTAATCATTTCATCTCATGATATAGATATGATCAGCAAATATGCAGATAAAATATTTATTCTTTATAATGGTGAGATAATTGAATCCGGAAATAAAAACCAAATATTTTCAAATAAAGAATTATTAAAAAAAGCTCATTTAAGAACACCGATAACAACAGAAATACTGTATAATTTAAAAGAATCCGGTTTAAATGTTAATACCGAAAAAATAAGCGTTGCAGACACGTGTGCAGAAATTATAAAAGCTAAACAAATTAATGAGTAGCTTTTTTTCTATTTTTAATTTTATCTTTAAGTTTTATAATAAAATCAAATTCTTCATCCAGTTCTGGTGAGTTACCAAATCCACAATTAGGGCAATGAACAGATTGACATCCGTGTTTTCCACAACCAGAGCAGCCCCTGTTGGGAACATTATTTTCGTCAAATTCATATCCGCACATTCTACATTTCATAAAAATCATCCAGAAAAAAATAAAAATTAAAGGGTTTATTCTACTATGATGTTTTTAGCTTCTTCTTTACGAAGACAAACATCATATCCTTTAATTTTGAATTCAATAGGATCGCCTAAAGGTGCAACTTTTTGGATTTTAATTTTTGAACCTCTAACGAATCCCATACCTAATAAATGTCTTTTTAAATCAGTGTTTCCACCATCATTATATTTTACAATAGTTACTTCGTCACCAGCGTTCACATCTAATAAAGATTTTACCATTTTATCAACTCCATGACATATCTATAAAAATTTAGGCTTACCTAAAATAAAGTTTTTTAGTTATACCTAATTAAAATCTAATCTAATATTTAGAAAAAATAGTATATAAATATTTAGGTAATCCAAAAATAATATAAAAAATTATTTGGAAGGAGATTTTCCTCCCACTTTTTTATTTTTAGGGATCCTGATACCCCTAATACCACTTTTACTACGCAAAATCATCACCTAAGCAAAACCCAGTAACAAACCGCCTTGATATATTATAAGTGCTACAATATAACCGGTTGCTAATGTGATAACAGACATAGTTAACGGCCATTTCCAACTGTTGGTTTCCTGTTTGATTGTACCGATAGCCGCGAAACAAGGAACATACAGCAGTACAAATGCCATAAATGCATATGCTGAAAGCGGAGTGAACAATTGATGAACAGCTGCATCAATACCCGAACCCTCTTCTTCTACACCGAACAGTGAACTGAATGTAGATACAACAACCTCCTTAGCAACTAAACCAAATAAGATTGCTACAGCTGGTTGCCATTCTCCGAAACCAAGAGGAGCGAAAATTGGTGCTATTGCAGTACCTATTTGACCAATTGCACTTTCCTGAGATCCGTATTCAACACCAAATGGTACACTACTTAAAACCCATACAATAATGGATGCTGCAAGAATAATAGTTCCTGCTTTTCTAAGGAATCCTTTAGTTTTATCCCATGTATGTAATAATACACCTTTTAAGGATGGGACTTTATATGTTGGAAGTTCCATAACAAATGGGGAAGACATTCCTTTAAACATAGTTCTTTTAAGAATAGCTGCAACAATAAGTGCAACAACGATTCCCAATAAATAAATTGAGAATAATACCTGACCCTGATTTGCAGCGAAAAATGCTGAAATTAATAATGCATATACCGGTAATCTTGCAGTACATGACATGAATGGAACAAGCATCATGGAAAGTAAACGATCAGATTCGTTTTCCATTGTTCTGGTAGCCATAATTGCTGGAACACCACAACCAAATCCTAAAATCATAGGAATAAAAGATTTACCATGAAGACCAACTAATTTATGCATAACTCTATCCATAACAAAAGCAGCTCTAGCTAAGTAACCGCTGTCTTCTAGAATACTTATGAATAAAAACATAATGATAATAATTGGTAAAAAGGTTAATACTCCACCTACTCCTCCAATAATACCGTCAACAATAAAAGATGAAAGTACTGAATCACCTAATACTCCGCCAATTGCTTCACCTAATAAACCAAAACCTTCATCAATCAGATCTTGGAAAGGCGCTCCAATTGTAAAAGTAAGCTGGAACATAATATACATAATAACTAAAAATATAGGAATTCCTAAAATTCTGTTAGTTAAATATTTATCAATCTTATCAGATACTGTTGGTTTTTCCACAGCAGGTTTACTTACTGCTTCATTCATAAGTCCATCAATAAATGCATATCTCGCATTAGCTATTACTTCTTCTGCACTTTCATTATAAATATCTGCTAAGTGTGCAGCTACTTTATCAGTTTCTCTCAATATTTGAGAAGCATTTTTAGATTTTTGAACTTTTTCTATTACAATAGCATCCTTTTCCAATAATTTTATTGCTGTCCACATTGCTGGAACGTCAGTTAAATTACTATCTTTTTCAATTAATGATTGAAGATCTCCTAAATGTTCTTTTAATTCAGGGCCATAAACCAATTTTTGAGTGGTATCAATATGTTTATTAGCTACTTTTTTAACTGTAGACAATAACTCATCAAAACCATCTTTATTTTTAGCATTAATTTCAACAACAGGGAAACCTAATAACTCAGCCATTAATTTAATATCAATAATATGTTCTTTTTTCTTTGCAAAATCATTCATATTAAGAGCCATTACTAAGTTTGCACCTAATTCCATCATTTGAACAGTCAGATACAAATTACGTTCTAAATTAGCAGCATCTACCACATTAACAATCACATCAGAATCATCATCTACAATGAAATCCCTTGAAACGATTTCTTCAATAGAATGAGCACTTAATGCATAATTACCAGGTAAATCAACAACATCAAAGCGAGTAGCATCATAATCAAAATGACCTTCTGCCCTTTCAACAGTTTTACCAGGCCAGTTACCTACATGCTGATGCATACCTGTTAATTGATTGAATACTGTAGTTTTACCCACATTCGGGTTTCCTGCTAATCCTACAATACATTCTTTCATTAACCATTCTCCTATTTTTGTTAGAACGAATTTTTATTAAAAATTCTATTTTATATTAATTAAATAAAAATTTAAATTTAGGCATACCTAAATTTAAGTTTAAAAATTTATTATAATTTATCAAATATTTGCAACTTAAAAATAAGGCTTGCCTAAACCTACACTTAACTTTTGTTTTAATGCTATTTAAATGTTTAGGTAAGCCAAAAATATCGAAGAATTTATATACTATCCAATAACAATAGTTATATTAATTATTAAAAGTAAGTAAAAAGTTTAGGCGTACCTAAAAAAATAGGAAGCTTTATATACCACAACAACTAACCTAATACATAGTGGTGTAAAATTAGGCACACCTAAATTAATAGGATCCCTAAATTACAACTACTTAAAAAAACACATTATTAGTCAAATAATAAAACTCCAAAATTATATTATATTAAATTGGTTTTCACAATTTTCTAATTTAATATAAAAAAACATGGAAACAACACTGCCAAGTTTCCATGGCAAAAAAACACAGGGTGTTTAAAAAAACATGAATTCTTAGATTTAAACACCAATTATCTCTTTTTAAAAAACAATTAAATTTTATCTGAAAATTTTAGGTATACCTAAAAAAATAGGAAGCTTTATATACCACAACAACTAACCTAATACATAGTGGTGTAAAATTAGGCACACCTAAACTTATAGGATCCCTAAATTACAACTACTTAAAAAAACACATTATTAGTCAAATAATAAAACTCCAAAATTATATTATATTAAATTGGTTTTCACAATTTTCTAATTTAATATAAAAAACATGGAAACAACACTGCCAAGTTTCCATGGCAAAAAAACACAGGGTGTTTAAAAAACATGAATTCTTAGATTTAAACACCAATTATCTCTTTTTAAAAAACAATTAATTTTTATCTGAAAATTTTAGGCATGCCTAAAAAAATGAAAACCTTTATATACTATCACGAACTACAGTATAAATGGTGATTGAAATTAGGCATGCCTAAATTTATTGGGATCTTAATTTAAAATTACCTATATCAGTCAAAATAAAATGAATATGGTCTCCAAATAGATATTAAATTAAAACAATCCACTCCCTAATTTAATATTTTACCTCCATATTATTTTCCTCAAATTAGGTGTTTAAAATCGGACAAACATCAATTTAAACACCTACTTCTCTCTTTTTAAAAAATTAATTTTATTTTTATATATGAATTTTTGGTAAACCTAAAAAAATAAAAACATTTATATACTATCATGAACTACAGTATAACTGGTGATGAAAATTAGGTATACCTAAAAATATCTAATTTGAAATTACTAATGTGTTGTTGGTTTAAAACCATATTACTACACTCCGATTGTTATTAAATTAGTTTATACTCTCTTTCTCTAATTTAATAAAAAGCATATAACTACTCTCACGAAATTAAATATGTATTATCATATTTAATTTCACCTATCAAATAAAATATTTATTTTTAAGATTAAACAGAATAATCAAAGTATATGGAGATGATCTTATGGGTGTAAGACCAAGTTGTTGCGAAGCACCAAAAGAAGAAACAAGCAAAGTAAAAAAGAATATTAAAAAAGTATTTAATTTCTTCTTCGGATGCTGCAAAAATAAAAAATAAACAATTATAAAAATTATTTAATTTTATTATAAACTTTTTTTAAAATATTTCAAAAACTAAACAAAACCATTATTTAATAGCATTATTTTAATAGAACTAATACAATAAAGGCTTTTTTTAAAAAAAATATAAACAATAAACATGATAAAAACAGAATAAACATTTAAGTATAATGAAAAGGATAAATAAATTACAATATTAATAAAATTTTAAGTAGGCGTAATATGAGAAGAAGAAAAAAATTGATTATCGCCATTTTACTTGTTATTCTAATTGGATTAATATCAGTAATTGCCGGTGCATTATTCTTACCACAGGACAATGAATTAGCTCAAGGTTCAAAGAATATACTTGTATGTGCAATTGATGAAAGTGAACCAAGACCTGGAATGGGTGCTTGTGATATGGCATTTATTGTATCACTACAAGATGGTGAACTTGTCAATTATACTGAAATATATCCTCATGGAATGACTCACCCTAATGCTTCAGAGCCACAAGAAGCTCAAGAACAAGGAGCTGGCGAAAAATTGTTACTTCATGATTCCTTCTGGGATAATGACACTAAAAAATCAATGCAACTAGCAAAAGAAATTGTAGAATACAATACTAGTGAAAATATTGATGCTGTTGTAGCTGTTAACAGTGAAGCATTAGATGCAATATTGAAAAGTGCTGGAACATTAGATGTTAATGGTACTCAAATGAATGCAAGTGGTATTGACCTAATAAGAGAAGAACAATATAATGGTGGGCAAACTAGAGGAGCTGCAGTAATGGATATTGTAAAAGCTGCAGGTCACGCAGCAAGCGACCCTATTAAAAAAGCAGAAATGATTAATGCTGCTTTAGACCAATATTCAAAAGGAAATATTGTAATGGAACCTCAAGGAGCATTTGTAGGTTTACTTGCTTCCAAAGGAATTAATAATTTAATATAATGGAAATTACTTTCATTATATCCTTATTTTTTAAAATTTAAACAAAATTAAATAGCATATTTTCAATTTTTATAAGAAAACTTTATATATAATGTAAACTAATTTTTACATATGTAATGTATATATTACATATTTTATTTTTTAAAATCCTGAATTTTAAATCAAAATTACAGCAGGTATCACTTCCTACCTGCCACATATGTAAAATATATATTACATTTACAAGTTATAAAATAGCTAATAACAAAGACCCTACTGCTATTACAAAAAGGTAATACTATGACAGAATACATTATAGAAACAAAAAACCTAACAAAACGCTTTGGAAAAGATATTGCAGTTAATTCAATTAATATGAAAATTGAAAGGGGGAAAATATATGGATTACTTGGCAGAAATGGAGCTGGAAAAACTACAACTATGTGCATGCTTCTAAATCTGTCAGAACCAACATCAGGTGAAATTAAGCTTTTTGGAGAAGACTACAAAAAACACCAAAAAGAAAATTACTCCAAAACAGGATCCATAATTGAAACTCCAGGATTTTACGAAAACCTCAATGCAGTTGAAAATTTAAAGATAATAGCTAAATTAAGAGGCAATTACAACAGAAAAACAATAGATGAAGTTCTGAATCTTGTCTGTTTATATGATGCAAAATATAAAAAATTTAAAGACTTTTCTTTAGGCATGAAACAAAGATTGGGAATAGCTGCAGCTATAATGCACAGTCCTGATTTGTTGATTTTAGATGAACCTATAAACGGACTGGATCCCGTTGGAATTAAAGAAATAAGATCCCTTTTAAAAACATTGGCGAATGACTACGGAACAACAATTCTTATTTCCAGCCACATCCTAAGTGAAATTGAACATATTGCCGATGTTATCGGCGTTATGGACCATGGAAATCTCATTGAAGAACTGTCTAAAAAAGAACTGGAAAACAGATTAAATAAGTATGTTGATTTTGAAGTTTCAGACATTCAGCTAGCTTCAGAAATTCTTAAACAAACAGGATTTAGAGAAAACATTGATTTTGCAGTTACAAAAACTCCAGAAAATACTCTTTTAATCCGTTTAATTAGTCATTTGGATGCAAGAGATGAAATTAATGAAAAGTTTGTTAAATCCGGGATTAAAGTATCAAAATTAATATTATGTGAAGAAAACCTGGAAGAATTCTTTACAAGACTCATAGGCAATGATGTACGTTTTTCATAGGTGATTATTATGATGACATTTATTCAAAGTGAACTTATAAAACTTAAACATTCAAAAATATTCCTGCTGACTGTTCTTGGAGCACTTACATTTCCGTTCCTGCTTTATTTAAGTTTAATCAGCGGAACTGCTGACGGATTCGAAAGTATGCTTCGGGCATGTAATCAGTTTACAGGATCAATGTTTAATATTGTTCTTTTTGCAATTGTAGTTTCATACATATTTGGAAGGGAATACACAGAACATACCTTAAAAACAATGATGACAATTCCCATATCCCGTGGAAAATTCATTTTAGGAAAATATCTGATGTTTTTCATATGGACGATGATTTTAGTAGCTATTACATTCTTATCCACATGTATCTTCGGATATCTTGGTGGAGTCAACCATATAACACTAACAGGAGCTATTGGATGCTGTAAAGAAATATTTATTACAAATATTTTGTTATTTTTAAGTTTCACCCCATTTGTGTTTTTATCATTGATTGTGCCGAACATGGTAGCTGCAATGGTTACAGGGGCTGCATTCAGCATTGGAAATCTCATGATTTCTTCAACCAAGTATGCTCCCTATTTTCCCTGGAGCAGTTCATATCTAATCGGAGCAAATGAAATAGCCAACTATTCCTGCAGCACAGCAACTTCACTAGCTATTATATTAGCAGCATCTGCAGCAGGAGCAATAATTTCATACATCTACTTTACAAAAAAGGATGTTTACATTTAAACATCCTTTAACAGAGGTTTTTACAATGATAACACTTATTCAGACAGAATTTATAAAACTGAAACATTCAAAAATATTCCTGCTGACCGTTCTTGGAGCACTTAGCATTCCTGCTTTACTCTATATTGCTCTTCTTACAGGAGAATATGCAACATTTCAGGGTCTGCTTGACTATTGTGCCACTTATGCATGTGCACTGTTTTATATAATCATATTTACAATTATTATAGCTTATCTTTTTGGTAGAGAATACACGGAACATACTTTAAAAACAGTATTAACTGCTCCACTATCTAAAACAAAACTGCTGTTTGGAAAATATCTGATGTTTTTCATATGGACATTTATAATCACTACAATTACATTTACAGGCACTGTACTTGCTGCATACTTCGGCGGAATTTCAGATATTACACTGTCTGCTGGATTAAATAGCTATAAGGAAATGTTAATTTCAGTGTTTTTACTCTGTTTAAGCTTTTCTCCATTTGTATTTCTTTCACTGATTATGCCAAATATGGTTTTTTCAATGGTTACAGGTGCTATATTCAGTATTATAAACTTATTTGTTTATTCAACCAAATATACTCCATATATTCCATGGTGCAGTCCTTATCTGATCGGATCAAATGAAATATCCAACTATTCCTGCAGCACAGCAACTTCACTAGCTATAATACTGGCCACATTTGCAATCGGAATGACAATTTCATATATCTACTTTACAAAAAAGGATGTTTACCTATAAACATCCCTTTAAATTTTTGGCTCCATTTTTTTAATGAACAAAGCCATGAAAACTACAATCAACGGGAAAAAGAACATATACATTATGAGTACCATTTCTCCAGATACAATATCCCCCACAACTGTTGATGCTGCCATTAACATGATTAAAATTATAACAGGAGCCAGAATAGCCACAAAAGTATAAATCAGAATAAAACCATTTAATTTTTGAGAGTATTCTTTTAGTTTAATCTGCATATCAAATGAAATATCTTCAGCAATCACATTTAAGCTGCCGG
Organism: Methanobrevibacter sp. TLL-48-HuF1; assembly: GCF_023617305.1. Lineage (NCBI taxonomy): Archaea > Methanobacteriati > Methanobacteriota > Methanobacteria > Methanobacteriales > Methanobacteriaceae > Methanobrevibacter > Methanobrevibacter sp. TLL-48-HuF1. Next base: position 718,278 of record NZ_CP081485.1, read on the forward strand.
CTAAATTTCCGCCAACTCTCAAAGTTCCTACAATCTGATGAACTGCTCTTGACAAACCCTCTGATGATACTCTGCACGACATTCCCATCAATGCATCTTCACTTGATTTACCATATTTGATTTCTTTTAAAACTCTTTTAAACTCCCCTGAAAGAGATCCGTAATTTGCCATAGATACAGTAAGCAATGTATCATGCAATCCTTTTCCTGCCTTTAGTTCAGTTGCCATATGCCTTAAAGCATAAGGCAATTCAAAATTCAAATCATCATATTTATGTTTCTGACTGATTTTTGGAAAATACAGCATAAAAATATAAATCATAACCATTAACGTTAAATAAATTCCTGCAATTTCAAATTCTGCAGTTATAAACAATATGAAAAATATTAAAACCCCAATAGCTATTGCTTTTTTTCTTAAAAAATATTTCAAGAATACTTTTCGTGATTTATTTAACAGTTTATTCTGGGATTCTTTTTGTTTTTTGACTTCAGTGAAATTAATTTTAGCAAATAATTTGGGATTTAACTCTTTTTTTACCTTATTTCTTTTAGGAAGTTTTATATTTTTAAAATTGAAATTTTTAAAAAAGTTAAAAATATCTAAAAACACATCAGCTACAATTATAAAGAAATTGCCAAACACATTATCACTGTCCAGTCAATAAAATTCTATTTAAAACCTTTTGAGAGTCCAGATAATACATCTCCAGAACAGTACTGACATCTCTGATTGAACGGATATTCTGATTAACCATATGCTGCAAAACAATTTCACGGTTTTTGATTTCTTCATGAAGACTGTTTAAGGAATTTCCACTGACTTTAGCTATTTCAGCCAATGTTTTACTGGCAATTCCCACATTTTTAATTGTATCACTTTGAGGATCCCATTCAAAAATTTTGTTTAATTGAACTACACCTTCCTCTATTCCAGACACTTCAGCAACTTCACTTATTCTTCTAAATGACACCCCATCCGGTTTATAAATTCTGTTCTGCATTATTATAAAATCAATAGCTGAAATCATAATATTCGGAACAGACATTGGAGCATTTGTTAATCTTGTGATTGTTTCTCTTGCATCATTTGAATGAAGTGTTCCAAATCCGGAATGTCCTGTATTTAGTGCTGTAAAAAGTGTAATTGCTTCACTTCCTCTAACTTCACCAACGATTATTCTGTCTGGCCTTTGTCTTAGTGAGTTTTTAACCAGGTCATTCATTGTTAATTCACCTTTGTTTTCAACATTTGGAGGTCTTGTTTCCATTCTAATAACATGTTCATGAGGTATTTGAAGCTCCAGAGTGTCTTCAATTGTAATTATCCGCTCTTTCGGATTTATAAATGAAGATAATGCATTTAATGTTGTGGTTTTTCCTGAACTGGTTCCCCCTGATATTATTGCATTAGCTGATTTTACTCCCAAACCGTCAAAACACAGCCAGAAAAATGCTGCAAGTTCAACTGAAATTGTTTTTGAGTTTATTAAATCAATTATAGTTAACGGATCTCTTTTAAATTTACGTATAGTCATTGACGGACCGTCTGCTGAAATTGGAGGAATTGTTGCATTAACTCTTGAACCGTCCAACAGGCGACCATCTAAAATTGGTGATTCCTGGTCTATTCTGCGATTTATCTGTCTGGCTATGGAATCAATCAGGTTCATCAGCTCATCAGCATCTTTAAAGAGAATATTCGTTTTCATCATACCATATTCCCTATGATAAACAAAAACCGGCTTATTTATACCTATTACCATAATCTCTTCAAGATTATCATCACGAATTAACGGGTCAATTTCACCATAACCTACAAGATCCTGAAACAGCTTTCTTGCTAAGTTGTCTAAATATTCATTTGAAATGTCATTATTTTGAGAGTTGTTTGCCAACTTTGCAAATAAAAAGTTCTTAATATCATTCAATAGCTTGTCTTCATTTACCTGAAGAGATTCATCAGATGATATAGCTAAATCAACTAAATTTTCACGAAGTTCACTTAAAAGAAGTTTTTCTTCAGAAGAGTATTTTTGTTTAAAAACATTATATTGTGGTACAACATCAAAATTGCCCCCAATACTGCCAAATTGCTTTTTAATTATATTATTGTTCATATTTACAACCTAAAACGATTTTAAATCTATTTTAGACATTAGTAATACTAATTAATAAATTTTTTATTACTTTCCAAATAATAATTACATACTAACATCAATATACAAGAATATGACACAAAACTGCTTCTGTGGAAAAAACTGTATTACAACAAAAGAAAACATAGCTGACAAAATAGCTGATTTAAACCCATGTGAAAAGTGTGAAGACATTACAATAAAAAAATTCAGTCCAATAAATGAATTAATTGACTTCAATAAGCTTGATTCAGATTATAAAAAATGCGAATGCGGAAAAAGGCCTATTGACATTGTAATGAGCCATATTCTAAAAATAATGATTGAAGAGGAAATAGTTCCTCAAAATGCAACATTAAGAAGGCACAGCCCGATTCCACTTCCAAGCTTTTATTATTCAACACAGATGGCACAGTTTATAGGCAAGGATTCAGTAATTTTAATCCACCCTGATTTCAATAAAAAAGTTGCCGAAAGATTAAACAATGAAGTAGATGAAGTAAAAGGAGTTTTAAAAGGAAATCCTCAAGAAGTAAACGGCATGATAAACAAAGATTCCCCTATAAAAAACTTTGAATTACTCTCCGGCTGTGATAAGCGTTCAGATGTTATGAGAACACTTATTAAAAATGAGGCCGAACTGGAAAAAATAATTATAAACAAAAATCAGCACCAGCACCATATTGAAGTAGCACCAACAACAGAAGAAAAGCTGATTAAGCTTCACAATTACCTGGAAAACAGCAATATCAAAAAAGGAATAGCTATTGATGGAATGTGCGGTAACGGATCAATTGGAATCTATTTGCTCAAATACGGATTTGAAAAAGTAATATTCAATGATATTTACAGCGAAGCTATTGAAAATCTGAAATTTAATCTTGAAGTTAATGAAATACTCGGAAATTATGAAATTTACAATAAAGCATTTGAAGATTTGGAAGTTGAAAAATGTGATTTGTGTGTAATTGACAGCTATCCCCAGACAGATATTGAAGAAATTATCAAAAAAGCCGAGAAAATAGCTGACAATGTATTAATAATCTAAATAAACATTTGCATATAAATTACAATAGCTGGAATTATTAAAACTCCCATCAGATGAGATTTTCCAACTCCAATATAATGAGGCAGCATTCCAAGAGCAGTTGATGTAATTAAAGCCAGCACCATATAAAAAATCGGGGCTTTATAATATAATGTGAAAATGTATAAAATCCCAATTTGTAAAATAATCACAGCTACTGATAATTTACGATAATCAACTCCACCCATTAACTTTGAAAAAGAATCACCTAATTTTAAACATAGAACCAAAGATATTGAAACTGCTATTAATGATGCAAAAATAAAGATCATCAGATGGTTAATGGACATGTCTGAAATTAAATAAGACATATAAACTGCAATGCCGCTTCTGGGATTTCCAATTATATAAATTGCCATTAAAGAAAAAAGACAATCTGAAATATTCAAACCTGAAGTAGCCAGTAAAAAATTAACTGTATCATCTTCAGAATTATCATTTGTACCGCTGGCTGCCTGAGCTATTACAGTTCCCTGAGCAGGACCGAAACCCGGAAGGAATCCCAAAATAGCTCCTGTAATTCCTCCGGCAAAAATGCTTTTAAATTTATTTAAATCTATGTTTAGCTCATAAAAATTGTTCTGATGAGGAATAGTTGAATTATCATTTAAACTAAATAAAATAGTACTTATTCCAAATAATCCTGAAAAAATACACATCAAGGAAACACCTGATGAAATTGGAGTCTGAAAAATAGTCCATCCCAAAATTCCTGAAAGTAAAAACAGGAGTAATGACCATGCAAAGTCTCTTTTTGAGTTCGTAAGTGCATAAGTTAAATAAACTGAAGCTGAGAGCAGAATAATCCAAGTGTATGGCTTTGTAAGCTCATGTAAAAAAGGCAAGGTTATTGCAAAAACAGGCATCATCAAAATTGTAATTACAATTGCCCCAAATCCCCCAATAGCCACTATTCTTATAACTTCCTTTGACCTTCCCTGCAAAACCATTCTATGGCCGGGAAGAACAGATGTTGCAGTTCCTTCCTGTGGAACTCCTAAAAGCATTGAAGGTACAAATTCAGTTAATGCATGAGCTACAGACATTGATACCATTAAAACACATAAAAATTCCGGAGATAGAAACCCTAAAAGAAATGTAGATGATGCAAACAGTATTGCGCCGGCAGTATTGACATGAATCCCCGGAATCATTCCAGTTAAAGTTCCAATTGAAATTCCTATAAAACAAGCAAATACTAATTCTAACATAGCTATTGATTAAACTAACTATAATTTATACTTTGTTTAATTCAAATGAGAATATTTAGCTAGTTTTAAAAAAATGCTTCAAAAAAAGAATATTAATATTTGAAATTATCAACATTTTGTCTGTCAAATTCCAATGCCTTTAAAGCTAATCTCTCTAATGTTACAAGCAGCTCTCCCCTAGACATTTCTATTTCATTTGCAATTTCATTTTCCCATTCTGCTTCTTTATCACGGAAAAATTTACCCCATACTCTTCCTTTTTCAGTGAGGTCAATTTTATAAGCTCTTTTATTTTCTTCAGTATAAGTTCTGGTCAGAATTCCCTTTTCTTCAAGTTCACCAAATGCCCTTGAAACTCCAGACCTGTCCATAAAACAGGCTGTTGCAATATCTGACTGGGTTGAACTATCATTATAAAAGATATGCATCAGCATATAATACTGATTTTTATTAATATCAAATTCTTTGAGATACTGATTAATAAAAATATCATGGAAAGAATGCAGGCTTATTATATGACAAATCATATGGGGACTTAATCTAATAAGATCATCTGTTGTATACATTGAAAAACACCATTAAAATTTATAAAAAACCATATATAACCTATTGAAACTAATCAATAATTATTAACTGGTTTAATTTTTTTGAAAAATAATATATAAATGTTGTTATGTACAACAATAATTTGCAAATATAAAAAAAAGTAAATTAAAAAGAAGATTTACATTAATCTTCTAGTATCAGTAATTTCTACACTAGCTACATCAGCTAATTGTGCCATAGCTTCTTCAGTAGATTCTGTTCCACCTTCACCATCTTCAATAATGAAAATGAGGTTTAATGCAACTAAACCAAATGCAATTGGTTCTTCTTCAATTTTGTGGAATTCTGCTTCAGCAGGCATAGCTGCTTGAATAGCTACTTTTAAAGCTTCTAAATCTACATCAGGACTTTCTGGCATGATTTTTAAAGTTGCTACAACTTCACCCATCAATATTCCTCCATTAATAAGTATTTATGGTCCTTCAAAACCACATTCACATTTATAAGCATGACCGAAAGTACGGCATTTTTCACATCTTGCTATTTTTGCTCCACAAACAGGACATTCAAATTCAACGAAAGGTCCGGTTAATGGAATTTCTTGTTTACATGAAATACATTCTACTTCTTTCATCTAATCACCTATTATTTGTGTGTAATCGAAATTATAATTATCTATATTATCATCAATAAGAGATAACACCCGTTCAGGGTACTTTCCATTTACAACAAAACAATCAGCCCCGAATTTAAGTAAAAGAGAAGGCAACATTAAGTCTATTGATGTTTCATCAAAAGTCAGTAGTTTTTTTGCATCAATGACATTAATAAATTCCGAACCTTCTTCATTAGGTTCTCGGGTATATATACCATTTACATTTGTTACTATTAAAAGCTTTGCATTTAAAGAGTGTGCAACATAAGCTGCAATTGAATCGGAAGTTACATCCCATGAACATTCAAAAGGATCTTCTTTTTCTAAAAATTCAGAAACACTGAAAATAGGAGTAAATCCCTTATCTGAAATTTCTTCAGCTTCATCAATAGTATATGCCAATTTTGTAGAGTTTACCTTATCATTGACTAATTTAGATAAAATATCCATACATTCAATCGCAGTATTATGACTAGTTTCATCAGAAAAATGATAGTATGAATCATATTTTCTTATCAAATTAGCAAATTCTCCCCCACCTAAAATAATTAAAGAATTTGTATTTTCCAGTTTTTTAGCCAGAGTTATTGCATCTTTTGGAAATAAACTTCCCCCAATTTTAACAACTTGTTTGATAATGATATCCCCAACCTAATTTACTATGTGTTTAATTAAAAATAGCTATCATTAAATTAAATGAAACTCACAAAAGTTTTAAATCCCCAGTTATCTTGTCCATTATTTCATCCTCATCAGGCCCAATACCCAAAACTGTTGTAGTTGATGTAGGTAACTGAGTCCTTCCAGCATCAACTACCAGATAATTGGAAACATTGTTTTTATCCGCTTCTTTTTTAAGGTTCAGCAATTCTTCTAAAGAATCAACTTTACAAACAACCTTAGCATAACCATCTGTTTCCCATTTTTTAATTATTTTAGAATCTGTTTTTTTATAGGAACCTATAGAACCATGACAGCATTGAGCTGCAATTTTTCCTTTCCCCATTTTTAAATCTCTTCTTACAACCATCACCTGTTTCATACACACATTTTTCTATGTGTCTATTTAAATAATTTTAGCTTCAATAAAGTATAATACCTATAATGTTTATATAGATTATTACTATTTTAAGTGAAAAAAATTTACTTAAATAAGGAGGTGTACTTATGAATAAAAAAGTTATTGTAATAATAATTGCGATTTGTATAATAGCTGCATTTACAATACCTGCATTTATTTCAGAAAATGACTCCTCAAAAACAGATGACAAAAGCGATTTTAAAATCAAGATTGAAAGTGGCGGAACATGGAGACTTGACCTTATAGTTGACGGACATCATTCACTTATAGAAGGAAACGGTTCCAGAACAATCAACCTGGGAAAGATAGATTCTGCAAGTATAACATTTAATCAATATAGAGGCGGACCTTCCACAATTTCATTATTGGACGGAGATGATACTGTTATAAATAGAGGAAGAGCTCCTAACGAAGGGTTTGCAACTGTGTACTTTTATCATAAAGCTTAAAATGGAAGTTTAACCTTCCATAACTATTTTTTAAAATTTTAATTTAAAACTTAAATAATATATGACCAAATCCTTTAAAAATGAAAAAAAACTAATATAAAAATACTATTAATTTTTATTTTTATTATTATTTAATTAAAGGAGATATAAATGAGTCGTATTTCTATATTAGACAAAGACAAATGTCAACCCAAGAAATGTAATTTTGTTTGTATTGATTACTGCCCAGGAGTTAGAATGGATGAAGATACTATCATCATTGATGAAAACACTAACAAGCCATTAATTTCTGAAGAATTATGTGAAGGATGTGGTATTTGTACAAACAGATGTCCATTTGATGCTATTTCAATTATTAACTTGCCTGAAGCTATAGGAGAACCAATTCATAGATTCGGACAAAACCAATTTGAATTATTCGGACTCCCCAGTTTAACTGAAGGCAGCGTATTAGGTTTGCTTGGTCCAAATGGAATCGGTAAGTCAACAATAATGAACATACTATCTGGAACTTTAATTCCAAACTTAGGAGATTATGAAAACCCCCAGAATAATTGGGATAAAGTAATTGAACATTATAAAGGTTCAGCTCTTCAAAACTACTTTACAAAATTAGCTGCTGGAGAAATAAAAGCTATTTTAAAACCTCAAATGGTAGATCAGCTTCCCAAAGTTGTAAAAGGAAAAGTAAGTGATTTGCTTACAAACGTTGATGAAAGAGGAAAATTAGATTATGTTTGTGATGAATTAGATCTTCATAATGTTTTAGACCGTGAAATGAAAAACTTAAGTGGTGGGGAACTCCAAAGAGTAGCTATAGCTGCAACTGTTTTAAGAGAAGGAGACTTCTATTACTTCGATGAACCTACATCATGGCTGGATGTTTCACAAAGATTAAATGCAGTAAAAGTAATTCGTTCACTTGCCCAAGACGGTAAAAGTGTTTTAGTTATTGAACACGATCTAGCTACTTTAGATGCATTATCTGACAATATACATGTTTTATTTGGTGAACCTGGAGGATATGGTGTTGTATCAGGTAGAAAAGGTGTTAGAATTGGAATTAATGCATACATAAATGGATTTTTAGCTGAAGAAAATGTAAGAATAAGAAAAAACCCTATTGAATTTACAATCAGACCACCAACTCCCGAAGATGAAGGGGAGTCATTATCCAGCTATTCCGATTTAAGTAAGGATTATGGAGGGTTTAAGTTAACTGCAGATGCTGGAGAAATTTTCCATGACGAAATTGTAACTGCATTCGGTTCAAACGGTATCGGAAAAACCACATTTGCCAAAATGCTGGCTGGAGTGGAAGAACCAACAAGTGGAGAAGTAGATACAGAAGTTACAATAGCATACAAACCACAATATATAGTTTCTGATTTTGAAGGAACTGTCAGCGACTTTTTATACATGAATGCACCAAGTTTCGGAAGCAATATCTTTAAAAGTGAGATTATGGATCCTTTTAAATTAGAAGATATGCTTGAAAAGGAAGTTAAAAAGTTAAGTGGAGGAGAACTTCAAAGACTTGCAATAGCTGCAACACTTTCAAAAGATGCTGAAATTTATCTTTTCGATGAACCTACTGCATTTTTAGATGTAGAACAAAGACTGATAGCTGCAAGAGTCATTAGAAAGATGGTAGAAAGCAGAAATGCAGCATCACTTATTGTAGACCACGATATTGTATTTATCGATTATATATCAGACAGGGCAATGGTATTTAACGGTACTCCGGGTTTAGAAGGACATGCATCCAAACCAACAGATTTAAGAAGTTCCATGAACGAATTTTTAGGAAATCTGAATATTACATTCAGAAGAGATAAAGAAACAAAAAGACCAAGAGTCAATAAATTAGACAGCTATCTTGATCGTGAACAAAAAGAAAAAGGAGAATATTACTACTTATCAGATTAAATATTCTCCAATTCTTTTAAAATATAATCTTTTAAAGCCTTAACGGCTTTTTCACCATCATCATCTAACCTGACTGAATCATTAGGATTCAAATCATTTTCTTTGACAACTGACTCAGCATCAATATTCCTCATTATATCAATGTCTTTTTCTTTTAGAATAGTTGAAACACAATCATCCGTACATCCTGTTATTGATACTACTTTTGCACCTTCCAGAATAGGACTGCATTGATTTGGTTGTGCAGAATATTCAGTTATGCATGCTGCAACAATATTTTCATTATCCAGAGCTAATTCCACCGTAGCAGCTCTTACTACCAAACCAAGGGGACTTAATCCACTACATGACACTAATGCTATTTTATCACTCATAATAATCAACCTCTCTTTTTAGCTACTCTTTTATCATATTTTTGCTTTATTTTAATATAACCTTTTTTATAAAATGGACAAACCAGCATACACTGACTGCATCCTTCCCTATGAGCAGTGCAAACTTTTTTCAGTACCAGCTCATTTTCATCAAATGCATTTTCAGGGCATTTTCTGATACATTTTCCGCAGGTTTTACAAAATTCTCCAACCCAGCACATGTCATTTTCTTTTTTGAAAGGCAAATTTTCAATTGATGTGTGAATCATAAAAAATCCGATATTTAAACCCTCTTTAAAAAGACACATATTGCTTCTTGTAATAACCGCATCATTTGACTGCATAGCTATTGCCCTTAAACTGATTTCATCATCTAACGGATTAAGCAACTCTGCAGCAAATCCTTTTTTCCTTAAAAAATCAGCAAACCCATACATCTTACGGCCGATTTCCTGAAATTCATCATCTGTAAGTTTACATTTTAGTTTTGAGGGTTCCATTTCCAAAATTTCAGGAGACATCAGATATTTAAAAATAATAACATTGTCAAAATCAATATTCCATTCTTCCCTAAATTCATCACTTAATTTAGAATAGCTAATGCCTGCACAATTATTTTCAATAGCTAAGTTTTCCAAATCTTTTAAAATAGAATTATCAATTTGGGTTTTGGGATTTGCAGGATTTGAAACTTTATAAAAATCAGGTAGCGGATGATGATATTTAAATCTAAAATCTTCATCCGTAATTTCGAAACACATAATTATTTCCTTAATGCTTCAACAGCTTTAGGGAATTCTTCACAGAATACTTTTACTTGCTCCTCAGGAATGGAATAACTTATACGTAAATAATTATCACCAAATAAATTACTGGTGTATTCTCCTTCCCTTGTGAATATTTTTCTTTTAAGTAAGTAATTTGACATGTCTTTTGGACTTATACCTGCACCAGATAAATCAATTGCCATCATATTAGCTTCAGACGGATAAACCGGTAAAAATACACCATCAATCTCATCAACAACTTCCTTAATTAATTTTTGATTATTGAAAGTGATTGATTTTATTTTATCTTCCCATTCGCTTTTGGATTTTAAACCGGCAATTGCGCCATACTGAGCAATTATATTAACTCCCAAATCATTGACAACAGCATTTTTTAAAACATCAATGATATCTGAAGTTGAAACAACTGCTCCAATCCTAACACCAGCCATTCCAAATATTTTTGAAAAGCTGTAAATAGTCAATGTTTGTTCAGGAGCATAATTTGCAGCCAGATAATGATTTCTTGCAAAATCCTTGTAGGTTACATCATCTAAAAGATAAATATCATTTTCAATAGCTATTTCAGCAAACTCTTTTATTTCTTCTTCAGTATAACCTGAACCTAACGGATTTAACGGATCGATTAAAACTACCATTTTGGTGTTTTCATCCATATTTTCACGAAGAAGTTCAGGAGTTAATTTATAACCGCATTCCTCATTATAAACAGGCACATACCTTACTTCACCTGCAAATCTGTTTGCAAAGTTTCCGATAATTAAATAACCCGGATCAGACATGACTACATTATCCTGCGGTCCCAATAATGCCTGCATACAAAGGTATAATGATTCAGTAGCTCCGGCAGTTAATAAAATATCTGAATTTTCAAAACCTAAATCATCTAAAATTAATTGCTTAAGCTCTGAAAATCCTTCTGGAGGAGGATATTTACAGTATTCTTTAGCTTTAGCGCAACTAGCCATAGCATCAGCTATAATATCACCATGCAAATGATTTGTGTTTTGACCCATCCAAATCATATCTTTATCCATGAATACATCTTCAAAAAAATCATTTGAAGAATCATATCCTTCAGGGGGAACTCTTACAACCTTTTCAAATTTCTTTTTAGGATGTTTTATACTGTCTTCCCCATGACTGCTTAAATTATTTTTCATAAAAATCACATAACAATAAAATTCCAAAGTAATTATTTATTTTAAGTTATTTATAAAATTAATGTTTAAATAATTCCTCTTTCCACTATTTTAAAAGTAACCTGTTTACCTTCACCAATACTTCTATGTCTTTTTAAAGTAGCTATTCTTTTATTGAACTCTTCATTTCGCTCCAGTTGAATTATGGTTTTGCTCCAGTACTGTAAAATAGTTCCACCAACTGCTTTAACAGCATCCTTGTTATCATCATCAAAAGAGCTGTAAATTTGATTAGTCAATACAACTGCAACATCATAATTACGAGCTATTTTAGCTAAAATACCCATCTGTTTACCTAATTCCTTATTAAGCCTTGAAGATTTCATATCATCAACACGATAAAGAGCAACAGCAGAATCCAAAACACATAAATCAACATCATCATGATGTTTTCTAATCCAAAGCTCAATAGTTTTAAGATTTTCATTTTGCTCTAAAAATGAAGTCGGTTCAAAAACAATAATATTATTAACTATTTTGGAAAAATCTTCCCCAGCTATTTGTTTAATCCTGTTAATTGAAATTCCACCTTCAGTATCAACATAAACAACTTTTTTACCCTGTTTAGCTACATTAACTGCCAATACTAAAGCAATATTACTTTTACCAGATCCTGGTGGTCCGAATATTTGAGTAATAGTTCCTTTTTCCACACCACCATTTAATAAATTATCAATGGCAGAATTAGTTGGGATTTTATGATTATCCTCAAAATTAGCTAAGACTTTCATAATATATTATTTGGTTATACAAAGTATATATTTTTAAGCTTACCTTTTAACAAAAACAGGTTCCTCACCAGTCAAATCAATAATTGTTGATGGATTTCCAGATTTTAAAGGACCAACATCAATAATCAAATCAACCTCACAGCCCAATTGTTTTAATATTTCTTCAGGAGTGTCTAATGTATCTTTATTTGACAGATTAGCGCTGGTAGTCGTTATCGGAAAAATTTTAGCTAAGCTACATGCAATCTCACTTTTAGGAACACGAACGCCAACATTAACAGACCCGCTGGTTAAATGTCTTGGAACAATTTTTGACTTTTTTAAAATAAATGTATAAGGTCCAGGCAAGTATTTATCTATAAAATTAAGCTGATTCAGAGAAGCCTTAGAAACTAAAGGAATTGCATCTTTAGAAGAAACTAAAAGAGAAACTGGTTTTAAATAGCTTCTTTTTTTAATATTATAAACTTTTTTAACCGCTTTTCTATTGAAAATATTAGCTCCCAAACCGTAAACAGTATCTGTAGGATATAAAATAACCCCACCGTCAGCTAAAACTTTTACAGCTTCATCAATAACCTTTTTATCTACTTCATTCTGATTAGTTTTTAATATTTTCATTAGATTACCTTAATATTTTATGAACAATTATATATGAGTAAAATCTTTATATATAAATTATGCTTGAAAGTCTACGTCCTTTTTTAACAAAAATATTAAATCCACTAGCTAAACATTTAAATATAAATCCGAATGTCGTAACAGTAATTTCCCCATTTATTGCAATAATTGCTGCTTACGGATTTGCCAATCATTTACTGATTATTGGAACATTGGCTATTTTACTAAGTGGATTTTTAGATGTTGTAGATGGTGCAGTAGCCAGATATCACAACAGAACCTCTAAATTTGGAGCATTTCTTGATTCAACAATGGACAGATTTGCAGATGCAATAATTTACATTGGAATAATCTTCGGAGGTTATTGCGATTGGTTTATTGGTGCCTTAGCTATACATTCAGCTATTACAGTCAGTTATGTTAGAGCTAGAGCAGAGTCTCAGGGAGTTGAATGTAAAGTTGGAATAGCTGAAAGAGCAGTTCGTATGATAATACTAATGATTGGAGCGATTATCGGATATTTAACAAGCCCAATTTACTTTACATACACAATAATGATTTTAGTAATATTATCTTACATTACAGTAGGACAAAGAATATATCACGTATGGAGGCAGCTTAAATGAATGATTTGGAAAGTGCAGAAAAAATAAGTATTGACATCAAGAAATTAGAACGCAATCTGAAACAGGTTGAAGACATAAACTTTGAAGGAAAGGAAAAAGAAGTTTATGACCGAGCTGTTGATTATATGAACGATTCAAAATATTATCTTGAAAAGAAAAAAGATATGCGTACAGCATTTGGATGTATTGAATATAGTCACGGATTATTAGATGCTCTTCGGATGATTCATGGTTTAATTTAAAAGTATTTCTCCAAAACTGATTTAAATAAACAGAATTAACAATTATTTTGAAAAGCATATTATGGTTGTATTTTTAAAGTAGCTAATTGAATATAAGTTCATATAGTTCTAAATGGAAATACACATTTAACTTCAAGAGTATGAAAATACAATATCCAACAATATGTAATGCAAAATACAATACATAATGCAAAATACAATGCCCAACAATATGTAATGCAAAATACAATACATAATGCAAAATACAATAGCTATAAAAAAAAGTAAAAAAAGCAGAGATTAATTAAAATCTCTTAAATTTATTCCATATCTTCGAATCTGTCTTCGAGTTTTGCCATTACACCAGGTAATGAAGTATATTCCATTTCTTCAGCAGGTAATCTGTGAGGTTCAAATGGACCGTGTCTTCTGATGTAGGTAGCAATTCTTGCAGATTCTTCCCTAGTAGGATCAAATGCAGGGTCATCAAATAAGTCAACAGGACCGATTAATTTAGCATCTGATACTTGGAAACCTAAACCAATTACTCTAGGTGGTCCGTCAAATCTAATTGGGTTTGCATCTTGTTCAGATACAGGCATCATAGGACCGTTGTGGGAACCTCTCATCCATCCACTTACCATGTGAGGGAATGCAAATGGTTCTACACATTCACCATTAGCTGGGAAACCTGATTGTGCTCTTACAATAGCTGCAGGGTCATCTTTACCAACATATTCACCAGCCATTAAGTTTAATCTTTCAGTACTGATAGCTGCTGCGATTTCTCCATTTTTCTTCCATACTCTTTTAATTACGTATCTTCCAGTGGAACCAATTAATGCAAGTAAATCGTACATTTCTTCAGGACAGTTTAAGATAACTTTTCTGTGTTCAATTACATCAAATACTTCAAATTTGAATCCGTCGTGTAAACTTGGGTCAATAACAAGACCTGCAGTATTAAATGGATCTGCAAACATTTTAAAAATAGGTAAGTTAAATGCACCAGGTTCGGTTTTGTCACAGCAGTATACTAAAACAGGGTCACTTGGCCTTTCTTTAAATTCCATTTCAGCAACACCTGGACCCATACCTTTAATATTTCCAGAAAAAGTATCAGACAATAAATCCTGACCTGCACCATATAATTTTAATTCACGTGCTCTTTCAGTAGCTTTCATAAAAGCATTGTAAGCAGTTTTGTGAACTTCTTCGTTTTCTTCCCCATTTCTATGAGTCATAATTAAGTCAATGTCGTCTCCACAACGGGAGATATAATAATCAGTTAAAATACCTGTATCCAAAGCTTCTGCTAAAACTTCATCACAAATATCCATTAAATCTGGGTGTGCAACACAATGTCCAGACACACTTCCAATATCAGCTTTAATTACACTAACAGTTGTTTTCATTTAAACACCTCAAAATTGTATATTCTAAAGTTTAGTAGAAAATAAAAAGTTAAGCAACTAGCTTAAAAAATTATTTAATATACATTCATATTTTTAGATTGTATACTATTTAATAATTATGTTTCAAAACGAGTTAAAAAAAGAAAAAAAGTTAAGAAGTTAGATTTTAACTTCTTAAGCTGAAATTGTTATTTTATTTGATGCCCAGCAGTTATCATACGTTGATGTTATGATATATTCACCAGCCATTAATCTGATGTTTAAGCTAGCTACACCATTAGCATTGGTTGTTTTATGATAGAAAACACCGTTTACATTAAAGGTTATGTTTGCACCAGCTAAAGCTTTACCTTGACCATCAACAAGAGTAGCATTAAATGTGCTGCCGTCAAGATACTTCATGGAGAGATCTTGTGCAGTTAATCTTGGTAAAACAGTTATGTTGTTAGCTCTTTCTTCACCGGTTGCCGGGTTGTAAGCTGTTATAACATATGATTTTGGATCTAATCTGATGCCTAAACTAGCTGTACCGTTTTCATCAGTTACGCGAGTGTAGAACACACCATTAATGTTGAATTTTACAGTTGTGTTTGCTAATGCTTTTCCGTTACTGTCTAAGAATTTAGCTACATATTTTGTTCCGTTACAGAAGTATAATGTAGTGTCATTTCCTAATACAGTGTTTTTAACTGTTACTGTTGCATTAGCTGTTGCTTTATCATAATCTTTGGTTCCGTTAAATACAGCATTTACTTTGTATTCGTTAGGAACTAATCCGATACCCATGGAAGCTGTACCGTTTTTATCAGTTGTTTTAGCATAAACTTTGCCGTTTACTGTGAAGTAAACAGTTGCGTTAGCTATTGGGTTTCCAAATGCGTCAACAAGTTTAGCTGTGAGATTTTGAGAACCGCTGAAGTATTTTACAACATCCTCCATTGTTAAGGTGGTTTTAGTGTTTTTATTAACTGTTATTGTTCCGTTAACTATCATGGAGTCGTATTTAGCATCTCCTGTGTAGAAGGTTACTACTTTGTAGGTTCCTTCATCTAAACCAGGAATAATAACTTTAGCAGTGCCGTTAGTGACTGTTCCTTTGTAATCTGTACCGTTTATTGTTACAACTACACTACCGATTCCGTCTTTAGGAACAGTAACAGTAATTGTAGCATTTTCACCTTTAATAATATCTGCAATATCAACAGTCATATTATAATCAGACACTTTAGAAACAGTAAATTTAGTAGAATTCTCCATAGGCATGTATGTATCATCACCATTGTAGAATACACTTACACTGTAAGTTCCATTAGCTAAATTAGGGACAGTTACACTAGCTACACCATATTTAACTATAGCAGTGTAATTTTTACCATTAACGTTTACAGTTACATTTCCAGTAGCATCTTCAGGCAATGCAACACTAATTACAGCATCATCACCTACTTTAATGTCTTTAACATCAACATCCATAGATGAAATAACTAATTTGGAAACAGCAAATGTTGCATTAGCTTGGCTAGCTAAGTATTTATCATTGCCATTAAATTTAGCAACAACATCATAAGAACCAGCAGCTAAATTATAAACAGTTAAAGTACCTTTACCGTCAACAATAGCAACATTATAAATTGCATTACCGACAGTAACAGTAGCTACACCAGAAGTTATTTCAGGAACAGCAATACCAATAACTGCATTTTCACCAACTTTAATGTCATCCACACTAACAGCAGTAGTGGAAGCTAATTTAGATACACTAAATGTAGCATTAGCCATACTAGCTAAATACATATCAGTTTCAGCAAACTTAGCAACAACATCATAAGAACCACTAGCTAAACCAGAAACAGTTAAATATCCTTTACCATCAACAACAGCAACAGTGTAAGATTTACCACCAACAGTAACAGTAACTACTCCTAAATCAACATTAGGAACAGCAATACCAATAACAGCATCATCACCAGCATTAATATCACTAACAGTGACAACAGTTGCAGAAGCTAATTTAGATACACTAAATGTAGCATTAGCTTGGCTAGCTAAATACATATCAGTTTCAGCAAACTTAGCAACAACATCATAAGAACCACTAGCTAAACCAGAAACAGTTAAAATACCTTTACCATCAACAACAGCAACACTATAAATTGCATCACCAACAGTAACACTAACTACACCAGAAGCAATACCCGGAACAGCTATGTTAATAACTGCATTTTCACCAACTTTAATGTCATCCACACTAACATCAACTGCAGAAGCTAATTTAGATACACTAAATGTAGCATTAGCCATACTAGCTAAATACACATCAGTTTCAGCAAACTTAGCAACAACATCATAAGAACCACTAGCTAAACCAGAAACAGTTAAAGATCCTTTACCATCAACAACAGCAACACTATAAATTGCATCACCAACAGTAACACTAACTACTCCTAAATCAACATTAGGAACAGCAATACCAATAACAGCATCATCACCAACTTTAATGTCTTTAACATCAACATCCATAGATGAAATAACTAATTTGGAAACAGCAAATGTAGCATTAGCTTGGCTAGCTAAATACATATCAGTTTCAGCAAACTTAGCAACAACATCATAAGAACCAGCAGCTAAACCAGAAACAGTTAAAGTACCTTTACCGTCAACAATAGCAACATTATAAATTGCATTACCGACAGTAACAGTAGCTACACCAGAAGTTATTTCAGGAACAGCAATACCAATAACTGCATTTTCACCAACTTTAATGTCATCCACACTAACAGCAGTAGTGGAAGCTAATTTAGATACACTAAATGTAGCATTAGCCATACTAGCTAAATACATATCAGTTTCAGCAAACTTAGCAACAACATCATAAGAACCACTAGCTAAACCAGAAACAGTTAAAGATCCTTTACCATCAACAACAGCAACAGTGTAAGATTTACCACCAACAGTAACAGTAACTACTCCTAAATCAACATTAGGAACAGCAATACCAATAACTGCATTTTCACCAACTTTAATGTCATCCACACTAACAGCAGTAGTGGAAGCTAATTTAGATACTTTAAATGTAGCATTAGCCTCACTAGCTAAATACATATCAGTTTCAGCAAACTTAGCAACAACATCATAAGAACCAGCAGCTAAACCAGAAACAGTTAAAGATCCTTTACCGTCAACAACAGCAACACTATAAATTGCATCACCAACAGTAACACTAACTACACCAGAAGCAATACCCGGAACAGCTATGTTAATAACTGCATCTTGTGTTGCATTAATATCACTAACACTTACAGTTGTAGTTGAAGCAATTTTAGACACGGTAAATGTTGTATTAGCTTCACTTGCTGCATACATATCATTACCTTCAAATTTAGCAATCACTGTGTATGTTCCATTTGCTAAATTAGATACTGTTAATGTACCTTTAGTATTGACTATGTTTACATTGTATGTTTTTCCATTAACAATTACACTTACAACTCCAGAATTAACATTTGGAAGAGTTAATCTGATAGTTGCATCTTGACCTACTTTAATATTATTTACATTAATTGCTACTTTTGAAGACAATTTAGCTACATTAAATACTGTAGAATTACTTGATATAGTATATTGTTTATCACCATTGTATTGGGCAAATACAGAGTAATCACCAGGTGTTAAATCACTAACTTTTAAAGTAGCTGTACCATTTTCAATAAATACAAGGTAAGAGTTACCATTTACAAAGAATGTTACAGTTCCGGTTGCACCATCCGTAATATTTGCAGTGATAATTGCATCCTGACCTACTTTAATATCACTTACATTAAGAACAATTGAAGATTCAATTAAACCTAAGTTAAAGAAAGTACTGTTAGAACTTTCAGTAATAAAAGTATTTCCACCATATGCAGTTTCAATGAAATAAGTTCCATTATCTAAATTATCCAAAGTCAAACTAGCAGAACCATCCACAATAGTTACAGTGTATTCTTCACCATTTACTTTAATAGTCATATTTCCAGTAGCTTTTTTATCAATAGTTACATTGATTAAAATTTTTCCAGGTTCTTCAGAAGTAATGTTGAATATTAAATCAGAACTTCTAGGATAGTTGTTTTCAACTACATTATTTTTACCTGCTTTAATTTCAACAGCTGCATCTCCTGCTAAATCACGAGTGATTAAAAAGTTATCAGTTACATTACAATTATTTGCATTTAAGAATGACACTGCATAATGACCATCAACATATACTGTGTTGTTACGTACATCAAATGAACGGTCACCGTACATGTATTGAGCATAACTGATACCATACATATAATTTCCAGAATTGTAAGCTCCTACATTATAAGTGTAAATTGTGTTGTTGTATATTTTTGCATTACCGTTTTGTACTTCAATACCAGATACTAAAGCCCAGCTACCACTAGCAGAAGCTAAACCAGTAACATTAATTAAGTTATTGGCAATGTAAAGTTCAGATGTTCCACCAGTCATACTTGCAAAGTAAATACCTAAGTTTGGACCGTTACTTACACTTGTAATATTGTTTCCAATCATAGATACTTCACATTCTACACCTTGTATTGCATATGCAGTACCTGCAGCATCTTTACCTCCAGCAGTAGACATTTTAAAGTCATTATTGGAAATCATTAAGTTTTTATTGTATCCAATGTTAATTCCATAGAGGTAATTGCTTGTACCTGCAGGAATAACTGTATCAATCATTGAGAAATTATTACCATCAATTACACAGTCTTTAGATCCGACAATAAACATACATTGTAAAGTAGGGAAGCTAGCACTTCCATCATTTGCAGTAGTGTTTACATTGTTTTTGGAAAATGTCACATTAGTACATTCCCTCATTCTAATTGGATTTACAGTATTTACACCCATCATAAAGTATGTATAATCATAATTAGATGCAAATAAATAAGGTAAGACTGCAGTAATATTATTTCCATCAATAAATGAATTGGAAACGCCTTCCATATTAATAGCACATGCAGTTAATGTATCATCTTTAGGACATGCTTCAAAGAAAATATTGCTGTTAACAACATTTAAGTTTGAAACACCATTTGCATTAATTGCAACAGCATCGACACTTTCTTTAATAATATAGCTAATGTTCATATCAGTAATATTCACATTATTTCCAGCTACCAATATGAGAGTTCCACCGTTATCATCACATGAAACATTAGAGACTAAAGTTAATCCGTTTAATACTACATTATCTGAAAGCACAGCAAATGCTATGTTTCTTAATACTGCATTATCACTGGTTATTTTAAGAGGTTTTTCAATTGAAATAAGATTTACAAGATTTGAGAATTCACCTTTAAATACTAATTCATCGAAAGGAACTTCTTTTCTTAATAATCCGTCTTCATCAAAGTAGACAAAGAATGTTTCATTAATTACAACATTTCCATAAACATTAACACTGGAAGTAGCATTACTTAAAGCGTATGATGAATTACTATAAGTTACAGTTATATCATATTTACCTGCAGTTAAATTGGAAATAACTACACTAGCTTTTGAATCTGAGAAAACAAGATCATATTCATTATTATTGATTTTAAGGGTGAATTTTCCAGTTAAATCAGAAACAGTTCCGACAACTACATCAATTATTACATCACTGCCTTCAAATACATCTTTTGCAGTAATTGTAACATTGATAAGTCCGTTTGGAAGATTGTCTTTTATAATGTTTGTATCGACAGTAGAATTAACTGCATTATCACCTATTTTATCTCCAGCAACTAAATAATTATCAGTAATTACATTATTTCCACCAGTTACAAGAATAGTTGTATTACCAGTAGCAAGTACAATGTTATTGTATTTTATTGTGTTATCATTACTTTGAACAGTAAGCATACCTCCAAATGTGGAGTTAATTAATGTAGTATTACCTGCAGCGGATCTAATAATTCCAGCACCACTAACAGTTACATTTTCAATAACTGCATTTTTACCGTTTACAGATAAAGAAGCAGCAGTTACATTAGCTACTTTAACTCCTGCCTGAACTGTTAAAGTTGCAGTTACAATACTATCAGATACAACAGAATTAGAACTGGCAGATATGGATTTTGCAGTGTTGTTATAAGCAACTGAACCTGATCCAACATTTAAAGCACCTGAAACAGTGTTGTTGTAAGCAATAGAATTAGCTGCAATAGTCATACTAGCTCCACCAATTAAAACATTGTCGCAGTAAGTGATGTTGTTAGGAACACCACCAACTGCATTAACAATACCAGCACCAGCATAATTAATTACATTTCCGGCAATTAAATTATTGTTACCAGTAATTCCAATACCGTAACAAAATGCAGAAGTCGGACTTGGACCGGTTATTTTATTATTAATGATTTTATTGTAATCATTACTTAAATCACAGCCTGCATCATTAAAGGTATTCAAGTAAAGTAAATTACCGACATTACCTTCACCGACAATAGTGTTATTTTCAATAGTACAATTTTGAACGTGAGTTAAAACAATACTGCTTGAACCACCATTGTTACTGGTGTAAATATAACTGTTTTTAAGGGTTACATTAGTAGATCCGTGACGTATAGCAGTAGTTCCAACACCAGAACCAACTCTTTTATTTTCAACAATTACACTAATATTATCTAAAACTACATTATGAGCATCATAAATCCAAACCTGAGAGTTATGGAATATAATGTCAGACACATTGGATCCTGAACCACCATTATTGATAGTGAAACAAGAACCAGGATTTTCACCAAGTAAACTACCTGCAGTAGTGTTTAAATCAATGAATGCATCTTTAGTAGATGAAATCATATTAATTGGTTTATTAATAGCCAAATCAAATTTAACATCATCATGACTATAGAATTTACCTCTGAAGTCTAAAGTTGCACCTTCAGGAACATAATCTGCTAAAGTACCGTTAATAAAGTAATCAAAGAATGTTTCATTAGTTACAACACCGTCAAATACTTTGAATATTGTAGAGTTAGTTGAAGGTTTAAAGTTATCATCACCATAATAATTTACAACAACGGTATTAACTCCTGCAACTAAATCAGATACTTTTAAAGTAGCTTTACCATCAGTTAAGCTAACAGTGTAAGTTTTACCACCTACAGTGATATTTACACTACCAGTAGCAGTAGAGTTAAGAGTTACACCTATAACTGCTTCCTTACCTATCCATACATTATTTACATCAATTATAATATCAGAAACAAAAGTCATTGGTTTATTATCTTTAATAATATTATTAGTTCCAGATTTGAATATTGCTGCATCATCACCTTTTAATTCATGTGCATATAATGTATTGCCAATTATTTGAGAGTTTTCAGCAGATTTAATTAATACTGCATATTTTCCTTCAGAATAAATGGTATTATTCTGAATATCAAATTTGTGGTTTCCGCTGGTTGATTGTACATAAGTAATTCCTGCAATATTATTATTATCATTATATTCGTTTACATTTTGAACATAGATAGTGTTATTATATGCTTTAGCTACAGTATCCTGGAATTCCATACCTGAAACTAATGCAAAGTCAGCAGGTCCAGCAAAACCAGTTACATTAATCCAATTGTTCTCAACAGTAATCTCAGTAGTACCATAATAATTTTGTGAGTACACAGCTAAATTAGGACCGTTAGATACAGTGGTTAAATTATTTCCTCTGACTACAAAATTATTATAAGGACCGGTAACCTGTACAGCATAAGCAGCACCTGCACCTTCTTTACCACCAGTAGTATTAAGCAATACACGATTATCTTCTACAGTTACACTATTGGATTCATAAAAATCAAGTGCATAAATATAACTTGAAGTTCCTTTTGGAGTTATTAAATCAGTATGGGAAATAGTATTGTTTTTAATTAACAAATTATTAGCAGTATGAGCAATAAATGCATCGAAAGTAGGGAAATTAGCACCATTTCCTTTAGTCCAAGCAGAATTATCCACTACATTATTAATAATTTTAACATTTTCTGATTTTTCCACACCAATTGCAAATACCAAATCAGTGTCGATACTTCCCCCATGGCTGTAATCAACATCCACTAACGGACAGGAAGTAGTAATTATGTTTGAATCAACAACAGCATTGTTACTTTTTGCTATTTTTATACCTTGAGCAAATACTTTACCGTTAACATTGTTTCCAGTAAAAGTAATTGTACTGTTTACTAATTTAAAGTTATCTGCACCACTAGCATAAACTGCAATTGCATTCTTAGATCCGTCAGTAGCATTATAATCAATAGTAATATTATTTACTGTGACATCACTACCGATAGCATATATAAGAGCGCCATCAGTATCAGCAACATATTCAGTAGCATTTAAAGTTAAGTTATTTAAAACAGTTCCTTGTTCACACATTATTGCAATATTTCTTAATACTGCATTATCACCATTAATAGTAATAGCTCTTGGAACGTAAACAACATTTACACCAAGATCTGAGAATTCGCCTTTGAAGATTAAAGTATCAAAAGTAATACTCTCCAATAAGGTACCGGCATTATCAAAGAAGTTAAAGAATGTGTCATTAGTTACTATATTGGTAGTTGAAGATCCGACATTATAAGTTAAAGTAAGAGTTTCACTATCTGCTTTAACCGGAATAACATTTTCTCCAGAAGTTAAAGTATATAACACAGTTGCTTTTCCATCTTTAACAGTAGCTTTTTCACCATTAATTTCAACATTCCATCCATCAAAGATGTCAGTATCGCCAAGAGTATAATTATTGCCTGCAGCATCACGAAGAGTGTTTAATCCAGCAGTTATACCAATGACTTCACCTGCTTTAAGGCTTTCAGTGAAATTAGAAGTAGCAGTTAAAACAACCCATTTGGATGGAGTTAATTTACCGGTTTTCGGAGAGTTAGTTCCCCACCAGTTGTTATCAATAGTACCTGAAATAGTTCCTATCAATGCATCAAATGTTGTGCCTTCATTACTAATTATAATAGAATCAGAAATATCTGCTTTAAATGTACCCAATAAGCAATAAG
Source organism: Methanobrevibacter sp. TLL-48-HuF1 (assembly GCF_023617305.1). Lineage (NCBI taxonomy): Archaea > Methanobacteriati > Methanobacteriota > Methanobacteria > Methanobacteriales > Methanobacteriaceae > Methanobrevibacter > Methanobrevibacter sp. TLL-48-HuF1. The sequence goes on from NZ_CP081485.1 coordinate 742,402, forward strand.
CAAATCCTTTATTGACAGTATTATCACCAAATATAGAATAACGTATATTAAGGACATTATCAGAAGATGCACCATAGAATATTGCACCAGAACTTAAAGTATTATTATGAACATAAGAGTCACTTATAGTTAATTCAGTACCTGCAAGACCAATTAAAGCATTACCAGTCATTTTATTATTGGAAATATCTACATTAGATAAATCGATTACAGAACTGCCTGAACCATAAATAACACCATTACCGCTAAAAGTAGAATCATAAATTTTAGAATTATTCATGACTACATTAGCAGCATTAGCATAGATAACACCTACAGTACCACTGTTTGCTCTAAATTCAGAATCAACAATATTTACTGAACCTTTATCAGAATAAACAACAGCACCTTGATTTGCAGTATTTGAATAAGCATTGATTTTATTTAAGTAAACAGAACCGCCTTTGTTATAGATTACACCATAATTGCTGGTTCCACGATTAATTCCAGTAATATTTAAATTAGTTAAATTAAAAGCAATTCCATTAGCTACAGTGAACATAGTTTTAGTGTCCCCTGTAAAGGTAACTTCATTTTCACCAATAATAGCTACATTGAAATTAATAGCTAAATCAGAAACAGTGTAAGTACCATCCATCACATGAATAGTATAACCCGGTTTAACAAGTTCAACAGCTTTTGCAATAGTAGCTACAGGATTAGCCTGACTACCGTCATTTGCATCACTACCACTAGCTGATACCCAAACATCAGTTACAATCTGTTTTGCACTAACATCAATAGTTAAAGTCTGACTACCGGATGTAACAGTAATCTGATCATTGCCGTTTACAGTGTAAGTAACACTAGCTACACCATCAACAGTAGAAATTATATTACCTGCTAAAGTACCATTAACAGCTTCAAAACTAACAGCAACAGATGGAATAGCTTTAGTTAATTCTTTAATTACACCATTTGCATTATAATGATTGAAGTTAACTGTTAAGGTTTTTTTATCACCAACATTGGCATTTTCAATACTTGCAGGATCAACACTCATAACAACCCAGTTAGAAACATCAACATCATCGCATGGTTCATCATCATAATCTAAACCAGCACCAACTAAAGTTGAAGGATTGCTGTTAGTTCCCCACCAGTTGTATTGGGCATTAGCACTTGGTTCACGGCCTTCGTTGTAAATTAATTTATTTGTTCCTTTTCCAAGTAATGCAGAGTAATGTAGAGTTAAGATACCTGAATTGTAAATATCATCACCATGATAACCAGTATTTCCATTGGAAGCAGCATTAGCATCAAAAATGGAAGTTTCAATATTTAATTTACCTTTATTATAAATAGCTCCACCATCTTTATTAGCTTTGTTTCCAATGAATTTGGAATCTTTAATGGTTGCAGTACTTGAATCATATTCAATGTGAATTGCTCCACCATTTCCTACAGTAACTACATTATTTTCAAATGTTGCATTATTAACATTTAAAGTTCCTTTATTAAGCCAAATACCAGCTAATCTAGCAGTATTATCAGATAGTGTAGAGTTAATTACATTTACAGCACCATCATCAATATATAAAAATGCATAAGTAGTTCCTTTAGCAACATTATTACTGGAAATAGTTGTATTGATAATATCAAGATTACCTGAATTAAATATTAATCCGTAACCGTCATTTTCATAAATATTTGAATTAGCAATAGTCATTACACCAGTATTGTATATTGAACTTACAGTAGGAGTACTTCCTGATTTTTGAGTGTTTTTGTAAATGCTTACATTATTTAAGTTTACAGTTCCTTTAAGATTTTGCATAACTCCACCGTAATTATTTAATGCATTGGTAAATGCAACATTGGTGAAGTTAACAATTGTATTCTCATTTATAGTCATGATTTTAGAAGCATTACCATCAATGATAACTTTCCCTGAACCGATCATTGCAAATGATTTAGCTATTGTTAAAGAATTAGCAATATAAGTACCTTCACCTACATGTATTGTGTGACCTTCAGCAACTAACTCAATTGCTTTTGCAATAGTAGCTACAGGACTATCCTGACTACCGTCATTTGCATCACTACCACTAGCAGATACCCAAACATCAGTTACTGGAAGTTTTGCAACAACTTCAATAGTTAAAGTTTGACTACCTGATTTAACAGTAATTTGATCATTGCCATTTACAGTATATGAAACAGCAGCAACACCATCAACAGTAGAAACAAGGTTACTTGTTAAAGTACCATTAACAGCACTAAATTTTACATCAATAGCTGGAAGAGGTTTTGACAAGTCTTTTATAGAACCAAAACTTGAATATTTGTTGAAATTAACAGATATTGTTTTTACATCACCTATTTCAGCATCTGTTACAGTAGTTGGATCTGCACTCATGATTACCCAATTGTTTAATGTTACTGTTGAAGGCACTAAATTTTTAGGAGAATTAGTTCCCCACCAGTTGTAATTAACTGTAGCCACACCAGATGCAGATTCAGCATTAGATATTGCATAGTCTCCTTCAGCAGTGTTATTTAATAAAACTGAATATGAAATGGTTGAATTACTGCCACCGTTTAAGTATAATGCAGCACCTAATTTAGCCTGATTGTTTTTGAAAACAGAATCTGTAACACTGACATTACCGTTTAATGAAGTGTATATTGCTCCTCCCTGACCACCAGTGTATTTTCCAGGATTAGCTTTGTTATTAATAAACATAGATTCTTTTACAATACATTCTCCACCAGAAACAAATAATGCTCCTCCCTGACCAGTATTTGCACTATTACTTTCAAATGTAGAATTAATTATATTAACAATACCTATAGTTGCATCAGATGATTTAGTTGCATAAATAGCTCCACCATATTTAACAGCATTATTTCTAAATACAGTATTGGAGATAGTTGCATTTGCTGAAGTTGTATAAACTATACCATAAGAATTAGAAAATGAAGTCATATCATTATTATAAAACTCAGAATTATCAATAACTAATAATGCATCATTTTGATTGTTTACAACACCTTTGCCTGCAGAATTTTGATAAAATTTAGAATTATTAATATTTAATTTATTTTTATTAGTAATTATAGTTCCAGAATTACCAGTGGCCTTATTTGAATAAAAGTTAGAATTAGAAATGGTTAACTTACCTTCATTTGAAATAGCACCTACAAGAGCAGCATTACCATTTGTGAAAGACAAATTAGTTAAAACAACAGTTGCATCAGCAGTTACTTCCATAATTTTTGAAGCATTACCATCAATTACTGTATTAGCACTACCTTCTAAAGTTAAACTTTTAGAAATGCTTAAAGTTTTATCAATTACATAATTACCATCAGCAATATGAATAATATAACCATCACCAGCAAGTTCAATAGCTTTTGCAATAGTAGCTACAGGACTAGCTTGGCTACCGTCATTATCATCACTACCAGTAGTTGCTACCCAAATATCAGCTGCTGCTTGTTTTGCAACAACATCAATAGTTAAACTTTGACTACCTGACTTAGCAGTGATTTTATCATTAGTTGTAGTAGTGTATGTTACAGTAGCTATACCATCTACACTAGCTACATTATTTTTACTTAAAGTACCACTAACAGCACTAAAGTCAACATTAATTCCAGAAATAGATTGAGCTAAATCTTGAATACTACCAGAAGCATCAGTGTAATGATTGAAGTTAACACTTACATCAATAGCTTTACCACTTTCAGCATTAATAGTAGTTTCAGGAGTACTCATAACTACCCATTTATTTACATTGTCACCAGTGTAAGTATTAGTTCCCCACCAGTTGTAATCTAAATTAACAGTTGGAGCAATTCCAGATGCAATATTTAAATTTTTACTGAATCCATTATTCATAATAGAAGAATAAGTTAAATTAACAATGGAATTTTTAAAAATATAAGCTAATGCACTAGTATCTGCATTACCAAAAGTATTGTTTTCAATTATACAGTTAGTCATATTTAATGCAGTTACAAAATTAGAATAGCCCAAATATAACAAATATTGACCATTAATTCCACTTTCTGTTTTTCCAATTACATTATTGGAAATTACAGTATTGGAAATAGTTAAAGTACCCTTATTTTCTATAAGAGACATCATAGGTCCACTAGCTCCAGTTATACGAGAATTAGTTAAAGTTACAGTTGCATCTTTGTTATCTAAATAAAACACAGTTCTTAAATGTACCGCAGCACCAGTTACAGAATCAGATAATTTAGGATTAATAATAGATATATTATCAAAATTATATTTACCAGTGCCTGAATTATAAACAATAGATCCCCTAGTTACTCCACAGGTCACATCTTTTATTGTAGAATTAATAATATCTGCAACACCTGTTGTGTATAATTGCATTGCACCATATTTAGCACTAATATCCGTAAAAGTACAATTAATTACTTTAAGATTTCCATTACCACCTACTCTTAAACCACAGGAACTGCCACTAACAGATGAAACCCCTGTGAAAACAAGATTAGTGAATTCTAATGTACAATCATTTTCAAGACATTCAAATACATTTGCACCATTACTATTTAATATAACCTTACCTTCACCAATAAAGGATAAAGATTTATTAAGACCTATTTTTCCCTGATTATAAGTTCCTTCTTTAATATGAATAGTAGATCCGCTTTGAGCTAAGTCTACAGCTTTGCTGACACTAGCTACAGGATTAGCCTGACTACCATCATTTGTATCATCACCAGTAGTTGCTACCCACACACCTTCAGATGAAGGATCACCAACTACCTGAGAATCCTCTGAAGTTACCGGATTAGCAAATGCACCATCATCGACAGAAACATCTTCACTAATACTGACAGCATCAGATGAATTCATAACTATCTCATTACTATCTGCTGCACTTACACAAGATATTGAAAATGCCACAATAGCTATGAGAAAGATTATTAAAATTTTCTTATCCATGAGTATCCTCCTTTTTATTTTATTTTGAAAATTTTAAATTTTTAAAGTCTTTATATTATTAAACACCGCCAAAATATCAATTATAACCCCCAATAAGTTAAACCGGATTAAAACCAGTACAACACACATCAATAAATTCAAAATAAATTTATCAAAACTAAACAAATTTTGAATATGATTTATATTTATATTATAAGGACATATTTAAGATTTATCAAATATTTTTGAAAAGTAAAAAATAAGTTACATCAGAATTTAAAAAAAAGAAGAAAAAAGATTAAACAATAGAATTAAAGGCTTTTTCAATAGCTTCTTTTTGATTCATTGCCCTGCAAGCCTCTTCAACCCTGTCAACATCTGCTTTTGTTTCAGGATATCTTGGAACTGCATGACATCCCCCATCATCCAATTTAGAAATTTCAAAAGTTCCGATATCTTCAGCTATTCTGGTAATCTCCAATTTATCCAGACCTATTAACGGACTTAAAATAGGCATGCCAACACCATGACGGGTAGCTAATATATTAGACAGTGTCTGTGAAGCAACCTGGCCTACACTGCTTCCGTCTACAATAGCAAGTGCACCGTATTTATGAGCTAATTTCTCAGCTATCTGATACATTCCTGATTTGCATAAAACACAGGTCATTTTCTCAGGAGCGCAATCCTTAGCCTGCTGCAAATACTCACCATATTTAACAACTTTTTTTGTAATGGGAACTCCTTTTGCATAGCTTTGAAGCTGATCAATTATTTTATCAAAGTTTTCATGAACTTTAGGACCTGTAAATGGAGCATTGTCACAGTGAAGTGCTATAACCTCACAGCCTCTTTTCATCATAAGATAAGCAGCCACCGGAGAATCAATACCGCTGGAAACCAAAACAACTACCTTTCCCTGTGTTCCCAGTGGAAGGCCTCCTGGACCTTCAATTTTTTCATGGTAAATAAAAGCTTCATCATCCCTTACTTCAACATATATTTTAAGTTCAGGATTTGTTAAATCAACAGGACATCCCACTTTTTTAACAACTACAGAACCGCAAAATGCAGCCATTTCCTGAGATGTGAAATCATGGGTTCCAACCCTTCTGCATTTTATGGCAAATCTGGTATCTTCACCTATAAATCCTTCACGAAGAAGACCGTCCACATATTCACCTAATGTTTTTTCAATATCTTCATAGTTCCCATATGTTGAAACAGCCGGAGAGTAAGATACAACACCAAATACCTTATTTAAATTTTCTAAACACTCGTCATAGTTTTTTGGAAAGATATATATTCTTCCCTGGTTTCTGTCAACTTCACAGTCAATAGCTGCTTTAATATTTTTAACTAATTTACGCTCAAAACGTGCCCTTACTTTTGAACTCTTTAAACCAATTTCACCATAACGTGCTATAACTACATCATAATTCATATTATTCCTCTTTTAATACTTTAAGGTGTCCAGCCATAAATTTAAGAGTGGATCCCTGTACCAGTACTGAAATACAAGTAACAACCATTACAATATCAAATATCAGCTGTGCATTATAAATACCATGTACCAACGGATAAAATGCAAATACAATAGGCACTGCCCCTTTAATTCCTGCCCATGAAACAAATGCCTTTGAAGGTCTGTCTATATCAAATGGAGCTAAAGATATTAATACTGCAATTGGTCTTGCCACAAATGTCAGTATCATTGCAATCCATATTGCCGGAATCAGAACAGGTATAAGTTCCTTTATTGATGAAAATGCACCAAGCAATACAAACATTACAATTTGCATAATCCATGCAATACCTTCGAAAAATGATAATTGCGTATATTTATATTTGATTTTGCAGTTACCAATTATTACTGCTGCAAGATATACTGACAGGAATCCGTTTCCCCCAACAACTTCAGTAGCTGCAAAAGAAAGAATAGCTGCTGACAACAGCAATACAGGATACAATCCTTCAACACTTAATTTAATTCTTGCAAGTAATTTTGAAAATCCTTTACCTAAAATTGCACCCATTACTAATCCTAAAGCTAATGATTTAAAGAAATTAAATACCAAAAGCAGTATGGAAGTTTCAGGATGCATTATCAAATAAATTACTGATGTTACAAGTATATACGCCATCGGATCGTTTGTAGCACTTTCCAGCTCAAGCATATGGTCCAAATTATCTTTAATATGTAACTTTTGTGTTTTGAAAATTGAAAACACTGCCGCTGCATCTGTAGAAGATATAATTGAACCTATTAAAAATGAATCCAGCCATCCCAAACCGAATAACAGATGAACAAGTATTCCTACAACCATTGCAGTAATAAAAACCCCTATGGTAGATAAGGAGATTCCTTCCCAGGTTACCCGTTTAATGTTGGCAAGTTCAGTATCCAGACCTCCCGAAAACATAATAATAATCAGGGCAAATATACTTATCGATTGAATCAGGTTATAATCCGCTATTGATGAGGATATAAATTGATTAGTGTCTAAAATTAAACCTACAATTAAAAAAATCAATAATGCCGGAACACCGATTTTAGCTGTGAATTTACTTAACAATACACAGACTAAAAGTAAAAATCCTATAAACAACAGTACTAAATGAACATCAAACATACATATCAAATTATTTTAAAAAAATTCAGATTTATATCGCCGCTGCTAAAAATATAACAGCTCATATAAATCTTTAATTTTAACATTTATAAGCATTATTGTTAAAGACCCTATTTAATTAAATAAGGTCAATAGCAGTATCTAATGCTTCATTCATATTTTCACATTGAGGTCCTGCTCCCTGAGCAAGAGTTAGACGGCCGCCACCGCCGCCACCAAGAACATTTGCAGCTTTTTTAATTATTTCATTTACTTTAATGCCTGCATCAATAGCCCTCTGGGAAGCTGCACCAACGATTTTACCGTCATTGTTACCCATTAAAACAACATCAGCCTTGTCATTGTCTGTAAAGTCAGTTGCAATTTTTTGAAGCTCTTTAAAATCAGCATCAATTAACTGTTTAACAACTTTAAGACCTTTGATTTCACTAACATCATCAGCTAATGAATTCATTTTTAAACTGGCTATTTCAGACTTTAACTTGTCAATTTCATTTTTCTGTGCTTTCCATTCCAAAAAGAATCTGTCACATGTTTTTGGAAGCTGATCATTATCAACCTTAAAGATTCTTGAACTTTCACGAAGCAGTTTATTTTCATTTTGAATGGAATCAACTGCAGCTGTACCTGCTGAGAAATCAATCCTTTCAACACCGTCCTGAACCCTTTCGGTTTTATTGATTTTAATTGGACCTATATCTCCAGTTCTTAAAACATGAGTTCCTGCACAGGCCTGAACATCAATACCTGGTATTTTAACAACACGAATTGACTTGCCCGGTACAATACCGCCCTGATAAAGTTTAAATCCATATAACGATTCTGCTTCATCTCTTGTATAAAATTTAATATCCAACTCAATGTTGTCCATTACATATTCATTAGCTAATTTCTCAATTTCATTAAGTTCCTCTTGAGAAATACGTTTATAATGAGATAAATCTATACGTGATCTGGATACTCCTTTTTGAGCACCAGCCTGCCAGATATGTTCTCCCAAGATTTTACGGGCAGCTGCTACAATCAGGTGAGTTGCTGAGTGATGGCGGGCTAAAGTTATTCTTCTGTTCCAGTCAATTTTACCTTCAACTTTTTTACCGACAAATTTATCTAAATCAATGTCACCATCTACATGATGCAATACCACATCGTTGACTTTTTCAGCATAATTGATATTGATTACATTACCGTCAACAGAAATTGTACCTGTATCAGAAGGCTGACCTCCACCTTCAGGATAAAATACTGTTTTATCAAATACCAGTGTGTTTTTACCGTCTTTTTCAACTACTCCTAAAACTTCTGCTTCAAATTCTTTCTGATTAAAATCTTTGTAGAACAGTAAATCAGTTTCAGGATAATCAATTTCAAAAGATTCCTTTTTATTGGAGGTGTCTTTTTCATGTGCTCCTGCTACAAGAGTAAAGAAATTATCAGGAACATTTACAGTGAAATTATCTCCAGCTATTTCAACAACTGTTTCCGGAGGAATTCCATGAGCATCATATAAATCCATTAACATGTCCAAAGGCATTTCAGTTTTACCTTCTTTTTTAAGTCTTTTAATGGATCTTTTAACAATACTGGTTCCTTTTTTAATAGTAGATTTATATCTTTCCTCTTCAAGAGAAATAATGTTCATGATATGATTTTCAGAATCTTTAATTTCAGGATAAAATTTAGTTAAAAATTCAAGCTGAATTCCCATAACCTCTGCCAAAGACTCTTTCATGTTTAATTCTTTCATGAAACGGACAGTTCTTCTTAAAACTAAACGGGCCAAATAACCTTCTTTTACATTTGAAGGAATAATACCGTCAGCCAGCATGAAAGCAAGACAGCGGGTATGGTCTGCAATAATATAAATTGCTTCCATAGGTTCGGCAGATTCTAAAAGTTCATCTAAAGTAATGCCCAAACTATTAGCTACCTGTTGACGAAGCTCTTTAATATCTCCAATATCCTCAATATCCATCATACCAGCTATCTGAGCATTGCGGGCCAAAATCTCAGTATTGACTTTAACATCAGTCAACTCTTTTAATTTATCAACTACCGGAGCGAAACATGCATCATAAGCAGTAGGAGTTCCCTGAGAAATCCAGGCGATTCTTTCCAAACCGTAACCGGTATCTACAACTTTAATTGGAATTTCTTCTTTTTCACCATTGTCTAAAGTTTTATATTGGATGAAAACCAAAGTAGCTAATTCTACACCACGGACACAAACTTCATAACAAGGTCCTTCATTACCTCCTCCGCTCCACCATGATTTGATAAAGCAGATTTCCTCAGTGCTGATTCCGATATATTTGAAGAACTCATGACAAAGTCTTATTGTTTCATCTTCCCAGTAAATAAAATTTTCTTCAGTATTTATTACAGTATGGGATCCCATTGTAAAACAGGTCATGTGTCTGCCGGTTCTTCCGACATTATCAACATCATTTAAACGAACAGAAGGCTGTTCAATTTCTAAAGGATTTGCTGGAGGTTTAACCATACCGGAAGTAACCCATGGCTGGAAACAGAATATAGAAGCTCCAACTAAAAATACATCATCTCTCCATCTTTTAGCTAAAATAGGATATCTCTTAATAGGAGTATGTCCCTCTTTTTCTAAAAATTCTCTGAAAACTTGTTGAATTTCATATAAAGTATAAGGTTTATCAGTTGCAGGATTTCCAATAAATTCATATTCATCACATGGAGCATCCCCACAGGTATCCCTGTCAACTTGTGCGTAAAATTCATGTCCACAAGTTTTACATTTTTGTTTTTTATAACCAAGTTTATCGAATATTTCAAGCATTTCAATCAATTTAAAATCTATTTATTATAATTTACTATTTGTTTTTAATATAATAAATATATTTTTAGAAAAAGTAATTACATTAATAAGTGCTTAAAATAAGTGTTAAGTTGAAAATAAGTTTTAATTAATAAAAATAGTAGTTAATAAAAAAGAAAAGAAAAAGATAGAAAAAATCTATCCGAATAAAGCTCCTAAACCAGCTGCTGCTGCTTCTTCAGCTTCTTCTTCCTCTTCCTCTTCCTCTTCCTCTTCTTCTACAGCTGCTTCAGCTGCTGCTGGAGCTGCTGCTGCAGGAGCTGCTGCCATAGCAGTAGTTTCCATTGCTTCATCAATGTCAACATCTTCTAAAGCTGCGATTAATGCTTTAATTCTAGCATCGTCAGCGTCAATTCCTGCTGCTTCTATAATACTTTTAACATTTTCTTCGTTAATATCTTTATCTGCACTGTGCAAAATCATTGCCGCATATATATATTCCATGTTATCACCATTAGTTTTATAATCTAATTTGTAAGGTTTATAATAATAAAAAATTTTAATTAATTATTTTAACCGAAGAGAGCCCCTAACCCAGCTGCTGCTTCTTCTTCTGCATCTTCTTCCTCTTCTTCTTCCTCTTCTTCCTCAACAGTTTCTTCAACAGCAGGAGCTGCTGCAACTGCTACATTAGAAAGTTTTTCAGCTAATTCATCATCTAAAGCACCTTCAGTACCTGATACTTCAGATGCTAAAGCTAACATTTTAGCTTGTGCGAGACCAATTATTGGCTCTGAGGTTTCAGAAGTCATTATTGCTGCATCAACACCAACATTGATTGCTCTGGTGTAAGCAAGAGTAATGATTGTGGAAATAGTTTCCTCTGTAGGAATAGCTGCATTAACAGACAAGTTGAATGCACTTTTAAATGCATTTTGAACATCTGCTAAAGTTTGTTCTTCGTCGATTGCGAGTACTTCAGAAGTATAAATTGCTTCTTCTTCGTATACTGCTCTTAAATCAATCCCAACTTCCATAGGATTAATATCCATTCTTGATAAAGTACTTGCAACAGCAGCAGATACTTCTTCACCTGCTTCTACAAGAACTGTTTCTTTAGAAACAACAATTTTACCTTTATCAATTTTAGCTGGAATTCCAACTTGTTGTAATTCACCGAGGAATGGACCTGGTTCAAAACCTGTGTCTCCTTCAGGTATAACAATATCATCAGTAGCAATAGCGCCCGGTTTAGCAGGAGCTGAAGTTTTACTGTCTTCTAATATTTTATACAATTTGAAAGGATTCATTTCAGTTGCGATAACTGCAACTTGACCTTCCATATGCTCTGATAAATCAACAATGTTGTTTTTACTAGCATTACAATCTTCGAGAGCTAAATCAATAAGATTCTTTTTTGACATTCTGATGACAGCTTTGTTATGAAGAGATTTCCTCATTTCTTGGAGCTGTTTTGCTGGAATGTTTAATAAATCAACAATTCCGATAACATCATATTTATCAATTAAAGATTTGAGCTCATTAACTTCTTCTTTTTTCCATTCAGCAACATGAGCCATTAGATCACCCTCACTATTGGACCCATAGTTGTTTTAATAAACATGGATTTAATTTGATTTCTTCCTTTATCTAAATGGCGGTCTAAGACTGTAAGAACAGTTTCAATATTTTCAGCTAAATCTTCATCTGACATATCTTGGCTTCCAACAATAATCTGAATAGCAGGTTGTTGTTTGATACCAACTTTAACTGTGCTTTGTAATCTTTCTAAAAGAGGATCTAATTTGATACTAGCTGGCACTGGTTTTGGCATTTTATTACGAGGACCAAGAATTGGACCTAAAAATCTACCAACAAGTGGCATCATATCAGCTTGAGCTATAAAGAAATCAACAGAGTTTGCTGCTTTTTTAGCTGCTTTTCTGTCTTTTCCTAACTCTTCTAAATCCGCTTTATTAATCACAAGAGCGACACCAGCATCTTTAGCTTGAACAATAAGTTCCCCATCAGCTATGACTCCGATTTTAACTTCTTTGCCACGGCCGTTAGGAAGAGTAACTTCCTCATTAAACCTATTTTCTGGTTTTTTGACATCTAAGTCGCGAATATTAACAATCATATCCACAGACTGTGTGAAGTTTCTCGGCTTTGATTGTTCTTTTGCCTCCTTCACCGCTTCTAATACTTCTTGTGTCATATTATCCCCCATGAACAAATAAGTGTTCATTGGATTATTTTTTTAAATTTGGTTTCATGAGTAATCGATTAAAGAAAAAATTCTTCTTCGATTGCATGAATTAAACAGTATATCAATTATAATCGCAATTATAACATCATATACACTGTTTTATAAGTTTAAATTTTAAATTTGAATAGACAATGTTTATTCAACTAAAACATCATCGTATTTTCCAGCATCAACATCTTTTTGTGCTTCTCTTGGGTCTTTACCATCAACAGAAAGTCCCATACTTACACAGGTTCCCATTACCTCTTTGACACCTGCTTTGTAATCATTAGCTAATAATGAATCAAATTTCATTCTAGCTATTTTTAAAGCTTTGTCAATAGGTAAATCAGCTACAATATCTGCACCTGGTTCATGAGAAGCTTTTTCAATGCCGAGTTCTTCCATAATGAGAGAAGTAGTTGGAGGAGTACCAATTTCAATTTCAAATTCTTTAGTATCTCTATCAATGCTAACTTTAACAGGCACTTTCATTCCTGCAAAGTCTGCACTTTTATTATTAATTTCTTCAACTACTTGCATCATGTTAATACCGAAAGGTCCTAATGCTGGACCTAATGGAGGTCCAGGAGTTGCGCTTCCGCCTTCGATAAGAATTTCAACTGTATCTTTAGCCATCAGTCAGCCTCCTTTTGAATAATTCTAATTTGATCAGCTTTTACAGTAACCGGAATCGGTACTGCTGCTTCTATTAACTCTAGAACTACTTCTTCACGTGATTCATCAATACGAACCACTTTTGCTCTTTCTCCTTTAAACGGACCAGAAATAAGTTCAACAACACTTCCTTTTTGAATAGAGGAAATGATAGGTTCAGGTTTCAAGAATCTTTTAGCTTCTTCAAAAGTAATTCCGTGTTTACCTTCGACAACACCTCTTAAATGAGGTACTTTAAGATCAGGATTCCTTAAATCTATTTTTGTTGAAGATTCTACTAATATATATCCTTTTAAAGATTCTGGGACAAGAATTGCAGAAATACCTATGCCTTCAACACTGATAGCTTTATGAGCTAAAAGTCTAGCAACATTTCTTTCCTGACCTGCAGAGGTTTTAAGAGCATATATGGAACTATTAGCATCTTCCATGAAAAAATCACCTATTTTTAAGTTAATAAAATCATATAGTTAAGTTAAAAGTTATTATAAAAACATAATTAAACAAGAAACGAATCATGAAATAATTAGATTCTTATAATATCTATATCTATATTGATAATAGTATTTAAAGTTTTCAAAAAATTAAATTTTGAAATAAAATTAATATTACAAATTAAATTTTATTATAATTTCTTGAGATTAAATTATGCAAAAATGAATAATTATAATCCTATTAATTCACCGATTAATACAATTACAAAACCAACAGCACCAATAATAGCAATTCCAATTGCTACAATTTTTGAAAATTCCAAATATTCTTCTTTGTCTGGTTTTCTTGATACTTTTAATACTCTTTTACAATCTTTAATAGTTTTATCAAAACGTTCTTGAACATTCATATTAAATACCCTTTAATAAAAAACTACAGAATTTAATCCCATAGTAGTGAATTATAATAAAATAATAGTAATGAAATAATTTTTAATTTTATTTATTAATAAAGTTTTCTATGAAATAAAAAGGCACTGTCAATAACTTTGGTGATGAATGCCTCGGAAGTTTCTCTGCACCCAGTATTTGGTTTTGAGAGAAAATCTTGTCCTAGCTCCTTCAAAAGTTCTTAATGTTTTTTTAATATGCTTAGGGAAAACTTTTTGAAAGAAATTTTCAATTTTATTACTTGTAGTTGGAACATTACTATTTTCAAGATGAAATGTTATTGTTTTAAAGTAAGGAATGATGAAAAACCACAATAAATTAAAAATAACTTTCGGCAAATTGTTTTGTATACTAATAAGATAATCTCTACCTTTTTTAGCAGATTCTAAATCATTAGCATCTAAAACATCAAAAACTAATTGTTTACAATAATTTAAGTATTCCAATTCTTCATCAGAATAATTATTTCTTTTTTTATCCTCTCTAATGTTCCTGTTTATCTTTTGTTTTGTGTGAAACATACAGAATTGATGTCTAACCCCAACTTTTTCAATTGCTGGATGATACTCATCTTTTAAATCAGATACAATACAAATCTTAGGCTGATTACGTAGGGAATCATCTAAAAACTTATATATAGTTCCAATATCCTCTGATTCCACCAGATCCATAGAAACAACAGAATTCAATTTAACATCAAATAAGACTAAAAAATAGTTCCAAACACCGTTAATTTTAGTCCAAAGACTATCAAACAAATAATATCCAGAATAAGATTCATTCACACTTATATCATCATTTTCATCAGATATTATGCAAGATTCAATACTTTGATGTGAAATATCTACATTGAAGAATCTTTTGAGCATATACTGAATTTTATAAATACTATTTCCAGAAACAGAGTATATTTCATTGATATATTCTATTACAGGCTTTGTAATATTGCAATTTTCATCAACAATAGATTTAATATCAGTATAAAAAATTTTACCACATTTTTTACATTTATATTTCTGAATAATACATTTTTGTTCTCCAACATTTAAAAAATACAATTTACGAACATAATTCCCATTTTTAACAACATTTGAGGAATAACAATCAGGACAAAATGCATATTTATATTTAAAATAAAAATTACCATGTTTAGTAAGCCTAATTAAATTATCATCCGAATTTAAACATCCATTGCTTAATTTCTCCCCATAAGATTCATATTCAGAAAATTCTTCAAAAAAATCGAAAAGTTTAAGTTATTTATCCTCCAATATAGAACATGGAGCTTTTATATTGTCTTTATTCATATTAATATATTAGCTCCACTTAATATATTAAATTTACTATCTTATTTTAAAAAATAAAACCCAAAAAAGCATTTAAAAAATTTTTTGAAATTAAAAATTAAAAATTCAAATCACCAAAGTCCTTGACAGAGCCAATAAAAAAAGAAAAATGGAATTAGAATATTCCATCAATGAAATCATCTAATTGATCTTCATTAGAAGTAGTTTCCTGAGAATCTTCAAAATCATCATCATTTACAGAGCTGCTGTCTTTAGATTCAGAAATTCCTGAAACAACAATAGTTGTTCTAATAGTATTCTCCAAGCTTTCATCAATTTGAGCTCCCCAAATAATGTTAGCTTCAGGATCTAATTTATCAGCAACAACCTGTACGATTTTTTCTGATTCATGTAAAGTCATGTCAGAACTACCTGCAATGTTAATTAAAGCACCAGTAGCATTGGAAATGTCAATGTCTAATAATGGGCTGCTTAATGCTTCATGGACAGATTCTAATGCTCTGTCGCCAGAATCAGATTCACCCATACCAATCATAGCCATACCGGAACTGCCCATAATACTTTTAATATCAGCAAAGTCCAGACTTACAAGACCGCTTTTAGTAATCAGTTCAGTAATACCTTTAACTGCTCTACCTAAAATTTCATCAGAAACCATGAATGCTTTGTTTAAAGGAAGGTTTGGTGCTACTTCCAATAATTTGTCATTTGGAATAATAATTACAGTATCTGCTGCTGATTTAAGTTTTTCCAAACCGTTTTCTGCATTTTCCCTTCTTCTAATACCTTCAGCTGAGAAAGGCATAGTAGCTACAGCAACAGTTAATGCACCTGCTTTTTTAGCTAATTTAGCAATGATTGGTGCTGAACCAGTACCGGTTCCTCCACCAAGTCCGCAGGTTACAAATACCATATCTGCACCTTCAAGTTCATCTCTAAGTTCATCTTCTGTTTCTTCAGCACATTCTTCACCAACAGAAGGATCTCCACCAGCACCTAATCCACCACATGTTTGTTTTCCCAAGAGGATTTTTTTACTAGACTGGCTATAAAATAAATCTTGAGCATCAGTGTTTACAGTAATTGTTGTTGCTCCTTCAATACCTATTTCATTTAATCTAGAAATAGTATTATTACCTGCTCCCCCAGCACCAACAACAAAAATATTAGTTTTATTTTGTTTAAATAATTTTATTAAATCATTGTCAATATCTGAGGAAATTTTTTTAGGTGCTTTCTCTTCCATTCTTTCTTCGGATTCTTTGATTGCATCATCTATAAATTTCACGAGTTAACCCCACATACTCTTTAAATATGTTAACTATTTTTGTAACAACTAATATTTAAATGCCACTACTTTTTAAATTTTAATTAGAAAAAACTAAAATAAATCCATTTGGCATATAATTTAGCTATGAAATGAAGTATAATTATCTAAATATTTTAAATATAACCGAAATACAAGATTAAAATCAAAATAAATTTACAAAAAAGAATAAAAGGAATTTAAGTATAAAAAATAAAAGTTCAAAAAATTAAAACAATCCAAATACTATTAAATTTGAATATCTTAATTATAACCATCTAATACAAGAAATATTTAATTACAAATGTATAATTAAGTAAAATAACAAAAAATATAAATTAAAATAAAACATTGAAAGAAATTATTGGATTTTTTATTATTAATCATGATTAAATATTAACTTATTGAAAATAGTGACATCATACCTTCTATTTTTGAAAAAAGACAAAACAAATCTATTTTAAGTTAAAAAATTGAAAAAAAATAAAATTATTTAAAAATAAAATTAAATAAAAAAATTAAATAAAAATAAACAGTTAATTAAAAAATAAAAATAATTATTGAATAAAATACAATAGTTTTATATATGTCTAAACATTATACTATTAAATAATCTCAAAGAAATATTGAAAATAAGCTAATTAAAAAGAATATTTAATGAATATTATTTAATAAAATTAAGATATTTTTATAAATTTATAATGATGTTCAAAATTTTATTATAATTTTATTAAAGAAAAATGTAGTTTTATTAAATAATATTTGATAATTCATGTATCTTCGAGATTACAAAAACAACAAAGGTAATTTAAATGTTTAAATTTGATAAAGAACAAACCGTATTTGATTTTGGTGGAGTAAAAATGGGTGGACAACCAGGAGAATATCCAACAGTTTTATGTGGTACTATTTTCTACGGCGGACACAACATAGTTAACGATGAATTAACAGGAGATTTCGATAAAGACAGAGCAGACAAACTTCTCACTGACATGATTGAAATGTCTGATGTAACTGGAAACCCTTGTATTGCTCAAGTTTTCGGACAAACTGAAGAAGCTATTGTAAAATATCTTGAATTTGTTGGAGACAACTATGAACTTCCATTTCTTATAGACTCCACTTCCGGAGATGCTAGAGTAGCTGGTGCAAGATATGCTGATGAAGTTGGTTTAACTGAAAGAGCTATTTACAATTCCATTAATATGTCTGCAGAAAAATCTGAATTAGAAGCACTTAAAGAAACTGATATTGACTCATCCATTATCTTAGGATTCAACCCAATGAACAGTACTGTCCAAGGAAAAATAGCTATGTGGGAAGACGGAGATGACGGATCTTACGAAAAAGGTTTACTTGAAGTAGCTGAAGACTGCGGTATTACTAAATTTATGATGGATACTGCTGTAACTCCATTAGGACAAGGTGCAGGTATTGCAGGTAGTGCTACTTTTGCAGAAAAATCCAAATGGGGATATCCAGTCGGATCAGGTATTCACAACATCCCATCTGCTTGGGACTGGTTAAGAGATTACAAAAACGAAAGCGGAAATAAAACTGCATTTACTGTTTGTGATATTGGTGCAAATATTCTTCAAGTAATGGTTGGAGGAGACTTTGTTTTATTTGGACCTATTGATAATGCAACAATCTGTTTCCCAGCTATTGCTCAAACTGATATGTTTATTGCAGAAGCTGCTGCAGAACTTGATACTGAATCTATCGAATCACATCCAATTAATAATCTATTATAAAAAATAATAATTACCTATTTTCTATATTCCATTTAACCAATAAACCATCACCATTAAAAAAAAATAAAAAAAAGAAGCTATTG
This sequence comes from Methanobrevibacter sp. TLL-48-HuF1, assembly GCF_023617305.1. NCBI lineage: Archaea > Methanobacteriati > Methanobacteriota > Methanobacteria > Methanobacteriales > Methanobacteriaceae > Methanobrevibacter > Methanobrevibacter sp. TLL-48-HuF1. Next base: position 761,034 of record NZ_CP081485.1, read on the forward strand.
ACGAGGCATAGCTATAATTTCATGAATATTTAAATCAAAAACATTAGTCATGTTAGCCGGAGTTAAAACAAGTGCAGTGTCAACACCATGTGCACGTCCACCAACAGCTATGATTTCTTCATCAACAGGAATTAATCCCGCATCTGCAGCCATAATGGAAATTTCACAAGCTACTTTTACACCATGTGAAAACATACGAAGAGTATCAGCTATAATATCCGGAGGATTTATACCCCCTAATTTATTAGTGATTCCGCGACCAACTCCACTAAATGCATGGGATCCAATAAAAGTATCAACACCTTTTTCTTCAAGTTCATCAATCATTTCATCAGTTATGTCAAGTTCATTCGGTCCGCTGAATCCTGCATGATGGCTTACATTGATTATTTGTGCATCTCCTTCAATAGCATCTGCTAATTTTAAAGCTGATGCACCGGATGCTGAAGCAATAAGAATATATCTAATCTCATCAGATTCATCTAATCTTTGTTTAACAAGAGAAATTAATTCATCAGTATAATCTTCTCCTTCTTTTTCAAAATATGTTATAGATTTTTCCATTGAAATCACCTTAAATAATAATAAATACAATATATTATTTATATTGAATAGTTGAAGGAATTTTATGAGTAAGGATTTGGAAAATATTAAACACATAAGCAATGGAGACTACTTTGTAATACCTATTGAAACCGGATATATCAAGCCTAATGAAAATTTAAATTCAATTATAAATCCTGCAAAAGAAATTATGGAAGACGGGGATTATTTAGTAATAGCTGAAACACCGATTTCAGTTTCACAGGGAAGACTGGTTGATGAATCCAAATACAAACCATCACTTAAAGCCAAATTTCTTACAACGGTCTGGAGCAAATATTTATGGGGATATGTCTTCGGACCTCTTTTAGGAATTAAAAAAAGAACCATTAAAAACTTACGAAGACTTCCTAAGGAAACTTATGCTCATAAAGAAGTAGTTTTACAATTATATGGTTTAAAACATGCCCTAAAACCGGCATCCGAAGCTGGAATTGATTTAAGTAATGCTCCTGGAACTTGTGTATCCCTGCTTCCTGAAAATCCTCAAAAAGTAGCTAAACAACTGAAAGGAGAAATTGGAAAAGATGTTTGTGTAATGATTATCGACACTGATGCAACATATAAAAAGAACGGGAAATATTTCACAGGACTTCCAATAGCTATTGACGGTATTGAAGCAAACAAAGGTGTAATCGGCTATGTTAAAGGACAGTTAGGTGAGAATATGGGATCAACACCATTAGGCTGCAGTGAAAATATCAGTGTTGAAGAAGGTTTAAAAATGGCCAATATTGCTGAAGACTATCAAAAATCATTAGCTACTGAAATGTCAACAATACATAGTGTCAAATCTGTTTTAGGAACTGATGAAAACAATGTAACTATAGAAGCTCTTGATTCAATAACTCATACCCCTGCTGTAATTATAAGAAAGAAATAATATTTATAGTAGAAACTACATAAATAAATCATTGATTATTACATTATTATTTTTTTAAAATCAAAGCATTTTTAGGAGAAATTAAATGATAGATGATCCCTTAGTAAAAACCTTGTTAACCAGTGTTGTAGAAGATGAAAGTAATTTAGCTATTGTTCAGGCATTAATTGAGGGCGTTGAAACAGATGAAGCAATTGCTGAAAAAACCGGAATTAAATTAAATATCGTTAGAAAAATCCTTTACAAACTTTATGATATAGGATTGGCTACTTACAAAAGAAGTAAAGATCCGGAAACACAATGGTTTACTTACTCCTGGAAATTTGAAGAACAAGAAGTAATTAATCATATTAAAAAGGATTCAGAAGAATGTCTAAAAATGCTTAATAATGAACTAGAAAAAGAAGAAGATACAATGTATTTTGTATGTCCTCAAGGACACATCAGACTTGATTTTGAAACTGCTACAGAATATGATTTCATCTGCCCTGAATGTGGTGATGAATTAGAATTCTTCGATAATACTGGCTTAATTAAACAAATAAAAGACGATATCAAAACTGTTGAAAGCAATTACAAATCTTTTACCAAAAAGGTTGATGCTTAAGATAATATGGAATTAAAAATTTTAAAACAAGAAGAAACACCTGAAAATGTAATTGAACATTCCAAAGCAGTTTATAAAAAAGCGATGGTGATTGCAGCTAATTTTAAAAATGCTGATAAAGATCTTATTAAAAAAGGAGCATTGTTACATGATATTGGCCGGTCCAAAACCCATGGCATAAATCATGCTGTTGAAGGGGCGAAAATAGTTAAACAATACGGTTATCCTGAAGAAGTTCAAAATATTGTAGAAAGACATATTGGAGCAGGTATCACTGAAGAGGAATCTGTTAAACTTGGCCTTCCTAAAAAATCATACATTCCACAAACAATTGAGGAAAAGATAGTTGCACATGCCGACAATCTGCTTAGTGGAACAAAAGATGTGGACATTGATTTTGATATTGCCAAATGGAAAAGAAAAATAGATAAACCTGAAGAAAATATTAAACGATTAATTGAATTAGATAATGAATTAATCAAAGCATTTGAGGATGACTAAATATGAAAGTAATTTGTTCAAGCGAAGAATCATTATACAGACCCGAAGCAGTAAGATGGCGTCAAAGAATGGAGTTAATGAAACCTCTTGGAGATACTGTTGTTTTATTGCCCTGCAGTATGAAAAAACCTTACTCCAATTCCAAATCCCACCAAAAATTTAGAAAAGTGACAAGATCATTTCAGGAGCTTATAATAACATCACCTTTTGGAATTTGCCCAAGAGAATTAGAAAATACTTTTCCAATTCAGTCATATGATGTTGCAGTAACCGGTTCATGGTCCCAGGATGAAATAGATGAATCTGGAAAGCTACTTGAAAAATATGTAAAAGGCAAAAATGTCATAGCTAATGTTCATGGAGGCTATGAAGAAGTCTGCAGACAATATCTTGATGAATGTACTTACACTTGTAAAGATGGACGTCCAACTTCACCAGATTCCATTTATAATTTAAGAATGGAACTTAAAGAACATAAAAGGAACAATAGAAGAGATAAAGTTTTAAATGAACTTAAATCAATAGCTACTTACCAATTTGGAAAAGAGGGAAACAAACTTATTCCAGAGGATGTTAAGACAAAAGGAAGATATCACAGAAAAATAATAAGCAACGGAAAACAGATTGCTTTATTAAATCAGGACACCGGATTGTACAGACTTAATTTAGCCGGTGGAGAAATATTAAAAGATTTAAACATCAATGTTGTCAACATTGACTTTGATTTGGAAACAAATACAGTATTTGCTCCGGGAATCAGAAAAGCCGATCACAATATCATACCTAATGATGAAGTGGTTGTTGTCAAAGATGATGAAGTCGTAGGTGTCGGAAAGGCAATATTAACCGGCCGTGAAATGGAACAGTGCAATAATGGTATTGGTGTCAAAATAAAACACAGAGTAAAAAACAACTAAAAACTTTTATTTTTGAAAATTTAAATTGAAAGTCTTTTAAAATTGAAAATGTATTATAAAATTTAGGCATATCAAAAATATATAAATCAACTGCTTAAATTTTCTTATTTTATTGTTAAACAAAGCATAAATCCAAATAATTACTTATAAATATAACAAAACCAAATAATATTAACAAGTTCTAAAAATTAGGAGAAAAAAGATATGTCAGAAGATTTAGTAAATGATATTAAAAATGCTGTTTCAGTAATTAATGACCCTCATATGGGTGTAAGTATTATAGAAATGGGGATTGTACAAGACATTATTGTCAATGATGATAAAGCAAAATTAATTATCAAACCAACAAACCCTGGTTGTATGAGTATTGTCCGTATTGCAGCTGATGCAAAAACTGCAGCTGAAAATGTAGATGGCGTCAACAAAGTTGAAGTTCAAGTTGAAGGTCATGCTATGGCAGACTCAATTAATGAAATGTTAAACAAATAATCAGTGAAAAAACTAGAATAACCGAAAAGGTTATATATAGTAACAATCATAAGTATAAGTGTTGCTTACATCCTAGCGACACATTATCATAGGCTAGTGGCACAGCTTGGTTAGCGCGCTCGGCTGATAACCGGGAGGTCATGGGTTCGAATCCCATCTAGCCTACTTTAAAACTATTTTTACTAACAAACTTTTACCTATAATTTAAAATACTAATTTTTATATACTAATTCTAACTAAAAATTACATCAATGTACAAAAAGTTGGAATGATGATTAAAATGTGGGAAAAGATTAACGAAAAATTCAAAAAATATCCGGCACGTATGAAAGTAGCTGAAAAAATGATTGAATTAGGATTATCTCTAAACAATGACGGGAAAATATATTGTGGTAATCTTAAAATAAGTGATAAATCACTAGCTATTGCTGCAGATGTTGATAGACGAGCTATTAAATCAACAATTGAAATAATTCAAAATGATGAGGATCTCTTTAATATCTTCAACAATGTTTTACCTGCTGGAACTCTTTTAAAAAACATAGCTAAAAATTTGAATCTTGGAGTTATTGAAATAGAAGTTGGAGCGCAAAACGAAGGGATGCTGGCTGCAATTACAAAAATAATTTCAAAAAAAGGTATAAACATAAGACAGGCTTATGCTGAAGATAATGAACTTGAAGAAAATCCAATTCTTACAGTAATTACAGAAAATCCAATAGATAATGATTTAATAAGTGAATTTTTAAAAATAAAAGGAGTAAATAGAGTATCAATTTATTGATTTAAATCAGCCATTCTAGCTTTTTCCATTTCTCTATCTTCTTCTTCAAGAACTTCTAAAAGTTCTTCCCAAGCTTCTAAAGATTCTTTAGCTGCTTCTTCAGATAGTTTTTCTATTGCATAACCAGCATGAATAAGTACATAATCACCAATCTCAACATCTGGCAAGAGATTAATTTTTGCTTCCTGTCTTACTCCTCCGAAATCTGCAAATAAACTTTCTTTTTCTCTGTTGATTTCAACAACCTTAGCAGGTGCTGCAATACACATAATTTTCTCCCTCTTGTAAAATTAATTCAAAAATATAATATATTATCTATAATAAATTAAACCTATATATAATTATCTATGAGGTTGTATAAATGAAAAATATTGTTATCGGTTCTGGGCCTGCAGGAAGATTAGGGTCTTTAGAACTCGGAAAACTAGGTAAAGAAGTTACTTTAATTGAAAAAAATCACATAGCAGGAACCTGTCTAAATGAAGGTTGTATGGTTATATGTGCATTAACAGACATTACCAAATTTATTGAAAGCAACAACAGGTTCAACAGCTACGGATTCATTAAAAGTCAGCTAGATATTTCATATGAAAAAATAGTAGAAAAAATCACTGAAACTCAAAAGGCACTTAGAAAAATAAATGAAGAAGAAAATGAAAGTGCTGGAAACAATATAGTTTATGGTGAAGCTGAAATTAACGGCAATCAAATTGAAGTAAATGGAGAGTCATTTGACTGGGATAACCTATTAATAGCTACCGGTGCACGTCCTTTCATCCCAGACATTCCAGGCAGCCAATACGGTTTAACTAACAGAGATATTCTAAAAATAGATAAGGTTCCTGAAAAATTAAACATTATAGGTGGAGGAATCATAGCTGTTGAAGTAGCTAATATTTACTCAACACTTGGAAGTGAAGTTAACATAATAGCCAGATCCGAAGCATTGAAGGAAATTGACAGTGATATCAAAGATTATATTTTTAAAAATCTGCTTTCCAAAATAAATCTTATAGAAGACACCAAAATTGTCGAATGTGAGAAAAATAAAGTAATTACCAATAAAAATGAAGAACTGGAAGGAGTTCCTTTTTTTGCAACAGGAAGAGTGCCAAATTCAGAAATAGCTAAAGAAATTGTTGAGTTAAATCATGACAATACCATAAAAGTTAATGAAATGATGGAAACTAATGTGGAACACATATATGCAGCAGGTGATGTTACTGGAGGATATCAATTAACACCAGTAGCTAGAATGGAAGGTATAACAGCTGCAAGGAATATGGCCAACTACCCGAATAAAGTTGTTTACCATGAGATTCCACAAACCTTAAGTTTGAACACTGAAGTAAGTTTTGTTGAAGATGAAAAAAATAACTGTTCTGATGAAAATAAAGTTGATATCGGAATCCCCGGAATAGCAGGACCTGGGGCGTTTTGGAAAATATTAAGTGGAGATACAGGTTATACAAAAATATCTTTTGATAAAAAGCAAAACAAAATTAAAAAAATAACTTCCATATCACCTTCTTCAGTCAGTGATGTTGCATATTTATCTTATTTAATGAGAATAAACTCACCATTAGATGCATATGGAGACTTTTTAGAAATACATCCTTCAACAGATGCAAATTATAAAATTATAAAAAATATGTGGTTGTAAATTTATTTAACCACATCAATTATTTTTTGAGCTAAATTAGATTTAGTTTCTAAAGATTCTTTAGCATACTTAACAGCATTCTTTTTAAGTTCATCAAACTCATCAAATGCCTTGAATATATTGTCATTTAAATTATCAATGTCAGATTCTATAATAGCTCCCTTAAATACACCTGCCATATTATGATATCTTCCCCATTTTACTTTTGTCAGTGTTACAATAGGAAGTTTGGAAGCTATTGTTTCTTCAAGCAATACCCCATCATCAGTTAAAACAGCTAAATCAATATAAGTAAGTAAATGACTCATCCAGTCAATGTAACCTAAATAAATTACATTATCATTTAAATCATCCAGATAATCTTCTTTTAAAGGCAAACCAACCAATAATATATTGTATTCATCAGTAATTTTAGCAAAATTATTAGCTCCATTTATTATTCCTTTAAATATTGAAGATCCTGAAGAAAACAATATTGTTTTTTTATTTTCATCGAATTTTGGAGATTCTTTTAATTTTTCAAGAGCGATTTTGTAATCACCATTACCGACACCTTCACTTAAAGGATATAAAGTATGTTCTATATTCTTTGGAAGTTGTTCAGGTAAGAAATATTTCATTTCCGGCAATGAATAACATTGATTAAATTTAGGACATATTTTAGAATCTAAAGGAGTGGATATTATTGATATTCCGGGTTTACCTGCTAATTTAGCACCAACAGAACCTACAATAGCTCCTCCACCAATAACCCCTACAACAAAATCAACATTTAGTTTTTTAATAAGACTCCTTGCTTTAAATGTTGCAGTTAACATTTTAAATGCTGCTTTAATAGAAGAAGCTTTTGTTGCAGCATGACCTCCAGCTTGGGGAATTTTTATTTTATGCCATGTCCTGCCTTTTTTCTTAAATAACAAACCTGGTGCAGACTCATCTAATGCAATTTCACATTGAACTCCTTTAGCTTCAAGACCTTCAATTATATTATATGCTATAACTGAATCGCCGCCAAGTCCCCTACCTGTAATTACAATTAACGCTTTCATGATATTTTAACTCCCATCAAGTCTTACTTTATATGCATTGTTCTGTTCATTACTGCCATGAGTTGGAGCATAAGGATTATAAAGAAGTCTTCTAAATCCTAATTTTATTAAAAATGGATTTTCTACATCATACTGTTTTGTTTTTAATATAATTCTTCTAAATAAATCTCCCAATCCTCCACCAGTTAAAACATCCATGAAAAAATCTCCAAATGTTGGATTTAAAATGCCCAATCTTTGATTGAAAAATATTTTAAGGGTACTTCTTCTAACAAATGCTGTAAGACATACAGTCACAAAAGATAAAACAATTAACCACCAGAATCCTCCAATCAAATAGAAACAAATTCCTAATGCTATTGCAAATGAATGATTCCCAACTTCCCCCAACATGATTTTTCCAGCAAAATCCAATGGAGAATATGCTATACAAACAATTATCAATAATAATGGAGTATAAATAGCCGGTAATTCTGAAACTTGTGGAGATCCGGCAATCAGCATACAGATTATAGTTACAACAGACATAATAACTGTAACCATACAGGTTGATCCCGGCTGCATATCAGAAATGTTAATTGGCTGTACCAATAATGCAATGAATATTGAAGATATTCCAAATCCAAAATAGAATCCTGCAATCATAACAAAAAGCATTCCTACGCCTCTGGAAATTTGACCCCATTCAATACCAATTGGAGAAGGAGTTCTTCCTAAAACATCATCAAAAAATGCAAAAAGACCCATAATTAAAACTAATGTATTATATTTCGGTAAGAAAAAGAAACACAGTATAATAAATGGAACTAAACCTATAGCTCGAGGAATTCCACCACGTACATTTGGATATAAGTTACCCAAATAACCTTTTTTACCAAAAAAGCGAAATACCATATTTAAAACCAGCGAACCTACAGCTGATAAAATAAATACAATAATAAATGCTTCAATCATACCTGTATACAACATGTTAATCACAGTTTTTCAATTAAAAATGTAGCCAATTTTTAATATTGTTACTAGTTATAACTTATAATAATTAATATTATATAAATCTTATTTAAAAAAGAAATTAAGCTATTTCATATCTTAAAATAGCCGCCATACTTCCCAAACCCTTAAGTTGCTCCCCACCTTCATGCTGGCTACTGATAACCATCACTTCACCATTCATATTTTCAACCATGTCCATTAAATTTCCCATGTCATTATTGGCTACTGCAGAATCCAATATTAATAATTGTTTAACTGCACCAAGGTTTATTGCTTTAACAGTTTCTTTTTCACCATAAGCCACCTTAGATGAATTTTTACCAATTTCTTCAAGAAGATGGTTAATAGCAACCATTTCACTAGCTACCCTATTTTCCACAGTTAATTTCTCAACTGTTCCTTTTTTAAGAACTTCATGGATTCCAACTCTTCCTCCAGAACCAGTACTTTCAATAACAGCCTTAGCAGCCAGATCCTTATGTTTATTTTTAATATAATCATAAAAATCATTTTTAACAAAACCCGGTCCTGCAACTACAATATTTTGAATATCATTGAATTTGTTAACTGATTCAATGACTTTTTCATAAAATTGAGCAATTGCTTTTGAGCGGTTTTTATCCACAATACGTTTTCCTGAAACTGCACCTTTAATCGGGCCGTAATATTCAATACCGAATTGTCTCATTAGACCTAAAGTAGCTGTGTCATCTTCTAAAAGAACAATAATTGCAGCTAATTTTTTAGATGCTTCAATAGCCTGATTAAGTCTTTTTAGTGCCCAATTCGTCCATCTTTCTTTTTTAATGGTTATTGGAGTGTTGAGTTTAACTTCAACTGTATGGTGTGAACCTAAAGGAATAAGGTCTTCCGGACCTTTTGTAATTACCCCAGTAAATCTTAATTTTCCAGTAAAAATATGAAAAGTGATATTTTCAACATCAATTCTTAAAGTGAATGTTTTTTTAACTCCCCTATCACTTCTTAACTTATCTCCGGTATTGTCCTGAATACGTCGGGTAGTTTTAGAGGATATGCTGTCTCCAACTTCTACAATATGAGATAAATGCCATAAATCATCAAGGGTTTCTGGAACTAATGTTACAATTCCTTCTTTTTTATCTTGTTTTACAATTTTCATATTTTCACATCTTAATTATTTATATATCTGATAACTTAAATTATTAATGATTAAAATGAAAGTTGGAATAATAGGTGGAAGTGACGGTTTGGGAAAAACCCTCATTTACTTTTTAAGAGATGATTTTGACGTGATCATAAGTGCAAGAGATCACAAGAAAGGAAGAAAAATAGCTAATGAATTAGGTATTGAATATATTGAATCAAACACACAGTTAGCTGAAATGTGTGATGTGGTAATTGTATCTGTCCCTATTCATTTCACTCCTGACGTTATTCGTGAAGTGGCTCCGTTTATGAGAAAAGAATCCTTAATGGTTGATGTAACATCCGTTAAAGAAATTCCAAGCCAAACTATGAAAGAATCATTACCTGATGATGTAGAATATCTTCCAACACATCCAATATTTGGTCCGAGAACTACCGAACTTGATAATCAGGTAATTGTTTTAACTCCTGATAAAAAAGGAAAATGGTTCGACAGAATCTACAGTTATTTAGATAGTAAAAATATGAGAATAATTGAAACTACTGCTAAAAAACATGATTACATGATGAGTATTGTTCAAGTTTTAACTCATTTTTCATTTATTTCAACTGCATCAGCTATGGAAAAGCTGAAAGTAGATATTGGAGAAACTGAAGACTTTGAAAGTCCGATTTACAATCTTATGATTGATATGATTGCAAGGATTGTAGCACAAAATCCTTATTTAACCTATTACATCCAATCAATGAACAATAACGGTCCGAAAATAAGAAATACTTTTGCAGAGGCAGTTAACGAACTTAGAGATGTTATAAATAATGGTGATGAAGAAAAATTTGTTGATTTAGCCATTAAAGCTACCAAAAATATGGGAGATATCAGAGGAGCATTAGGTAGAAGTGATAAAGCCATTAATTCACTAAATCATGAACATAGCTTACTAAACCAATCAATCGGTAAAGAAATTGGCTTAAAACATATTTACTCAAGAAAAATCCATGTGGGAATTTTAGAAAAAGTTGATAAAGATACAGCTATCTTAAAAAATGGAAATAAAACTAAAAAATTAGTTGTAGCAAACATTGAAGTTTTAAGTGACAGTGAACTTTATGACTGGAAAGTCAGGAATTTAAATAATAAAACCGAATCAATAAGCTGTGTTTTCCCAATACGTGTTGATAAACATGTTATTTTAGATACAATAACTAATTTAGACAATATAATTGATGCAAAAATCACGGATATTTATCAGGGTCCCCAAATTAAAAAAGATGATGTCAGTTTAACTTTTGAGGTCACTGGCCTTTACAAAGACAGCATTGAAAATGTTAAATCATTGCTAACCGGATTTGGTGGAATCATAAGATAAATTAGTTCGTTTGAATGTATACGAAACAAATTCATTATTCGAATACATCTCCAAATTACTTATTTTTTAAAAATAATATATTATACTTGTTAATTTTAAAAATAAAATTTTAAAAAAAATATATTAAACTATTGAAAATAAATTACTTCTTTTTTAAATAAATCAAATACAATAATCAATTTTATGTTTTACACTTGAACCGAAAGCTTTATATAGTAATACATATCAATATATAATTGTTTCTAAGAAAAGAAACATAAAATAAGCAAAAAGAAAATTATTATATTATTTTTATTATTTAGTGAATTTAAAGGAATTTATCCTAAGCATGTAGTTTTTTAAAGCTATATAATGCGCCATTTAAAAAAGGAGATGATAATATGGCACAAAATGAAATTACTTTAAAAGTAGCTGAAGCTCTTTCACAAAGAGATATTGGTCAAGGAATCGCAAGATTAGACCCGAAAACTATGAATGATCTCGGAATTAATGAAAGAGACCTTATTGAAATTACTGGTGATAAAAAAACAGCAGCAATTGCCCTACCTTCACAGACAGACATTGGTCTTGGAGTAATAAGAATTGATGGATTAGTTCGTAAAAACTCAGGAGCAACCATCGGCGGGGAAGTAACTATTAAAAAAGCACAAGCTATTGAAGCTAAAAAAGTTGTTCTTGCACCAACTGAAAATAACATTCGTGTACAAGGAGATGTACGTGGATTATTCCAAGGAAAAGCAATGGTTCAAGGAGATATCATAGGATCTCAAATCAGAACCCGGCCAGCAAGTATGGGAATGGGCTTTGACAGCATATTTAACGATTTAATGGATTTCTCACCAATGAAAGAAATTAAATTTGCTGTAGTATCTACCAAACCTGCAGGAATCGTTGTAGTTGGACCAAATACAGAAGTAGAATTACATGAAAGTCCAGTAGATGTATCCAACATCGAAGGTGTAACTAATTTAGTTGATGTAAGCTATGAAGATATCGGTGGTCTTAAAGAAGAAGTTAAAAAAGTCAGAGAAATGATTGAAATTCCTCTTAAAAGACCAGAACTCTTTGATAAATTAGGAATTGCACCTCCAAAAGGAGTATTGATGCACGGACCACCAGGTACAGGAAAAACATTACTGGCTAAAGCTGTAGCTAGTGAAAGTGATGCTCATTTCATTGCAATAAATGGGCCTGAAATCATGAGCAAATATGTCGGCGGATCTGAAGAAAACTTAAGGGAATACTTTGAAGAAGCAGAAGAAAACGCTCCATCAATCATATTCATTGATGAATTAGATGCTATTGCTCCAAAAAGAGAAGATACTCAAGGTGAAACTGAAAGAAGAACAGTAGCTCAACTTTTAACCTTAATGGACGGTCTTAAATCCAGAGGCCAAGTTGTTGTTATCGGTGCAACTAACAGGCCAGATTCTCTTGATCAAGCATTAAGAAGACCTGGAAGATTCGACCGTGAAATTGAAATTGGTGTTCCTGATGCTGAAGAAAGGGAAGAAATCCTTGAAATTCATACCAGGAATATGCCTCTTGCAGAGGATGTAGACTTACATAAAATAGCCGGTACAACTCACGGATTCGTAGGAGCAGACTTGGAATCATTATGTAAAGAAGCAGCAATGAGAGTAGTCAGAAGAATCATTCCCGAAATCAAAAACGATGAAGAGATTCCAGAAGAAGTTCTTAAAAAAATTGTTGTTACAAGCGATGACTTCAAATCAGCTTTAAAAGAAATTCAACCTTCTGCATTAAGGGAAGTTCTTGTACAAGTTCCTGATGTTAAATGGGATGACGTAGGTGGACTTGATGATGTCAAACAAGAGTTAAAAGAAGCTGTTGAATGGCCATTAAAACATCCTGAAAAATTCGAAAAATTCGGTGTAAGACCACCAAAAGGAACCCTGCTTTACGGAGTTCCAGGTACAGGAAAAACATTACTTGCAAAAGCAGTAGCTAGTGAAAGTGAAGCCAATTTCATCTCAGTTAAAGGTCCTGAACTGCTATCAAAATGGGTGGGAGAATCTGAACAAGGTGTAAGAGAAGTATTTAGAAAAGCAAAACAAACTGCACCTACTGTAATATTCTTCGATGAAATCGATTCAATTGCAAGTACCCGTAGTGCAAATGACAGTGACAGTGGAGTAACTAAAAGAGTAGTAAACCAATTATTAACTGAAATGGACGGTTTAGAAGAACTTGAAGACGTTGCAATCATTGCGGCAACCAACAGACCGGACATATTGGATGCGGGTTTAATGAGACCAGGAAGATTTGACAGACATATCAAAGTTGATTTACCAAATGAAGAAGCCAGATTATCTATCTTCAAAGTACATACTGAAGGTATGCCATTAGCTGATGATGTAAGTCTTGAAAAATTAGCTAAACAAACTGACGGATATGTCGGAGCAGATATTGAAGCAGTATGCCGTGAAGCAGCAATGTTAACTTTAAGAAATGACCTTGATGCTGAAAATGTACCTAACAAATACTTCAAAGAAGCTCTTGAAAAAGTCAAACCGTCTAACAATCCTGGAGACCAGGTTCAATACATTTAGATAAGGAAGATTAAATTTCTTCCTTATTTTTTATAGAATATTATCTCTTTTTAGCTATATTAAAGTTGAGTTATTTATTGAAATAAACAACCCAATTTAACCCATTTACCATCAGATGCAGATATTTTCAATCTTCAGCACTTTGTCGATAGTTCAAGCCCAATTTTAATCTATATCTGCTGTTATAAAAGAAAAAATACAATAAAAGTTTTACCCAAATCTTCCCCCTTTTTTTAAAAATCATAATAAATAGTAAATTTTAACCTATTGATTAACTAATATAAAAATCATGAGTGAACATATTGTTGAAGCAATCGGATTAAGTAAGGTAACAATCAAGGACGGAAAGGTAATTGATGTTAGCGAACCTAAACTGAATTACTGTCCATTATTTCATCACCACAGAGGAATGGAAAAAATAACTAAGAAAGCTATTTGGGACAATATGCAATTTAGAATCGATGATTTTGGAATGTGCACACCAGACAGACAGCTTAGAATGAAAGATTTCCTTTCTTTTGGTATTTCTGAAATTTTATCTACATTAATTGAAGAAAATGCAATAGACTGTGCAGTAATGGTTTGTGAAGGTTGCGGAACATTAATAGTAACTGAAAGTGAATTAGTTCAAGGTATTGGAGGGAGAGTCTCAGGACTTGTTAAAACCAGCCCGATTCCAGAATTATTTGACCAATTAGGTGCAGAAAATATTTTAGAACCTGAAACTGCTAAAATTGATCAGACTGAAGGAATCAAATTAGCTATTGAACATGGTTATAAAAACATAGCTGTAACAATAACATTAGCTCAGGACTGTCTTAAAATCCAAGAACTTAAAAAAGCACATCCCGATGTGAATATTTACATATTTGTAGTACATACAAGCAACAGAACTAAAAAAGAAGCCAGAATTCTTTTTGATGCATGTGATGTTGCAACTGCCTGTGCATCCAAATACATTAGAGAAATCGGAGAAGCTGAAAGTTTAAAAACTGTCGGCCAATCAATTCCAATTTATTCCAAAACTGAAAATGGTAAAAAATTCTTAGAAATGAGATTAGAAAAAATTGGTGGAGAAAAACCTAAAAAAGAAAATCCCGACATACCTGATCCATTATTATAAACTAAATTATGAGGGGAAACATTGACACAAAAAAGTGAAGCTCAAAAAGGCAATATTACTCCTGAAATGGAGGCTGTTGCTCTTGATGAAAATATACCAGTTAATAAACTAGCTAAATTAATTGCTGATGGAAAAGTTGTAATTCCTAAAAATATCAACGGTCATTCAAAAGCCTGCGGAATTGGTGATGGCCTTAAAACTAAAATCAATGCAAACATCGGTTCATCAAGTAAAATTGATGATATTGAATTGGAAATAAACAAAGCTAAATTAGCTCAGGAATATGGTGCAGATGCATTAATGGATTTATCTACCGGATCTGATTTGACAACATTCAGGAAAAAAATAATGGATGCAGTAGACATAACTATTGGAACAGTGCCTATTTACGAAGCAGGAGTAATTACACTTAATAAAAACAAAGAAATCATTGACATGGATCCTGATGACCTTTTTAAAGCTATTGAAAATCAGGCTAAAGAAGGAGTGGATTTCATGACCCTTCACTGCGGAATTACCAAAGATTTAGTTGAAAAATTAGAAAAAGCTAAAAGGATGATGGGAATTGTAAGCAGAGGAGGAACTTTCCTTGCATCATGGATTAAACATAATGGTCAGGAAAACCCGTTATATGAAAATTACGATTATCTTCTTGAGCTGTCCTATGAATACGACATTACATTGTCATTAGGTGACGGATTAAGACCTGGATGCTTAAGTGATGCCAGTGACATTCCACAAATTCAGGAGCTTGTTAATTTAGGAGGTCTTGTTAAAAGGGCTCAGGATGCAAATGTTCAGGTAATGGTTGAAGGTCCCGGACATATGCCTTTAAACCAGATTAAAGCAAATATGGAAATACAAAAAACCATCTGCTATGGAGCTCCATTTTATGTTTTAGGCCCTCTTGTAACTGATTTGGCACCAGGTTATGACCATATTACAGGAGCTATCGGAGGAGCAATAGCTGCAAGTAGCGGAGCTAACTTCTTATGTTATGTAACTCCTGCAGAACACTTATCCTTACCTTCTCTTGAAGATGTTAAAGAAGGAGTAATTGCATCTAAAATAGCTGCTGAAGCTGCTGATGTTGCTAAAAGACTTGAATCTGCATGGGAAAGAGAACGTGAAATGGGAAAAGCACGTAAAGAATTTGATTGGGAAAAACAGTTTGAACTTGCATTTGACCATTCCAAACCTCGCAGTTACAGAAACAAATGTGAACTTGACGATGAAGAAATGTGTGCAATGTGCGGAGAATATTGTGCAGTAAAAATAGCTAAAGGCGACTTTTAAATGAAATATCAAGAACTGGTAGATGTATATTCTGCTCTGGAAAATACAACTAAAAGACTGGAAAAAACAGAGATTATATCTGATTTTTTATTAAAATTAGACAGTACTACTCTTGAACAGGTAGGTTTACTAATATTAGGCAGTGTATTTCCTGCCTGGAGTGATAAAGAAATAGGAATCGGAAATAAATTGGTTATGCAGGCTGTCGGTGAAGCTGTAGGAGTTACACCGGACAAAGTTGAAGATGCAGTTCGCGATCATGGTGACATTGGACTTGCATGTATTAGTTTATATGCTAAAAAATCACAAACTACATTTTTTTCCCAGCCTTTAACAATAGATTTTGTATTTAAAAGCTTAAGAAAGCTTTCTGAAAAAAGCGGGGCCAGATCAACAAAACGTAAAATCGACATAATTTTAGAAATGCTGTCTCAGGCTTCAGCCAGTGAAGCAAAATATTTAACACGAACTATTCTTGAAGAACTTAGAATTGGTGTTGGAGAAGGTGTTGTAAGAGATGCAATAGCCCAGGCATTCAATATTGACAAATCAGTTGTTGAGAGAGCTATGATGCTTACAAATGATTTAGGTTTAATAGCTGTTGTTGCAAAAGAAAAAGGAGAAGCCGGACTTAAAGAGTTAAACTTAACTCCGGGAACTCCTGTAAAACCTATGCTTGCACAGCTTGCACCGCCAATTCCTGAAATCATCAGTGAAATGGGCGTTGCTATCTGTGAAACCAAATATGACGGAATCCGTCTTCAGGTACACAGACACGACAATGAAATAAAAATATTCACAAGAAGACTTGAAAACATTACTCATGCACTGCCTGAAATTGTAGATTTGTTTAATGAATACCTTCCTCATGAGGACTATATTGTAGAAGGTGAAGTAATAGCTACAAGAGACGGGAAACCTCTATCTTTCCAGAATATCCTTCATAGGGTCAGAAGAAAACACAATATCGATGAAGCTATGGAACAGGTCCCTCTAAAAGTTTTCCTGTTTGATTTATTATATTATATAGTTCCAATGATAGATGAACCTCTGCTTAAAAGAAGAAAAAAACTTGAAGAAATTGTCAACACCACACCTGATGAAATCAATTTAAGCAATATGGTTTATGGAACTCCAGATACTGTTAAAGAAGTGGAAAATCTATTTGAATTATCCCTGGCTCAACATCATGAAGGAATAATGATTAAAGATGCTGGAGAACCTTATATTCCAGGACTTCGTGGTAAAAAAATGCTTAAATATAAAGCAGAACCTGAAACATTAGATATGGTTGTTGTTGGGGGAACCTACGGTATCGGTAAAAGAGGAGATTTTGTCGGATCATATTTAGTGTCTCTACGTGATGAAGACAACAATTTAAAAACAGTTGCTTATGTAGCTACAGGTCTTGATGATGCTACCTTAGAATACCTTACTAAAAAAATGAAAGAATATGAACTATCTACAAAAGGCAGAGAAATCGTTGTAGAACCTAAAATCGTATTGGAAGTGGCATTTAGTGAAATTGTTAAAAGTCCTGAATATGAAACCGGATACTCCCTGCGTTTCCCTGTTGTTAAAAATATTAGAAAAGACAAAGGAATAAATGATATTGATACAGTTGAAAGGCTGCTTTCAATGTATGAAACTCAATAATCCTTCAAATCTTTTACATTATGTATTACATGCCTTGTTAAAGGATATACAACAACTTCATAAGCTGTTTTGAATAATGCCTGTGCCACAATCATAGTTAAAAGTGCAGATACAGGCATTGTTCCTAAAAATCCTATTGTAATAAATATAAGTGCATCCATTCCCTCACCAGCAAATGTAGATGAAATGCATCTGAAAAACAATTTATTTTCATATTTTCCTTTTAAGTAAACCATCAGTTTTGCATTTATCAGTGAACCAATCAGATAAGCTGCAAAACTAGCTACCAATAATCTTAAAGTACTTCCCAGAACTGTATGGAAAGCACCATCACCTGTAAAATATGCCGGAGCAGGTAAAAACATAGTTACATTATAACAGATTACAGCTATTAAATTCATGAAAAATCCCAAATAAATAGCTCTTCTGGCCTTTTTAAAACCATAACATTCAGCAAGCACATCATTAACTATGTAAATTAATGGAAAAATTATAACTCCACATGGTAAAGTTATCCAAAAAAATTCAAATGTTTTACTTGCAATTATGTTGGAAATGATTAATCCTGCACAGAATATTCCAACAAGAATTGCATATAAATCTGTTTTTGTCAAATCAGTGTTTTTAAACATACATATTAAAATTATACTTTGATGTAAAAAAAGATTTTGCAAAACAATATTTTAAAATAAAAACCTATCAGCTATTTTTAAAATAAAAACCAAGATGAATTCATGGAAATTACAGACGATAAATTACTGAAAATAGCTCTGATAACTTCATTAATAGGTTTAATCGGTTTAATCATATTTACTCCATCAATTGAAGTTAAAAAAGTAGAAATTCAGGATATAAACAGAGGGATGATTGATGAGGAAGTTAGCATTGAAGGTGTTGTCAGTGATGTTAAATCCTCAGCAAGTAAAAGCAGCTATTTTTTAACTGTCAATGACGGAACCGGCCAGATGTCTTTAATAATCTTTGAAAGCCAATTAGCCCAGCTGGAAGACAATGGAATAGACATTGAAAGTTATAAAGGTAAAAAGGTTAATGTTGTCGGAACAGTTACCCAGTACAATTCCCAGCTTGAGCTTATTTTATCAAGTGGAGATGATATAAAAATGGTTTGACACAAGTTTTTAATATTATTTGAAACTAAAATTATAGATAACTGGTGAAACTATGAATCAGCAAAGAATTAAATATTTAGACGATTTAAGAGTTATTGGAATATTTGCTATTATTTTAGTTCACATTGCTTCTTTATGGGTAACATCTACAATTGTCGGTGTTGACTGGCAAAAACTTGCATCAACAATTGGAAATATTGGTGTTCCTATCTTTTTAATGATTAGCGGAGCTCTTCTACTAAATAAAAACTACCCGACAGTATCAGGATTTTATAAAAAGAGATTTCCCAGAATCACCATCCCATTTATATTCTGGATTATTATTTATGGAATTTACTCACTGCACACCACGGGAATCAGTAATTTAAGCTATGACATAGCCAACACATTTCTAAATAATTTGGGATGGTATTTTTATTTGATTGTTGGGGTTTATCTTGCAATACCATTTATCAATGAGTTTATAAGAAATAGAGGATTGAATGAAGTCAGATACTTTATAATGATATTTATTTTAGCTTCAGTATTCTATACTGCCTGCAGATTCTTTAATATCACTTCATATTTAGATTTAAGATTCTTTATTGGAGGATTGTCCTATGTTATTGTAGGTTATTATTTGGCTAATGTAAAAATAAAATCCCCTAAAAAAGTTATGGCAGGAACTGTTTTACTGTTTCTGATTTCACTGTTTGTAAGTTACCAGATGCCTGAAATTGGAGTTTATGAATTTAACAATCCCTATTTATATTTAAATTCATATTTGGATTTCTCAATTTTCCGCTTGGGATTAGGCGCATCAGTATTTTTATTTGTAAGGTGTCTTTTCTTAAATACTGCTACAACAACAGGAAAATTAACATTATCAATAAGTAAAGCCAGTTATGGAATGTATTTAAGTCATATAACCCTGTTTTTATTTATCAGAAATCATTTAAGTATATTTACAGCAGGAGCAAATGGATTTGGAATAGTTATAAGATTAGTGCTAATGACCATTGGAGTATTTTTAATAACATGGATTGTAACTGTAATTTTAAGTAAAATACCTTATTTAAAAGAATTTTCAGGATATCATTAACTTTTTATTTATTAAAAATAAAAATAAATGTAATATAAAAAATTATGAGGCAATTAATAATGTCAGATAAAAAAAGATTATTCGGGACTTTTGGAGTTAGAAGAGTAGCTAATGAAGTTTTAACTCCTGAATTTGCATCCAGACTTGCAGCATGTTACGGATCAGTAGTTCAAGGAACTGTAGCTGTTGGTGGAGATACAAGAACAAGCAGTCCCATGTTAATGGAAGCTGTAAAAGCTGGACTTTTATCTTCCGGTTGTGATGTTGTAGATTTAGGAATCCTACCTACTCCTGGAGTCCAATATGGTGTTCGCAAGTATTATGATGGCGGAGTTATGATTACTGCTTCACATAATCCTCCTAAATATAATGGAATCAAATTTTTAGATGAATTAGGTATTGGAATTCCTGATGATATGGAATTAGAAATTGAAAAATTATATTTTGATGAAGAACCAAAAAGAGCTCACTGGAGTGAAATTGGTCAATTATACCACAATGACAAAATTATTGACGAATACATTGATGAAGCAATCAGCAAAGTAGATGTTGAAGCTATTAAAAAAGCCAATTTAAAAGTTGTTGTTGACTGCGGTTCCGGAGCCGGATCATACACTGCTCCTTATTTAATTAGGAAATTAGGCTGTGATGTAACTACTCTAAACTGTCAGGCTGACGGATTTTTCCCGGGTCGTGACCCAGAACCAATTGAAGAAAATTTACAGGAGCTAATTAATGTTGTAAAACAGTTAAATGCAGATATTGGACTTGCTCATGACGGAGATGCAGACAGAACCATCTGTATTGATGAAAAAGGAAACTTCGTACTTGGAGATAAAACATTTTCACTTGTTGAAAAACAGATGCTTAAAGAAAATAACGGCGGTACAATAGTTACAACTGTTGCAACCTCACAGGCTATTTATGATATTGCTGAAGAGTACAATGGTGAAGTAATAGCTACTGCTGTTGGAGATTTGCTTGTAGCCCGTAAATTAAAAGATGAAGATGGATTATTTGGTGGAGAAGAAAACGGTGGATTAATCTTCCCTGATTTTGTTTACGGAAGAGATGCAGTTATGACTGTAGCTAAAATACTTGAAACAATAGCTAAAGAGAAAAAGCCATTATCCAAATTAGTTGAAGAACTTCCTGTTTACTATGCAACAAAAACAAAAATTGAATGCAGTGATGATTTAAAAGAAGAAGTTATGGAAAACATAGCTAATGAAATAAAAACCACTACTGATTTCGACTTAGACACTACTGACGGTGTTAAAATCCTAAAAGATGATGGATGGGTAATTATCAGACCGTCAGGTACTGAACCAATCTTCAGATGTTTTGCTGAATCTGACTCTCAGGAAAAAGCAGATGCAATGACTGACTGGGGATTAAGTTTAATTAAAAAATACAAAGATTAAGAAGTATTAATTTACTTCTAAAATATTTTTTTTAACTCTTTTTTATTGATTGATGATGGAACATCCTCATTAAGCCAATGTCTGCTGCATGCTACTTTATCAAGCAGTACACATTGCGGAGGCATTCCAAGTGCTGCTGCTTTCCATCCTCCTGAAATTAAATTTAAAGGACATGCAACTCCAACAATAGCCAGCTCTTTTTTATCAGTATCTGTTGCATTTTGAAATGCCGAGGATTTATGGGAAACCAGATATACTTCACAGTCATACTCTTCAGTTATTTTAGCTATTTCACATTCCGAATTACATTCCTGACAGACTTCTCCAAGTTTTTTTTCAATAGCATGACAGCTTTTCTGATTTATTTTCATACATATTGGCAGGACTATTGCTTTTCTTTTTCTTGATTCATAATCTGGTCTGAAAATTCTCCCCATTATTTCAGAGCAAAGCATGTTTAAATAGTATAATTCTTTTGAACTATTGAAAAATATTTTCTCTTGTTTTGATTTAGGCTTATCCTTATACTTTTCCAAATAATAATTTAAATTAAATGTATATGGTGCCAAGTATTTTGAAGCATTTTTACAAAACCAATCTCCCAAAATAAGATATGGGGAAAAATCAGTATTTTCCCATTTTCTTAAATAAGGGAGCTGATCATTAAAATCCCCAATATATTCCAAATAATCAATTATCTGTGCTAAAGAAGAAAATTTATCACAGCATAACTTCCAGTAAACACTTACAATTAATCCCTCAAGAATTTTTTCATCATCATCAAAGCAGCTGTGAGCAAATTCCAGAAATTCATCAGCTAATTTTTTTACATCATCATAATACATGTCATTAACTTCATATGGTGAATCCGGACTAATCATCTTTATCAGCCCTTACACTATCCAGAAGGAATTTATGATACTCTTCAACTTCATCAAACATGATTTCAATTTCTGCTTCTGGAAATTCCTCATGCTTCAGAAATATTTCCCATAATTTAAACATGGAAAATCCGAAATACATTTCCGCCAATTTATTCGGACTGCAGTCGCTTCCTATTACATTTTTTTGGATTAATATTTCAAAAACATCACTCCAGAAGGCAACAGACCCTCCAAGTATTTCATTTAGGAAAAATTCTTTAATTTCATCTATCTGATACATCTGAACAAAAATCAGCTTCAGAATTTTTAAAATCTTTTCTTCGAAAATCTGCTGTTTAAACATTTCCGATCCCTGATGATAGAACTCTTCAGGGTTTTTTTCAAGTAATTTTCTGACATTTTCATCATCTAAGGGATTTCCCTGAAAATATTCTTCAAAATATTTTAAAATTGACATTAAAATCTCTTTTTTACTTGAATAATGATTATAAATTGAGCTTTCTTTAATCCCTACTTCTGAAGCTATTGTTCTAATAGATACTGAATCATATCCTTTTTTAGAAAATAAATCTAATGCTACATCAAATATTTTATCTTTTGTCTGTATTTTCATAAATATCCCAAACTAACAGTCGTTAGTTATACTATTGTTTTAATAGTATATAAAACTAACACTTGTTAGTTAAATAATTAAAAAAAAATACGGCTAATAACAGCCACAAACAAGACACAAAACAGTAGCTGCTATAAAGCCTAAAACTAAAACTACAATATAATTATCAATTTTTTCAGTATCCAAACCTAAATTATCATTAAAATTAAATATAAACGGCAGTAAAATAAACAGAGGTAAAAAATACCTTGCCTGAATACCTTCAGTATAAATACTTCCTACAGGAGTCCATGTCAGCAGCTGGATTACAAATGTGCCAATATAAACCAAAACAGCAACAGCCAGAGCACCAATTCTGAAATTTCTGGAAAATTTCTCTTTTAAAGGATATAAAAAAATCAGAGCTCCTAAAAACAGCTGATAAATCGGAGATATAAAATCTGAATTATGCATATGTCCTTCATGAGGATATGAAAACGTAAATAAAGAGCTGAAAATATAACCTAAATTATTTAAAGCAAAATTAATAGCTATTACAAATTGTGAAGGATGGGAAATCAGATACTGTACCTGAGAAGCAGCATTAATATTGTGCTGAGCCATATAATCCATTCTGTAGGAATGCAATATTGCAGGAGTTGCATAATATTTTGACCACAATAAAGCTACAACAGCTAAAACAGCAACTGCCAAAATGCCAAATAAATACTGTTTGTTTCTTTCAAAGTTATCTCTGGGAATAAGCAGAACTAAAAATATAAATGCAAAATAAGTAACTTTACATAAACCTAAAAGCAGACAGAGCAGCGTGTAAACAGCAATTTGTTTAGGAGTTACTTTTTCACTACTTTTAATCAGTGAAAACAGATAGGCAACAGCTACTAAAGCCAAACCAAAAATAGTTGCATCAATACTTACTGAAGATATTTGATAAATAGCTAATGGAACAGCTGCCATTACAAAAAACAAATGTTTTCCAATCGGTGTTTTTTTAACTGCATAAGCTGCAAGAGCTGCATATAATAAAACATTGAAAGCCCTGGCTAACCACAGCATCCAAATCTGATTTAAAGATAAAATTTCAGCAAGTAAAATTCCCAGTCCCTGTGCCAAATAACCGAAAAACGGATTTTGCTGAAATGCAGAGTGATAATGAGTAGATGTGTAATTAATAGGCTGCGTATCAACATTTGTATCAAAAACTGTTGCAGGCCTGTTATCAATTAAAACCAAAACACTTTGAATTGAATTAAAACTGTTATTCTGATAATTCGGGAAAAAATCTCCCTGAGAAGTTAAAAATGCTCTTTCAAAATGCTCTTCCTCATCACATGCATCAAAAAGAGGCATCAAAGAGGAACATATTAATCCAAAACATAAAATAGCTATAAAAACTACTTTAAACAGATTCTTTTTACTGTTTAAACTATAATAATTAATTAAAAAGATTCCCAAAATAGCTACAACTGCAAAAACAAGAATTTCCAATTTAGGAGCAGCATAATTTTTTAAACTCATCATTGAGAAAAATGCAGCCACTATAAAAATCAAATAAAAGAAAATATATTTTTTATTTAAAATACTTTCATTGTAAAACAATTCTAATTTATCCTTAAACATACTACAAATTCTCCAAACATTCTTCTTTTAGGAAAAATGCATCTTCATTATCTGGAGATTTAAGTAAAACTTTATTAAAGCTTTCTACAGCTTCTTCAAATTTTCCCAGCTCCATTAAAACTACTCCTTTATTTAATAAAAAATCAATATTGTTTTTTTCTAAAGAAATAGCTGTGTTGAAACATTCTAGAGCTTCATCTAATTTACCTAAATCAATATAAGCATTACCCATACGATTTATAGAACCTGCATCCAATTCAGAATCATCAAAACATACTTCCAATGCCCTATCAAAAGATTTAATAGCTTCTTCTAATTTACCCATATCAGACAATAAATTTCCTCTTGAGTTCCATACTTCCGGATTTTCACTATCTATTAAAATCAAATGGTCATAAACATCCAAAGCTTCATCAAACTTACCTAAAACTTCTAAAATAAATCCTCTCCAATATAAAACAATTGAACTGTTCGGATTTATAGCCAGTGCAATATCACTAACCTTCAGCGCATCGTCTAATTTTCCGGAGTTAAGTAAAGCTATTGCCTTATTGTTCAGTATATACTCATTATGAGGTTCAATTTTTAAAGCTTTATCATAACACAGTATTGCCTGATCAAAGTGTCCTAGCCTTGACAGGTTGTCTCCCTGCTTATTTAACAGATAAACATCTTCAGGATCAATTCTCAAAGCAGCATCATAACACATTGTAGACTTGTCAAATTTACCGCTGTCAAAAAGAATATCTGCTCTTTGTGTTATCATAGCTTTTTCATCGATTTTATCCCCTTTCCAATCATTTACATCTAATTTTTCAAAGTAAATAATTTGAAACATTTCAGAATCTTCAATTTTGCCAGCATACATCTTTTTGAAATCTTTAACCATTTCAGCAGCACTTTCAAATCCTTCTTTTTTAGCTAATTCATCATTATTTTTCAAATCAGAAAAAGGAATTGTTTGCACATCTGCTACTTTAGCTTCAAAAATTTTCTTTTTTTCTTTAGAAACTAAATTCCAGTAACAATAAAGCCTGTCGCCTTTTTTAAGAGGAGTTTTCCAAAGCTTACGTATTGTCATTGTCTTTTTTCCAGTGATTATATCAATGTCCTGACTTGAAAATGATAAGATTGGCATTTTTCTCCCCCCCCCAAATAAATTTATATTATTTCTTCACCGAATTCTGCAGATTTTACTTTTACAACACCATCAAAATAAGGTTTTACAGATTCTGCAAGTTTTCTTAAATCATGAGGATTTGGCACTTCCACCTCCTCCAATGCAGGATCCAAAACATTTCTGTTTCTAAATTGCTGAATAGTGTAAACTTCAGCTTCAATATCCATTACCAAATTATAGATATCTTTTTTAGTATGTAGGGTTGGGACATAAGTTGTTCTGGCTTCCAGATGAACACCATATTTGTTTATAAGATTCATTGATTTGTGAACCTGAGAACCTATATTGGATCCTGTAATTTTTCTGTATTTCTCAAAAGGAGCTTTAACATCCAAAGAAATGAAATCCAAAATATTTAGTTTTAAAATCTCTTCAAGCTTATCCGGATAAATTCCGCTGGTATCCAATTTGGTTTTAAGGCCTATTTTATGGACATAATCCAATATTTCAATGACTGCATCACTTTGAACTAGAGGTTCCCCTCCAGATATTACAACTGCATCAATAAAATCGCTGGCATCATCTATTTCTTTTTTAATTTCTTCAAAACTTTGCTGAGTGCTATCATCTAAAAGTTCAACATTATGACAATAACGGCAAGCAAGAGGGCATTTTGACATGAAAATGACAAAAGACATATTCCCATGAAATTCAACAGAAGAAATTACAGTTCCCCCTACATACATTATGACAATACCTCTTTTACAATTTCAATGAATTTTTTATCTTCTTCCAAAGTACAGATACTTATTCTAATCCAATATTCATCCAGTCCTTTAAATGAAGTACAGTCTCTTACAATGACACCTTTTTTCATAAGCTCCACTGCAAATTCAGATGCTGTAAATCCTGTGTCTTTTATGCCGATCAGCATAAAATTAGATTTTGAAGGGAAAACATTTAATGAATCAATTTTTGACAGTTCATTATAAAGATATTCCCTACTTTCAATTCCTTTTTCAATAGATGTTTCAATGTAGTCCTTATCTCTTAAAGTATTAAGAGCAGCTACATAAGACAATCTTGTTAGAGAAAATACTGGTTTGATTCTGTGCATATATTCAATAATCTCGCTACAGGCCAAACCATAACCCGTTCTCATTCCAGCTAATCCCATTACTTTAGACATTGTTCTGATAATGAAAATATTGTCAAATTCATTGATTAAATCCTTGTTAGTAACTTCAGCATACTCAAAGTAAGCTTCATCTACGACAATTAAAACATCAGGATTTTTAGATGCAATGTCTTTAATATCCTTTTTATCAATTAAAGTACCGGTAGGATTATTTGGAGTGCATAAGAAAATCATTTTTGTTTTGTCAGTTATAGAATTTAAAACTGAATCAATATCCAATTTATTTTCATTCATATTCCATTCGGCATAAACTGGACGAGCACCATATTGCTGCAATAAATATTCATAATACATATATGAAGGCAGAGGTACAATAAACTCATCTCCTTCATTAATAAATGTTTTAGCTAAAACATCAATGATTTCATCAGCACCATCACCGCCAATAATAATCTGGGATTGTTTAACCCCCGAGTAATTAGCTAATTCCTGTTGAAGCTCATTTAAAACTGATTCCGGATATCTGTTTATATTTTTACATTCATTTTCAATAGCTTCAATAGCTTTAGTAGATGGGCCAAATGGATTTTCATTAGATCCTAATTTAATTATTTCATCTTTATTTAAGTTAAATTCGCTAGCTATCTCATCCTGAGATTTACCTGGAACATAAGAATCCATTTCACTAACTATTGCCCTTGGTTTCATTTTTTAACCTTATTTATATTGTTTTGAAAGTTTTTTGTAATTATCTGCGTTTTCCTGAATATGTTCAATTTGTTCAGGAGAAACTTCTTTTATTAGTTTGCCCGGAACTCCTAAGATTAGGCTGCCTTCAGGGAATTCTTTACCTTCACTTACAACAGCTCCGGCACCTACAATAGAATTTTTACCTATATGTGCACCATTTAACACAGTTGCATTCATTCCGATTAATACATTGTCTTCTAAAGTACAGCCATGAACAACAGCACCATGACCTATAGATACATTATCTCCAATTGTTATTGGAAAATCTTCAGTACAATGTAACACACAGTTATCCTGTACATTGGAGTTGTTACCTATTTTAATAGAATCTACATCACCTCTAACAACAGCACCATGCCAAATTGATACATCTTCACCTAATTCAACATCACCGAGTACTTGTGCACCAGGACATATTACAACAGAGTCTTTTTTATTTTCCATAATATCACCATTTAGTTAATTTTTTTTCTTTTTCTTTTGAACAATGTGAGTTTGCTTTTCCAATACTCTTGTATCAGAAGGCAAATCCTCATATAATAAAACACCAGATCCTATAGTAGAGTTATGACCTACTTTTACACCTGGAGAAAAACTTGAATTAATACCTGTTTTTACAGAATCGCCAATAATAGCTCCTAACTTACGTCTTCCACTGTCTATTTTTTGATTTTTGATTTTGGTTTTAATAGTTGCATTATCAAAACGCAAATTAGCTATATTTGTTCCTGCTGCTATATTACAGTTAGAACCAATAACAGAGTCACCTACATAACTTAAATGACTGACATTGGTATTTTCCATAATAATTGAGTTTTTAATCTCAACAGCATTTCCAACATGAACATTGTCACCAAAGTAAGTGTTTCCACGAATATAAGAGTTAGGACCTATATCACAGTTTTTACCAATGTACACATTTCCTTCAATGTACACACCGGCTTTAATAACACTTCCCTCATCTAAAAATACTTCACCATGAATAAATGCACCATCTTCAATTGTTCCTTTAATTTCTGTTTTAAGTTTGCCGATTAAATCTTCATTTACTTCAATTAATTCCCATGGCCTGCCAACATCAATCCAATCTTTAGAAGTTTTATGGCCGATAACTGTTTTATTATCTTTAATTTGCAAAGATACTGAATCAGTAATTTCATATTCACCCCTTTCAGAGATTTCTGTTTTACGAATTTTGTCAAAAATATCTTTATTGAATATGTAAATTCCAGCATTAACCAGATTACTTGGTGCCTCTTCACGTTTTGGTTTTTCTACAATGCTTTTAATATTTCCGTTTTCAATTTCAACAACACCAAATGCTGAAGGATCTTCCACTTCAGTTAAAAGCATTAAAGTATCAGGTGTTAAATAATTATACTTCTTAATTATTTCATGAATAATTTCATCATCAAGTATAATATCTCCATTTAAAACTATAATACTATCATCAATAAAATCTTCACCATATGAAATAGCATTAGCTGTTCCTAAAAAGTCTTTTTGAGTTTTATAGGAAATATTAACACCAAAATCACTTCCGTCTCCAAAGTAATTTCTAACCATTTCCTCTTTATAACGTACAATAAGTAAAATATCAGTTATACCATTGTCTCTTAAAGACTCAATATTATACTGAATAATTGGTTTTCCAGCTACCGGCAACATTGTTTTAGGTTTTGTAAGGGTCAGCGGCCTCATTCTAGAACCTTCGCCGGCACTTAAAATTATAGCTTTCAATTTCATTACCCCATAAGTTATTACTTTAAACTATTATAATATGTTAAGTTTATACTTATTAATTAATTTTTTTAATTGAAAAAAGAAGGCTGAAAAAAACATGCAGTATAATAGCTGCATGAAAAAGAAATTAAATATTTTCTTTTATGATTTTAACACAGGTTTCTTTAATTGCCTGAGCTTTTGTGCTGTCTTTAGACTCTAAAGTTATTCTGATATAATCTTCAGTTCCTGAAGGCCTTACTAAAACCCAGCTGTCATCATTGAAAGTTAATCTAACACCATCAATGGAATTAATTTCTTTAATATCATCAAAACTGTCTTTCAATAAATCTTCCATGTTTTCCATAACTGCTGTTTTAGCTTCTTTAGAACAGGTTATTTTTTCACGGATATTGGGATAAGAAGGAATCTCTAAGAGCAATTCAGACAATTTACCTTTGTTTGATACAAGTTCAGCCATTCTCAAACCTGAAAGAATACCGTCAGGACACATACAGAAATCAGGATGCA
This sequence comes from Methanobrevibacter sp. TLL-48-HuF1, assembly GCF_023617305.1. Classification (NCBI taxonomy): domain Archaea; kingdom Methanobacteriati; phylum Methanobacteriota; class Methanobacteria; order Methanobacteriales; family Methanobacteriaceae; genus Methanobrevibacter; species Methanobrevibacter sp. TLL-48-HuF1. Next base: position 790,682 of record NZ_CP081485.1, read on the forward strand.
GCCATGTTCCTGAAGGTTCTCCTCCAAATGCAGCATCTTTTTCTATTATAACTTCAGCTACATTTACATCTCCGACTTTAGTTCTTAAAACATTACCTTTTACAGATTCATCCATACATAAACCTGCATCTACAGTAGTAACTATATCTCCATCAAATTCTTTAGACATCAATGCAAGTAAAGAGTCAAATGGTGAAATATTTCCGTTTTCATCAATTGTAATCATTCTGTCTGCATCCCCATCATGAGCAATTCCCAAATCTGCTCCGATAGCTACTACAGTTTTCATTAAATTTTGCAGGTTTTCTGCATTTGGTTCTGGATTTCTTCCTGGGAAAAATCCGTCAGGCTGAGAATTGAGAGCTGTTACCTCACATCCGGCTTTTCTAAATACCAAAGGAGATATTTCGCTTCCAGCACCTGAAGCACAATCAATAACAACTTTTAATCCTGGTTTAATATTTACCATACTTACTAAATCATCAATGTATTTTCCTTTAATTTCTTCATTAACTTTTAAGCTACCAACTTTATCCCAGCTTACTGAAGTGTAGGATTTATTTGAATAGATTTCTTCAATTTCAGCTTCCTGAACTGATGTATATGCCATTCCGTTAGAATTCCATATTTTAATCCCATTGTACTGTGAAGGATTATGTGATGCAGTTAACATTATTCCGGCATCTGCTCCTAATTTATCAGTAGCATAACCTACTAAAGGAGTCGGAACCATACCTATTTTAATTACATCTACTCCGCTTTCAAGCAAACCTGCACAGATAGCCTGGTCAAGCATTACATTGGTAGTTCTTGTATCATAACCTAAAACTACAGTTCCTTCATTACCTAAATAGTAAGCTAAAGATTTACCGACATTTAATGCAAGTTCACAGGTAACTTCAGAATTTATTTTCCCCCGGATTCCTGAAGTTCCAAACAGTTTTTTAACAGCCATTAAATCAACTCTTTTAAGCTCCAAATTTATGAGCATAGTTCATTAAATCCATCATGATATTCATAACATCAGATCCCCTAATTCTGCAAAGCCCTCCTTTTGCAACAGCTACTTCAGAGTATTCACAAACATCATCTACTCTTACTTCAGGGCCTGTGATAATAACAGGTACTGGATCACCTGAATGGTTTAAAACAGAAATTGGAGTTGAATGATCAGCAGTTAAGAAAATATAAACATCTTCAAGTTTTTTAAGTTCGCTCATAACAACTCTGTCAACTTTTTCAATGAAGTCACGTTTTTCAATAGCCTGTCCGTCATGACCTGCTTCATCTGCTCCGTCAATGTTTATCAGGAAAAAGTCATGGTCTGAATTTTTAACCTGATCAAGGATAGTGTCTCTGATATTTTCCAAATTGGTGTCAATTCCACCAGTAACCTCATCCATCTCAACAATATCCATACCTGCAAATCTGCCTATTCCCATAATAAGGCCAGTTTCAGCAATACATGCAGAATTAACTTCATATTTGTCATTTAGAGCTTCTACAACCGGAACTTCTCCTGCACCACGAGGAATAATAATATTTGCTGGAGGTTCATTGTTTTCTATTCTTTCCAAATTAACCGGATGGTCTTTAATCATTTCATAAGATTTAGCTACTAATTTATTTAAGATATCTGCAGTTTTTTTAGCTTCTTCAGAATCATCTAAAGCTATAACCTCTTTAGGTTTGTTTCCTTCCACTTTAGGATCAGCATCACTTACTTTATCTGAAAGACCTTCACCTCTCAATACTAAAACTGCTCTGTGGCCAGTTGATTCTTTAAAAATAATTTTAATGTCAGGATAATCTTCCAGAACCATTGTATTTAACACTTCAACGATTTCATGAGTTCCCTCTCTGATTCTTCCTGCACGCCTGTCAGTAACTATACCATTTTCGTCAGCTGTTGAGAAATTACATCTGAATGCAATATCTCCAGGAATAACATCCACTCCAACACCAGCTGCTTCAAAAGGACCTCTTCCGGTGTATACTTCATATGGGTCATAACCTAAAATAGATAAATGAGCAGTATCACTACCAGGTATAATTCCCGGAGCTATTGAATCCATAATTCCAGTTATACCATTTTTAGCCATTTCATCCATATTTGGAGTGTTAGCTGCTTGGAGAGGGGTTTGATTATCAAATTCTTTAAGTGGACGGTCCCCCATACCATCCATAACTAAAACTATTCCCTTCATAATGTCACCTTAATATAATACTTTTAAATATATTTTTCAATAGTTATAAAATTATTAGTCTAGAAACCTATTAAAGGTTTAATCATAACTTTAATTAAATTTGCAACAGAAAACAGTACAAGTATCTTAACCCAGGTACGTTTATCCTTAAAAATCTCATCGCCATACCTGCGTTTATAATACACTGCAATAATTACTGCAATAAGTGTTGAAACACCAATATCAAAATTAAACTCTGCCATGGACATGATTTACTATCTGTTTTAACTTATTAAAATAATTAATTAAACAAGTAAAATACCAATTAAAGCTCCGGTAATAGTAGCTATAAGATTTACATGTTCATTTGTAAGTAAATCTTTTCTCTCAAAGACTGCTCCAAGGATACTGTCCATAAAACAGCCTAATGTTCCCGGAATAACTGCTAAAATAACACCTAAAACAGGATCATGAATAATTCCAAGCAAATAAGCACAAATACCAATAACAGCTGCACCAACCATACCTGCAACAGTTCCTAAAACAGATACTGCCCCATCAGTTCCCGGTTCGACCTTTTTAAAAGTAGTAATTAATCTAGGCTGGTGCAATACTCCTATTTCACTAGCTAAAGTATCTGCTGTTGCAGTAGCTATTGCTCCAATAAATCCTCCGACAAATGATAAATAGTAACCGCCAAATGCTGCCATCATAACTGCTACAATACCATTTGAAATAACATTTTTAGTAGTCCTTCTACCTTCAAATTCTCCTAAAGATTTTTTATATGATTTTGAGAATTTTGTAGCTACCAAACTTAAAATAAGGAATATCAAAATTAATAATAACCAGTTAAATCCCGCTGAAAAAATAATGATAATACCCATAACAATCATAACAACTGATCCAAGAGCATCTAAGGATTTTCTTTTGTATGTTAAGAACCCTAATAAAAATAGAATTAAAACATAACCCCAATTAATCATTATTAACTTTTCAACCATATTATCAACATAATAGTATTTCTAAAGAATAATATAAAAATCTACCTAATTTTAACCATATAATTAATATAATATATTAACCATAATTTATCTTATGAGAACATTATATAAGATAATTATTGTACTGGCTATCTTATTTGTAAGTATTGAAATGGGACATATTATCCCTGGAAGTTCCGTTTATGTTTTAATTATATTAATAATCCTTGCAGGAATCATCAGCTACACCATTTCAATTTACAATGACTTAGTGACTAAAAGAAACCAGGTAAAAAGTTCCTGGAGTAAAATTGATGTTCAGTTAAAAAGAAGAACTGATTTAATTCCGAATTTAGTGGAAATTGTTAAAGGTTATGCCCAACACGAAAAAGAGACATTCAGTCAGGTAAGTCAGGCTAGAGCTTCATTAATGAATGCAAGAAATATTGATGATATACAGAAATCCAATTCTCAGCTATCCAGAAGTCTTGTTAATTTATTCGCAATAGCTGAAAGGTATCCTGAACTAAAAGCCAATACAAACTTTTTAAATTTGCAGGGACAGATACAGGAAAGTGAAGATAAAATAGCTATTTATAGAGAAAGATTCAATAATTTTGTTTTAGTCTACAATAACAGCTGTGAACAGTTTCCAGGCAATTTAGTTGCACAGATGTTCGGATTTAAAACTGCGAACTTTATTGAAATTTCTGAAGATGAAAAAGCTGTACCGAAAGTGCAGTTCTGATTTTTATTTTTTTATAATGAAATATAACAATGTGATATACTGAAATGAAAAAAAAATAAGTGAAAGTATTTAGTTTAATACTTTACTTTTGATAATTTCCACTCTTTTGAGAGGGTAGATTTTTTTAGCATTGTGATAAACTTCAGATGCTAATTTACCGTTTACAACAAGTTTTATTAATTCATCGAAAGATTTTTCTGCTGCAGTTTCAGCCAATAAATCATTAATAACTTGTCTCATGTATTTTTGTTGGGAAGATTTAGCCCTTCTGGTAGTTACTGCAAGTACATGAAGTTTAACTTTACGGTCATCTTTAGTTTTAACAATAGAAGAAGCATCGATTCTACTGGTTCCTCTTCTAATCATACTTCTTACATAATCAGTAGTAGTTTTGTGACCAGTGAATTTGGTGTTTGCAACATCTCCTGCTACATTGTCAATTTCAAATCTGAGTTTGATGTATTGTTTGGAAAAGTCACCGGATAATTCCCTCATAGTAACTTCTACTCCCCTACCAATAAGGTAATCAGGATCTCTTGCTGGAGTTTCTCCAATTTCTTTGTCTTCAAAGTTTACTGGTGTTTTAATAGTATACCAGGATTTTTCTTTCCATGTATCACGTACTCTACGTCTTGTTTTTGCTTTTGCCATTATATCAACCTTTTATAGTTTTTCCGTAAATTTCTATTATCATTAAAAATATAGCTATCGCTATAGTAAATTTAAAAATAGTCCACTAAATACTGTATTTGTTAAATTAAACACAACACAGAATATAAAATAAGATTATAATTGATTATAGTTTTATAATCCATTAATCGACTACTGTGAGTTCTACTCACTTATTTTAAAGAATAATTCATTATAAAGTTTTAAATTATTAAAACCCGCCCTTAAAGGTTACTATTACTTTTTTTCTTCATGATATATAAAGCTTGTTAAAGGATTAAATAATTTATTCCATATAACTTATAACATCAGTTATTACAAACTTAAACAAAAAGAATGATTATAATATCATTTTAAAATAGTAAAAACTCATTAAAACAAAATAAAAATATGATTTCATAACACGGGCCTGAAAATAAGGAGCATTAAAACTCCTTATTCCATACTAGGCAAATATTTTTGGTCTGAAGCATAGCTGGATCCAATTAATTTTCCATTAGAAGTATTATACTGTCTAAAACCACCATCAGAATAAGTTACTTCACGATAATAGCTGCCGTCGTCTGCCTGATAATTATATTTTACCACTTCACTTACAACATAAACTCCTGAATCAGATGATGGTTTTGGCTGACTGTTATCATTCGTATTGTTTGCAGTTGTGTTATTAGTTAAATTTTCAGCAGTGCAGTTAGTATATGACATATCGTCTTCATCATCATGGAAATCATCCACGAAAGCAATTGCAAATGCTATAATGCATGCCCCAGCAATAATTGCGCAAATTATTATAATCAAATCCTTAGATTCCATTAAAACAACCTCCAATTAATTTTTTAAAAGCCCATATGGGGAGTCGAACCCCAGACCTATTGATTACGAGTCAATCGTTCTACCATCTGAACTATATAGGCTTAATTATTACATTTGTAATTAAGTAGTATACAAACATTCCGATAAAATAACATAAAACATCCCACCAATCAGAAACACTGCCGGGTCTTAAAAAAATAGCCAGATATTCCCCTAAAAAAGACAGACCTACTGTAATTACAAATAAGTATTTAAAGGACGTTACTTGGGTATTTGACCTGTATAATGAAATGCTGTTTATTAAAGCAAAAAATAAAGGCACAGCTAGTAAATCATTTAGATAATTATTGAAAAACGGAATTCCCAAATTCTTTAAAACCAACTGATTTAAACTATAAATAGCTAATGTGCCAATTACTATCACAATATTTATTTTATTTTTCATATTATCCTAAAATAGAAAATATCACTAGTGCAATAAGCACTCCTAAAATAATAGTACATAATTCTTCCATAATACTAATATTGTGATTATCATATATAAAACTTGTTAAAAAAATAAAAAGAAAAATTAGCTATTCATAAAATTATAGTGATCAATATATCTTTGTAAAACCTCCTCAACAGGACCTTCATCACTAACCAGTTTAATACCTGCATCTTCTGCTTTAATTTTAGATTTGAATCCGTGCTGAGTAGAAATTATAACATCACAGTCATTGCATTTTTGAATAACATCTCCACCCTGATGTTTAGCATTCTTATCAATAGCTACTTTTCTTGTTTCAACAAAATCAAATTTATCATCAACTACATCATAAATAGCTAATGATACTGCTTTTCCCAAATGCAAATCAACAGCATCTCCGTTAGAAGATGCAAGTGCAATTCTCATTTTAATCAACTAATTTTTTAATTATATTGGCAACATTTTGCCCAAATAACTTAATAGTGTCTATTCCTTCACTGTCATCTAAAGCTGTACCTTCAGGACCTGCAAATACCATATTCCAGTAAGTGCTTCCAGCTATTATCATATTGTTAATTGGGAAAAACATTGTCATTTCCTGTAAGGTTAAAGTTTGCCCACCGCGTCTTGCAACAGCAATCGGACCTCCAACCATCCAGTCTAAAAATTTGTCATTTCCTCTTGAAACTTTACCAATCCTTTGAAGAGCAGCCATTATATCTCCTCTTGCAGTTCCAAAGTAAACTGGTGCTGCAGGAATAAATCCGTCAGCATGTCTGATTTTTTCAATGACTTCCTCTAAACCGTCATTTAAAACACAGTTTCCAGTTCCGGCACATCCGTTACATGCAATACAGGACTGTATCTGTTTTCCTCTTAAAGATATGATTTCAGCTTCAACACCATTTTTCTCAATTTCTTCAGCACAAACTTCCAGAACATCCTGAGTGTTGCTGTTAGCTCGTGGACTAGAATTTAATAATATAACTTTTGCCATAACATCAACCTAAATAAAATTTTGTTAATCAAATAATAAATCTTTTGGAAAAAAGAATTTAAACTTCAGCACCGTTTAAAGCATGCTGACATGGACAGTCAAAATCATCATCCAAATGCTTAATAATTTCATAAATTAAAACCATCAAATCTTCCTCTTTAGCTTTAACCATTTCAAATACTTCATCAATAGTTAAATTATCCTGTGAAATTCCAGATGCATAATTTGAAACTATGCAAATTGAGTTATAACAGATTGCCCTTTCACGGGCAAGTGTTACTTCAGGAACTCCAGTCATACCTACCAGATCTCCTCCAAGAAGTTTGAACATTTTAATTTCAGCAGGTGTTTCAAATCTAGGCCCCTGTGTACAGACATATGTTCCTCCAGTAATAACTTCACCGCAATCAGCTATTATATCCCTTAAACGGCTGCAATAAGGTTCAGTTACATCTACATGAACAACATGGTCTTCAAAGTAGGTTTTGTCTCTGTTTTCGGTAAAATCTAAAAAGTCATCAGGAATTACAAATGACCCCGGAGGCATTTCCAGATTCATAGATCCGACAGAATTGGTAGCTATTATCTGTGTAACTCCCACATTCTTAAGTGCATCAATATTAGCTCTGAAATTGATTTTATGTGGAGGAATACTATGTCCTGAAGCATGCCTTGGAATAAAAACTACTGTTTTATTAAATATATCTAAAACAGAAACTTCAACATCCCCATAATCTGTTTTAACTACTTTTTTTTCAACATTATCTGCCTTTTGAGTTATTTCGTAAACTCCACTGCCGCCAATAATTCCAATCATCTTATCTTATCCTTTTGTAACAGCTAATGGTTTTACTTTTGCAACAAGTTTAGCTATTCCTGTACTGTCAGATATTTTAACTACGCTGTCCACATCTTTGTATGCGCCCGGTGCTTCTTCAGCGATTACATTTTCAGTTGTAGCTCTGATTTTAACACCATTTGCAGCTAAATTGTTTTTGATTTCTTCAGGCTTGTAGTCTTTTTTAGCCTGTGATCTTGATAAAACCCTTCCGGCACCATGTGCAGTGGATCCGAATGTTTCTTCCATTGCTGTTTGTGTTCCATGCAATACATAAGATGCTGTTCCCATTGTTCCCGGAATTAACACAGGCTGACCAACTTTCCTGTATTTTTCAGGAATCTCTTCACTTCCCGGTCCAAATGCACGGGTAGCTCCTTTTCTGTGGACTACCAATTTCATGTCATTGCCTTTGAATTTGTGTGTTTCCTGTTTAGCAATGTTGTGAGCTACATCATAAACAATATCCATTCCCATATCTTTAGCTGATTCTCCTAAAATGTCTTCAAAGGTTTCCCTTATCCAATGAGTCATCATTTGTCTGTTTGCCCATGCATAATTGGCTGCTGCATACATAGCTTTCAAATAGTCCTGAGCTTCTTTTGAATCGAATGGTGCACAAGCCAACTGTCTGTCTGCAAGATCAATTTGGTGATTTTTATAAGCTTTATCCATTACTCTCAAATAATCAGAACAGACCTGGTGTCCGCAACCTCTTGAGCCGCTGTGAATCATAATTACAACCATTCCTTTTTCAAGACCATATACACCAGCTACTTCATCATTATAGATTTCATCAACAACCTGAATTTCTAAAAAGTGATTTCCAGAACCTAAAGAACCTAATTGAGGTATTCCTCTTCTTTTAGCTTTGTCACTGACCTTAGTTGAGTCAGCTTCTTTGATTCTTCCGTTTTCTTCTAAAACTTCAAGATCTTCTTCCCATCCATAGCCATTTTCTACAGCCCACTCTGCTCCAAAATTTAAAACATCATCTATTTCATTTTCTTTAAGCTTGATTTTTCCTTTGCTTCCTACACCAGACGGAATATTTTTAAACAATGCTTCAATTAATTCATCAAGTTTGTCTTCAATGTCAGATTGTTTAAGATTGGTTTTTATTAACCTGACTCCACAGTTAATATCAAAACCTACTCCTCCAGGAGATACAATTCCGTTTTTTTCACTGAATGCTGCTACACCACCTATTGGAAATCCATATCCAAAATGAATATCAGGCAAGCCTATTGCATATCTGTGAACACCTGGAAGACATGCAATGTTTACAATCTGATCAATAGCTCCATCTTCTAAAGCTTCAAAACTTTCATCATCAAGATACAATCTTCCAGAAGCCCTCATTTTTTTATTAACACTTCCTGGAACCTCATAGACGTTATCTCTAACTTTTTTAATTTTATCTTTAATACCCATAAAAATCACAAACTATTTTATAATATTTATTAAAAGGATAATAAATAATTTTTTGGTAAAAAACAGAATAAATTAATACAAATCCCCGCTATTTTTTGCAGCTGGGAAAAAAACAAGTTAAATGAGGATATAAACCTCATTAATAAATTGAGAAAAATAAAATCCATTAAAGACTTAAAAAAAGTACTTTAAAAAATTTTATTTTCTAAATAATGCAGACATTCCTGCAACCAACAATAATACTGCTCCAAGAACACCAAAGAAAGTGGATCCTAATAAAACCAATATTGCAGAAACAATAAATAAGAATCCGCCAACGTCACTATCTTTAAATACATGAATAGATGCAAAAATACCTAAAAATGATCCGATAGTGGCTATAAGTCCTAAAAAGGAGGTTGCTCCAAATCCAAAACTTCCAATCAATAAGATAAATGAACTAGAAACTAAACTTATAAGTGCCCCTAAGCCTCCTACAATTAGTTCAAATATTCTTGAAACTGATTTTCTTCTTTGCATATTTAATTATTTAAATATAATTTATTATATATGTTTTCATAAATCCACAATTGCTGAAAGTTTTACAATATCTTTTTCAATAATATTCATTTTGTGAAATGTTATAGCTTTAACTTCATCACCGCGATAATGTTTATCCCAATTAATCCCTTCACCTTCAATTGTTGCATTTAAGTGATATCCGTCATCTGTTTTATTAATCGTGACTTTAAATTGTGAAAATAACATGAATTCTATTTCATGCAAAAATAAAAGTTCCTCTAAAAAATCATACAATAAAGAAACTTTGTCTTCTGAAGTTATTTCAAATGATTTGGAAGTTATGGGTTCTATATATTCTGTTTTAGAAATTATATTAAATAATGCCAATCCTGCATTTTCAAAAGCCTCGTTTAAGTTGTTTCCATAAGCATAAAATCCTATATCTGCAGTTACATCAAAAAATTCAAATTTTTTCATAGTTTCTTCCTAAAATATTACTTTTCAAATGGGGTGTCTCTCTTTCTTTATATTACACTTTCAAACAATATTAATTTAGCGATGTGATAGAAATGTTGAAAAATTCAGATACTACAATAAAAGCTGATTTAAGAAAGAAAAGTTCTATAATAGATGAAATAGAATATAGTAACTATGATATTCAAGCTTGCATGGTGATACTTGTTATAATGATAGTATTGCTTTTATCAATAATCTCTGTTGTAACTGCGCAAAATCCCAATTTAGTATAATTGGTTTTTTCTAATTATATGCTACCAAACCCTTGGCGCAGAAAAAGCATTAGATTAAAACAGGTTGACCCATGCAAAAATCTAATGTTATAAGGATGATTAATATGGAATTTGATTCAAATATGAAATTCTGTCAGTCCTGTGCAATGCCAATGACTGAAGAATTATATGGCAGCAACAAAGATGGCAGTAAAAACGAAGATTACTGTATTTACTGCTATGAAAATGGTGAATTTACAGCAGATATATCTATGGAAGAAATGATTGATTTTTGTGTTCCAAAAACTGTCGAAAATACAGACATGGATGAAAAAACAGTTAGAAAAATGTTAAATGAAACATTTCCACAACTTAAAAGATGGAAATGAATTTCATAATTTAAAATCACAAGGGTTAAAACGTAAAATAATTTCTCTGGAATTTCCTCTTGACCCTTTTCCTGTGAATTTTGTGTCAACTAATCTTAAAAACTCCAATTTTTCAAGGGTTCTGTTAAAGGTAGCATAACTTACATTTTCTTTTTCTTTAAACAGTTCCGATAACTCTCCGGCTGTAAAAATCTTATCTGAATCTGAAATTATTTTTAATAATGCCTTTTCAGTATCATTTAATGATTTTAAAGTTTCTGAGATTTGTACTGAAACTAAAGAATCAACTGCTTTTTGGAAATGTTCCTCTGTAATTTCTCTAGATGCTTCAGCTTCAGCAATATTGCCGCAAGACCTTAAAAGATTAATGCCTACTCTTAAGTCTCCGACATCATAAGTATGCATAGCTACCAATTCAAGGATTTCATCACCCATTACACCGGGAAAAAAACCTGCATTTACCCTGTCTTTTAAGATATCTTCAATTTCTGAATAATTATATGGCTGAAATGTAATGTCCTGAGGTATAAAAACAGTATTTACATTTTTATCAAAGGCATACCTGAATTCCAGATCAGACAATATTGCAAAAATTCCAGTTTTAACACCAGGATATTCTTCATATGCTCTTAACAAATCATAAAATACTTTATTGGCGGCCTTACTTTGGAATAAATAATTAACATCATCCAATGCAACGATTAATGCTTTTTTATCTGATTGAAGTTTATGCATGATTTGGTCATAAATTCTTGAAAATGGAACTCCTGTTTCCGGAGGAATATGGCCAAATAGCTTTTTATAAATTTGTGAAAATATTCCAAAACGTGTTGTATGAAGCTGACAGTTTATATAAACACAAGTGACTTTTTCTGTGCTTTTTTCAACTAATTCAAATACTTTTCTAATAGCTGTTGTTTTTCCAGTTGCACATGAACCTAAAACAACAGAATTTGATGGCTGTCCCCCACTTATAGCAGGTCTTATTGCCATTGCCATAGCTTCCATTTGCCTATCCCTATAATTATAATTCGGAGGCACATAATCCGGATCAAAAGCATTTATATTTTGAAAAAGACTTTCATCATGCATTAAAATATCTTCAATTCCCATACTTATCATTTATATTTAAACTATTATAAAAAAATTATTATGACTTTAAATTAATAATTTTAACATCTTCATTATCGTCAATCCACTTTGTAAACAATTCTGCATACTCCAATTTTTTTGTTTTAATTTTATCTGCTTTAGCAGTATCTTCTGCAATATTTGGTCTTGAGTATTTAGTTACAACATTTCCAAAATCCATTCCAGCCAATATCAATTCAGTGGCTCCAAGTGCAACAGCCAAAAACATTGCTCTATCTCCGTCTGTAAATCCCCCAAAATTATAGAGATTTCCATGTGCCTGAGCTTGTGTTGTTCCTAAAACATTGTCAAAAAATGGAGTGTATTTTAAAATTGCTTCCAGATTATTTCCATGACCGTGAATAACTAAATTTGCACCATATGCATTTGCATATAAAATATCATCTATTTTCCCATCCAGATCAGTGGCTATTATATCAGGAACTATTTTTTCTTCAGTTAAAGCTGTTGTTGCTCCGTCTGCAGCTACTAAAACATAATCAAACAAATCATATTCCGTTTTTATTTTTTTAATATGGTCTTTTAAAGATGGTCCTGCTCCAAATATTATGAATTTAGTGGAAAAATCTACTTTTTCATATAAATCTTCCAGTGTTAAGCAGCCCTGTTCAAAAAGAAGGTCATCCAATACCTGAGCAGTTTTTTCATCATCTTCTCTTTTAAATCCGAAATCTTCCAATATTTTTTTATAATAATTTTCCCAAAGGCCAAAATTCATTGAAATCACCTTTTATATATTGTTAATTTAGTTGCAGATTATTAATATTCTTTATTCTTTATTAACAACCCTAATGTCCTTACCTGTAAAATACTTATACAAATCATGGAACTGCCTTACAACAAAACCAGTACATGCTGCTGAGATTACTGTACCTATACTTACACTTCCCAAGACATCACCTAAAAATATCCAGCATAAAATAACTGTTATTATCACCATTGATGAATCAATACATATTTTAACTGATGAAAATTTCTTATCAGCAGCTATAGCTATTGCTTCTATAAGACCTTCTCCAGGAAGCGGTGCAATATTTGCAGGCATCATTATTAAAATTCCGACAGCTATAAGAATTATGCTTAAAGCCAGCATCAGAAACTTCCCCATTAGTGAAAGATTCTGAATCGGTGCCAGTACCCACAATGAAAAATCAACAAAATATCCGAATAAAAAAGCACTGACTAATTGAAGAAGTCTTTTCGGATGATATCTCTCTTTCAAAATTGGTTTTTGTATAAAAATAACTACCAGATAAAATAAAACTGATGACAAACCTACATCGATATTTGTAATTAAAGCTATTGCATAGGGAATGGAGTTAATTGGAGTAACACCCAATTCAGATTTGATTGAAACTCCTACAGCAAAAGACAGTATGCATACTCCGATTATATAATATATTATTCTTTTAATTAACTCATTTGTAATTTTAATTCTTTCATGCTCCTAATTTTCTTTATTAACTACTGTAATTGACTTTCCTGTTATTTTTTCATACAATTCTGTGAGATATCTTATAATAATTCCTATGAATATTGCTGCAAGAATTGTACCTACATTTACACTTCCAAGAATATCTGATGTAAAGAGTCCGCAAATGATTAAAGATAATACAACCATTGATGTATCAAAACATACTTTGACTTTGGAAAATCGTTTATCATAAGCCAGAGATACAGCTTCCACAACTCCCTCACCTGGAAGCGGTGCAATGTTTGCAGGCATGTATATTAAAATACCGGCAGCTATTAAAAACATACTTACAATCAGCAGTGTAAAGTTAACATCCAAAGGCAGGTCCGGCATCGGAGATAAAATCCACAGTGAAAGATCTGTAAAATACCCGAACATAAATGCATTAATCAACTGCAAAAGCCTTTTCGGATTGAATCTCTTTTTTAAAATTGGTATTTGGAGAAATACTAAAAGGACATTGAAAATTACTGTTGTAATTCCAATATTTACACCTGAAGCCAGTGTCAAAGAGTATGGAATTGAGCTGATTGGCGTAACTCCCAAACCAGACTTTATTGAAAGACCCACACCAAGTGACATTACAAATAATCCACCAACAAATAATATAATTCTTTTAATCCACATTAAAACACCTCACATTTGTTTTAAATCAACTTCACGACCTGTTATTTTTTTAAATCCTTTAACAATATATTCCAACACTGTTCCAACTAAAAATGCTGCTACAATTGTTCCTATCCCAACACTAGCCAAAGGATTTCCAATAAATATCCAGCACATCACTACAGAAATAATTACCATTGCAGCATCAAATCCTACTTTAACCTTTGGAAAAGGCAAATCATATGTAATAGCTATTGCCTGCATTACACCTTCACCTGCAAGCTGAACAATATGAGGCGGAAGGTATAAAAATATTCCAAATGCCAGAACCACAATACTGATTCCCAGAAATATAAAGTCTCCAATAAGACCTGGAGGTTTCGGTACAAATGAAACCAGATACACTGCCAAAGTTGTAAAATATCCGAAAAGAACCCCTGCAACAACCTGCAGCAGTATTTTAGCTTTAAAATTCTCTCTTAGAATTAAAAACTGCAGTATTACAAGAGCAATGTGAAACAGTATAGTTGCAAATCCTACTTCTATTGCCCATACATGCATCATGGAATAGGGAATTGAGCTAACTGGAGAAGAGCCCAAATCAGACCTGAATGAAAATGCAATACCTGCAGTCATTACAAAAAGTCCCAGGACATATAATGAAATCCTTTTAATCATATTTCCGTTCATAATCATCACATCTGTTTAAAATCCACTACTTCTCCGGTCAAATAGCTGTTAAGTTTATGAATGTATTTTAATACAATTCCAACAAAAACAGCTGAAAGAATTGTTCCAATACCTATACTGCCCCCAATTACTCCCAAAAATACAAAACACAATATTAAAGAAATAACAAGCAGGCCAACATCATAAACAACCTTGGTTTTTGAGAAAGGCTTGTTAAATGCAATAGCTAATGCCTGTGTTACCCCGTCAACAGATACCGGAATAATGTTTGCAGGAACATAGAAAAACAATCCCAAAGCTACACTGAATATGCTTAAACATGTCAGCAGCAGTTCAAATAGAATACTGGCTGAATCAGGAATAAAACCCATTAATCCAACTGAAAAACTTGTGAAATATCCGAACAATATTCCAACAAAGACCTGCAGGAAGTGTTTAACTTTAAAGTCCTTTCTTAACAATACCAATTCTATTAAAACTAAAATTGCATGAAATATAATTGTAGCCTGACCTATTTCAATTCCCCAAATCAAATTTAAAGTGTATGGAACTGAACTGACAGGTGTTGCTCCTAAATTAGATTTTATTGAAAAACCTATCCCCAGAGTTATAAACCACAATCCCAGAAGATAGTTAAATACTCTTTTAAATGTTAATCTGTCATTTCCAAAAAAATCCATACTATACTATATGTACTACACAATATTTAAAAACTATAAAAATAAGACATTTATATAGCTTTATCATAAGCTAAATCATAAAATTTATTTTTACATACGGAGGAAATTTTAAATGGATGAAATTTTATTAATGCTTCCAGGTCCAACAACAGTACACCCAAGAGTACTTAATGCTATGTCTCAAGCTGTTGTAAATCATAGAGGAGCTAAATATGGAGAAATCTTAACTGAAACCAGCGAATTAATGTCTGATGTTTTCCAAACCTCTAACCAATCCTATTTATTAACCGGGTCTGGAACTGCAGCAATGGAAGCAGCTATAAGTAATGTAGTAAATTCCGGAGAAAAAGTCTTAAATGTTGTAGGAGGAAAATTCGGAGAACGTTTCATGAAAATAGCTAATGCTCATGGAATTACCACCGAAGAATTAGCAGTAGAATGGGGAACTGCAGTAACTCCTGAAGCTATTAAAGCTGCTCTTGATGCTGATGAAGATATTAAAGCTGTATCTGTTGTTCATAATGAAACTTCAACTGGTGTAGCAGCACCTATTGAAGCAATCGGTAAAGTAATGAAAGATTACGACGCCCTCTACATTGTAGATACTGTATCTTCCCTTGGAGGAGACTATGTTGATGTAGACAAATTCGGAATAGATGTATGTATTACCGGATCCCAAAAATGTATTGCAGCACCACCTGGAATGGCTGCTATTACATTAAGTGATGATGCTTGGGCTGCTGCAGATAAAGTAGACTCCCATACTTTCTACTTAGATATGCAAGCTGCTAAAAAAAGTGGAGACAAAAATCCACCTCAAACTCCATACACTCCTTCTGTATCTCTAACTTATGCTATGAACGAAGCATTAAAAATGGTTATGGAAGAAGGATTAGAAAACAGAGTTGCACGTCACCACAAAGCTGCTAAAGCTAGTGTAGCTGCTGTAAAAGCATTAGGTTTAGAATTATTCGCAGATGAAAAAGTATCCTCAGCTACTGTAACTGCAGTTAAAATGCCTGAAGGCATAACTGATGCAGACTTCAGAGGAACTGTCCGTGACAAATACGGAGTAGAATTAGCTGGTGGACAAGACCACTTAAAAGGAAACATATTCAGAATAGGACATATGGGAAACATTTCCTACAAAGAATTAGTACAAACCTTTGCAGCTATCGGAATGACTTTAAAAGGTCTCGGTGCAATTGAAGATGCAGGTGCTGGAGTAGCATCCATTACAGAATCATACTTATGATTCTTCTTTTTTTCTTTTTTTAAATTTGATATTATATCAAATCCTTATTTTTAGAGTTGCATATCATCAAAATATAACTGCTTCACTTTTCAACAGCTATGAAAATTTTATCGACTATACTCGATAAATTTTAAAAAATAGCAGAAATTTCTTTTATACTCGATAAAAATCAAGATTTCAAAATTACATTAAAATCATTATTTTATTGATTTAAGAATGTAAAATTGTTTTTAGAAAAAACTGACCAATTTATAAACTATAAAAACCAATGAGATATTGGATATCCAATAAAAACAACAGGGGGTTTTAATCATCAACTATCACATACTGGACATAACATTAAAAGAAATAGCAAATACCTCAATAAATGAACTGTTAGAATTTATGAACATCGATTATGAAATTGTAGAATCAGCCAAAACAGAATTCAGCGAATTAAAAAATAAAAGATATCATCTGGACTACGTAGGTAAAACAAAAGACAAAATTTATATTCATATAGAATTTCAAGCAAGATTTCCAACAAAAAAGGAATTGCAAAGAATCTTCGCTTATGTCGCATTACTACATGAATACACCGGCTGTTTTGTTGAAACCTACATCATTTGTGTTCAAGCAATACCGAACGACCAGATTATCCATCAGTACAGTAAAGACAATGTTTTTAAAATTAACATCATGTCCTTAAAAAACATTGACGGAAATAAAAAAATAAATAGTATAAGTAAAAAAATAGAAAACAACGAAAAACTAACACCAACAGAAATACTTGCTTTGAAATTAATGCCGTTTACAAGCTATAAGGAAACAACAGAAGAAATAACATTGAAAACTGCTCAATTAACCAATAAAATAACAACATTAACCATAGACGAACTTAACAACATCAAGTACATTCAACAGGCAGTATGTTCCAAAGTAATAAAAAAAGAACACCAACAACCAATAATGGAGGAAATAAAAATGAGAAACACACTATACGACCAAGCCAGAAAAGAAGGAATAAAAGAAGGAATAAAAGAAGGAATAAAAGAAGGAATAAAAGAAGGAATAAAAGAAGGAATAAAAGAAGGCAAAACAGAAATAACAAACGAAATAACAACACTAATTCAAAAAGGAAAACTGCCTAAAGACACTTTAGACAAAATAACTTCCCTAAAAACATAAAAATGATTCATAAAATAGGCTTGATAATAGCTAAATTATTAAGCCTGAAATTTTTTTAAATAAACAAAATATTTAATATTTGATAGCTAATATTATAATTAACTAAAAAAATGGATGTGTCAAAATATGGCTGAAAATATTAAAACAAGTGTAGAAGAATTACGTAAACTTATCAGTATTGAAAATGTTGTTGGAAAACCTATTGATGCAGGAGACCAATTTTTAATTCCGGTAATGAGAATGGGAGTAGGTTTTGGAGCCTGTGAAAACATACTGGGCAATGATGGAAATGATACTGTAGGTGCCGGTGCTGGTGTTGAACCTGTTTCCATGGTAATTATTCCAAAAAATGCTAAAAGCGGAGAAGGAGTTAAAGTTGTTAACTTAACTAAAGGAACTGAAACCAACAAAGCATTGTCTGATTTAGGACTGATTGTGTCTGACCTTGTTAAAAATTATTTTTCACAATCTTCAGACGACTACGATGAATCAGAATATATTGAACCTGAGTTTACAACTACCGAAGAAGAAGACCAATAAATTTTTTAAAAAAGGGATATTTTGAATACCATATACATCCTAGGAATGATTTTACTCTTAATCATTCTAATCATTATTATTTTTTTATATATGGGTCTTAGAATATCACTTAGCTTTGAAAAAACTGGAAGCAAGCTTTCAGCTATTGTTAAAATAAATATTTTTAAAAAAATAACTGTTTATAATTCTTCAAAAGAAAAAGAATCCGAAGAAGAAGCAGACGAGAAAAAAGGGTCTAAAAATTTAATGAACCCCCTTAAAAATGCTCTGCCTTACATTACAGATTTTTTAAAAAAAACCGCAAAATCCATTAAAGTTACAAAATTAGAAAATCATCTTAAATTTGGACTGGCCAGCTATGCAGATACTGCACAATATATTGGATATATCTGGGCAATTAACGGATTTATTAAAACATTATATCCTGTTTCTAAAGTAAGTGCCGAACCTGTTTTTGGAGATCCTGTAATTGATTTTAAAGGATGCTTAGATGTTGATATTAATCTTTTAAAGCTGATTTTGCCTGTTGTCAGTTTAATTTCCAAAAAAGAAATCAGGATTTTGATTAAGGCTTTTAGAGGTGATAAAAATGAAAGATGATTTTTCAGGATTTGCAAAACACCAAAAGGAAAAGCTTGACAAATACTTCAAAAAGGATGAAGAGCTAACCTTTAAAAAAATAGCTGTTGGAGAGGATAACTTTTATTTTATCTATAAATCAAAAGCAGTTATCTTAAAAGATAAAATAGCCAGTTATGAACTGATACCCCTCGGATTTATCCACAACACAGATGATGAATACTATTACTATTCATTTGACGGCAACTGCCAGGGGTATGAAGATATTGTAAAAAAATTTGTTGAAGAATGCCTTATTTAGGAAGAGGAATATCTTCAAACCTTACAGCAACATCCATAATGTCATAATCCTCTGCATCCTGGAAATCTTCAAGCTTTTCTACTCTTTTTGCTTTTAATCCGTATGCTTCAGCTACTTTTACAAAGTCAGGATTTTTTAAATCTGTCTGATAGGGTTCCATACCATATTTATTAACTTCATGCTGTCTTATAATGCCATATTGTGAGTTGTTTATTATGAAAATTAAAATATTCAAACCATACTCTTTTATTGTAGCCAACTCCTGAATATTCATCTGGAAATCTCCGTCTCCGTTGATTACAATTATTTTTTTATCAGGATTTGCAACTGCTGCTCCAATAGCTCCAGGAATTCCGTAACCCATTGGTCCAAGTGCTGACTGGAACAGCAGCTGGCCAAAGTCAGAGGATTTTTTAAGCAGTGTTACCCATGTAATATGACTTCCGGCATCACCGATTACAATATTATCCATATATTGCTTTAAAATTTCATTAATAGCTACCTGCGGTCTTAACGGAAGTGTTTTATCTCCCAATCCTTCAACAGCTATTTTATTGTCAATTTCCAATATTTCATCTAACCAGTCTGCTTTTTTAAAGTCAGCTTCACATAAAAAGTCTTCAACACTTCCCTGAATCGGATAATCTCCTTTAAGATGCTTTTTATTAATATTTACATGAATTAATCTGTCTTCAATTTCTTCCAATGATGTAAATGTTCTTTCAGAAGCTCTTGCACCTAAAGCTATGATACAGTCCGAATTTTTTAGAGCATAATCTGCTCTGGGAGTTCCTCTTGAACCTATCATTCCCAGATTTAAAGGATTGTTTTCATCTATGATTCCTTTTGAATTAAAGGTAGTTGTTACCGGAATTCCATTACTTTCAGCTATCAGTTTTAAAACTTCCCTTTGTGATATTGCTCCTGAACCCAATACAAAGAGAGGTTTTTTAGATTTGTTTATTAATTCCTGAGCTTTTTTAACATTTGACAGGTCATTTTCACACAAATAACATAAATCAAAGTCCTGAAAGTCCTCGCTTAACAGAACATCACTTGACAAATTTATATGAACAGGACCTTTGGGATCGTGTTTAATTTTATAAATAGCTGCCCTTAGTGCATATACTGCTTCAGTTCCGTTTAAGGGATTGAATGATTCATCAACAATATTTCTAAAAATTTCTGATGTCGGAAGTGACTGGAAAACATCCTCATTTCTCAAATCAGTGGGATTGTCTCCTGTTAAAACCAGAAGAGGCACATTGTCTTTGTATGCTCCGGCCAGAGCCATTGTAAAATTAAGTGCTCCCGGTGCTGCAGTAGCTACACATGCACTTAATTTATGAGATGATTTGTAATATGCATCTGCTGCATGCATAGCTGCCTGTTCATGCCTTACCAGAACATGATTTATTTTGGAATCTTTGAGAGCTTTATAAAACGGCAATATCTGTTCTCCGGGAAGTCCGAAAATATTTTCCAGACCTTCCTCTTCAAGGATTTTAACTAAATAAGCAGCTACATTCATTATTATTCCTCTTCCTGATAAGATCCGCTGTATTGGCCGGAGCCTTCAACTTCAAAAACAACTCCCTGAGCTATTCTGTCTCCTTTTTTGATTTTATATTCATAATCTCCGTGATTATAAATCATGAACATTAAAGTTCCGAAAAAACCGGGATCTCCAACAGCTGTCTGAACTGAGACAAAAGACCTCAGTAATGTGGATCTCGGCAAGTATAACATAGAGTATCCTTTCGGAATTTTGATTTTCCTGTCAATTGAAGCAAGATAAGCGGTGTGGGGTTTTAAAGTGTAAACAGGGCCTTCCAATTCTTTAATTTCAGGAAGATTTTTTTCATTGTCAATCAGGGAACCTTCACTTTCCTGAGTATAAATTTTATCTAAAGCCAAATCAATTCCTGAAGGCTGAACCAAATCTTTAAAATCCGGAAACAGTTTAACAAGTTCATTTTCACCAAGCATAATAATCACTTAATAGATAGTTTATTATATCTGATTAATAAATTTTAAAAACAGGGAGGAAAAAATTATGCCAGTAATAACAATAGCCGGAAATGACACAATCCGTGTTGAAGATAAAAGAGAAATGGTAAAAAAAGTAAGTGAAATAGTAGCTGACAGTTACGGATTACCAATAGAAGCAATAACAGTACTTGTTCAAGCTTATCCGAAAGAAAGCATCGGAGTAGCTGGTGAATTATTAAGTGATAGGGAATAAATTTCCTTATCATTTAAACCTATCAGTATTTTATTGTTATAATGCAGATACTGGCAATAGCTAATCCATATTATCTTCAAAATAGTCATACAGCTCATCTTTAACTGGAATATGGAGATTATATTTAATATTAACAATCGGCAAGTCCTTGTCTTTGCTTCTGATAGTTGTCTGAATAAAATCAAATGGTTCAACCTGACCCATATAATAGAAATCCTTACCTTCATCATCACTTTTCTTAATAAATAAATGTATCTTCAAATTAGTTTTCTGATAATTTTTAATTGCAAGTACTTCCTTACTATCTAATTTAAGCCTACTTCTAGTCATCCAGCTGAAAACATTCTTATTTACAAACTCATCTAGATACTTAGTACTATCTGAAATGTCTTCTTTTTTATCATAAGTTACAAAAATAGGGCAGGTATTGTGTTTTACTCTATATCCGTATAATGTGGAGCTGTCATCATTTGGCCAATTAAGTAATCTGCAAACGTCCCTTCTTGAATACTTGGCGTATAGTGTTAAATTTTCACCTTCAACTTGAGCATTGTATTCTGTTTTGTATTTAAGCAATCCATAATCAATTACATCCAAAACATGTTTTCTGTAAGTTTCATGAGACAGATACTCTTTAAAATCATTTGAGATTAGAAATTCATTCATGAAAGACAATTCGGAAAAATCTTTCTTATCTTTTTTACTGAACTCAAGATTTAAAACATTAATTGCATTTTCAATTGATTTTACATCATTTTGAATATCATATTCTGCTTTTAATAAGTGTTCAATTGATTCAACTGAGAAATAACCATTATAAATTAAAGATTTTAAAATCAGCAACTCATGAGGTCTTTTTCCACTGGCCAAGTTTTTGGATATGAATTTTAAAGATGAAATTTCCTCTTCTGAAAGGTATTCATCATAATCTTTATCTGCCTTTTTTAAAAATGAATAATAGCAATCCATTGCAGTATGATTTAAGATTAATAAAGGATCCATTTCACCATTTTCATAGAAATCCAAAAGCATTGGAATTCTGCCTAATTTAAACTTCAGATTATTGTATTTTTCCTTAAAAAGAGCTATTCTTGAAAATGAAGTGTTGTTTATAGAATTATAAATTCTCTTTTTAGAAACTTCATCAAAACTGATTGAAGAAGCTCCAGGAATCACTTTATTTCCCTCCATCAGATAACGGCGAATATTATCCTTATCATAAGATCTGTCCCCTGAAAGAGCTATTGGAATCATGAAATTGTTTTTATAATTTCCAATAAAATCCAGAATAACAACATAGTCTTTGTTTTTAAATTTCCTAAGGCCTCTTCCCAATTGCTGAATAAATATAATTGGAGATTGTGTTGGCCTTACAAGTAAAACCTGATTAATTTCAGGAATATCTACCCCTTCATTAAAAATATCAACTGTAAAAATGTATTCCAACTTGTTTTTAGCCTCATCATTAGTCAGTCTGTAAATTGCATCTTCCCTTGTCTGCTGTGAATCATCACCTGTCAGGACAGTTGCCGGATGGCCTCTTTTATTAAATGCTTTTGAAAGCTCATTTGCTTCTTTTTTCCTGCTGCAAAATACCAAAGCTTTAATTCTGTCTCCAGAATATCCGTAATAGGCTGATTTTTCAAGCAAATAATTTACCCTGTCATCTGAAACCAACTGATTGAATTCTGTTGAATCATCAACAGTTTCTCCGTCAATTTCCAAGTCAGATATTCCAAAATAATGAAAAGGACACAACAAATCCTCTTCCAAGGCGTCTTTAAGTCTGATTTCACAGGCCAGATTATGGTCAAAGAGTTCATAAATATCAATACCGTCAGGACGCTCAGGTGAAGCAGTCATCCCCAAACAGAATTCAGGTTCAAAATAATCCATGATTTTTTGATAAGAATAAGCACCTGCTTTATGAACTTCATCAATCACAATATAATCAAATTCATCTTTTTCAAATTTAGTGTAAACATCATCTTTAGACAATGTTTGAATTGTTGAGAATAAAAAATTAGAATCATAATCTTTAGAATTACCAGTCAGCAATCCGAAATCTTTTGTATTTTTAAAAACATTTTTATAAGCATTAATAGCCTGTTTGGCGATTTGTTCTCTGTGAACTACAAAAAGAAACTTTTTAGGATTGAAATCCTGAACAGCAAAAGCAGAAGCATAAGTTTTACCAGTACCAGTTGCTGATACCAGAAGTGCCTTTGATTCACCACTTTGAATTAAAGACCTTAAACTTTCCATAAAACCAATCTGCATAGAATTTGGAACCAAATCTTCAGACTGAAGTTTTTTGTAGTTTTCTTTTAGCTTTGTAAAGTTCTTTTGAGAATCATATAATTTCTCATAAGCAGGAAGAACATCATCAAGATTGCTTGCTTCCTGCCATAATGAGTTAAATTCATCCAATAAATTATTCAACACTTCACCGTCATGTAAAGAGGTAAATTCAACATTCCACTCCTTGTTAACAGTCAAAGCATTTAAAGTTAAATTAGAACTGCCTACAATACCTTTGTAAATGTTATTTTTTCTAAAAACATAACCTTTAGTGTGAAAACCATTCTTTTCCTGAGCATACAGCTTAACTTCAATATTATCTAAAGACTGAAGCTTTTTTAAAGCTTTAGGATCTGTAAAATTAAGATAATCAGTTGTAAGAATCTTACCTTTAATTCCCCTTTGTTCAAGCTCTAAAAAATCCTGCAAAAGAGGAGTTAATCCACCTAAAGTAATAAAAGCAGAGCTTATAAAAAATTCGTCACAATTCTGCAGTTCCTCCTTAATGGAATTTAAAACCTTATGATTAAAATTGTTTGAAAGGAATTTAGGTTTAAAATCATTTGCAGGATTATAAGTTTCATTAATAAAAGCGGTTTTAGCTCCTTCTAAAATATCATTCTGATTATCCATAAAAATCACATGTTTTCTTTTAGATAATTGACTGCGTCAATATCCGCCGGCAGCCAATTTAAAGTGTTTAATTCTTCTTTTGTAATCCATTTACCGTCATTGTGTTCTAAAAGTTCGATTGAACCTTCCTTAATTGAACACATAAAACAGGACATGAATAAATAAAAGTTAGGATACTGATACTCAATATCTAAGGCAAATTTATCAACATTAATTTCAATGTTTAATTCTTCTTTAATTTCACGAACTAGAGCCTGCTTTTTGGTTTCGCCAGGTTCGATTTTTCCCCAGGAAACTCCCACATGTTTATAAACTCACCATATCCTCTTTTAGTAGCTAAAATTTTATCTTCATTTTTAATAATAGCTGCCACTACTTTTATTTGTTTCATGTTTTTTACACCTGAATTAAAATATTAATTGAATATATTGGCTGCTTTGTATTTAAATATTCTTAATTCAGTTTATAAATTAATTAATTAACAATTAAACTTCTTATTACATTTTTAATAAAAATAGATAGATTATACTCCTCCTCGCCACCATTTCCAGGAGCTAAGGGAAAAGCGCCAACAGAAGGAATAATTAGATCATTATCTTCTCTAAACAATTTATGTACATTACCTGGGTATAAAACGTATGATCCTTCAGTTTTTAAAATGGAATCCTTGTAAGTATGCATCTTATAAATATCCCCATTTTTAAAAATTCTATCTTTATTTTCATTAGAATCCCTATTATTAACTTCATTTTCAACTTCAGAGAATGTTTTATCTTGAATTTTGTTATAAAAATTAATAACATCCAATTCAGAGCGATATTTTGCATCAAAATGAATAAAATATCTTTCTCCATTTAAATAAATAAGTAATGAGTAATCTGGCCTAAAAGCTAAAGAATATGACCTATATTTTGTATTATTTGAAAATGTTTTATTATAAAATAATTCAATGAAAATATCCTGATCAAATAAATTTAATTTAAATTTTTTAATTGATTTATGTCCTCTTTTAATATCCATTGACCAGTTATCCTTATTAATCTCAAAAACATCTTCAAAATCCACTTTAGAAACACTCATTTCGTTTAAAACTTTTAAAATTTTGAAATAACACCAATATTCATATAATTCACTTAATTTCTTTTCAAAACCTTTGAATTGATTGTTAAGTTCATCCCAACTTAATTTAAAAGAAAATTCAAACATTAAAAAGAATTGGAAAATATCCCTATAACCTTCCCTCTTTTGTAAAACTTGTGAATTAAATGGAATGTAATCTAAAGTACCAATATCTGCAAATAATTTATTGGAAAGATAATATACAATTTCTTCATTGAAAAAAGTTAATTTATCCTTAATATAACCCTCTTTTGAATTGTCTAACAACTTTTCAATCAAATCTCTTACCAATTCTAAAAAATATTTAAAAAATCTATTTTCAGCAACATCAATTGAATCATTATAGTCTATTTCCTCAACTTCAATTGGTAAAAACCCTCCAAGATAATTAGCCAATTTCATATCAGAATCTGTTTTTTGCAACTTATCAGGATTGTTTAAAATATTAATCAATTCCTTTTCACCAGTATTTGATGCAAAAGAAGTTGGAACCACATCGTCACATTCTTCCAACCTAGAATATAAATTCTTAGACAGGTATTCAAAAATAGACGGCAAGTTCTCAGGCCTGAACAAATATTCCAAAAACATGAAATCTTCATAATATGTTGTTTTATTTTTATAATCAATTTCGAATTCCTGATAAAGAGGAGAATCACTTTCAAAAATCAAACCTAATGCATATTGAGATAATTCCGCTATCATGGCAGAATATTGATTAAAATAATCTATTTTTTTAGATCTAACTTCAATTGGAACCTTATTAGACAAATAACCATTCTTTTTAACATCCAAAAATGATTTACCAACATAACTTCTAAAATTTAGAGTTCCAACAACTTTATATTTTTCAAATTCAGTTAAAGAAAACCTAAATTCATTAAAAAAATCATTATTCATTTTAACTAATGAATATAAAATATCATAAGATGAATTTACATCTTTTGATTCAAATAAAATTTGATAATCAGTTTCTTCTAAAAGCATCAAATTTGCAAAATGAGTTGATGCATCAACACAATATTGAATAGGAGTTAAATTATCCGGAGTTTCAACTAAATCAATATTTTCTAATGTTAAATAATCATTTATAATATGTTTAGAATGATTAGCCATCTGGGAATTCAGTGCACTAATATAAAGAGTACCTACTCCCCCCATACTATTTCTCAATTCAATACTAACTTTCTGCTCGATCATTTGAATCTAAATTTAATTAATGAAAGATACATATCTTTGATTAGATAATATTTTAGCCATATTTTGAAGTTTAACTGCAGAAGTATAATACCTGCAATCTTTTTTAGTTAAATCAACAAGTCTTGCATCTGCATTATTTTTTCTTTCAATTAAACATGCATTAAATAATTCATTGATAGTTTGACCAATAGCTTTTTGTGAACCGTGCAATTTTGGAAGAACTTTTTGTTTGACTTGAGCATCAAAATATCTCTCCCAATTTTCCCAATTTTTTGGAGATCCTTCATATCTCCATGAAACAAACATGAACCTGAGAATTTCATTAATAACCCTAAAACCAAAGTCAAAATTTATTTTTTTAAGAATGCTTTGGAATAAATCTAACTCAATAGATAAAACATCCCACAAATTCCCTCTAGAACAATTAATAAACATGAAAATATCTTTTAAATCATGAACATTCATATTTCTCACATCCAAATCTTCAAGTGGATTCATTAGATAGTTTATGTTTTTAAAGTCAAATTCTTTAAAATCAGAGTTCATATATTCTTTAGCAGACATTGTTGGGAATTCAATAGTGTTTGCCCTATCTAAAACCTTAGGTGAAAACATATAAGTTGTTTCATCAACATTAACAGTACCTACTATCAATAAATTATCTGGAATATCTAATTCATAATTTTCATCATCATTGGAATACAATGGAATTGGTTGTGAACTTTCAATAGCTGATAAAAAGTCAGCAAAATACCTTTCAACATGAGATAAATTCATTTCATCTAAAATTAAAAAATATGGTGAATCAATATCATTTTTAGCAAGTTTAATTAAAGAATAAGATGGTGTTTCATGATATTCCCCAGTAATTACATTATAGAATCCCAAAACAT
This sequence comes from Methanobrevibacter sp. TLL-48-HuF1, assembly GCF_023617305.1. Classification (NCBI taxonomy): domain Archaea; kingdom Methanobacteriati; phylum Methanobacteriota; class Methanobacteria; order Methanobacteriales; family Methanobacteriaceae; genus Methanobrevibacter; species Methanobrevibacter sp. TLL-48-HuF1. Next base: position 818,272 of record NZ_CP081485.1, read on the forward strand.
GCCTATTTTCCGTCCAATTAGCACCCACAGGAACGATCTTATAATTTGGATCTTTTTTATGGTTTGTTGAATCTTCTTCTTTTTCCCATATTGGATGGAAATTTTCAAAATTGAAATTGTCTGTTTTGATTTTTACTTCAACTTTTTTGCCTTCATTTTCTTTTAAATAGTTTTGTAATTCTTCATTTTTCTTAAAATACAACCTAGGCATCAGCCTAATTTTGGCAGCAGATTTAATATTTTTAACTACAATATTACAATTAACATAACCTGATTTAAATGGCAAATAATTAAAAATATTATTATTCATAAACCATTGCCTTTCATTAAATGCTGTTTTGTTTGAATTTTGTTCCAAAATTATAAAATCTTCATTATTAGATTTACGATCATAAATCTCTTTAAATGCCCCAATATTTATTTTTAAATCAACAATTTTGGCAGAATCTTGAGAAAATAAATTTTTAAAATAATTTTTTAATTTTTCATTATTTTTATCATATTCTAATTGCATTTGCACACGAACATATGCTTTTGCAGGAATATTGTCTACCAATATATCACAGTCACATTGTGATTCTTTAATTGGCAAAACATCATAAAGATATTTATTACTAAGTGTCCATCCAGTGTTTTCAAAGGATGATTTATTAACAGGCACTTTAACAAACAAAAATTCATTATCCTTAATTAAAGAACTATTATTTCCAGAATTTTGGGTGGAATCAGAAATATATTCTGCAAACAATTGAGAAAGTTTTGTTTTACCAGTTCCTGAATTTCCCGTAAATATTACAAACGGTTTTACTTTTATAGACAATAAATAATTTTCAATTATTTTCGGATCAAATAAATATCCTTTGCTTAAAAGATATTCCTGAAACGATACTGTATTTTCCATGTTTTCACCATATTAACAATGTTTGATTTTCAAATTCATTTAAAGCATTAACTAACCCTTCTTTTAACTGAAATTAAAATCGTTATTAATTTTTTCCATTAAAAAACCAAGCTTCAAAAAATTTCTTGATTTATATCCTACTTAAATTTAAAAATTGTCTCCATTATGAAAAATTGTTTTCATTTTTAAATAATAATTTAAATCATATTATATTTAAAGATTACTAAATTAATCCTATAAAAAAAGAAAATATTAATTAACAACTACACAAAATAAAAATAAAACCAATGTAAAGTGAATAAAACAAAATAAAAGAATAAAATTACTTTAAATTTAAAAATGAACAGAATATGTTCACTAAATAAACACATGATAAATTATTTAATTAATCACAATTAAATTTAAACTTTTTTAATTGTAAAATCACCAAACAACTACAAAAATAAAATAATAAGTGAGAAAATCTCTTCCCACTTAAACAATAACTTTCTCAAGTAAACTTTCATCTTCAACAGTAACTATACTGACTTTTCCATTTTTAATATATGTAAAAAAGTATAATCCTGCATCTTTATCATGATCCAATAAACCATCATAACCTTTTATGGTTTTTTTAACATCAGTAGGTTCTTTTAAATCATCCAAACTTAACTTATCAGTATCCTTACCATGGAAAACAGATATGTGTATCATCTTATTGGAACTGTCGAAATATGTGCGATTATATATTTTAAAGCCGTCTGCATTTGTTACACCTTCAGTAGCTAAAGATGTTTCTTCATTATACCCGTCAGGAATGCAAAACTTCATTCCGTCAACTTCAACATTCTGCACAGCACATACTGAACCGATTCCAATAGCTAAAACAGCAATCATTGCCAAAATCAAAATTTTTCTAGAAACCATGAAAAACCTCCAATATATAATAATTTATAAAAGGAAATTAATATAATTACCTATATTCTTCTAAACAAAATAAGCTGATTTTAAAAATATTCTAAACAAATTAAAAACACAAGCTATAAAAGCAACTAAATATGAAATTAAAAGTATGGATATTTTTGACGAATATATTGTTGGAAACCTCAGCAACATTAACTGGTGCTTTGAAAACACTCATTTTGTTCAAAGGCTTGATGACAACGGAATCTCAAGAGAGTATATTGTAGACACCATATTAAATGAAGAGCCTTTAAGATATGAACCTAGCGGAAATCACCAGTATGAAGTTATTTTTCCGGCTCCGAAAACTAAGAAATACTCTGAAATCAAGGTTGTTTTTGCCTGTGACAACAACACAATAAATTTGGTAACGGTAATGCCCAATGCCACTACAAACAGACAGCAGAACACCTACAAGTCCAGAGATTATAAAAGTCTGGAAAAAAAGAAACAGAAAGCCTATTCCAAAAGAAAGAAACTTTATTAAAAGTGTGTTTTAAGGAGCATAACACTCCCTTAAACACGTGAGAAGGTTTTAAACGAATCAAAAAAATAAATTTTTTTGTTGATATATTACAATATGATTTAAAAAAAACCATATTACACCTTACTATTTGTTATTAACACTTATTTATAATCTTCGAATTTTGTCAGCATAACACTGACTATTAAAATACTGAGAGTAATGATTACATCAACAGTCAGTTCCAGAAATCCTCCTGTTTTAATCAGATCAATAATTCCGAATGTCCAAACTATGAAAATTACACATGGCAGTATATATTTAATAATTGCAACCCATAGTTTTCCAACATGCACTATAGAATTCTTGTTTACAACTTCAATTAAATCACCAATTCCTAAAATCCATCCAAATATAATACACTGCAATGCGATTAAAAACAATATTCCGAACTGGTTCAAAAATCCGTCCACTATTTCAACAAGATAGCTGGAGATTCCGCATGTGAAAAACATTGAAATCACAAATCCGACACCACATAATATACTGGCTGATTTTTTACGGGTAAATCCAAACTTATCACATACAGAATTAAGTAACGGCTCCAAAAATCCCAGAGCAGAAGTTATTCCTGCAAATAATATAGCCAGGAAAAACAGAGGTCCCAATATCTTACCTGCTATACCCATTGTATTGAAGATTGTCGGAAATACAATAAATACAAGACCTGTACCCTGTCTGATTAGGCTTTCAATCGGAACACCTGATGTTACTGACATGAAACCCAATATGGAAAAGACTCCAAATGCAGTGAATATTTCAAATCCTGAATTTGAACTAACTACAATCAGCACATTATTGATTAAATTTGAATCTTCAGGCAAATAACTTGCATATGTAAGTGCAATAGCCATTCCCAAACTTAATGAAAATATAATCTGTGAAAATGCAGCAAGCCATATGTTTACATCAAAAAGCACTGACCAGTCCGGAGTCAGCAGTGTTTCAATTCCCAGATTATGACCCGGCAATGTCAGGGAAAACACTACAATAGCTGCCATTATAACAAACAATAATGGAATCAGCACTTTGGATACTTTGCCTATTCCTGAGTTCAGCTCTTTTTTTGAAATAAACCATATCATTACCCATACAATAACCAGTCCCGCTACTGTCGGAAGTATCAAATGGGACCAGTCAGAAATTGTAGAGTCCCCACCAACATAATTTGAGAAAAATCCTGCAGGATCAGCTCCCCATGCCAGAAACGGACTTGCTCCAAGATAAACTATATCCCATGCAAGAATAACCATATAATATGTTACAACACCAAATGCAAGAAGACCTAAAATCCACCCTATTACTTCAAACCTCGGTCTTATTTTGTGGAGCAGATTTGAAAAGGATGTTTTGAATTTGAACCCCAAACCATATTCCAAAATAAGAAATGGAATTCCCAGAAGCCCGATAGCTACAAAATAGGGAATGAAAAAGGATCCTCCACCATTGGAGTACAGTACATAGCTGAAACGCCATATATTACCTAATCCAACAGCAGCACCTATCATTGACATTAAAAATGCAAAAGAAGAGTTCCACTGGCTTTTATTGTTTTGATTCATAATTATCATCAGTTAAATTAAAATACAATTTACCGGTACCTTCCGGTGTTATTTCCAAATCATCACATTGAGGAGACAATGAATTAAGTAAACTGGTTCCCTCATCAGGTCCCATAAAGTAAGGCAGGTATCCTGAAATAATCACAGGATAAACTGTACACTCTCCAGTATCATTGACAAAGTCCATTTTGACTATATATGCAATGTGAGTTGCTGAATTTGACATGTCAAATATGAAGTTTCCCAGACTGTAGAATATAGGCTTGCCTTTATACATTTCAATTCCCTGTGTTACATGAGGATGTGAACCTAAAACAGCATCTGCACCATAATCTATTACTTCATGAGCCATCTTTTCATGATCAGGATTTGGTGAACGGGAGTATTCATTTCCAAAGTGGAAATAAACAATTACAACATCTGAACCATTTGCCTTTGCATCCTGAATTTGATGTTTTGCAACATCACTGTCATATGCAGAATAACCGGGATTAGAACCGTTAGCCTGAGGCATTACATCAGTACTATATTCTTTAAAGTTGTTTGAATCCATATAATTGATTATAGTAATATTTCTCCCATTTATATCACTGCTTGCAGTTTGGCGAGCCTGAGATTCATTATTTCCTGCACCGATATGAGTGATGCCTGCATCATCCAAAGACTTTAAGGTATCTTTCATACCGTCAGTGCCGTAATCAAATAAATGGTTGTTAGCCAGTGCTGCAACTGTATTGTTGTTAGCCTTAGCTAATGGAACATAGGAAGGATCGCATTTAAGCGGAACATCCCCTTTTACAGCATACCCTGAAGTTGTTGCAGCATTTTCAAAATTGATTAATAATAAATCTGCACTTCCGGTTACATTTTCCACATGTCTGAAAGGACTTTCATCCAAACTTAATACTCCAGCCATATTACGTGCAAACATCACATCACCAGTTACAACAACAGAAGCATTTCCCTTAGGTGTTTCTATTATCGAATTGTTGCTGGTAAATGTGACTGCACCAGCTATCAAAGTCAACACTGCCAAAATAACAATTAAAATCAATGTTATTTTTTTAAGCTTCATTAATGTTTACCTCTTCTCCGCTTTCAGAAAAGAGCTGATTCAGCATCCAGTCAGCATCATATTCCTTAATGTCATCATATCCCTGACCCATTCCCAAAAAGAGAATAGGTTTTTTGATAACATAACCAATAGACAATGATGCTCCCCCTTTACTGTCCGCATCTGCTTTAGTTAAAATAACACCGTCAAGGTCAATGGCTTCATTAAATTTGGAAGCCTGCTGGGTTGCATCATTACCTGTTAGGGCATCCCCTACAAAGACAACCAAATCAGGTTTTGCAACTCTCTTAATCTTTTTCATTTCATCCATAAGATTGGTGTTGGTCTGCATCCTACCTGCAGTATCAATTAAAACCAGCTCTTTACCCTGAGCTTTTGCATGTTCAACTGCATCAAATGCAACAGCTGCAGGATCTGAACCTTTCTGGTGTTTGATAAGCTTAACTCCAACCTTGTCTGCATGGTAATTAACCTGTTCAATAGCACCTGCTCTGAAAGTATCTGCAGCAGCTATTACAGGAGTATAACCTTTTTTAAGATAGTAATTAGCTAATTTACCGATGGTTGTTGTTTTACCTGTTCCGTTAATACCGACAAACATTACAACAAGAGGTTCGCCCTGTGCTTTTTTGGTTTCAATCATTTCAGTCATTGACTTGCCAGGAATATCAATAATTTCAGCTACAGCATTTCTTAGTGCATTGTAGGTATATTCAGTAATGTCATTGCTTCTTTTGATTTTACGGCCAACCAGATCATCTTTAACAGAATCCACTACTGCACTAGCTACTTCCATAGCCACGTCCCCTTCCAGAAGACCCATTTCAAGTTCCCATAAAATATCTTCAAGGTGTTTTTCTGAAATGGTTTTGGCAGTAATAAATGAAAACATTCCACTTGGTTCTTCATCTTCATCAGTTTCTTCAGAAGAATCCTTATCTTTATTTCTGCTCCAGAAATGAGGTTTTTTAGGTTCTTCTTCCTCTTGAATCTCCTCAGCTGATTCTTCCTCCTGAGACTCTTTCTTATTATCACCGGATTTTTTACCAAAACTCCAGAAACCAGATTTTTCATCTTTATCATCAGAGGTTTCATTATCTGAAGTGTCAGTTTCTTGAATACTTTCAACTTCCTGAGGAATTTCAGCTACATCACTTTCAGAATCATCTTCTTCTTTTTTATCTTTCCTGCCAAATGAAAAAAAGGAGAATTTTTTACCGGATTCCTCTTCAAGATTGTTTTCTTCCTGTGCTTCTTCAATAAGCTCTTCTTCTAATTTATCACTAGTTCGTGAAAACTTCTTTTTCAAAGATTCAAACAAATTTTACACAACCTTATGGTTTAATTAGAAAATAATATGTTTTTTATAATATTTAAAAAATAAGCAAAATATGGAAAAATAAATTAAATAAAAAAAGTAAAAAAAGGAAGTTATATCTAGTTTAATCCGGTAGCTGACATGTTTCCTTGAGCAACAGCAGCTAACTGTTCTGCCTGAGCAGATAAAGATCCGATAATGTCAGACACCTGTTGCATATTAGATAACATTTTATCCAAACTGTCTTCCAGATCTTTTTTCTGTCTTGCAATAGTTTCTCTTGCTCCGTCAACATCTTTTTTAACAGCTATTCCAGAACCAATACTTACAATAACTTCATCGGTGTTTTTAAGTTCACCTTTAATGAAAGAACCAGCACCTACAGGTACGAAAGCTTCAACAGAATCTTTACCTTCCAAATCATCTAAAGTGTTGGTTAATGCATCAACTTCAGCAATGGAAGCTCTGACTAATTCAATTTGTTGCTGAATTAAGTCTCCTTGCTGTTTGTACACATTTATTTCATTAAGTAATTGATTAAATTTTTGCTGATCTTCCATAGTAACACCCTTATAAAATTTCTTTTAAAATTGGGTCTACAACATCTTCAGGTGCGATTTCAGCAATATCTTTAATAGAAATTTGGTTTCTGTTTAAACCATGTTTACTTCCAAAACGTTCATAAATTTTTTCTTCTAAATCAGCTACATTGGTAGCTTTGTATTCTTTAGTAAATTTATGATATGAATCGCCCATTACAAAAGTACCTTTAACTCTGTAAATTTTTGTTATCATATTAACTCCTCAGGATATTATTTATAAATCGTCTAAAAAGCCTAATGCTTCTTCAACTCTAGCCATTTCAGGACCTGTACTTTCTTTAGCTACAATAGCTCCGCTTGAATTCGCAAGAGAGCATGCCCCAACTAAAGAAATACCTCTACCTACAGTACCAATATCTCCTTCAACACCAAATACATCACGAGCAAAGTCTACTTCAGTTTCAGTGGCATTTTTATCCATTAAAAATCCTTTGTTGGTAACTGTAATCAGTGAACCGATAATGTCGCTTCCAACCATGGAAGTTGATTCAACATTTACATCTAAAGTATCTTCAATGACTTTAACTGCCCCATCAGATAAAAATGGGCTTACAATAGCTCCGGTATCATTAGCTGCAACAATATTACCTACTGCAGTATAATTTCCTGGAATTGTAGCTACATTTAAACCTAATTCCTCAAACTGTTTAACTTCTCTATCTAATACATGTGGGGAAACAACAATACCGTTTGAATTAGCTACAGCTAAAGATCCGATAAGATTACATCCGGAAATAGAAGATTTTACAGCCTCAACTTCTAATGTTTCCTCAATCAACTTAACTTTTTCATCAAGAAGATTGTAAGGAACAATAGCCAAATCATCAGTTGCTAAAATAAATACTCCTATATTAGGATTATCTACAATGTTTATTCTTCTTAACATATTGTTACCTCACGCAGTATTGAAGTAGTATTATAGCTATTCTGCTAAAGTAGCTTCTACTACGCCATCATCATCTTTAACTGCTTTTACAGTAATTTTAGAAGGTATTTTTTGAATACCTCTTGCCCAAATTTCATGATTAATAGATTCATCGAGCTTTACTTCTTCAGCTTTCATGTGTTTGAATAAGAAGTTTTGTACTTCTCTGATAGCTCTAGGAGCTCTGATAGTCCTTTTGACTTTTTTTACGTTTCTAAGTGGAATTGTATAAACTCTTTCCATGAAAAATCCCCCTTATAATTTAAGACTGTTTCTTCTCCAATGTCTAGGTTTAGGTCTGTATCTAAGTTTACGGTTAGTCTTAGCATAAGCCCAGATTGGAATTCTTCTGTTTTGTTTATTTGCTTTTGCCATTCTTAATTTTTTAGCTAATGGTTTATTTCTACTCATTTTCTCACCTTATAATAATAATTATTTTTTATACCCGGTAACACGAGTTTGATAATGCTCAGGGAAAATATCCAATGAATTTCCTCCTTTTTCATCAATTAAAGTCCTTATTTCAACCTCATAATCAGAGCTATTGTCCTTATTGCTTTTTTCATGAGATATTTCAAATAAATTAGATGTAATTAATTTAATTGTTTTATGGCCAAAACTATCCAAATTAACATACTGAACATCTTTTCTATCTTCAAGACTTTTAATCTGATTTATATTAAGTTTAGGAGTTCTATCATCCCTTCTGGTTCCATCGGCTATAATATCATACATTTCAGAAATCTCTTCAACAACATTTTCATGAATGAACTTTATTCCGTCATTGGGAAATCCGTCTTCCATAATCATATCACAGGTTTTATCTAAAAGTTCAAAATCCAAATCAAGAACTCTGTGATTAAACCCGAGAGATTTGGCTGAAAGGCTTGCTGGAATATAAGAATCATAAACACCAAAATTGGCAGTACATAATTCAACATCAAGACCAAGTCTTTTAAGCATAACCGCCATAAAAGAGCTGTCTTTTCCTCCACTGTATAATACACAAGCTTTCATTAATATTATTTCCTTGTAATTTTAATTTCTCTTTTCTGACCAGCTATCTGTCTTAAAAGTACTTTTAACTGTTCATCAGTTACTTTACCTCTTAAGCTGCCAGCTTGAGCAGATTGGATTAATTGAATTTCAATTTGATTAACAAGCTCTGGTTTAGTCAATTTAAGGTTAGCTAATCTTGAACGTGCTTCAGTAGTCAAAATTTGAGCTATCAAAGCTTTCTTTTGCTCCTCAAATTGTCTTTGTGCTTCTTGCTGTTGCATTTGTTGTTGTGCTTGTTGTTGCATTTGACCTTGTGCAGCAGCTTGTCTGGCTTCTAATTCCGCCATTCTTTTACGGCGAATTTCATCAAGATCACTCATATCAAACTCTCCAAATAATTTAATTAATATTTTGCAAGATTAGGAATATCCTTAATGATTTCAGCAGAAATTTTATCTAAGAATGATCTTCCTGCTGGAGTAACAACTCTTCCACCTACAACTTTTTCAACATATCCTGCATCTTCTAATTGGTGTAGTGCATTTCTTACGATAGCTCCACTACCTTTTCTAAATACTTCAGGAGTTACTCCACGGTCTTTTTTACCACCGTAGAAAGTTCTTAAGCTCATAACTCCCACAGGTCCGTCCATGTACACTCTTCTGATGATAGATGCACATCTGGTATACCACCAGTCGACATCTTCAGGTTTTCTTTCTTTGTGAACACCGGTTTTTACAAAATTGGACCATGCAGGGGAATTGATTTTATCATTGTTTTTAAATTCTTCTGCGACTTTTTTAATTAATAAATCTGCAGGTACATCAAATACAGTAGTCATATTAATTCTCCAATATTTAATTTTAAATAATTGTCCTCATAATCAACTGTAAATTTAAGACCTAATAAAAATAGGGCCTGTAACTCTAAATTTAAGCAATGTTTTTAAGGCTTTTTTTTATAAATGACAGCGACATTTCCTCTAACATCTATAAGTTTAGATCTGGTTTTCTGGACAATGTCTGCTATATAATCATCTTTATTTTTAGCGATATTTTTTGCAAATTTAAGTTTAACAATTTCATTAGCTTTAAGTTGGCGTTTGATTTCTTCAATGACATTGTCATTAACACCAGCTTTACCAATATTCATTGTCATAGCGGAAAGAGCTCTATTCATCATTTCTTTTTTTGATTGACTCATATTTAGCTCTCCTTTTATTTTTTTTCTCCTTATGATAAGGAATTTTCATAACATGCCCACACTCGCCACATAAAATGTTAACTTCTTCGTTAACTAGCCGGACTGTAGCGTTGTGACCAGGGTAGAGAAACTTATTACACTTTTTACAATACCTTCTTGCCCATTTATCGGGAATTTTAGTATTATACTTGGTAGATAACTTCTTAGCTAATATAACATAACGATTACTTCTTTCAGGGTGCTTTTCGAATTCCATCTCAGCACGTTCAAAAAGAATATTCATACGTTCAATAGCTATTTCAATCATCCATTTTGGTCTTTTTCCTCTACTCAAAGATATCCTCCTCATAATTATAATAATAACTATTAAATTAGGATATAATATTCAAAAATTGAATTAAAATGATTTGCGCATATTAAAACAAAAACCATAGTTAAAATAACCTTAGGTTAATATGAATATTAGGAATAAATTTGTTTTTCTATATTTATAAAGGTTGTGTTAAAAAAGAAATTTTATTAAAATCAATATAATTTTTAACTTTAAAGTATATGAAAATTTCCATAAAAATAATTTTAAAAAAAAGACAGTTCAAAAAAAATGATTAAATAACACTATAAAACATGAAAGTAATACTTAATAATATAAAAAAATTAGAAAAAAATATACAAACTCTAAAAATATAACGAAATAACTAAAAAATGTACAAAACTATATAAATGATAAAAATCTAAATAACAATTAGATAGCAATAAAAATTGTGTTAATTGTAATAAAAATTTTAAACAACAAAAGCTATCGGAATAATAGGCTGTCTTTACTGGCTGCCTATTATTTTCAGATATATTCTATTTTTTAAAAAGTGGTAACAAAGACTATTTTTATTTTTAAGCTTTTTAAACCTATTTCAAAAATATTACCTTATAATATAAATAGTATTATTTTAATAATATAAATGTGAGGTCACAAATATGGCATTTTTAGATAAAGTAATAGGTTACGGCGATGTAAGTTCAGATATGGAAAAAGACTATGTATCAGAATTCTTTTTTGAAGATGAAGAAGTAATTCAGTCATATCAGTTTATAAGAGATCAGATAATTTTAACTAATTATGGAATCTATGAAGTAGATGTTCAAGGATTAAGCGGCAAAAAAGTAGAAGTTAAATTTTTCCCGAAAGACACGATTAAAACTATTTCATTTGAAACAGCAGGAACTTTAGACTTTGATGTAGATATTAAAATAGGTGTAACCAACAACACTGTTGTTAATGTAGACGGAGCAGCTTATAGTGAACCATTATCATTTAAAGTACCTTCAGACCAAGCTGAAGAAGCAAAAGAAATTGTGCACCTAGTAAAAGAACATTATTTATTTTAAAGGATTTCTATAAATCCTATTCTATTTTTTACAAAAATAAAAATTTCAGTTTCACATTTAATTTTATTAAAGTCATATTAACAAAAAGTATTTATACTTCTTTTTAGAATGTTTATATGATATCGAACAATATCACAGTTAAAAACTAAATAAATTGGGAATATTTGATAATTTATAAAAAACTAAATATGTTTTAAATCAATAAAATTAGAGAAGTTTAGAAAGGTTGAATAAAAAATACTAACTATATATTGATGTGTTAATTGTAATTTAATGTTTAAATTTTATTAATAATTTTAAACAACGAGTTCTACTTCTCTAAATCCCATACAACACTATTTTCAAATAGAATAAACCAAATTATATTAAAATATCTTGTTTATGTATAGGCATATTATATTTTTAACCCCATGTACTATTTAAATATTTTTATAAAAAACTACAGCACCTTATTTAAAAACAGGATAATTTTCCCCCCCCCCGATTTTAATATTAAAGAAAAATAGAAATTTAAATGAAAAATAAAGTAATTTAAAGCCTAAAAATAGGATAAACTATAAAAAACCTACATTAAATTTAACCTTCCATTAACTTCATAAAAATTTAATTTTGATTAATTTTTAAAATAAAATTTAAAAATAATCCTATTAAAAAATAAAAATATTAAAAATTTAAATAAAATATATTTAAAACTTTATTAAAATATTCATAAATTTTTTAAAACTCCCGTATTTAACAGTAAAAGATATAATTTTCAAAAAAATAAAAATAGAAAACAGATTGTATCCCATTATATAAATTACCCCTAATAGATACAATATTTGAAAAATAAGTAACTTATAAACAGTTCAAAAAAAAACAGTTTAAATTTAAACATTAACAATTTATTAACCAATTCATGAAATCAATCTCACCAAATGGAAACTCTTTTTTATCAAAAATAACATCTGCCACATAGTTAATTGTCTCATCAATAGACAAATCACTTACATCTATTTCACAGACATCACTGCCATATGATTCATATGCTTCAACACCACATACATCAAGTGCTTCTGCCTCCAGATTTTCACGGATTTTAGAATCAGAATATTGTCTGTCAGCCAGTCTTTTTTCCAGAATACTTGGATGAACTCTTAAAATTATTACTTTATCAGCACCTGTGCATAAATGAGACAAATGCCCTTCTACAATAAGTAATTTATCTGAATCAAGATTATCAATAATTTCTCCCAAAGCTACATCTAATTTAGGCACATCAATTATTTTATAACCTTTTTTATTATCAATCCCTAAAATTAAATCTTTGCCAATAGCCAATTCATTAATCCTAACCAAATTAGCTCCCAATCTTTTAGAAAGTTCACTAGCTAATGTAGTTTTTCCAACACATGGAGTTCCACTTATAAAAATAACCTGATTCATATTACTCACAATTATTTCTTAAGAATAATCCTTAAAACATCCTCATCTTCCAGAACATGATCAGGTCCGACTTTCTGACCTGGGAATTTAACTGATGTTCCCCATATTTTAGCATGACGGAAGTTTTTCACAAATTCCTTGTGTAATTTATCACAGGCATCAATGACTGTTGAACCTTTTTTAATAACTAACGGATCATTCATGTCTGCTTTTCTTCCTTGCGGTTTAAGATAAACACGAACAAGGTTTAAATTTTCAAAGATTGTTTCCTTAAGATTATCAATATTTAATTTTTTATCTGCAGAAATCGGTATAAATTCAGGAAGCTGTTTTTTCATCTCTTCAAGGTATGCTTTATCTACAAGATCCACCTTATTTAATAGAATCAACATTGGAACATATGATTTATTTCTATCAAGAACATCAATAAATTGATCCATTGTTACATCATCCCTGAAAAGTACGTCTGCATTATGCATGCCGTACTCATTTATGATAGATCTGATTGTTTTTTCATCAAGATGTGTAAGAGGAACTGTTGAAGATACATGGACACCACCAGTTCTTCTCCTGTTTACAGTTACATCAGGAGGTCTTTCATTTGGTCTGATACCAATATTTCTTAATTCCTTTAAAATAACATCCAAATGCTGTGGATTTAACACATCTAAAACAACTATAATCAGTTCAGCTGTCCTGGCTACAGATAAAATTTCTCTTCCCCTACCTTTACCACTGCTTGCTCCAGTAATAATTCCAGGAATATCAAAAACCTGTATTTTAGCATTTTTATACTCCATAACTCCAGGAACAATATCTAAAGTAGTAAATTGATAAGCTCCCACCTTACTTTCAGCATTAGTAAGTTCATTTAAAAGAGTAGATTTACCAACAGAAGGAAATCCAACAAGAACAACAGTAGCATCTCCAGATTTCTTTACATGGAAACCCTGACCTTTTGTTCCAGAACTACTTCTTTGAATAGACTCTTCTTTTAATTTAGAAAGTTTAGCTTTAAGTTTACCAATATGGTGAGAAGTAGCCTTGTTATATGGTGTCTTTTGAATTTCTTCTTCAATATCTTTTATTTTCTCTTCTATTCCCATTAAATCACCATATTATAATTAAAAAAAGAGATTAGGATTAAAATATCCTAATCAAAATTAAGCCCTGTCCGGACTAGTAGTAGCAATATTTCCATCAGTAGCATTAGATGTAGCAGGTGTACTAGTTCCGCCAGCGGCTGTGTTGTTATAATTTACTTGCCATAATGAAACTCCATTTTCCATATGAACCATGGAGAATACATTCTGACCCATACCACCTAACAGATATAATCTAGTAAACATTGAATCAGCTAATTTATTATGCATAATAATAGGTGTGTAGACATTATTTTCACCCATCAGGAATAATGTATAGTTAGAGTCACTTGGAGCTCCAGCTATTGATTCATTTTTCACTAATTGATTATTCTCAATTACCATGATACGGGATACATTCAATGGATTAAATTCTGATCCGTTTACTTTAAGTAAAGAACCATTATTTGAATATACTGCTTCAGTATGACCAGTAGTAGTGTTGTTTCCAGTACCTCTTGTAATAACTGCATCATATTCAAGACCAGACTCATTAATTAAAGCTAATCTACCAGTAGATCCCGGTTCAACAGTTACTTGTTGGGAAGGCACATAATAATTGAAGTTTGTGGAATTCTGCTTATCAAAGTCCCATGCTCCAAAGTAACTCCACCAACCAGCTTTCTGCAGCATATCTGAACTTGCTACAAAGATAACCGGTCTTGGATTATCTGGGTGAGTAAGCGGAATAATAGTATTGGCCTGCTCAGTAGTTAAACCATATGTATTAATTAATGTATTTTTAGCATCCTGTGCATTTTTCGGCAGGATATTGATTAAAATATCAGTTGCTTTACCAGGACTGCCAGTATAGTCTGTTAATGTATTAGTAGCGTTTTCACCAGAAGTTCCTAACATTCTAAATATTCCTGCAGATAAATCCATATTATCCGTCGTCATCGCCTGACCTAGCCAGAATGCCCTACTGTTACCAGTTTGACTACCCCCATCGAAGACTACTTGTCTATCAGCAGCAATCTCAAAGAGGTAACCGAAGTCCCACCAGGATGCAACAACAGTATTGTCAGCAGTATGCTCATTAATCCATAACATGGAATCCCACATAGCATCACTAGTACCAGGCACTACTTGATTAGCAGTTTGATAAGCACCGCAAACAGTAGGTGTTATCAATGCAAGAGCAATTGCTATAATAGCAACATACTTCTTAATAGGTACTTTAGTAGATGCAGACTTACTGGATTTTAATCCGTAAATAGTTATTCCACCAGCTATAGCAATTAATAGGAATAATATAATACCAAACATAGGTGCTGTAACTGCTGCTAATGGGTATGATGCAAAGAATCCTGTTACTAGTATAACTGCCATTAACATTTTGTCATTATCAAGTTTAGTTTTAACATAATCGGAAGCATATCCTACAAATATACCTGCCATTAAACCAAACGGTAATACAATAGTGGTAATGAACCTTGAACCCCTACTTACTGCAAGTGCTGTAATTACTACCCATACTATAAATAAAGTAGCAAACATTAAGTTCAAACGTTTAGCTTCAGTTACTTCATTATCTTTAGCAAATTTACTTACACTACCTAAAGATATTTTAAACTTACGGTCATTATCAATTTTTTTAGAAGATGATAATCTTTGGGATTTAGGTGGTTTTTTAGTTGTGTCACCAGCCGGTTTAATATTTCTAGAATCATATATCCTTTTTGCAAAGATAAATAATACAGTTAAACCAGCAAAGAATACGAAAATTCCACCAATACCGTTTATTACACCATTAGAATTAGCAAGTAAGAATGAATCCATACCTGCACCAAGCATACTTGGCATTTGCAATTCCGCAACAGAAATAAGTACATTAGGGAATCCGCCGACAACTGTTGAAGTTGATTGCAAGGATAATAAACTGGTTAAACTACCAAATATTCCAATTACACCATCTACACCTTTAAATGCTGCAAGACCTATAAATCCTACAATACCTAAAATAACAATAGATATTAAATCTTTTTGATGTACAAACCAAGCAAATTTACTTGGGTACAATTCTCTTTCACTATCACCAATGTTAAATACATAACATAATATTAAGTACACAACTGAAAAGATACCCATAAGACCTACATAAAAGATGTATCCTGTCCATGACTGGGAGAAAAGACCTATAGATACAATAGACAATATTGCAAATACAACTTTTGCAATAAGATTCTTAGACCTCAAACTCTCCATAAAGAACAGTATGAAGAATAATGAAAAGATATAGTAGAACATATCTGTATCAAAAAATCCAGGGAATGTGTGTGCAAAATAGTTTGGTGCAAGCACTATTATTAATGTAGCTGTTATTGCACCCAAATCATTAGTCAAACGTCTAGCAAAGATAAACGCAGGAACAACTGCAAGAGATGCTACAATAGCACCTGTCCAGAATGCAACTTCCTGAACAGTATAATCACCAAAGAATTGGTTTGCTATATTGTAGAAGAACGATGTTACCCATACAATAGCTAACTCATAATTAATTTCATTTCCATCAGGGGAATTCCTATGCATATCCCAACTTGAACCATTGACTACTTCATCTCCCACATCACCATGATCAACAAAGTTTTCAGTCAACCTTAAGTTATAATATGAATCCATTTCACTAAAATAAGGAAGACCTGAAGCATCTTCGTATTCTGCCTTTAAATCACCAGTAGGCAAAATATTAAGATCCGCTGCAGGAGCTCTTAATGCAAAAACAACAGCTAACAGAATCAAAATAATGATTACTGATTTACTTATTGTTAATATTGTTTTTTTATTCATCAAAATCCTCGATATTATTCAATTAACATAAAAACAATTACATCAACTGAATTTATTATTTAAAAAACTTATTTAAATTTATAAGAATGTTAAAGAAATAAAAATATTTTAGGCAAAACCATCAATACTTTTATTAATTTATATCTATTATTTTTAACATTATTAAATATTATGCATTTAAAAAAAAATTAGAAAAAATAAAGTCTATTGGACTTTATCTTTTAACTCATCTAAAGAACAGGTAAAGCGACATTTTGGAAATCCTCTGCAACCAACAAATTCCCCATACCTTCCAGACCTTTTAATCAGTTCTTTACCACAGCTAGGACACACACCAACTACTTTCATCTCACGAGGCTTAGTATTCTCTTTACCGCAATTAGGGTCAAGACATGCATGTTGACGTGGCTTATCAAAGGAAATCATAGGCAAACCGCATGTTTTACAAGTTTTCTTTAAGAAATTTACTCCTTTAGGAATGGAATAGGTTACTTTACAGTCAGGATAATTAGAGCACCCTACAAAATTACTTTTATTTTTAGGAGAGTATTTTTTAACTAAATTTCCGCCACATTTACATTTGCCGACAATATTACTTTCCTGATAAGCATCATAAATCTGAGAACCGATTTTAACTTTGTTTTTATCAATGTCACCTAAAATAACCTTAACTTCTTTTTCACCTTCAGCTACAACACTTTCACGAGTAGCTTTATCATTATCTATACCCTCAAGTTTATTTTCAAAGTCACGAGTTAACTCTTCACTTGTTAAATTAGAACAGTACTCACTTAAAGTATCAATTATGTTTTCACCAAGCTGATTAACCTCAATTTTATTTCCAGATATGTATTTTCTGTCATATAACTTATCAATAATATCTGCACGGGTAGCTTTAGTTCCAAGTTCCCTTTTTTCGAGCTCCTTAATTAAAGAAGCTTGATTATATCTTGCAGGAGGTTTAGTTTCTTTTTCTTCTGAAACAATTTCATTAACAACAATAGAGTCCCCTTCTTTAACCTCCGGGAATTTTTCATTATCTATTTTTTTAAATGGATAATGTTCCAGCCATCCTTTATGAGTAACTCTTCTGCGTCTGAATTTGAATTTCTCCCCACCGATATCTAAAGTGGTACTCATAGTTTCAAAGGTAGCTGCCTCGAAAAATACTGAAATGAATCTGTAAACAATCAGTTCATAAATTTTTAATTCATCCTTATCTAACTTATCTGGTAAAATACCCGTTGGATGAATAGCAGGGTGAGCAGCATCTTCTTTTTTACCTTCATTAGGCTTTAACTTAGCCGGAAGAGCTGAAATATGTGTTCTAAACTCAGAATTTTTAGATAATTGTAAAAATATGCTTTTAAAATCCAAGCTTTCAGGTAACTTTTGAGATGAAGTACGTGGATAAGAAGTATATCCTGCAGTATAAAGGCTTTGAGCAATAGTCTGAGTTTTTTTCGGAGAAAATCCAAAGACATTATAAGCTTCAGATTGCAAACCGCCTAAATTAAATGGAACTGGTGGTTTTGTAGTGGAATTGGAATATTTGATTTTATCAACAGACGCATCTTTATTTTCACAGTTTGCAAAAATTTCCTCAGCTCTTTTTTTATCAAATATTTTTCCGTCTACATGATCTGCTTCAATTTCACCGTCAAGTAAAGCTTTGATTAACCAATAAGGTTCCGGTACAAATTTTTTAATCTCTTTTTCACGGTCTACTAAAATAGACAAAGTTGGAGTCTGAACTCTTCCTGCAGATAACTTTAAAAATCTTTTTTTAGCTGCACTTACAGATTTCATTAAAGCTTTTGATATGTTTACACCAAAGTAAAAGTCCAAAATATGTCTGGCTATACCGCTGTCTACCTGATGCTGGTCAATAGGTATTCTGTTTTCATATGCTTCTACAATATCTTTTTTAGTTAAAGTGGAAAATTTCATTCTTGAAGATTTTGCTATAGCATCATCACCACATCCATACTTCAATGCATGATATCCGATTAAAGTCCCTTCAATATCATAATCGCATGCATGAATATAGCTGTCAGCACCTTTGGCATGTTTTTTAATAGCTCTTACATAATCTTTAGTATAATTCTTAGTTTTTTTATCAATTTCAAATAATGGTGCCCAATGCAAATCAAAATAGACTTTTTCTTTTGGATTATCGGGAGTTAAAGAATATAAATGTCCCACAGCAGACAATACTGTTATATCCTTACCTTCTCTTTCTAATGTCCAATATTTAACTTTTTTATTATATATGTTCTTTTTAGCTTTAGAAGACAACGCTTTAGCTATTTTTTCTGCAGATTTTGGTTTTTCGCAAATTATTACTTCATTCATTGTACCTGTACCGTTTTTAAATTTTTAAATTATAAAAATTTGTAAATTACTGATTTAATATTTAAAATAATTAATCCTATAAAAATATTTCTATTGAAATAATTCAGTCTATATGAAGTAGTTTTAAAAATAAGATAAAATCAGTGTAAAAATATGAAAATTAAAAATAATTATAAATCTTCTCTGTAAAAACTGTAAAATTCAGCACAGTAATCACAAATCGGATATTTATCATAACGATAGTAAGCAAGTTCAGACTTATTCATGTCAAATTTCTTACCGCATAAAAAACAAGTTTCAATTTTTTCTTCATCAGACATGATATTACCTTAAAAAAAAAAATAAATAAAAATTAAAGTAATTCCAGCAAATTACCTAATTAATATTGTATTTTTGTAAAAGTAAGAGCTCTTCAGTAGATAATTTTCCACCATGTTTGAATTTATCAAATATTTCTTCAGCCCTTTCTTTTTCTTCACGATTTTTGTTACCGTTAGATGAAGAAGATTTGTTACTGCTGGATCTTCTTTTTCTAGGTCTGTTAGAACCTAATTTTTTATTGATAACATGAATATCGCTTAAAATGGATTTGAATTCTTCGTGTTTTGCAGAAGCATTTTTACGAGCTTCAATGAATTTTTTGTGAGCTTCATCAGCTGCAGTTCTGATATCATCAGTTTTTCTGAAGTATTTAAGCATTTCTTCATGAGCTGCTTGAGCTTTTTCAGAGAATTCAATAACTTTTTCGTGTTCTTCTTCAGATAATTTTTTAAGATCTTGTGCTTCACCTTTAACAGATTCATCTTCATGAATTTCCATTAACTGTTTTCTTAAATCATTTGCATTTTTAACAAGCTGATTTTCTTTTTTAATATCTAAAACACGAGTTTCAATGATTTTATCAATCTTTTTAATCTCATTTTCTATTTTAATTTTGTCACGTTTACCAGAAGACCATTCTAAGTTTCTAATTTTATTATTAGCTTCATTACGTGCTTTTTTAGCTTCTTCAACTTGTTTGTTGATTTCGTTACGTTCATTTCTGAATTCAATAGCTTTGTTTAAGTTTTCTTTTAATGATGCATTTAATTCATCACGGATTTTACGTTGTTCTTTAGCTATTCTGTTGAATTCTTCTCTTTCTTCAGTAACTTTAGCTATTTCAGCTTCTTTTTCATCTTTTTGTTTTCTTACACCTTCCATGGTGTCAGCTAAAACAAAATCAGATTCAGGAAGACCGTCTTTTTTAGGTTTTTCAGCTTCTTCAGTAGATTCTTCAGCTTTTTCTTCTGCTTCTTCTACTTGTTCAGTTTCGTCATCTTCAACAACGTCAGTGGATAATTGATTAATAATTTCATCTAAGACTTTGGTTAAGTCTTTTTCATCTACTACAACATCAGCTTTTTCTTTAACAGAATCTTTTGCATTGAAAGCAATTCCAATACCTGCTGATTCGATCATGGAAATGTCGTTAGCTCCATCCCCAACTGCAACAACTTCTTCTAAAGAAGTGTCATTACCTTCAATATGTTCTTTTAATATATCTAATTTAGAACCAGATACTAAAGGTCCAGTTACTTCACCAGTCAATTTACCGTCTTCAACAGTGAAACTATTAGTGTATGCATTTTCAATACCGAGTTTGTCTTTTACGGTTTGTGCAACAATATCAAAACTACCACTAATAATAGCTACATCTAATCCTTCTTCTTTTAAACGTGCGATGGTATCTTCAGCACCATTCATTAATGGAAGTTCATCAGCAACTTTTTGAATATCTTCAACAGAAGTTCCTTCAAGAAGTTTAACTCTATCTTTAATAGAAGTTTCAAAGTCGATTTCTCCTTGCATAGCTTTTTCAGTGATTTCAGCTATTTCATCTTCAACATTTGCTAATTTCCCTATCTCATCAATTGCTTCTCCATCAATAATAACGTTATCTAAGTCAAATACTACAAGTTTAATCAATCATACCACCAATTATATTAAATCTAGCTCACTTAATCTATCGTAAGCTCTTTCGACACCTAATTTAGCGTCGCTACGTGTTTTAGCTCCAGTACAAACAACTTTACCAGAACCAAATAATAATAAAACAACTTTAGGGTCAGATAACCTGTATACTAAACCCGGAAATTGTTCAGGTTCGTATTCAGTATCTTCAAGCTCTAAAGCTACTGCTTCTAAGTTTAATGTGGATTCTAAGTTTGCAGAAGCCACAATGTTTTGAATTTTAATTTCGAATTCATGAGGAATTTCAGTATCAACAGTCCTCATTAAATCAACAGTCTTTTTAATAGCTAACTTTGAGTCATCTATAGACTTTGCCCCAGTACAAACAAGCTTACCAGAGCTGAAAATTAATGCTGCTGTTTTAGGATCTTTAAGTTTAAAAACTAATCCTGGAAACTGTTCACGATTAAAATTAACCCCTTCTAAAGCTTTGGAAACTTCAGTTAAAACTATATCTTTTCCTATGCTTGCAGAAGCCACAATGTTTTCTATTTTTATATCAACATCGGTCAATTTAAAACCTCCAATTAATTATTAAAATGAGTATCAGTAAAGATTTAAAATCATTAAATTTTTACTAATTAAATATTTTATTTAAATAGTATATAAACTTATGTTTATTTATAAACTAAAATCAAAAATATAGTATAAACATATTTTTTAAAAGTATTATTAAGGTCTGATAGAAATGATAGAAGTTGAAGTAAAAGCTAAAATTGATAATTTTGAAGATATGAGGGAAAAATTAAATAATCTAGGGGCTGTTAAAACTAAAGAAGAATTTCAGGAAGATATTTATTTCAATAGCCCCATTGTAGATTTTGCTAAAACCGATGAAGCCCTAAGAATAAGAACAACAGAACAAAACAACGAAAAACACATTTTCATAACATATAAAGGAGCTAAAATTGATTCTAAAAGTAAAACACGTGAAGAAATAGAATTTGGAATTGAAGACAGTGAAAAATGTGCAAAAACATTTGAACATATAGGATTTAAAAAAGTCAGAACTGTCCGTAAAAATCGTGAATATTATACTTATAAAAACTTTGAAATAAGTTTAGATGATGTTGAAGGTTTAAGTCCATATATGGAAATTGAAATAGGTCTTGAAGATGGAAATGATTACCAACAATCCCAAGACAGTATTTTTGAAGTATTTGAACAGCTTGGCATTACAGATGGTTTTGAAAGAACTTCCTATCTGGAACTTTTAGAAAATTTATAATATAACATACTACAATTAATAATTATTAAATATAAATGAGAAGTGATTATTTGCAATATTATATTAGTCATTATAATAAAGAACCTGAATTAAATTTCCCCGATGAAATTACAATTTATGATACAACTTTAAGGGACGGTGAACAAACCCCCGGAGTTTGTTTCAGTCCTGAAGAAAAGTTAGAAATTGCTAAAAAATTAGATGAAATTAAAATTAAACAGATTGAAGCAGGTTTTCCAATAGTATCTAAAAAAGAACAAGAATCAGTAAAATCTATCACTTCTGAAGGCCTTAATGCACAGATTCTTTCTTTAGCTAGAACCAAAAAAGAAGACATTGATGCTGCTCTTGACTGTGATGTTGATGGTGTTATTACATTTATGGGGACTTCAGACATCCATTTAGAACACAAAATGCACATCGGACGTCAGGAAGCACTGAACACATGTATGAATGCTATTGAATATGCTAAAGATCATGGATTATTTGTGGCATTTTCTGCAGAAGATGCAACCAGAACTGATTTGGATTTCCTAAAAAGAATATATAACAAAGCTGAAAGCTACGGAGCAGATAGGGTACATATAGCAGATACTACTGGTGCTATAACCCCACAAGGAATTACTTATTTAGTAAAAGAACTTAAAAAAGATGTAAACATAGATATCGCTCTACACTGTCACAATGATTTTGGTTTGGCGGTTATAAATTCCATATCCGGTGTATTGGCTGGAGCTAATGGAATTTCCACAACAGTAAACGGTATTGGAGAACGTGCCGGAAATGCGTCTCTTGAAGAGCTAATTATGTCTCTTAAATTATTATATGGTAAAGACTTAGGATTCAAAACCAAACATATTAAAGAATTATCCGAACTTGTATCAAAAGCCAGCGGACTGCCAATTCCTTACAACAAGCCTGTTGTAGGAAATAATGTATTCAGACATGAATCCGGAATCCATGTTGATGCAGTTATTGAAGAACCATTATGTTATGAACCGTATATTCCAGAATTAGTAGGGCAAAAAAGACAATTGGTATTAGGTAAACATTCAGGCTGCAGAGCAGTTAGAGCCAAATTAAATGAATGTGACCTGGATGTAAGTGATGATACACTTATTGAAATTGTTAAAAAAGTTAAAAAAAGCAGAGAAGAAGGAACCTACATTAATGATGATGTATTCAAACAGATCGTAAAAAGTTGTAATTATAAAAAAGAATAGGTGACAGTTTTGAATATTACAGAAAAAATATTATCAGCTAAAGCAAAAAAAGAAGTTACACCTGGAGAAATCATTGAAATTCCAGTTGATTTAGCTATGTCTCATGACGGAACATCACCACCAGCTATAAAAACCTTTGAAAAAGTAGCCGCCAAAGTCTGGGACAATGAAAAAATTGCAATTGTATTTGACCATAACGTTCCTGCAAATACCATAGGATCTGCAGAATTTCAGAAAGTATGCAGAGATTTTATAAAAAAACAGGGCATTGCTAAAAACTACATACACGGTGACGGAATATGCCACCAGGTACTTCCTGAAAAAGGACTGGTAGAACCTGGAAAAGTTATTGTAGGAGCAGACTCACACACATGTACTTATGGTGCATATGGAGCATTTTCCACAGGAATGGGTGCTACTGATTTAGCTATGGTCTATGCTACAGGTAAAACATGGTTTATGGTTCCTGAAGCTATTAAAATGGAAGTTACCGGAGAGCTGAATTCCTATACTGCTCCAAAAGACATTATTTTAAAAATCATAGGAGAAGTGGGAATAGCAGGAGCTACTTATAAAACTGCAGAATTCTGCGGAGAAACCATCGAAAAAATGGGAGTGGAAGGCAGAGCTACAATATGTAATATGGCTATTGAAATGGGAGCTAAAAACGGAATAATGGAACCTAATAAAGAAGTTATCCAATACGTTTCCCAGAGAACTGGAAAAAAAGAAAGTGAATTGAACATTGTTAAATCTGATAAAGATGCACAGTATTCAGAAGAAATGCACTTTGATATAAATGATATGGAACCTCAAATAGCCTGCCCTAATGATGTAGATAATGTTAAAGACATCTCCAAAGTTGAAGGGACAGCTGTTGACCAATGTTTAATAGGTTCCTGTACAAACGGCAGATTATCTGATTTGAAAGATGCTTATGAAATCTTAAAAGATAATGAAATTAATAATAATACCAGATTACTGATTCTTCCAGCATCAGCTGAAATTTACAAACAGGCAATACATAAAGGATACATTGATACATTTATAGATGCTGGAGCCATTATCTGCAATCCAGGATGCGGACCTTGTCTTGGAGGACATATGGGAGTTTTATCTGAAGGTGAAACCTGCGTATCTACAACAAACAGAAATTTCAAAGGAAGAATGGGAGACCCTAAATCTTCAGTATATCTGGCTAATTCAAAGGTTGTTGCTGCTTCAGCTATTGAAGGAGTTATTACAAATCCTAAAGATTTATAGTGAAAAAAATGACTATCGAAAAAAATGAGGCAAATAAACGCCTAATTGAAAAAATAAACAAAGTAGAAGAAAATTATACAAAAAACTTTTCAAATACTCAAAAAATTCTGCTGACAACAGACGGCTCAATTACAGCTATTTTAGATGTGCTGTACGGTAAAATTACATTAAGTACCTTAGAACAGCACTTTGACAAGGCAGACTGTGAAATCAGCAAATTAATCAATGTTAATGAAGGGGCACAAATCAATTACAGGGAAGTTATAATGCATAAAGACGATGAAAACCTGATTTATGCACTGTCATACATCCCATTGGAACGCCTTACTGATGAAATCTGTTGTGATTTGGTTAGAGCAGATATACCGATAGGCAGAATTTTAAAAAATTACCAGATTGAATCAAGAAGAGAAGTAAATAAAATCTATATTGAAAAACCTAATGAAAGGTTAAAAGATTTATTTAACACAAAAGAAGATATGCTTGCCAGAGAATATGTAATTATCCATAAAAACAATGTATTGATGTGGATTAAAGAAGTATTCCCAGTCAGCAAATTTACAAACATTTAAACGGGTGATAAAATGGGTGTTAAATTAAAAGACATAATCCAGCCAGAACCGATTAATTTTAAAGATTTGAAAGGAAGAGCAATCTCTATAGATGCATTTAATACCCTTTATCAGTTTTTGTCTACAATCAGACAAAGAGATGGAAGACCCTTAAGTGACAGCAATGGAAATATAACTTCCCATTTAAGTGGAATTTTATATAGAAACTCTTCAATGATTGAAAAAGACATAAAACCGATTTATGTGTTTGACGGAACCCCATCTTACCTTAAACAGGAAACCATTGACCAGAGAAGACAGATAAGAGAAGAATCTGAAAAAAAATGGAAGGAAGCACTGGCTAAACAGGACACACAGGAAGCCAGAAAATATGCAATGAGATCTTCCAAATTATCTCCCTACATTATAGAATCCTCCAAAAAGCTGCTGACAATGATGGGAATACCATACATTGAAGCATATGGTGAAGGAGAAGCCCAGGCAGCATACCTTGTTGAAAATGGAGATGCGTGGGCAGTAGCTTCACAGGATTATGACTGTCTGTTATTCGGAGCCAAAAGGGTTGTAAGAAATCTGGCTATCAATTCCAACTTGGGAGATCTGGAATATTACAATTTAAAAAGAGTTTTAGATGAACTGGGCATAAATAGAGAACAGCTTATTGATATGGGAATACTGATTGGAACTGATTTTAGTGAAGGCTTAAAAGGAGTAGGTGCAAAAACAGCTCTTAAACTGGCTAAAAAAGGAGAACTTGAAAATAAATTAGCCAAACTTCAGGAAGAGTCATCACATGACATATCTGAAGTCAGAGAAATATTCCTAAATCATAATGTAAATAAGGACTATAAAATCAGATGGAAAAAGCCTGCTAAAAATGATATTATTGACTTTTTATGTGAAGAACACGGTTTTTCACAGGACAGAGTTTCAAAAGCCTGCGACAAATTAAAAAATTTAAATTCAAGCCAGAAAAACCTTGAAGACTGGTTCTAATAAGGAGGAAACTCCGGACCAAATACTTTTTTGGCATAATCAACAGCCAATGCAACCTGATTATAGTAATTTTTCAGCATTTCCTTTTCAAAATATTTCCTATCAGGTGCCTTAATAATTAAATTAAGAAGCTTTTCATAGGTTTCAACAGCTAATTTTTTATTGAAATTATATTTTTCTTCTTTTTTACAGGATAACTTCTCAACACATGGAAATTCCAGTGTTTTACAAACAGTGTCTGTTGAAAAATAGGTCATTCGAATCAATGGAGAAACAGAACTTACCAGCACATGATTTCCCAAATCTATTAATGGAGGAATTCCTGTTTTGGTGTAACGTTCCATAGAAGTTAACCTGTCAAAATGTGCTAAATCATAACAGTGAAGTTCTGTATAAAAATCAGGTTCAAAATACTCAATCAGATCCAAAATCTTCAATCCGATTTCTGATTTATAATATTCCTTTTTAATTGTGGAAATATATGGAGTTTTATCAAAATTATAAAAATAAAACTGACCTTCTGAAAAATCATCAGCATTCAAACGTTTAAGAAATTTTAAAGAAGTTTTGCCTTCATTACCGTGAACTCCACCAATAAATAACTTAGTTGGACCTTCACCATTATCAACATATCTGAAATAAGACATATTATCTATAAAAAAAGAAAAAAATAAGAAGAAAACTTAAGTTCCTTCTTTCCAGCTGCACATGTACTCTTTTTGGCGCTCAGATAAAGTATCAATTTCAATATCCATAGCTTTTAATTTTAAATTAGCTACCTCATAATCAATGTCATCAGGAGCTTTTGTTACACCAACTTCCAAATCGTTGTTTAAAATGTATTTGGCAGACAATGCCTGAACAGCAAAACTCATATCCATAATTTCTGCAGGGTGTCCTTGTCCTCTGGCTGCTGATAAGTTTACCAATCTTCCATCTGCAAGCAAGTATATTTTTCTGCCGTCTTTCATAATAAACATTTCAATACTTTCCCTTACTTCACGAACATCAGTTGACTGAGCTTCCAAATCCTGTCTGTTGATTTCCACATTAAAATGACCTGAATTACATAACATACAGCCATCTTTCATGTATTTAAAGTCATCACCATGAATAATATTGATGTTGCCGGTTACAGTAATGATTAAATCAGCTTCTTTTACAGCATCTCTAATTTTCATTACTCTGTAACCATCCATTCTTGCTTCAAGTGCTCTGATTGGATCAATTTCAGTTACAATAACATTAGCTCCAAGACCTTGTGCTCTTAAAGCTATTCCACGACCGCACCAGCCATATCCACATACAACAACAGATTTACCAGCTATTAACATATTAGTAGTTCCCATAATTGCATCAAAACTGGATTGGCCAGTACCATACCTGTTATCAAATAAATATTTAGTGTAAGCATCGTTTACAGCTACAACAGGGAATTTTAAAGCACCATCTTTATGCATAGCTTCTAATCTGTGAACACCAGTAGTAGTTTCTTCACATGCTCCTTTAATATGTTTTAAAACATCAGTTCTTTCATTGTGAAGAACCATAATCATATCTGCACCATCATCAATAATTATATCAGGTTTATGGTCAAGAACCATGTTGATAGTTTGATAGTATTCTTCATCGTCCTGATCTCTCCAACCATAAATATTTAAACCTAAATCAGCAGCACCAGCTACTGCATCATCATGAGTGGATAACGGATTACATCCAGTCATAGCTACTTCAGCTCCACCTGCCTGTAAAGTCAATCCTAAATTAATAGTTTTAGGTTCTAAATGTAAACAGGACCCGATAGTGATTCCTTTGAAAGGTTGAGTTTCTTCATATTCTTTTTTAATGTGTTCAAGAACTGGCATGTGTCTTTGAACCCATTCAATTTTTCTTATACCTTCTTTAGCAAGAGACATATCTTTAACTTTACTCATAATATCCCCTATAAAAATTAAATAATATTATAATATATCGTTTGGGAGTTATTAAATATTATTATTTGAAAATGATTTTAAAAATATAAAATACAACAAAATATTTCAAATAAAATATATTACCATCATAATCAAATATTATAAAACTAAACAATATCTAATTATCAATAAAGAAAATTAAAATATAATCATAAATAAGAAAAACAAAAAGTATAAATGTAATGAGAATTTAATATATAAATGTCTGATGCCGGGGTGGCTCAGCTGGTTAGAGCGCACGGCTCATAGGGTAATTAAGCAGTGCTCTGACTAATTCCTGGGATACCGTGAGGCCGCGGGTTCGAATCCCGCTCCCGGCATCTTCAATCCCAGGAATATTTTTTATAAACTATTTTTCATGAAATTTTTAATTTTACAAGCTGATTTTATCGCTGATTTTAAAAATGCCAAATCAAAACTATTTTATAAATCATTAATAAATATATCAAGTGTTAAGATTTGAGGATTTATTAAAATGCAATATAAAGAACTTGGAAAAACCAAAGAAAATGTTTCAATTCTTGGTTTCGGAGCTATGAGATTACCTACAAAAGGTTCCAATGACAATATAGATGAAAGTGTAGCTAGTGAAATCCTTAGCTATGGAATTGATAATGGAATTAACATTATTGATACCGCCTATCCCTATCACAGTGCCGGAATTGACGGTAACGGAAACAGCGAAGTTTTCATTGGAAAATTTTTAAAGGAAAATAGCTATCGGGATGATGTTTTAATCTCTACAAAGTCTCCATGCTGGTTAATGGAAGAAAAAGGAGATTTTGAATATTATCTTGACAAACAACTTGAAAAACTCCAGACAGACAGTATTGATATCTATTTACTTCATGCTCTTACAAAGAATGATTGGGATAAAGTCCGTAAACTTAGAGTTCTGGATTTTCTTGATGACAGTTTAAGCAGTGGTAAAATAAAGCATGTGGGATTTTCATCACATACTGAAATTGATACATTTGTAGATATTCTTGACGCATATCCAAAATGGGAAGTTGTCCTGACACAGATGAACTATCTTGACGAATACTACCAGACAGGAGTAATGGGTCTTGATGAATTGAAAAGGCTGAATATCGGAAGTATGATTATGGAACCGCTGCGTGGAGGCAGATTAGTTCAAAATATTCCTCCGGAAGTCCAAAAACTTTGGAACAGTGCTGAAATTAAAAGAACTCCTGTTGAATGGGCTTTAGAATACTTATGGAACAGAGATGATGTTGACTGTGTTTTAAGTGGTATGAATTCACTGGAACAGGTCAGACAAAATATTCAGATAGCTTCAGATGTTAAGGAAATTAGTGAACATGACCATGATCTAATAAGAGAAGTTGCCAGAACATATAAAACATTAACTGGAAATGACTGTACCTGCTGCGGATACTGTATGCCATGTCCAGAAGATGTTGACATTATCAATTGTTTTAAGGAATACAACATTGGTAAAATGCTAAATAATCCTAAAGGAAGTGCACTGCAGTATTTTACTTTAATTGACGATGACTGCAGAGCAGACAGCTGCATCAATTGTGGAGAATGCGAATTTGTTTGCCCACAAATGCTCGACATCCCACAGGAACTTGAAAAAGTAGATGAATATTTCGGTAGAGAATTTAATCATTTTTAAGGTGAAAAAATGCCAACAAGATATATAGGTGACGGATATTGGGAAATAATAAGTCGTCAAATGAGTATTGTAACCAGAAGCCAACAGGAAAGATTTAAAGAAGCTAAAATAGCAATTATTGGCTGTGGAGGAATAGGTGGTCAGACTATTGAAATGTTAGCTAGAATGGGTGTCGGTCAGCTTAATTTAGTTGATGAAGATGAATTTGACTTATCTAACTTAAACAGACAGACATTAGCCAGTCTTAAAGAAGTAGGCCTTTCCAAAAGCCAAGTAGCTAAAGAAAAAGTCAGATTACTTAATCCATATGTTAAAGTTAACTGCTTCAATGAAACTGTAACTGAAGAAAATGTTGATAAAATAATCGGTGAGTGTGACATTGTTATTGATGCACTTGACAATGTCAAAACAAGAGTCATTGTTTCCAGAGCAGCTGAAAATAAAGAAATTCCATTTATTCACGGAGCTATTCACGGAACTTTAGGTCAGATTACAGTATTTTCACCAGACAAAGACACAAACTATGAAACAATGTTTAATCTTCCATCAAAAGGTAAGGATTTAACTGAAGATGTGCTTGATGATTTATCCAATGTTACATCAGGTGTGCCTCCAGTTATTGGGCCTACTCCAAATCTAATTGGATGTCTTGAAGCTATGGAAGCCTTTAAAATAATGACGGGAGTTGGAAAAGTTACCGAAGCTCCAGAAATGCTAACATTTGATTTGCTGGATTTAAGCTCATTTGGCATAAATGAAATCTAAACAATCCCTCTTTTTCCTATTTTTTATTTATTGAAAATTGAACAAACAGCCATTAATTTTTAAAATAACTACTAAATTAACCATTAAAAAATAAAAATCACTGTAATTATATACTAAAAAATACAGACAATCATTATAAATACATTTATTCAAAACATTTATATAAGATGAGAAGGAAATGTATTGCCAAGGGAGGAAGGTAATTTCCGACTAACCTTTTGAAACTAATATCCATAAATTTATGGAGTATGATTTAATGACTGAAAAAGTTAACGAAGAATTAATGGAAAGCGTAATTAAACAAATGAAAGAGGATAATATTAAATTTATCCGTTTACAATTTGTTGATATAAATGGAACTGCTAAAAATATCGTGATTCCATTTAAAGAAGAAGAAATGGAAGACTTATTTGTTGAAGGTATGTTGTTTGACGGATCTTCAATTGCAGGATTCGTAGGAATTAATGAAAGTGACCTTGTTCTTAAACCTGATATAAATACTTACTCAAGATTATCCTGGAGACCTGAAGAATCTGCAGTATGTAGATTTATCTGTGATGTCTGGACTCCTGACGGAACACCATTTGCTGGAGATCCAAGAGGTATCTTGAAAAAATCCTTAGCTAAAATTGGAAAAATGGGATTACAATATAACATTGGTCCAGAACCAGAATTCTTTATTGTAGATATTGATGATGAAGGTTATCCAATGCCTTACGATGAAGCAGGATACTTTGATGTTGAACCTTTAGACAAAGGACCTGATTTCAGAAGAGAATTAACCTTAAACTTAGAAGAATTAGATTTCGAAGTAGAAGCTTCTCACCACGAAGTAGGACCTGGTCAAAACGAAATTGCATTTAAATTTAAAGATGCTTTAAAAACTGCAGATGCTGTAATTACATTCAAACAAGCTATTAAAGCTATTGTAGACAACATGGCTACCTTTGACCAAATGGATTACAGAGTAACCTTTATGCCAAAACCATTCTTTGGTGTAAACGGTAGTGGTATGCACTGTCACCAATCAGTATTTAAAGGAGACAGGAACTTATTCTCTGACCCAAACAGTGAAACCGGATTATCCAAAGATGCACTTCACTTCATGGGAGGATTACTTGCTCACGCTCCAGCATTGACTGCAATTACCAACCCGATTGTAAACTCATACAAACGTTTAGTACCAGGTTATGAAGCTCCAGTATACAGAGCATACGGTCTTAAAAACAGATCTGCATTAATCAGAGTACCAGCAGCTCGTGGTAAAGCAACACGTATTGAATACAGAGCACCGGACCCAGCATGTAACCCATATTTAGCATTTGCAGTAATGTTAGAAGCAGGTATTGACGGTATTCAAAATAAAATTGATCCTGGAGAACCTACTGAAATCAACATCTACTCATTAACTGAAGAAGAAAGGGAAGCTATGGGAATTAAAGTTTTACCATCCAGTTTATGGGAAGCTTATCATGCACTTGAAGAAGACCCATTAATATTATCTGCTTTAGGAGACCATATCAGTGAAAAATTCTTAGAGCTCAAATATCAAGAATGGGACGAATATCGTGTACAAGTATTCGGATACGAACAAAACAAATATTTAGATATTTAAATCTAAATATACTTTTTTTATTTTTTTAAATATAATGATTCTTAAGTAAAATTAGGCATGATTATATTTAAGAAAAGAGAGCTTTTTATGTCAGAATCAGAACACAAAATAATTGAAATTTTAAGAATATTGAATGAACAAAATAAACCTACTGGTTCTAAATTAATAGCACAGGAACTAAAAAATAAGGGCTTTAACTTAGGTGAACGTGCTGTTCGTTACCATATGCAAATTCTTGATGAAAAAGGATATACTGAAAGAATGGGATATTCCGGCAGACAAATTACAGAATTAGGTAGAAAAAAACTTGAAAAAGGTTTAATCTATGACCAGGTTGATTTCATTTATTCAAAATTTGAAGAAATGATTTATTTAACTAACTTCAACTACATAAACCAGACAGGAAATGTTGTAGTAAACACTTCAACCATTTATGATGAAGAAGCATTTAATATAATCAAAGATGTTTTCAAAAGTGGTCTTTGTGTTAGTCCTTACATAAATTTAAAAGCAGATACCAATAAAGAAGAAATTCAGATAAAAACAATTTGCGGAACTACAATTGATGGAATCCTATTGAATGAAGGAATACCTACAATTCCATTATATGGAGGATTAGTTAAAATCAGAGATTACATTCCAACAAAATTTACAGAACTGATTTCCTATAAAAAAACATCTGTAACTCCTCTTGATGCATTTGTAGCTCCGGGAATGACTTCTGTATTGGATGTAATAAACACTGGAAACGGAACAATACCTGCTAATTTTCGCCTTATCCCAAGTGTAGGGCGGGAACGCACCATAAACATAATAAACAAATTAGAAAAATTTGGAATTGGAGGAGTAATGGCTGTTTCTGAAGAAGGAAAAAACACACTGGGAATTCCGGTACCTGAAGGAATGGTTGGAATAGCTATTAGTGGAGGAGTAACTCCATTTTGCGCAGCTCAGGAACTTGGATATGATATTGACATAAAAATAGCTGAAGAAATTGAAGAATTTGAAACATTGTCCCCAATAGCTGATGTTAAAAAAATATTAAAACATGCCGATAACAAGGTTCATGCTAAAACTCCATTTTTACTTTCAAAATCATGGAATCTGATTCAGAAAGTTAATTTCAATGTAGAAACCAGAAAAGGAGACATCATAGTAAATGTTTCATATATTAAAAAAGACAATCTGGAAGAAGCACTAGACATTATGAAAGAAACCTATGAATCAAATCCTAAATACATTAATCCTTACTACCAGCTTGTAGAACATCCTACAGATTATACTAAAGTAGGAATAGCTACTATATGCAGTTTAAGTATTGATGGACTTTTAATAAGCAATGGAATAATGAGCAATCCGAAATATGGCGGATTACTGGAATTAAACGAATCTCCGTTATTTATTGACCTGATTTCATATAACGGGTCTTCTGTTGATCCCCACAAAATATTCATAGCTAAAAACATGACTTCAATAACAAGAAATATAGGATCCAATAAAATATTAGCCAGTTTAAAAGAAATCCCCTACATTTCAAGAGACTATGCAGTACATTTATTAAACATCTTAAAGAATATTGGATTCTCAATTTATAAAATAGGCAAACCAAGAGAATTAACCTATAATGCTAAAGTAGATAATTACAATTTCGGTGTTGTTGCAGGCAGCGGTCTTAACCTGATTGGTGCACTTAAAGAAAAGGACATAGATGTTGAAGTTAAAGCTATTGCAAAATTAATGAAATTTGAAAAAATGGATAGGCTGTAGCTATTTTAAACTACAGTAACTTCCACTTCATCTCCTTCAACAGGATGATGAATAAATTCAATTAAATCATCCTTAATTTCATAAACATCAATTTCAATAGTTGGATTAATTGAATCTCCGTCTAATGAAAGCAGCATTTTAAAACCTGGTTTTCCAAAATATTCAGAAAAGTCCATGTTTAAAACCTCACCACTTCCAAAAATTCTATTATAGGAAATTTCTAAATTATCATGGATTTTCACATTGTTTTTTAAATATTCAACAGCATCGTCTGGAGATAAACTTAATTGTTTCATGGAAAACACCTCATTTTATATTATTAAATATTAGTTATATCTCTTATAATATAAAACTTTGTTTGTAATGTATAAAACAAAATAATTTTTCAAAAAAGGACAGCTGTATAAAAAATAAAAAGTATAAAAAAAGAGATAGAAAATCTATTCGTAAACTTCTACGATTGTTATTTTACCATCTTTAATATGACGCAATTCCAAAAGATCATCTTTAATCTCATTAAAATCAACATCAACAGCCTGATTTAAAATTTCACCATTTAATTGTAAACTAACTCTAAGACCTTCACCAGTTTCTTCATCTTCTGAAATTATATTTAACACTTCACCTGGAGCAAAAATACGATTGTATGATATTTCTAAAATATCCCTTATTTGAACATTGTTTCTTACATATTCGATAGCTTCATCAGCAGACATCTTAATTTCTTTAACCATATTATCACATATAAAACCATACAATAATTATAAATCAGTTTACAAGGTTTAAAATTATTACTATTAATAATAATTTATAATAAAACAATATTTAAACATATTGATTAAATCAAAAATAATTATTGATTAAACTCTTTTTTAAAAAAAGAAAAGGGAGGAATTATAAATTCCTGTATTCCCTAATTGAAGTATATTCGTCGTCAAGCTCGTTATAATGAGCTAATTTTTCCCTGTTAGCTTCAGCATCTAAGTATAAAGCACCTTTACCATTGAGACCAATGTCCCCTTTGTATTGGATATATTTTCCTTCAAATACTTCACCGTCAATTTCAGGGTCGTCTACAACACCTTCAAGAACGAATCCTTCAAGTAATCTTCCAAGGAATCCGTGAATGACAATGTTACCGTTTTTCATTTGACCTCCAGGCCAACGGTTTACATCACCATCAATTTCAATAATACCTTTAGTCATGTGAATACCAGCTAAAATATCACAGTTACCTAAAACGTGAATTCTTCCACCAGTTAAACATTCACCACATTGTTTACCAGCATTACCTTTAACAACGATTTTACCGCCAGTCATACCTCTCCATTCACCAATGTAAGAAGCTCCGGTAAATTCTTTAGTGTCACCGTCGATTTCAAGGTATCCTCCAGACATTTCTCTTCCTGCATGAGCTGCAGCATTACCATGAACATAAATGGATCCGCCACTCATTTCTGCACCTACATGAAGGTCAACATTACCATTACAGATAATTTCTCCTCCACTCATATTACAACCAATGTATTTGACCCTGTTTAAGTCACCGTTAAGGATCATTTTAACATCATTAGGTCCTTCTGCATCACCTTCTACAGTAATATCAAAGAAATCAGTAATTGGGAATCTTGAGTTTCCAATAGGTACTTCATATTTTGCAAAATCTTCTTCGCTCCATCCGTAAATTTCATCAGGAATTAATTCATCAAATTCTAAAGCGATTGAAGAAGTTTTTAATTGATCAAATGTTATTGTTTTCAAATTAAACACCCTTTTTATCTTTTAACATCTACCCTTATAGGATTTGATACATAATGATCATGTACTGGATAGTTTTCCCATTTTACGGAGTAATATTGAGTAAAGAACGGCATGATTTTATTAATAACATTTTGTTCTTCATGCTCATATCCTTGTACATTAACCCATATGTTTTGACTTTCTTTAACTTTTACAATTTCTTTATCTTTTACTAAGATTTGACCATCTTTAATTGTGTAATCAGCAAGAGAGAAACCTTTTTCAATTTCTGCATATTGTCTGGATGGATCAATTTCATTAGGATTTATGTCATATACAGCAATATCTGCTTTGTATCCCGGAGTAAGAGCACCTCTGTCTCTGAAACCGTAGATTTTTGCAGGTGCTGCCCTTGTAATAATTGCAATATCATTGAAGTCGTATTCCCTATCAAGAGTTGGAAGAGTAGTTCTTTTTTGTACCCATTTGTGAACTTCACCGTTTTCAATCATTTCCATTCTTCTTTGGTTACTCATTAACCAGGAGATAATTCTTGGATATCTTATGAATGGACCTGCGTTAGGGTGGTCAGTAGTTAAACATACTTGCCATGGGTTTTTAAGATGTAAGAACAATTCTAAACCAATAGCCCATTGAAGTGCTCCAACCGGACTTCTACCAGAGTAGATACATGGAATAATACCAGCTGCGGTTTCACATTCAATGTCTTTGTTAGCCCATTTTAATCCGGATAATTTGAACAAGTCGTATTCCATTGGTGCATCTGCTGTCATGGTGGTTGTTTCATCTAAAGTTACTTGTCCAATATCACAAGTTACGTGGTCGTGACCGTTTATGTATTTAGCAACTTCTTCTGCACCGGAACTTGCATCTCTCCAGTTGGTTCCATCGTATGAATGGAATTGAAGGTGACAGATATGTACAACTTGATCCCTAATATCTGCTTTAGGACTTTTCTTAATATTTTTAAGAGAATCTAATGTTTCAAGAGTAGTTGGTACGTTACCAGGATGTCCTAAATCATTTGGGTGAATGTGAATAGAGTGAGGAAGACCTAATTTTTCGTTAGCTTTTGCTAAAGAAGTTACAACTTCTCTAGAAGTTACATCAAAGTAAGGTGCTTTGTCATTGTATCCGTGTACGTTCATACCCCAACCCCATGCTTCACTACCACATGGGTTTACGATTTTAACACCGTAACCTTTGGAGACTTTTAACCATGCAGATACAAATGCGGATAAGTCTTCAATATTGTTTTCTCTTGCGTATTCCATTACAAACCAGTTGTTACCAAATAATGCTAAAGCTGGAATGTCTATGTTTGGAATAGTTGCAATCTCTTCGTGAGTGTGTTTTGCTTCAAGAGGAGGCATAGCTGCTTCTACAACAGTACCATAACCTAATCTGGAGTATCTGTAACCAGTTGATGGACAACTTGGAATGGAAAAACCAGATTCTGCCCTTGTAACTTTTGTTTTTTGAGTAACTCCTCTTCTTGAATCTTCAGGTCTGTATAATCTACCTACAACTAATTTTGGACCTGCAACGTGAGCGTGAGGATCTACCCCAGCAGGCATAACGATTTTATTAGTAACATCTATGACTTTTGCATTAGCTGAGACTTCTTCAACAATGATATCATCTTTAACCATGATATCTTTTTTCTCACCATTTATTCCGTTAGCTGGGTCATAAACAATACCATTTTTAAGTATAAATTCCATCATATCACCTTATAATGCATTTGGATTAGGCACATATTTTGGAGCTACGTTTGGCTCCTCTCTGAGTTTCATGACTCTTTCTTTAAGTTCTCTGATAATCCATTCGTCGTCACGACATGTTTCAGGTTTATCAATTGCTTTTTTCATGTAAATAGGAACTCCGTCCATACGATAACTGGTACCAGCACATTCTACTGCAATGAATGAACCAGGTAATACTACATCAGCAAGTTCAGTAGATGGTCCCCAGTGAATATCCACTTGAATAACAGGAATGTCAGCTAAATGTTGGTTAGCACCATTAGGGAAGTGAGCACCAGGGTCTGCTGCAATAACCATGAAACAGTCAGGCTCTTTCCTTGTTAATAAATCGATGGTGTTAGTTTCTCCTAACATATACCTAGTGTAACCTCTAGCAAAGTCAACACCAAATGCAAATCCAGTTTCGAAAGCCATGAAAATGTTGAAACCATTTACATTAAAGTGACCCCTCATTGGAGTAAGACCCCATTTACTGTATTTGTTTAAGTCTTGAATCATTTTAATAGCTATATCAATGTTTCTTTGTTTGGATAAAGTGTGAGTTAATCCTAAACCGAAGAATAAAACACCGAATTCAGCATTTTTCATTTCTTCCACTAATTCGTAAATGTCTTCTTTAGGAATTCCGGAAATAGTATCTTGATATATTTCTTTTCCTCTTAATACTGCTCTGATAGCATTGTAAAAACCATAATCTCCATTTTGTTCGAATCCTATCCATTTATCAGAAATTTTTGCAGTATCGGAGAATTTTGGATCCATAGTTACAACAGTTCTGTCAAATCTACCTCTTTGTCTGAAGTATCCTCTACAGAAGATAGCATAACGAGCTGCATGTCTTGGGTGAGAGTTCATTGCGTTACTTCCAGAGTAAACAACCATGTCTGCCCTATTTTGAACTTCCCCTAAAGTTTGAATAGGGTAACCTGCATTTTGCACAGCTTGTAAACTTGGACCGTGACAGATAGTAGCTTGGTTATCTAAAACTGCTCCTATATATTCACCTAATTCTAATCCTTCTTTCATACATTCGGTGGAAGTTTCAGACCAACCGTAGAATACTGGCCTGATAGAGTTAGCAATATATTCTGCAGCTTTATCTAAAGCAGTATCCCAATCTACTTCCATAAGTTCTCCGTCTTCATCCCTAATCATAGGAACTACTAATCTTTGGTCCATATCTTCCATAACTTTACTTGCACCTAATCTGCAAGCATGTCTTACAGCAACAACATGGTTGTCTTTAACTAAGTAATCTAAATCATCACAGTTACATCCACAAAATGCACAAGTACAATTTTCTACGATGTAATCATAATCGGTTACAGGTGGCTCATATGTCATGATCAATCAACTCCTCCCATTTACGACCTTTATATACTGGTCTTTCTCCTAATGATTCCATATGTTCAACAACATCATCGTCGTCGGAATCAACATATTTTTTGTAAACCCATCTCATTAAATCAGCCATGAGTAATACTTCTCTGTCTGTTTTTTCAACAGTACAATGAATACCTTTGTAAGTTGGGTCAGAACAGCAGTAAGTATCAGGACTTACAACAGTATTTGCCCAAGGACCTTTACAAATGAAAACAGTTCCTTCGTGAGGTGCATCTCTAGATACTGCAGCATTTACTACAACTTCTCCCCATTCAGTTTTAACAAGGACAGTATCCCAATTTTTTACACCTAATTTACCCATGTCTCTTGGGTCCATATAACAAGTTCCAGAAGCATTTTTATATTCTTCTTTTAATGTAGAACCTCTTTTTTTACAAGCTCCTTGATAAATGTCAGAACCTGTATTTAACATACATTTAAGTACTTTGGTCTTTCCATCACCAACAATTTCTACATCAGGAACAACAGGTTTTGATAAATAAGTATTAGCATAATGCATAATTATTCCTCCTATTCAATCCATATAGCATTTACAGGGCAGAACATTTGGCAAGTTCCACATAATTCACATTTATCTGGTGAGAAAATTTTAATGAATCCATTTTCGACCATAATAACTACTTCATCAGTCTTTGCACCATTACCACCTGCATTTTCAGGACTGATAGATGCGTTAACAGGACATGCAATTACACAAATTCCACATCCTAAACAATTATCTTGATTAACTTTAAGTTCCATTAAATCACCTAATTTTTAATTGCATCGAATGCATCGAGCCATGTTACAGATTTTATAGGAGTGTGATCTATTTCAGTTCTTGTAACAGTTATAGCTCCGTTTGGACATACTTTAGCACAAGCTTTACAGCGGATACAATATTGATCATGTTTAGTAATGCGGTCTAATCTTTGACCTGGTGCAGTAGAAACAGGGAATGCTAAAGCATCACATGGACAAGTATCTACACAAGCTCCACAGGTTTGACATGCTTCTTGATCAATTTCTAAAGTACCTTTGAATGGTTTGTTGGTTTCAACAGCATCAGTTGGACATACTCCTTCACACCATCCACAGTATACACAAAGTTCATCATCAATAACTGCACTACCAGTAGTGACTTCATCTTCAGCTTTGAAATCATATTCACCATAGGAACATGCCCTACATACTGCAGAAATAGCATCAACTGGACAAGCCCTTTTACATACAAGACAGTATACACATTTGTCTTTGTCAATTACGATAGATTCTTGACCGGTAGTGTTATCTACTACAATTGCTTCTGCAGGACATAATTCTTGACAGATTCCACAGTAAACACAGTCATCATCACTTACACTAATTTCACCAGATACTAAGTTTTGACGTTCTGGCAATTTTCTCATGACAGTAATTGCATCTTGAGGACATGCAGTTTCACATCTTTTACAGTAGATACATTTGTCGTCATCGATTTTAGAATAGGAGTTGTAATGAGGATATGCTTCAATTTCACTAATTGGAACATCATCAATAGTTAAAACTAATGCATCTATTGGACATAATCCACTACACATACCACATAAAACACATTTATTTTCATCAATGCTGATTTTTTGAACATCAAATTCAGCATGGAAATTTTGTGCTATTTTTTCATGACCACTGAAATAGACATCGTTGGAACGTCTGTGACGAGCATCGATAGCAATTGGATTTAAAGTAATTGCTTCAACAGGACAAGTAGATTCACAAACTCCACATCCAAGACAAATCTGATCATTAAAAGACAACTTTCTTACTTCTTCAGCTGCCCTTGTAATAGCAAAGTTATTGTCTATAGCTTCTTTTTTATTTTTAATCATTATTAAATCTCCAAAATTTTAATAGAATTCGTTGGGCACTCATCTTTACATAGCTGACAACCGCAACATTGTATGGAGTCTACATGTGCTTTTAACGATTCTAATTTAATAGCTTTCATAGAACACATGCTTACACATAAGCCACAACCGATACATGAATCTGCAACAACTGCCTCAAATTCCCTATCATTACAAATAGAAACAATTTTACGGCTTTGTTCAGGTTCATCAAATATTGCACTGGTCATTTTTAAGAAATCTCTAGGAGTCAGATCAGTGATAGTTTTGGCAACGTCTATAGAATTCCAAGATAAATTACTGCCATTTAAATAATGGGATACTGTAGACCTATCAATACCTAATTCATTAGCTATTGCTTGTTGGCTTTCACCTTGCTCTTTTAGCTTCACTGCAGCTAAATATTTCAAACCAGATGCAATATGTTTTGGCATATAAACCACCATGTGTAATGATATAAACTTTTGTTTATTATTAATATATACTTGTCTACTAGAAGCAAGGCGAAAGTAATATATATGACTGTGCTAATACTACAACAAAAAAATTAGTTAAAAAGATTATAACAATTTAATTTAAAAAATAAGTGATTTAAATAGTTATATTCCTACAAAAATTATCCTAATAATTTAATTTAAGATATAAAGGTTAAAATACGATTTGAAAAAAAGTAATATCGGATATTTTTATTGAAAAAATAATAAAAAAATAAAAAAATGTATTACTAAATCTATAAAAAATTAAGGAAAAACTAAAATTTAAGAGAATGTGGAGTAACTACACATCTATTATAATAACTAGATAATACATAATAATAAGTAGAGGTTTTACTATGAAAATCGTATCTGTAGTAGGTAGAAAAAATACTGGAAAAACTTCCCTAACTGTAAAGATTATTGAAGAACTTACCAGAAGAGGATATAATGTAGCATCTATAAAGCATTCCCATCATGAAATGGAAATGGACCGGGAACATACCGATACCTGGAGACATAAGCTGGCAGGATCAAATGTTGTTGTGGGAATCGGGTCTACATCATTTTTTAATGTAAGGGATATTTTAGAACTAAACAGATTACTGTTTTTAATTAAATTTATGGACAATGTCGATTTTGTAGTTATTGAAGGATTTAAAAGCTACAACTATCCAAAAATAGTAACATCCCTTGATGTAGTTGATGAATACACAATAGCTGAAGTGGACTCATTTTCAATAACTCCCGAAGGTGTGTCCGATCTAGTAGATACTGTTGAAGAAAAAGGCCATGATATTGTTGATACCCTCTTTTTAGATGAATGCGGATTTAATGATGGAGACGCAATAGCTAAAGAAATCAGAAAAGGAACTGTAAAAACCGAAGACCTGGACAAAGTTAATACTTTTATGTCAATTGATAACACGGTTATCGGTTTAAATGAATTCGTTAGCGATTTTATCAAAAAAACAGTGCTTGGAATAATAAAAACATTGCATAT
Organism: Methanobrevibacter sp. TLL-48-HuF1; assembly: GCF_023617305.1. Lineage (NCBI taxonomy): Archaea > Methanobacteriati > Methanobacteriota > Methanobacteria > Methanobacteriales > Methanobacteriaceae > Methanobrevibacter > Methanobrevibacter sp. TLL-48-HuF1. The sequence goes on from NZ_CP081485.1 coordinate 860,746, forward strand.
CGAAGAGTATGGAGTAAAAGATATTAATAAAGTCGAACTAATAATAAACAATGAAGATAACATTGATTTAAACCCAAAAGTGGAAGCTAATGTTCTAATTAACAATAAAGAAATTAGTTTAAATCATCATACCAACAACTTCGTTGCAAACTCAGTATTTGGAATGATTAATTCCCTAAACACTGATGAAGATGCAAGAATTGCACAGGTAGATATTTCTAAAATAAATCAGGAAAATCTTAAAGAAAGTGAAGCTAGACTCACAGTAAACAATAAAGATGTTGAGATTAATGCATTTGTAAAGGGCATCCTAAAGGAAACAATTTATGGTATGATTAAATCATTGAAACTTGGAGAACTAGACATCAATGAAATCGAAACTATTAATATAACTGTTAAAAAATGATTTTATGAGTATAGAAGCTATCAAAGACAAATATGAACGACCAATACTTTCATTAAGAATTACAATAACAAACAAATGTAATGAAAATTGTTTATACTGCCACCATGATGGGATGGATGATTCTCAAGAGGAAATGAATGCAGATGAAATTTACAGAATCTGTAAAATAGCTAAGAATATTGGTGTTAGAAAAATAAGGCTTTCCGGTGGAGAGCCTTTAATAAGAAAAGACATCGTTGAAATTGTAAGTAAAATAGCCAGTCTTGATTTTGATGACATATCCATTACTTCAAATGGAACATTATTTGGAAAATATGCAAAAGATCTAAAAGAAGCTGGATTAAATAGGGTAAATATCAGTTTAGATACTTTAAATCCTGAAACTTACAAAAAAGTTACCACTAAAAATCTGCTTGAATCAGCAAAAAACGGAATTCTGAAAGCTGTTGAAGTTGGCCTTTATCCTGTTAAAATCAATATGGTTTTAATGAAAGGAATAAATGAAAACGAAGTGGATGACATGTTTGAATTTTGTAAAAAACATGGAATCATACTTCAGCTTATTGAATTAATGGACAGTGAAAACTGTGACGATGAAAAATTCAGCAGAGATTATCATTATAATTTAGATCCCATCAATGAAAAGTTGCTTTCCATATGTGATGAAGTCAAAACACGTGAATTTATGCAAAACCGTAAAAAATACTTCATAGACGGCGGAGAAATTGAAGTAGTAAAACCTATTGAAAACAGCGACTTTTGTGCAAATTGTACCAGATTAAGAATAACCCCTGACGGAAAAATAAAGCCATGCTTACTTAGAAATGACAATCTGGTAGAATTAATATCACATATAAGAAATAATGAATCAGATTCTCAACTAAAAGAAGTTTTCATTAAAGGCATTAACAAAAGAGAGCCTTATAACAATTAAAAGCTATTTTTAAACAGAAGATTTTTATCTTCTAAAATTAATTTTGAGGATGTGACGCAAAATTTTTAGTTGAATTTTGTGTTTCTGATTTTTTATAATTTTTTTTCTTATTTTAGTTGTTTTTTGTGTTTATTTCATTGTATATTCTTTTTAGGTTGTGTCCGATTGTATATAGTTTGAATTCTGTGTTTGTGTTTTTTATTCCTGTTGTTGTGAATTCATGGAGTTTCATATTTTGTTTTATGTGTGCAAATGGTAGTTCTGCTGTTTTTGATCGTTTTTTGTAGATTTTTTGTGCCCAGTCTGTTTCCATTTTCCGTTGCATTCTGATTTTGGAAGGGTTTCCATAGTCTTGGATTGTTCTGTAGTTCTTTTTCTTGCAGCAGATTTCTTTCATGATGCAGTTTTTGCATTCGTTTGTCCAGTAGGTTATTCTTTGTTTGTTTTTGTATTCGTATGTTCTTCTTCGATATAAACTTTCTCCCAAAGGGCAGATATAGGTTTCAATTTCTGCATCGTAGCAGAAATTGTCTTTTTGGAATGGTTTTTCCCATAGATTATATTTTTTTTCTTTTCTTGAGAGTTTTCTGGTGGATATGTATCCGTCTAAGCCTTTTTCTTCAAGATATGTTGTGTTTTCATCTGTTGAATATCCATTATCGGCACTGAATTGGAAATTGGAGGGCAATTCATCATAAATTCTGGTTAAATTGTTTTCTAATTGTTCTATTGATGGAATCAGCTCGAAATGGTCGGTTGGATTTTGTGTAATGTATGAAGATAGGATTATTCCTTTGTATTCGTCCACGATGATTTGTGCGTTGTAATCCCATTCCCATTTGCCTTTTTTATTCATCATTAAGCGAGCATCTGGGTCGTTAATGCTTATTACATCTTTTGGTGATTCTTTTACTTTTTCTTCGAGTTCGTTGAGTTTTTTTAAAACTTTTTCTGGATTTTTTTCTGCTTGTTTTAAAAGATTTAAACTTGAAGAACGCAATTTATCTTTGTTTCTATTATTTTTAGAAGATTCTTGAATTTCTTTTACTGTTTCTTTGAATTTTTCTTTGTCTGTTAATGATTCTGGAACTGAATTTCCAGATTCATCTCCGAGTTCCTCATCTTCTTGTTGATCAAGTTCAATACTTTTTTTGAAGTGTTCTTTCATGATTTTGATTTGGTTTTCATCGATTAATTTATTAATTGATGTTTTTGCTTTGATTTTAGTTCCATCCAAGCTCAAATGATGTATTTTTATTAAATCATTTTCCTTTGCAATTTTGATCGTTGTTTTAAATGCTTCGTCGATTAAATCAGTATAATCGACTTTAAATCGTGCAATTGTCCGATATGATGGTTTTTCCATTGCTGCAAGATACATATATGCAATGTCAGTTCTTGTTTTTCTCTCTATTTCTCTTGAAGACAATCCACCATCAAATACGCTCATTAAAATGAGCCTGAGCAATAATTCTCGAGGATAAGCAGATTCACCAGGCTTTCCACGAAATTCCTGGTTTGCTTTTGAACAATCAATTAAATCAACCACATTTTTAATAAAATAGCACGGATGATCTTCAGGAATCAAATTTCGCAAGTCCATAGGGACCAACATAGTCTGATTAATATTATCATCTTTTAAAACCATGAATAAAACAACCATAAATATTAATATCTATAATAAAAGATTATACTTCATAGTATATAAAATTAAAGAAAAATTAGTCAATTAAAATTAGAAAAAAATGTGATTTCGTGTCACATCCTCATTTTTTAAAAAAAAGAGGTAAATAGAGTAAAAACTCTATTTCCAGTTATCTTTTGGTTTGTGTTCAGTGAATGGAATTGGTTCCCCGTTATCAAATCCAGGGAGATATCCATATACATCACGGATTTTGTTGTTTACTGTACTCCATACTTTAGCTACAGGTATTTCACAAGGACAAACTTCAGTACATTGACCACAGTTAGTACAGGAATCTACCATGTGCACCATACGAGTTAAGTGGAAGAATGGTGCTGCAGGAGTGTATCCGCCAGGTACCCATTCAGGACCTTCAGCTTCAAGACAGCAGTCATCACAGAAACATAATGGACATGCTTCACGACAACCATAACATTTCATACATTTAGAGAATTCGTCTTCATATTCTTTGAATACTTCGATGATATCTCCAGAAGTACCTGCATAATCTGCTTCTTTTTTCTTTGCAGATGCAGAGAGCATGAAATTATTAATTTTGTCTCTTATTGCAATTCCTTTTTCGAGTGGTTCTTCAACAGCGATTAAATCAGCTTCAATCACATCATTAAGAATATCTGCACCTTTATCAGAGAATACTTCAACAAAAGTAGCTTTTCCTGCTAAAGGACCGATTACTCCCCAGTTACCTAATGCTAAATCTGCGTTACTTGGTATTTTTAAATCACATCTTTGACAGTTTTCTCTTCTACCCATACCGTCTTCTTCTAAATCTTCAATACCGAAACCTTTTTCCCCTTCTGCAGTTTCCATAATGAGTTTACCTTTTGCGATTTCTTCTTTAATTACGTCACTAGGATCTAACTCATAAACATCTCTAATCATTTGCATAGTTGGTACAGGAGGTAATGTTCCACCACAGTTTACTCCAATCATTATGACGTTGTCTTCGATGATTTTGCCCTTTTTCATTAATTCTCTTATAGACATTGCGTCACAAGGTTTACAGGTAACTGCTATTTTCATATCTCTGCAACCGTCTAAGTATTTGTATATGAAACTAGCTAAGTTTACAGTACCACAGTGAATTGAACCTGCAGTTTTAATAACTTCTTCAGGATCAGTTATAAGGCATGGAACTGCGTCATACAAATCAAATCCTTCTTTTACAGCTACAATACCATCAACAACATTGCTTTCTAAAAGATGTTTCATGATAGTTGTAACTACTCCTCCGTATTCACCTTTTTCTTTAATACCTTCGTTGTTAGAGTATGCATAATACATGTCGCTATTTTTTACAGCCATTTAAATCTACTCCTCAATTTTTTCTACTTTAATAGCACAAGCTTTTAACTCTACCATTTTACATTTTGGATCAAAAGAATCAGAGTTAGTTAACATGTTAGCTGCACATTCAGTAAAGTGCATAGGTATGTTTACAATACCTTTCTTAATGTCATCAGTTACTCTTGCAGGAATTTCAATTTCCCCTCTTCTGGAGCTAGCTTTAACTATTTCATTATTGAGAATTCCTAATTCTTTAGCATCTTCTGTATTGATTTCTATAAATCCAGTTTTAACTTCGTTGTCTAAAGTTTTACATCTTCTAGTCATAGCTGCGTGATAGTGGAATAAAACCCTAGTAGTAGTTAATAACAATGGATATTCTTCATCAGGAACTTCTACAGGACCTCTGTGTTCTAATGCTTGGAAAATACCTAATCCATCAGGATGTGCAAATTTATCTTTGTGCATTAATGGTTGACATGGGTCATCAACAGATGGACATGGCCAGTGAAGAGCTTCAGGGGTGTCTAATCTTTCACGGTTCATACCAGCAAAGATTGGAGCACATTCTCTGATTTCTTCAAAGATTTCTTCAGCAGATTCATAATGGAATTTTTCTCTTGGAACTCCCATTCTAACTGCGATTTCTTCCATAATTTTCCAATCTAACATTGCGCCTTCAGGTGGTTCTTGAGCTTTGTGTAAACATTGTACTCTTCTTTCACCGTTGGTGAATGTTCCTTCTTGTTCACCCCAACCTGCTGCAGGTAAAACAACATCAGCACATTGTGCAGTATCAGTCATGAATAATTCTTGAACAATTAACATGTCTAAGTTAGCTAATGCTTCTTTAGTATGTTTGATATCTGCATCAGAAAGTACTGGGTCTTCTCCATGGATGTATAATACTTTTAAGTCACCAGCATGAGCTGCATTCATCATTTCCACTAAGGTTAAACCTGGTTTTGCAGGAAGGTTTGTTCCATAGTATTCGTTGAACCAGTCAGTAGTTTCTTGATCTGCTACTTTTCTGTAACCTACATAATCTGAAGGTAATGCACCCATATCACAAGCACCTTGTACGTTGTTTTGTCCTCTTAATGGGTTTACACCAGTACCTTCTCTTCCGATGTTACCGGTTAACATAGCTAAGTTAGCAGTAGACATTACGTTATCTGCACCGTGAGAGTGTTCAGTAATACCTAATGAGTAAACAATAGCTGCTTTATCAGCTTTAGCATATTCAATAGCTAATTCTTCTATGACTTCTGGTGCAATGTGAGTGATTTCAGATACAGTTTCAAGGTCGTATTTTTGTACTGTTTCTTTAAGTTCATCGAAACCTTTTGTTCTGTTTTTAATAAATTCGTCATCTTGTAAGCCATTATCAATAATAACTTTAATCATACCATTCATTAATGCTACGTCAGTACCTGTTTTGAATTGTACATATTCATCAGCTATTTTAGCAGTTGGAGTGTATCTTGGATCTAAAACAACTAATTTAGCACCATTTTTTTGAGCTTGGATTAATTTACGACCAAACAATGGGTGTGCTTCCATGTTGTTTGAACCAATACAGAATATGTAGTCTGCTTCTTTAATACTGTCGAATCCGTTGGTCATAGCACCTGAACCAAAGGTGGTAGCAAGACCAGCTACAGTAGGTCCGTGACAAATACGTGCACAGTGGTCAACGTTTTGAGTACCACAAGCTACCCTAGCTAATTTTTGAGTAATGTAAATGTTTTCGTTTGGTGAACGAGCACATGCATAGAATCCAACTTTATTTGGATCATCATCAGATACTTCTTTAAGTTTATTAGCAACTAAATCTAAAGCTTCATCCCAAGAAGCTTCCCTAAATTCTCCATTTTCTTTGATTAATGGAGTTGTTAATCTATCTTCCCTATTAATAAATTCATACCCAAAGTTACCTTTTGGACATACTTTTCCTTCATTTACTGGGTGTCTTTTATATGGTTCGACACCTACAATTTTATCATCCTTTACAACGAAGTTAAGTCCACATCCAGTACCACAGTATGGACAAATTGTTGGGACATATTTTATCTCAACCATTTTATAATCTCCAAATAATTTATTTAAATTAATATAAATTAATAAGAAGCATGAAGCTTCTTATTTATTTTAATTCCGTTCTACCTCTAACTTGCATCTTTAAGGTAAGTTATATAATAAATACAACCTACAAATATTGCTGCACCAATTATGTTTCCAATAGTTACTGGAATAAGATTTCCAAAGATAGTTGCCCAGTTTACACCTTCAGCACCTAAGAACATACCTAATGGAATAAAGAACATGTTTGCAACACTGTGCTCGAATCCGATGGTTACGAACGCCATAATTGGGAACCATATACCAAAGATTTTACCGATGATATCATCAGATGCTAATGCTAAGTATACAGCTAAACAAACAAGCCAGTTACAACCGATACCTCTAATGAGTGCTACATCCCATGATAATCCGACTTTTGTAACGGCAACTTTAGTAGCTCCTGCAGCAATTACCGGATCAGTAGCAATACCGCTCATATATGCTAATACATAAGCAACAAATAAAGCACCAACAAAGTTGAAAATCCAACTGATAACCCAGTTTTTACAAAGACCACCAACAGATGCTTTACCATCTAAAACACCCATAACCATGTACATTACATTACCAGTGAACAATTCAGATCCTGCAAGTACAACAAGCATCAAACCAACAGGGAACACTGCACCAAAGACAAATTTAGATAATCCGAGAGGACAACCTGCTGCAAGCATTCCTGCATTTGCAACTTCAGCTAACAATCCACCAAATGCAATATATGCACCTGCTAAGAAGGATAACAATATTACATTAAGAACATTTGCGGAACTTTTTGTTCCACCTATTGAAGACACAGTTTTTGCTGTATCTACAGGACTTTTAAAAGAACTCATTAATATCAACCTCATATTTAATTTTTCCAAAGGGAAAAAATTTATAATACATATGAAAATCTCCCTTAAATTCTAATTCATAGTATTATGACTATAAGTATGTAAATTAATATAAAAAGGATTTGTTATCTAGCTTAAAAAGTAATCTTTAAATATATCTACCGACAAAATGTATATATAATGATAAATCATGATAAACTCATTTCATATCGTGAAAAATCTCTTTTTTTACAAAATTATACATTAAACTACTTATAAACATTGCATTAAATTTTATAAAAGTTATTTATTAAAAATAATGAAAAATACATCCTTTTTAGTATTTATACAAAATATAACATAAGATTCATAAAAATATTCTAAAAAAATAAACTTCGTTATATCTAACAATTTTTGTAAAGCCTAAAATCATATGATAAACATCAAATAAATCTTTAGAAAAAATAAATTAAAAGAAAACAAAAATAAAAAATATTTATCAAACTACGACAATAAAAAACAAATATAAAAAAGAAAAATTAAAAAAAGGTGATTTTAACCCGATACTAATACTAACTTACCAGTAGTTGGATCTTCATACACTTTACCCACTTCACTGTATCCGCTATCTTCCATACCCCCGGAATCAGTGTAATTCTGTTCAAAAGTATCAGCACTGGAAACATCCTGAGTAGCAGGTGTTTGAGATATTAATTCCGGATTTGCAGACAATGCCATAATAGCAAAAATTAAAAATCCAAGTGCCAGAACCAGCATTGCATCAGACAAGTTAGATAAACCACTCATCGGATCGTCATCTAAAGATTCACTAATTCTACGTCTTTTTCTAAGCATAATACTCACTTCTTATTTAAAGTTTCCAATTCTGCTTCAGCAATAGTTTCAAGAACTATTAAATCTGATTCATACCATTGTTTTTTAAATTTAGATACCAAATAAGCAAGTGCTCCAATAACCAGACCAGTAACAGTAGTATCAAATGCAACAGTTAATGCTTCAGCTAATGTAACAATATCTCCTGAACCTAATGCTGCCAAACCAGGACCTAACGGAATTAAAGTACCTAAAAGACCTAAAATAGGACCTACTCTTACAAGAACATCTGTCTTATTAGTACTTTTAATTAATTTAGTTTCTTCTGCTGAAATCAATTCACTAGCTAATGCTTTTCTGGCTTCACATCCGATATCATGATTATTAGCTATTTTAATAAGTACATTTTTTTGAAAATCAAATAAATTGCTTTCTTCTATATGTTTTTCAATTTCGCTATGAGACTGTGAAAATGAAACATTCCTTATTAAACATTCCAATTCTTCAGAGCTGATTGGTTTTCTTGAAATACGTTCATTAATAAGCCCGCCAATACATAATATAACAACAACTAAAAAGACCACAATCAAAATCATTACCGGAGTCAGTAAGCTTTCAGACACTATATGAATAAATGAAGATAATGTTTCAGTTCCTTGAATTATCATAAATTACCTCACTATCTTTTTTTCAATTGTTTATCATTATAATACAATCCCACAATCAAAATAAAAATCATTAAAATAATAACATATACCAGCTGATAAGTAGGAGTCAAAATCAGATAAGCACTAAACATATTATAGTCCAAACCTTTGACAGACCAGTAAGTTAATCCTAAAATAAAAATTAAAATTGATTCTAAAATCATAAACTCCCCAACAATAAGGGAATACTCTCTTTTTGCATAAAACAATAATTTAGAAAGCTGATAAACTACAAACATTATTATAACTAAAAATAAAGTTAATAATAAGCTATTAAATATTGAAAATCCATCAATATGAGCATCAATACATAATATAGATATGTAAAATAACACAGCAGTTATCAAAGTAACTTCTTTTAGATTATTCTCCTTTTTTAAATAAATCCATGTTAAAACAAATAAAACAGCAGCCATTACCACAAACAGATATCCGAAATTACCTGCTAAAAAAGATAAACTATCTTTAAAATAGCCTGAAATACTGTTAACACCAATCAATAAAATTCCTGATAAAAGTGAAATAAGAATTGCCTTTGAATTATTAATTTTAAAATTTCCTAAAAAAAGACCCATATTCACTGCAAATAATGCAACAAATATTAATAAATATCCCTCAAACAAACTTAACATTTCAACAGCTCATTAACTCTTTATTATGAGTAATAATATTTACTACCTGAATATATAAACATATCGTTAAGTTTTTTAAAAAAAGTAAAAAGAAGAAAAATGATTATTTGCCATTTTTCTTTTCAATCATTGATTTTATATCATTTCTATAATACAACGCAATGACAGCTATTATCAGTAATATTAAAATACCTATTCCTGCAATCTTTACAACTTCCTCATCAATATCTATAACTTTTGCAACAGACTGAGATGAACTTGCAGATGTGGAAGCAGAAGCACTGTCACTAGCACTAGATTCACTTGCAGATGCAGAACTTTGAGCAGATGCTGCTGAAGCAGAATTAGCTTCAGACACACTTAAAGAACCATCACCAGATCCTCCACTGCCAGAAGCAGTTGCAGAACCTTGACCTTGTTGTGTGTTAGATGAAGTTCCATTACCCTGACTGCCAGTATTTGGATTTGCTGGACTGTCTGGATTTGTAGGTTTAAAATCAGCAGGAGGAACAGGATAAGTTGGTTTAATATATTGCTCATAATCGGACAGTTTATAAGTTTCCTGACCAGATATGCCATAATAACCAAATTTTACATTACCATTTCCATTATTGACATGTATAAGACCTTTTCCATTACTGATTATTGAGTATCCCCAATTTTTTCCATCATTCAATGAAGTTTTCCACGGAATAGCAGTAGTAATTCTTTCATCTACAGATACAAGTATAGAACTTTTATCAACTTGCTTAACATTAAAACCTAATAATTTGGTTTTTATTCTACTACAGATTTTAACAAATGACTCTTTGCTTCCATCAGTAAGTACAGGACCCATTTTAAAAGCAGGATAATTATCATTTTCCCTGCCTAAAATATTAAACTCCTTATTAAGTCCAATAAAATTATATCCAACACCCATCAATCCGTCTTCACCAGATCTTACATAATTTTCACCAACATTAAGACCTACATCATTACTGTGAATTGCATTGTTGGTAATATATAACTCAGAATCTCCTTTACAGTCAATATTGATTCCCTTATAATTATTTGAAATATTATTATCCGTTATGGTTGTGTAAGGCCCTGATCCATGAAGATTTATTCCATATTCTTTGTTGTATGATATTTGATTATGTTCAACAGTTGTATATTCTACACCTTTATCAAAATAAATACCATATCCTCCTTTAGTAATACAATTAGAGTAGATAACAGTATTAGTTGAATCTTTAAGATAAATACCAAAACTGTTTGAATTAGAAATTAAATTTCCAACAATATTTGCTTTATCTGTATCAATTACACTAATGCCACACTTACTATTAATTATATCATTATTAAGAATGGTAACATTATTAGTTCCCTTTAACAAAATTCCTTCAGAACCACCTTTAACAATTAAGTTATAAATAACTGTCCCTGCAGCTTTTGATGATTTAATTGTGAAAACTGGATTTTTAGAATTTCCATTTAAAGTAGATTTAACTGAACTATAAATATTAACCGGATTTTTAGATATTGTTAATGATATATTTTCATAGTTTTTACCCGCAAAAATTATATTTTCCCCTGCATTTGCAGAATCAATGATTTTTTGAATTTCAATATTGGACAATCCTTCTGGAATAATAGTTCCTTTAACATCAGACACATAAACATAATTGTAATGAGTTAAAATTCTATCGTAAGAATCTGTAAAACTAGTAGAAATAACATATGTTCCCTGATTTAATCGTATATCCAAACTTGCAACACCATGATTATCAGTTACTTTATTGTATTTGACTCCATTAATATCAAAGATGACTGTTTTATTAAAAACTGGAGTTCCATCATCATAAATAAGTGTAGCATTATAAGATTCACCTTTAGAAAATACGGACACATCAGAAGTATTTAATTGAACATACTCTATTTCTATATTATGCAATACTTCATTTCCTGTCTGAGATGAATTAGATACATCAGCAGCAGTATTATTAACATCTTCAGCAGATACAATATTTATTGCTAAGAACAATATTAAAATTGAAATGAAAAACACTTTTTTAACTATATTTTCACCCCCTTTTTAAACTACTCACCTAATTACAGAATGAAAATTGTAATTACATACTTGATTATATCGACAGGTACTATAAATAAGTATGTAATTTAATTATTACATAATATTGTAATCTAAATTTTACACCATATTATAAAAATGACATATTTTTTATTCAAAAATTAAATGAAAATCTGAAAAATTTTTATAAAATAATTAAAAAAATGAACTAATACTTATAATAAAAATAACTATTGCTGAAAGAATAAAGAAAAACTGTTATATACTAAATAAAAACATAATTAAAATTACTAATAATACCTTAATGATAGTCATTTCTTATTTTATCGTTAGATGTTATTAGCTAATTTATAACTTTATGGAGAGAAATAAAGATGAAAATTAACAATAAGATATTGGTATCCTTATTAATCGTTCTTATTGCTGCTATTTCACTTTCCGCTGTTTCAGCTGCAGAAGATGTTGATACTAATGCAGTATCTGCTCCTGCTGAAGTTGAAGCTTTAGAAATATCTAGCATTGATATGAGTGGTGTAATAAGTGAACCTGCTGCACCTGCTGCAAATAATACTGTTTGGAATGTAAATTCAACAGCTACTGCTGCAGATGTACAAAAAATAATTGATAATTCAAAAAGTGGAGATACAATTAACTTCACTAAAGATGCTGTTTACAACTGGCATAGTGCTAACAAATCTGAAGTGCTTAACGCTATAACTATTCCACATGCTTTGATTATTGAAGGAAACAATGCTACTATCGACTGTGATAACGGATTTACTGCTGATAGTAAATTAACATCCATTGATGGAACAACTTTCCAAAATATTAACTTCAATATAAATCAAAAAAATAAAATTAACGGTCGTGGAATTGAATTAATCAACATTAATAATGTTAAAATTATTAACTGTTCTTTCGAAAACGGTCATTCCGGAATATACACTGGTACCTGTTCCAATATTACAGTTATCGGATGTTCATTTATGGGAACTACTGATATAAAAACCATTGGTAAAAAAGAAAAAGGTACCAAAGGAATAAATATTATGGGTGGATCCAACCACATTTTAATAAACAATTACTTTGGAAAAGATTTACTTGACGGAGTATCTATTGCAAGTGGTGCTCAAAACAACTTCCAATTTATTAACAATACTTTCGTAAATAACTGGTATGGTGTATTCTACGGAGGAGGAGTAAGAGGAGTTGTTGTTGAAGGTAACACTTTCATAAACAACAAAATCTATGATTTAGGTCTTGTTAAAGCTGCTGGTGAAACTAAAATAAACAACAACACTTTCATTAACGGATATTATTCTGTAAAAGTAGATGAAAACACAACACTCAGTGGAACTTGTACTCCTATTTACATAGAACAAGGTAACACCGCACACGGTGCTCCAAGTACCATTGAAACTATTACTATTACCAACAACATATTTGAAGCTTATAACGATACTAACCCTTACACCATCGATGCAGTCTATGTTCAAAGTAAAGGAGGTCCTTTACTCCCTATCGGAACCATAACTGTTACTAACAACACTTATGAAGAAGGAATTACTCCAGTAACTTTCATGGACAATTCATGGAAAGGTGAAAACAATACTTACATTATTGGACCTGCAACTTTAGACACTTTAGTAAAAGCACCAACTACTGCAATAACTGTTGGTGACTCAATCACTATGCAATTAGCTACTAAAAACGGTATTACTATTCCTAATGCAAAAGTTACTATTACTGCTAAAAACGGAAATATGAACAAAACTATTGAAACTACCACTGATGCATTTGGTTTATTTACTGTTGAAGGATTAGGTAACGGAAACTGGACTTTAGATATTGCTTATGCAGGAACCACCACAAGTACCAACGGATACTTATATGGTGCATCCAAAACTACAATAAAAGCAACTGTAGCTGGTAAAACCGCTTTAACTATTAAAAATACTACCATCATTAAAGGCGGAAAACTTATTTACACCTTAACTGATGCAAATGGTAAACCTATTGAAAATGTAACTGTTACATTAAACATAAACGGAAGAGATTACACTAAAATAACTAATGAAAACGGTACTGTAAGTATGGGTATTAACCTCCAACCTAAAGATTATTTAGTTACTGCAACCTGTAAAGTTGGAAATGATACTATCACATCTAAAGATGTTATTACTGTAACCTCAAACATCATTACTAAAGATATTACATTATACTACAAAAACGGTACTTCCTTTGAAGCTACTATTTTAGATGCTAACGGAAAAGCTGTTGGAAAAGGAATAAATGTAACTTTCAACATCAACGGTGTATTCTACACCAGAACTACTGATGAAAATGGTACTGCAAAATTAGGTATTAAATTATTACCTAAAGATTACATTATTACTACCATTTACGGCGGTATCCAAATATCCAACAAAGTTACTGTACTTCCAACTTTAATAACTAGCGACTTAAACATGACTTATGGTCAAAACAAAACTTTCGTTGCAAAAACTTTAGACGGTCAAGGTAAAGCATTAGCTAACCAAAATGTAACATTCAATATAAACGGTGTATTTTACAACAAAGTCACCAATGAGACAGGTGAAGCTGCTTTAACCATTAGATTAATGGCTGGAGAATACATCATTACTTCTATATGGGATGAATACCAAGTTGGTAACAACGTAACTGTTTTAAAAGCATAATTTTACATTAAACTAGAGGTTTTATAACCTCTACCTATTTTTCTTTTTTTAAAAACATTCATTTTAATTAATTAACTACTTTTCAAAAATTATTCGAAATAAAAATATTTATACATCGAAAATAATAGGTTATCATATAAATTAATTAAAATGGAGAAATGATATGAAAATTAATAAGATAATTTTATCATTATTAATTGGATTTATTGTTGCAGTATCAATATCTAACGTGTCTGCAATAGATGAAAATGATACTTCAATAATATCTACTTCTGCAGATGAATCTGCAATAGCTAATGAAATTGTAGAACCAGTAAATAATGATATTAAAAATACAACCATTCACAATATAGACCCAAAAACAAATATCACAGAACTTAATAAATACATTAAAGAAAATGTAAGTGCTGGAGATACTCTTAATTTCACTAAAAATGGAGTTTATAACTTTACAAGTTTAGATGGAATTGTTGTAGACAAAAATATTATTGTTCAAGGAAACAATGCTACATTTTATGCTCTTCAAGGATTCCAAATATATAGTAAAACCGGAACAATTGATGGCACTCAAATATACAATTTAAATTTTATTATGACCAATGAAACTGCAAAATGGAATGGTCGTGGAATAGAAATCCGTAACGGTGCAAATATTATTGTTGAAAACTGTACTTTCCTAAATGGAAATTCTGGAGTTTATTTATCCGCAACACTTGGAAATATAACAGTCCGCAACTGTAGATTTAATGGAACAACAGACATTTCATCTATTGGAAAAAACAAAGAAACCGGAACTAAAGCTATAAACATTATGGGCGGATCAAATATTTTAGTTGAAAACAATTTCTTTGGTTCACAATGTCTTGACGGAGTATCAATAGCTTCCGGGGGTCAAAATGTAAATGTAAGAAACAATACTTTTGTAAATAACTGGTACGGAGTATTTTATGGCGGTGGAGTTGGAAATGTTAACACTACCAACAACACATTCATAGACATAATTAAAATAGCTATTGACTTTAAAAAAGCAGCAGGAACAAGTATTGTATCCGATAACATTTTTAAATTAGCTGCTAATAATATTGGTCTTTACATTGAACAGGGTAATACCGCACACGGATCACCAAGTAATATTGAAACTATTACAGTTACAAACAATAAATTTACCGCATTAGACCAAGATAATCCAATCACCCCATACACTATTCAGGCAGTTAGAATTGGCAGTGCAAATGGAGCACTACTTCCAGTAGGTACTATAACTATTGCAAATAACACTTATCAAACAGGTATTAAAGTATTGACCTTTATGGACAAATCATGGATAGAAAATGAAACCTCCGGAGATTATATTATTTTACCTGCAAGTTTAGACAGTAAATTTATTGGAGCTTCAAATAAAACTGTTGAATCTGGTTCCTATTATAGAGTGCAATTAACTGGAGAAAACGGAATTGTTTTACCTAATCAAAATGTCAAAATATCCATTATATTTGATGAAGAAGTTATAGATACAATCAATACTAAAACTAATGATTTTGGTATTATCGATATTCCGTTAAACTACGATGAAGGCAAATATACTTTAAAATTAACTTATAATGGAACCGATAAAATAATAGGCAGCTATTACTTCAACAAAGTTGATCAGGAAATTAAAAATATTATAATAAAAAGTAATGCAAAAACTACCTTAACTTTAGAAAAAGACAGCATATACTTTGGCGGAGAACTAAAATACATATTAAAAGATAAAAAAGGCAATGGCATTGCTGATGCAAATATAACAATTAACATTAATGGTAAAGATTACATCAGAACCACAGATTCTAACGGAAATGCATTTATGAAATTAAAACTCCAACCTAAAACCTACACAATTACTGCAAAATATGCTGGAGACAAAGTTAATCCAAATGCAAGTACTATTAATCAAGTTAAAGTAAATTCAATTATCTTAACACAGGATGTTGTAAAATACTTTAAAAATGGAACTCAATTTAATGCAAAATTAGTAGATAGTGATGGAAATCCAGTAGCTAATAAAATAATTAATTTCAACATTAACGGAGTATTTTACCATAAAGAAACAAACAAAGAAGGTATTGCAACATTGAATATTAATTTACGTCCTAATACATACATCATAACTTCTGAATACGATAACTGTTTTGTATCTAACAATGTTACTGTAAAAACAACATTAGTAACTAATGACTTGACCAAAGTTTATTTAGGACCTGAAAGTTTCAATGCAACTGTTCTTGATGGTCAGGGAAAAGCATTAGCAAACCAAAATGTAACATTCAATATTAATGGTGTATTCTACACTAAAACAACTAATTCAAATGGTATAGCCAGTTTATCCATCAGATTAATGGCTGGAGAATATATCATAACCTCCATTTATGACGGTTATGCAACTTCCAATAAAGTCACTGTTAAAGCTTAGAGGTATTAATACCTCCTTTTCTTATTTTTTTAATTAACTTCATATTTAAAAGACAACAATTAAATAACAATAGATATGATATTTATTATTAATCATATCGTGAAATATGAGGTAAATAATATGGATAAAAAAATAATATTAATTTTAATAAGTGTTTTCATGTTATTTGCATTTGCACAAGGCATTAGTGCTGCAGATATAGACAACAGTACTGATGTAATAAGCCAAGCAGAAACACATGAAGTACTAGGAACTAAATATGTTGTTGATGGTTCTGCAGAAAATCAAATGAACAATCCAACAATACAAACTGCAATAGATAATGCAAAAGATGGTGACACTATAGAAATTACTGGAAAAAACTATGAACACTGTCATTTTGTTGTAGATAAAAAATTAAATATCATTAGTAATGTAGGAACAACAATGTCTACATGTCCAAGTAATATTAAAGGATCAAATGGTGTTGGAATATTCTACTTTAGTCCAGAGGCATCAGGATCTGTTCTTTCAGGATTTACTTTTGTAAACAATGCTGCTAAAAACGGAGAAGTCGACCCATATGCAGTTTATATTGAAGGTGCAAAAGACATTCAAATAACCAATAATACTATAGACCAAGTATCCAACGGTCCTGGAATATACTTAAAAGATGCTTCAAATATTTTAATTAACAATAACAATATCCAATATTCCAAAAATGGGATATTAATCGAAAATAGTAATAAAATTACTATAACTGACAATAATATTGAAAATAATAAAAACTCCGGAATTTATGTTGGTGAAAATAACAAGAATATCAACATAATGAACAATAACATTGTAGGAAATAATTGGAAAGGAATTGTTGTTAATTCTGCAAACAATGTAAACATCATAAGCAATGTAATAATGGCAAACAGAGATAATTCCGTTCAGGCAAGAGCAAATAACGGAGCAGGAATATACGTCGATTGTACAGTAGACAGCTTGAAAATAAATGGTAATTACATTTTTGAAAATGGAAATTACGGAGTATTTGATACTTATAAAACTAAAAAAAGTTTTGAAGACAATTACAAAGCACAAGAAATTAACTTCAATATTTTTGTTGGTCATAAAACAAGAGGAGTATTTGCACAGCAAAATGAAGGTGGTGACACTGGAATCATTTATGTTGGAAGCAATGTATATTCATTTGAACAGCTTTGTCCAAGTACATACTATGAACCTGGAGTATTGAAAGAGGGTCAAAGAGATATGATATTTGGAGAAATGACCAAAATATCAAAAGGAGTATACAAAATAAGCCTTATTAGAAAAGATACCGGCGAAGTAGCAAAATGTTTAAGTGTTGGAAATGTAACTTTCTTCTTAAATAAAGAAGGTACTGACAGCAGCATAAAACCGGGAGACATTTACCAAATTGTACCAATAATAAACGGAACTGCTACTGTAAACTTTAAAAATGCTACATTTAAACCAAGCCAAAATGTATTGATTGCTCTTGGACCAGGATATGGTGCAATAAGCCAATCCAATAGTTCAACAAGACCATGTGCATATTATACCATACCTGATTCTGACATTCCATCAAATGACACTAAAGACAGTGATTTAATTCTTCAAAATGCAAGTATTTACTATGGTGGAAAATTAAGCTACATTTTAAAAGACAATGGTGCTGCAATTGTAAATGCTACTGTCTCCATTACAGTCAATGGTAAAACCTACAATAAAAGCACTAATAAAGATGGAATTGCATCTATGAACATTAAATTAATTTCCAATAAACAGTACAACGTAACTGCAGTTTATGCTGGAGATGATGACTACAATGGAGCTGCCTTAAACAGTACAATAACCGTAATTCCAACAATTACTGCTGAAGATGTTGAAAAAATCTTTAGAAACAAAACCCAATACTATCCAAAACTCACAGACAGTAATGGAAAAGCATTAAAAGACACTAACGTAACTATGAACATAAACGGAGTATTCTACACAAAAACCACTAATGATAAAGGAATAGCTACCCAAACTATTAACTTAAACCCTGGAAAATACATTATTACAAGTACCAACACAGCAACCGGCGAATCTATATCCAACACAATTCTTGTAAAACCAAACATGGATCAGAATAAGAATATTGTTAAATATTTCAAGAATGATACACAATATAGCGTAAGGGCTCTTGACGAACAAGGAAACCCATTAGCTAAGCAAAATGTAACCTTTAACATCAACGGAGTATTCTACACAAAAACAACCAATGATGAAGGAATAGCTACCCAAAACATCAACCTAAACCCTGGAACATACATAATAACCGCAATGTACAAAGACTGCTTTGTTTCAAACAACATTACCGTATTGCCTACCTTAACTGCACATGACTTAAACAAAACATTTAGTGAATCTAAAGAATTTGTTGCAAAAGTTGTTGACGGTCAAGGAAAAGAATTAGCTAACCAAAATGTAACATTTAACATCAATGGTGTATTCTACAACAAAGTAACTGATGTTAATGGTGATGCTAAATTAAATATCCGTTTAATGGCCGGAGAATATATTATTACCTCCATGTATAACGGATATGCAACTTCAAACAAAGTTACTGTTAAAGCTTAGAGGTATTTTACTACCTCATTTCTTATTTTTTTAAATCTGTTTTTCTAAAAACCAATGGAAAATCCTATATAACAATAGTTTATAATATTATTATAAAATAGTTATATGAGGTAATAAAATATGAAAAATAAAAGCACATTGCTAATTTTATTAAGTATTTTCATATTATTTGCATTTTTACAAGGTGTTACGGCTCTAGATGACAACAGCACCAATGCAAATAGTAATGAAGTACTTTTTGCTGATAATAATCAGATAATTCAAAACAGTGATGAAGTAAGTTTAGATTCTGAAACTTCATTAACATATAATGATGCTTCCTCTGGTTCAAATATTGAATCATCATCAAAAATACCAATAGCAGATGAAAATGGAGTTCTTTTTAATGACAAATCAGATAATATTCCAATGGATCATTCTCCAAATCATTCTTCATTAAGATTGCAAAATGATACTGTTTACTATGGAAACCAAGCACAATACCTATTAAAGGATATTAGTGGGAATCCACTAGCTAATGCTAAAGTTACAATTTCAATTAATGGCATGGATTATGAAAAAACCACAGACAATAATGGAATAGCTAAATTAACAATTAAATTAATTTCCAATAAAAAATACAACATAACAGCCAGTTACAAAGGAGATTCACAAATCCCTGCAATGACTTCCAGAAATGTATTAACCGTAATCCCAACAATTACTGCTGAAGATGTTGAAAAAATCTTTAGAAACAAAACCCAATACTATCCAAAACTCACAGACAGTAACGGAAAAGCATTAAAAGACACTAACGTAACTATGAACATAAACGGAGTATTCTACACAAAAACCACTAATGATAAAGGAATAGCTACCCAAAACATCAATCTAAACCCGGGAAAATACATAATAACAAGTACCAACACAGCAACCGGCGAATCTATTTCAAATACAATTATTGTAAAAGCAAACATGGATCAAAATAAAGAGTTAGTCAAATATTTCAGGAATGATACACAGTATAACATAAGAGCTCTTGACGAACAGGGAAATCCAATAGCCAAGCAAAATGTAACATTCAACATAAACGGAGTATTCTACACAAAAACCACTAATGATAAAGGAATAGCTACCCAAAACATCAATCTAAACCCAGGGAAATACATAATAACAGCAATGTACAAAGACTGCTTTGTTTCAAACAACATTACCGTATTGCCTGTCTTAACTACAAGTGATTTAACAAAATACTTCGGAATTCCTGCTTCATTAAATTCAAAATTAGTTGATGGACAAGGTAATCCACTAGCTAATCAAAGTGTAACCTATAATATCAATGGAGTATTCTACAATAAAACTACTGATGCAAATGGAATAGCTAAATTAAATATTAGCTTAAATCCAGGAGAATATATTGCAACCATTACATACAAATCAGCTTTTGCAAGTGCTAAAGTTACTGTTTTAAATACCAGAACAGTTGAAGAAAATGCTACAAACAGTGAAATTCAAAATATTATAGACTCTGTTGGCAGCAAAGGCGCTGTTAAATTCTTAGGTAAAGTTTACAACAACATTTCATTAGACATTACAAAAAGCATTATTCTCACAAGTGATGTTAACACTACATTAAATGGAAAATTAAATACCTGTGTTTTAAACATTAAAGCAGATGATGTTTTGGTTAAAAACTTAAATATTAATGGAAACAATGGGTCTGGAATCATAGTCAATAATGTTAAAAATACAGTCATTGAAAATAATAACATTAACAACTTATTAAACCAAAGTAATATGGACAACTATAATTCTGGTAAAACATTACTGCCTAGAAAAGGTATTGCACTTTTAAACTCCAAAAACACTACTGTTGAAAACAATAATATTCAATATTATTACAATGGAATTTACTTAAACGGTGCCAAATACACCTCTATCCAAAAGAACACAATAACTAAAAACAATTTCGGTGTTGAATTTGACAAAGATGCTTCAAACACATTGATTAATAACAATAACATTATTGAAAATATCGGATTCAATACAATGGTGATGATTGAAGGTCCTTACGGATACGGAATAAGTATGAGGCATTCCGGAGTAAATGTAACTGTAACCAACAATAGAATCAATAACAACTATATGGGAGTATTTATCGATGCTAAAAACTGTAGCGGAATTGTAATTACAGGAAATGAAATTTCAAACAGTACTATTGAAGGTTTAACTGTAAATGAAAACTACACTTATGCACCGGGAGCTGTTCTTATTGTAGAAAACAATGCTATTTACAATAATGCTAAAGGACCAAGTCAAATAATTCTTGGAGAAGTCAGTGCTAACCCTAATGGAATTTACGGACCTGGTGAATGGAACGATACATTAAAATTACAGTTAGGGCCTAACTGGTATGGAACAAACAAATACACAACCTGGGGACTAAATCAGACAGGTCCAGGAACAATTTGTCCGAGAATCCATACTACTTTAATCCCATACAACATAACCTGTATTTCTCCAGGAAAATACGAAGTAACTTTCTATAATAATAGTAGTATAGCTAGCAAACTTCCTGATTTAACAACATACTTTGTATTAAACTACAACACCGATAAAGAAAAAGTGGTAGAAGTTGTTGCACACCAAGGAAAAGCTACATTTGAGTTTTCAGCTAAAAATTACAATGAAACAAACAACATTATAGAAGGATTTTCAGTATTTGATCCAAATAGGCCAAAATCAGTAATATACACATATAATGTGCCGGAAAGTGAAATTCCAAAATAGATAGTATTTATTTACTATCTAACTTTTTTTATTTAAAAAAATAGTAAGATGCCACAAAATGTGGCTTAATTATTCATCATCTTCAATTATTTCATAGTAAGAACCTTCTGCACATGAAATACAGATAGGTTTTCCGCCTCTTACCAAATGACGTCCGTCAGTTACTTTTTCACCACAGACAGAACACCATGCAGAAGTGTGAGGTTTGCCCGGCATTTGAGATGGAGTTAATTCTACTTTAACTTTTTCTACATTAAATAATTCTTCAGGAGGAGTGACTCTGAAACGATGAATCATTTCTTCTCTTGTTTCTTTAGATTTGTTTTGTTTATTTGCATCAGCGTCAGATACCCTTAAAGCTTCACCAGTATCCATATTATAGAAAGTTACTGCAAATTTACCATAATACATTTGTTTTAATGAACGTTTACCCATGGAACATTTTGTAACAGCCTGAACTGCATCAGCCATACATCTGTCGATTTCTAAAAAGACAATTAAGTTTTTGTGTCTTTGATTTAATTCCATTCCCATTAAATCTAAACCATACATAGCTAATTTAGTTCCAATAGCTATTCCGCCACAAATTTCTCCGTGGAAATCGCCTGCTTTTGCTAACTGTTCATCATAGTCTTCTTCACTCATCATTTTTTATCACCTTATAAATCTAATTTTAAGTTTGTTTTCATAGGTACACAAACTTTTCTATTTTCATCTAATTCAATTAATTTAACATCAATAGAGTAAGCTTCTTTTAAGTTATCTTCAGTTACCACATCTTCAGGAGTTCCAAAATCAATGAATTTTTTATTTTTCATGATAGCTACTTTAGTAGAGCTTAAAAATGCATGATCCGGAAAATGTGATGACATTATAACAGACAGACCTGATTCAGCCAGCCTGTCAATGATTTCCAGAAGCTTAATCTGATTACCAAAATCCAAATGAGATGTCGGTTCATCCAATATTAAAATATCAGGCTGCTGTGTAAGCACTCTGGCTAAAAATACCAGCTGTCTTTCACCACCACTGAGATTGGTATATTCCTTATCTTTTAAATCATATATTCCCAATGTTTTTAATGATTTTACAGCTATTTTTTCATCTTCAGCTTTTGGAGATTGAGCTAAATTAAGATAAGGAGCTCTGCCCATCAGTACAACATCAAAAACTGTAAAGGGAAAAGACGGAATATGCGATTGTGGAATATAACCAATATGTTTGGAAATCTGAGAAAAGGATAATGTTTTAATATTTTCACCATTAACTAAAATTTCACCGGAATCAGTATCATGCAATCCATTTAGACATTTGATTAAAGTTGTTTTTCCTGTTCCGTTCGGTCCAAGAATACATAACACATCTCCTTTTTTTATGGAAAAACTAATATTTTCGAATATTAAATTATCCTCATAAGAAAAGGATATATTGTTAACTTCCAATATTTTATCTTCTACGACCATTCTGAATACCCCTTTCTAAGTAAATATAAGAATATTGGAACCCCAATAACTGCTGTTAAAATTCCTATAGGTATTTCAATTGAAATTACTGCTCTGGATATATTATCAATTAAAAGTAAGAAACTGGCTCCTAAACTTAAAGAAGCAGGAATAAGAATCTTATTGTCCGGACCTACAATCATTCTTGTCATGTGGGGAATAACCAAACCTAACCATCCAATAATTCCACTAACAGAAACTGCTGCTGAAGTAAGTAAAGTACAAGCAGCAATTACAATTAACCTGGTTCTTGAAGGATTTAAACCTAAAGCCTGTGCCTCTTCATCTCCCATAGACAATAAATTAATACGCCATCTAAGCAACATCAGAATAACCACACCAATAATTATCGGAACTGAAATCATAATTAATTTATCAACAGTAATGGAAGCCAGACTTCCCATTAACCAGTATACAATTTCAGGTAATTTGTCATCAGGATCAGCTATGAATTTAACTGCAGAAACTAACGCTCCGAAAAATGCTGAAATAGCTACTCCAGATAAAACTAAAACCAGTATTCCGCCGTTTTTATAAGATTTTGAAATTAAATATGTAACTGATACTGAAATTAAACCAAATACAAATGCAAATATTTGAGTTACAACATTTAATCCGGAAAGTAAAATAGCCAGTGCCGCTCCAAAACCTGCACCATTAGACACTCCAAGTAAATCAGAAGACACTAATGGGTTTTTAAAGATTCCCTGAAATGCGGAACCTGCCATAGCTAATGCTGCCCCTACAACTAATGCTCCAATAATACGGGGGAGCCTTATTTCAAAAACAATTGTTGTAATAGTTTGAGAAACTTCCAGCTGCGGAAATATAGGACATAATATGGTTTTAATCACATCAACAGGATCAATCGGATATCTTCCAATTAAAAAAGATGCGAAAAAAAGAATTATAGGAAGGAACACTAAAAGCACAATGCCTAATATCTCCTTATTTTCCTTATTCATATAAATCCCTTACAGGTCTGACTCCTTAAGTCCGGAATCAAGTAATATTTGCTTAGCTTGCTCATCACTTAAATCAAAGTGATAAAATTCACTGTAAAACTCTTGAGTAGTGGAAACCATGTCTATATCCTGATACTGATCTGGATAAATACATTTTGCCGTCCATGGAACACCAATAATCATATTTGCTCCAACCGGCCTGTCAAACCATTTAAACGGAGACTGCGGTGATAAATACACATCATGATTTTTAACTGCTGTAATACTTGCCCAGTTTGAATCATTATAAACTTTTCCGTAGAAATCAGGGTTTGTAGTGATAATAACATCAGGATTCCATTTAATAATTTGTTCCATAGATACCTGAATACCTGCAGTAGTATTTCCCTGAGCTAAAGAATTAGCTACATTTTCCCCACCAACCAGATCAATCAACTGCCCATGAGTGGAATTGGAAGGATTTGTCTGAAGTCCGTCATTGCCCTGAGCATAATATACTGTTTTCTTATCAGTAATCTGGCCGGATTTCTGATGTACCATGTCCAAATATTTGTCGTTGAAGTCTGTTAATTTCTTAGCATTGTCCTGTGCTCCCAAAACATCTCCAATAAAAGTTATTGACCCGTCAACTTTCTCAACATCGGTAGTGTCATTAACTGCAACAACAGGAATTTCACCAAATTTATCCTGACGTTCCTGAACAGTAGCCAAATCTCCATCTCCACCTTCATCAATAGATTCAATAACCATATCCGGTTCAGAAGCTATAAATTCTTCATAACTACCATCCTGTGTTCCATACCATCCTCCAACAACAGGGAGATTTGCATATTGGGACGGAACATACTTAAGTTCATCATCATTCCACTGGAAATTAACTGCAGTTAACTTCTCCGGAGCAATCATATAAATTACAGTAGTCATTGGAGGGCTGGTAGCTACAACATTTCCAACAGAAGCAGGTATCTGTACTGTTCTGCCAACCATATCAGTTATATTTTTAGATCCTACTGTTTCCACAGTAGAAGGAGTTAAAAATAAGTGAGCAGCAACTCCACATATAACTAAAACAGCTAAAATTAAAATAATAATCTTACTCTTCTTTTCCATAAATATCACTAAACATTTAGTCAAATACTGATATGAATTTATTTACTTAAATAAATAAATAATTTACTGAAAGTCATATTCAAAAATAAAGAAGGAATTATATGAAACAGATAATGGAAGAAAAAGCCCAAAATTATAAAAATGGAAAAATAACCGATGTTACAGAAAATGTTGTTAAGGATTCCACCATAACATTAACAATAAACAATAAAATCAAACGCAGCCTGTCTGCAATTGAAGATTCCCTTAAAGAATTTGCCGTCGGTTATCTATTTAATGAAAATATGGTAAAAACATTAGAAGACATAGAAAAAATCGAAATTGACGGAAACAAGATTAATGTAGAAATTAATGATACTCTGCTTAAAACAAAAGAAACTGTTTTGTGTTCTGATTCTGCAGGGGGCTGGAGAAGTAAAATAAACAATATTGAACCTGTAACTTCCAATTTTCAGGTAAAATCTGATGAGCTAATTGAGAGAATTGAAGAGCTGAAAAATAATGCACAAATCTGGCAGGCAACTGGAGGAACACATGTGGCAGGAATTGTTTATAAAGACAATTTCATTGTAAAAGAAGATGTAAGCAGACATGTAGCTGTAGATAAAGTAATTGGATATGGAATATTACATGATTATGATTTAAGCAACTGTTATGTAATTTACAGTGGCAGAATGCCTGCAGATATGGTAATAAAAATAGTCAGAGCTGGAATACCTGTACTTGCATCAAATGCTGCTCCAGCATATTCAGGATGTGAAACAGCTAAAAAAGGAAATGTAACTCTTGTTGGATTTTTAAGAGGTCAGAGATTTAATGTTTACAACAATAAAAATAGAATAATATTCTAGAGTTAAAATTACTCTAAAACAGTGTGTCTTGATTTCAAATCGCTTTCTGTCTGATGCATTTTTTCCATTAGCTCAGAAACAATTGCATCTAAAAATACTAAAGTAGTTAACTCAAAAGCAGTACCTAAAGGAGTTAAAGAAGTATAATTTCCATATATCTGACGTTTCATATAATTTTGATCATCTACTTCCTTTTTAGTTCTTCCTTTAACAAGCAAATAACCGTCAGCTAACTGACCAAGAGTTGATTCAGGATATGAAGTAACAGCCAATACTTTAGATCCTCTATTTTTTGCAATTCTGGCTGCAGACACAATAGTATTAGTTTCTCCAGAACCGGAAATAGCTATAATACAGTCATCATCATAAATAGCTGGAGAAATAGTTTCACCAACCACATAAGAACTAATTCCCAAATGCATTAATCTCATTGCAAAAGCTTTAGCTGCAAGACCTGATCTTCCTGCACCAGTTACAAAAACATTTTTTGAAGTCATTATAATATCTTCAAATTCATTGATAGCATCTTCATCTAAAAATTCTTCAGCACAAACAATATTATCTAAAATAGCTTTAATTGAACTTTTCATCAATTCCATTCTATCCAATTCCCAAAATATATTATCAAATCAATATTATTAATTATGATTACAACTTTATATATAATTAATTATGAAACTCAAAAGCAAAGGCATCATCAATTTAGACATAAACGGTGAGATTTATGACTATAAATTATATCAAAGTCTGAATTCATTAGCCAAAACAGGGTCTCAGCGAAAATCAGCTAAAGAATTAAATATATCACATACGGTTTTTAATAGAAGATTGCTCAAAGCTGAAGACAAGTTAGGAGTTAAAATTACTCGAAAACAGGGAAATGGTACTTTATTAACTCCTGCAGGCAAATCCTTACTTGAAGAGTATAAAAAATACCTGATTCAAATAGATAAAACTTCTGAAATCAATATCTGCGGCGGCCATATCAGTACAGGGCTTTTGGAAAGTATTGATGCTCCTTTTAATGCCAATATATACAGCAGCAATGATGAAGATGCATTTAAACTAGCTAAAAGAGGAGTTGTGGATTTATTAACATTAGATGATCCATTAATAGCTTTTGAGAGAGATTTAAATATGGTTCCAATAGCTTATGATTATCTGGTTTTAATATCCAGTCCAGATTCCAAACCCATTAAAAGTATTCATGAACTGGAAGGACTGGATTTTGTAAATGTTCAGGGTTCCGCTCAAAGACTGGCCTGGAATACATTAGAACATTATGATATCGATTATAACATTAAAACAAAAGTAAATTCACAATTTGATGCATTTAAAATAGTCAGAAATTCTGAAAATTTATATAGTTTTTTAAATGCCAGTTATTTCAAAGGAAATGACATCTTAAAGTTTGATACAAGACATATCATCAGTTTAATAAAAGTAAATGATGAAAAAGAAGAACTGGACCAATTCATAAAATATTTATTAACTGATGGACAAACAGCTATTAAAAATCAGGGATTTATCCCAATGGATTAAAAGTTTTCAAATGCCCTAGGCTCTGTCAAGGACTTTGGTGATTTGAATTTTTAATTTTTAATTTCAAAAAATTTTTTAAATGCTTTTTTGGGTTTTATTTTTTAAAATAAGATAGTAAATTTAATATATTAAGTGGAGCTAATATATTAATATGAATAAAGACAATACAAAAGCTCCATGTTCTATATTGGAGGATAAACAACTTAAACTTTTCGATTTTTTTGAAGAATTTTCTGAATATGAATCTTATGGGGAGAAATTAAGCAATGGATGTTTAAATTCGGATGATAATTTAATTAGGCTTACTAAACATGGTAATTTTTATTTTAAATATAAATATGCATTTTGTCCTGATTGTTATTCCTCAAATGTTGTTAAAAATGGGAATTATGTTCGTAAATTGTATTTTTTAAATGTTGGAGAACAAAAATGTATTATTCAGAAATATAAATGTAAAAAATGTGGTAAAATTTTTTATACTGATATTAAATCTATTGTTGATGAAAATTGCAATATTACAAAGCCTGTAATAGAATATATCAATGAAATATACTCTGTTTCTGGAAATAGTATTTATAAAATTCAGTATATGCTCAAAAGATTCTTCAATGTAGATATTTCACATCAAAGTATTGAATCTTGCATAATATCTGATGAAAATGATGATATAAGTGTGAATGAATCTTATTCTGGATATTATTTGTTTGATAGTCTTTGGACTAAAATTAACGGTGTTTGGAACTATTTTTTAGTCTTATTTGATGTTAAATTGAATTCTGTTGTTTCTATGGATCTGGTGGAATCAGAGGATATTGGAACTATATATAAGTTTTTAGATGATTCCCTACGTAATCAGCCTAAGATTTGTATTGTATCTGATTTAAAAGATGAGTATCATCCAGCAATTGAAAAAGTTGGGGTTAGACATCAATTCTGTATGTTTCACACAAAACAAAAGATAAACAGGAACATTAGAGAGGATAAAAAAAGAAATAATTATTCTGATGAAGAATTGGAATACTTAAATTATTGTAAACAATTAGTTTTTGATGTTTTAGATGCTAATGATTTAGAATCTGCTAAAAAAGGTAGAGATTATCTTATTAGTATACAAAACAATTTGCCGAAAGTTATTTTTAATTTATTGTGGTTTTTCATCATTCCTTACTTTAAAACAATAACATTTCATCTTGAAAATAGTAATGTTCCAACTACAAGTAATAAAATTGAAAATTTCTTTCAAAAAGTTTTCCCTAAGCATATTAAAAAAACATTAAGAACTTTTGAAGGAGCTAGGACAAGATTTTCTCTCAAAACCAAATACTGGGTGCAGAGAAACTTCCGAGGCATTCATCACCAAAGTTATTGACAGTGCCATGCCCTAAGGAAATAAAAATTTAATTAAACATACAAAAGTTATTTTTGTATTTATACTGAAAAATTTATACCAAATTAACCAAAAATTTTTTAAAAATCATAAAATAAACAATAAATAGACTAATAAAAAAGGAGAAAATAATATGGCAAAAAACAGAGATTTACTATCTATTGGACATTCTGCATTAGATTATATCATTAGAGTACCAGAGTTTCCTAAAGCTAATTTTTCAGCACCAATAAACGATATGAAAACATTTAATGGAGGTGCTGCGGCTAATGTTGCACTTGTTGGAGCCAATTTAGGTTTAAAAACATCACTTGTTTCTGCAGTAGGTGGAGACTTTAAAAAATCCAATTATTATGAAATAATGGAAAGTTTAGATGTAGATACCGATTCATTAATTATAGTTCCAGGAGAAACTAGTCCTACAGCATTTGTTTTAACTGATGAAAATGATGATCAAATTAGCTATTTCTACTGGGGAGCTGCTAAAGAATTTGCATCAAGTAAAGTACCTAAAAATGCAATATCCAATGTACAGGCCGTTCATTTAGCTACTGGTGATCCTCACTTTAACTGGAAATGCAGTGAAGAAGCAAAAAGACAGGAGTTACTTGTTTCTTTTGACCCTGGTCAGGATCTTGGAATGTACGATACAGATAAATTAAGAGACGTTATTACAAATACTACCATCCTTTTTGGAAACCATTACGAAATTGAAAGAATATTGGAATCATTAGAAGTGGATTTAGATGGATTAAGAGAAATTGGTCCTAAAATCATTGTAAAAACCTGCGGAGCTAATGGAAGTGAAATCTATTCAAACAATGATAAAATCAAAGTTGATGCCATTGTTCGTGAAGCTGTAGATCCTACCGGAGCTGGAGATTCCTATAGAGCTGGATTTTTATCAAGATTCCTAAATGGGGAATCACTTGAACAATCTGCCAAATTTGCATCATCAGTATCTTCTTTTATTGTAGAAGAACAAGGATGTCAAACCAACATGCCTACTTTTGATGATGCATTTGACAGAATGAGTGAATTTTATTAATCACTCTTTTTACTTATTTTTTTAAAATAAACTTTACACATATCAACTTTTTTTGAATTAAACTCAATCATATTAATTTAAATACTATTACAGTAAAAGAGAATAGTATCAATCAAAAATGATAAGTTTTTAAAACTTATTTGATAATTTTAAAAATTATTTGACTAAATTAATGTGATGACCTATGACACAGATAATGGATGCAAAAAAAGGTATTTTAACTGATGAAATGAAACACGTAGCTGCAAGGGAAAATGTTTCTGAAGAATTCATTTTAAAATCAGTAGCTAACGGAACAATAGTAATTCCGTCTAATGTAAACAGAGACATCGAAGCTTCAGGTATTGGTGCAGGACTTAGAACAAAAGTAAACGCAACCGTTGGAACTTCAACTGATATTGTTGACTTTGATGAAGAAGTTAAAAAAGCACAAATTGCAATTGACCATGGTGCAGACTGTTTAATGGAATTGAGTATTGGTGGAGATTTAGATGTAATCAGAAGAAGAGTTCTTGATATGTCTCCATTACCAGTAGGTTCAGTGCCAGTTTATCAGGCAGCTATTGAAAGAATCAGAAAAGACGGTTCCGTAATTTATATGGAAGAAGAAGATTTATTCAAAACCATCGAAAAACAGGCAAAAGACGGTATTGACTTCATGGCAATTCACAGCAGCATCAACATCGAAACTCTAACCAGACTCAAAAGACAGGGCCGTGTAACCGGACTTGTATCCCGTGGAGGATCATTTATGTCCGGATGGATTGTTGAAAACGAAAAAGAAAATCCCCTATACTCAAACTTTGACTATGTTTTAGAAATTGCTAAAGAACATGATGTTGTTCTTTCACTTGCAAATGGTATGAGAGCAGGATCAATTGCCGATTCAACAGACAGGGCTCAAATCCAAGAACTGATTATTTTAGGAGAATTAATCGACAGATCCCGTGAAGCAGGAGTACAATGTATGATTGAAGGCCCCGGACACATTCCAATTAACGAAATTCCAACAAATGTTATGATCCAGAAGAAAATGTGTTCCAATGCTCCTTTCTATATGCTCGGACCTATTGTATGTGATGTAGCGCCAGGTTATGACCACATAGTATCTGCAATTGGTGCAGCATCTTCTGCAAAAGCAGGAGCAGATTTCATCTGTTATGTAACTCCTGCAGAACACCTTGCTCTTCCAGACCCTAATGATGTAAAAGAAGGAGTAATTGCAACAAAAATAGGAGCATATGCCGGTGATTTAGCAACTGGTACAATCGACGGTTCACAAGATTTAGCTATGGCTGAAGCTCGTAAAAAACTTGATTGGGAAGCACAATATGCATGTGCAATGTTTCCGGATGTTGCACGTGCAAAAAGAGACCAAAGACCTCCTGAAGATTCAGATGCATGTACCATGTGTGGAAATTACTGTGCAGTAAAAATAGTAAACGAATGGTTGGACAAATCTGACAGCGATATTTTAAAATAGATTTTCATATCTATTTTTCTTTTTTAAGAGAAATTTAATAATATATAAAAAAAGAAAGTAAGAGAATTGAGAATTCTCTTTAAGGACTGATTTTTATTGTGTTTCCTGTTTGGAAGTCATTCCAGTAGGAAGTTATAATGTATTCACCAGCCATTAATCTGATTCCTAAGCTTGCAATACCATCTTTATTAGTAACTTTGTGATAGAAGACACCATTTACGTTAAATGATACATTTTGGTTAGCTAATGGTTTACCTTGACCATCTAAAGTTAAAGCAGTAAAATTGCTGCCGTCAAGGTACTTCATAGAGAGATCTTTAGTTACTAAAGTTGGCATGACAGTTATGTTGTTAGCTCTTTCTTCACCGGTTGCCGGGTTGTAAGCTGTTATAACATATGATTTTGGATCTAATCTGATGCCTAAACCAGCTGTACCGTTTTCATCAGTTACGCGGGTGTAGAACACACCGTTAATGTTGAATTTAACAGTTGTGTTTGCTAATGCTTTTCCGTTGCTGTCTAAGAATTTAGCTACATATTTTGTTCCGTTACAGAAGTATAATGTAGTGTCGTTTCCAAAGACAGTGTTTTTAATAGTTACTGTTGCATTAGCTGTTGCTTTATCATGGTCTTTGGTTCCGTTAAATACAGCATTTACTTTGTATTCGTTAGGAACTAATCCGATACCCATGGAAGCTGTACCGTTTTTATCAGTTGTTTTAGCATAAACTTTGCCGTTTACTGTGAAGTAAACAGTTGCGTTAGCTATTGGGTTTCCAAATGCGTCAACAAGTTTAGCTGTGAGATTTTGAGCACCTTTGAAGTATTTTACAACATCGTCCATTGTTAAGGTGGTTTTAGTGTTTTTATTAACTGTTATTGTTCCGTTAACTATCATGGAGTCGTATTTAGCATCTCCTGTGTAGAAGGTTACTACTTTGTAGGTTCCTTCATCTAAACCAGGAATAATAACTTTAGCAGTACCGTTAGTGACTGATCCTTTGTAATCTGTACCGTTTATTGTTACAACTACACTACCGGTTCCGTCTTTAGGAGTAATAACAGTAATTGTAGCATTTTCACCTTTAATAATATCTGCAATATCAACAGTCATATTATAATCAGACACTTTAGAAACAGTAAATTTAGTAGTATTTTCACTTGATAAGTATTTATTATCACCTAAATAAACTGCTTTTACATCATAAGTTCCATTAGCTAAACCAGCTACTTTAATAGAAGCCATACCATATTTAGTTGTTACATTATAAGATTTACCACTAATGTTTACAGTTACATTTCCAGTAGCATCATCAGGAACAGCTATATTAATAACAGCCTCATCACCCACTTTAATATCACTAACAGCAACATTTACAAAAGAACCTACTTTAGAAACAGTGAATTTAGTAGTATTTTCACTTGATAAGTATTTATTATCACCTAAATAAACTGCTTTTACATCATAATCATTAGCAGCTAAGTTAGAAATAGTTAAGACACCTTTTTCATCAACAATAGCTACATTATAAGATTTACCATTAACAACAACAGTAGCTACACCTAAAACTACATTAGGAACAGCAATGTTAATAACAGCATCTTCACCAAATTTGATATTATTAGCTGTGACATTTACAGCTGAAGGCATTTTAGCAACAGTTAAAGTAGTACTGTTTTCACCTTCAGTATATTTGTAATTTCCATCATATTTAGCTGTAATTGGATAAGAATTAGCTACCAAATTAGATAAAGTTAAAGAACCTTTACCATTATTGATAAGAACAGTATAAGATTTACCGTCAATAGTTACAGTAACTAAACCTGTAACATCCTCAGGAACAGCTATATTAATAACAGCATCTTCACCAACTTTAATATTATTTACTGAAAGGATTACTGTTGAATTCCATTTACTTACATTGAATGATGTTTTATTTTCACTAGGCAAATACCTAATATCTCCAGCAAAATTAGCCACCACATCATAAGTTCCAAAAGCTAAACCCTCAATATTTAATTTAGCAATACCCCTTTCAATAGCGACAGTGTAATTTTTATTATTAACTGTAAAAATTACATTACCTGCAGCATTAGACGGTAATTTAGCTATAATTTCAGAACTGTCATCGACATTGATATTTTTAGCCTCAACAGTCATATTAGGATTTGTTTTAGCAGGATTTAATACATACAAATGACCATCATTTGATGTGAAATAAATACTTCCATCTTTATCCATTGCAGGACTTCCTGTTATACGACCACCATATCCAAAAGACCACATTAAAGTTCCATTTTTATCTAAAGCAGATAATGAACTTGCAGAACTTGCAGTAAAACAATAAACTACGCCTTCTGCATCAACTAACATATGATTTGGCTTTAAACTAGAGTTTACTAAAGAAATATCTCCTGTTAATTGATTAAACTTGTAGATTCCCTTATATGTAGACACATATAAAACATTATTTATATTATCCAAAGCCCAAGATTTTACTGAATCTGGCAAGGTAGTATTCCACAAAACCCCATTAGAAGTAAGGGCATAAATTGCCTTTGGATTACCAGAATATGAAAAAACAACATTACCATTACTAAGAGGGCGTACCTTATTCTCACCAACACCTGCATAATTAGCAAGTACAACTCCAGATGTTGAATTAACACAATAAAGTCCCTTATCTGAATTAATCCATATATTTCCTTGTTTATCCATAATAGGAGCAGAATTTAAAGGAGAAACATCAAGAAGAGATTTGTAAGAATAATCATAACCCCCATCAGAACTATAATGAGTGCTATTATAATATTTAACAATAGGTACAAAACCTCCATCATATTCGTATTCACCTGCAACATAAATATTACCATCTTCACCTATCATAGGTTCATATACACTAGAAGCTTGGAAAATATTTGCACCAGTAGCTGTTCCAGTAGTTGCATTTAATACAACTAATTTATTACCTTTAACTGGTGCGATAAGATAACCTTTACTATCTAAAGCTAAACCTCTAACATTATATGCCTGAATATTCCACTTTAGATTACCATTTTTATAAAATGCCCATATTTTATCACCTCCCAAAACATAAAAATCACCATTTTCATCAATGACTGGAGATGCATAATAATTACCTGACGGAGCTGTACCTATAGTATAATTCCAAACATAACCTACCTCTTTTAAACCCACATATGGAGAATTTTTTGAATTTTGAGCATCATAACCAGTCATTGCCCATTGATTTTCAATAACTGCACGATCAGAATCTGCAACAATTGGTTGATTAAATTTAATTTCACTAATGCATAATGTATTTAATAGATTAAAATTAGTAGATACAACTGTATTATCAGCTACACCAATAGTCTGAGGACTATTAATAAATGTATTATTCACAAATAGATAATTTCCAGAAGAAATAAATACTGTGTCATTGGTTGTTTTTGTATGGTTTATAAAAGTATTATTATAAACTTGTAAGTATGGAACTCCACCGATTGTTTCATTATCATGATAATCAGAATTATATGCACAGATAGCTTGCCCAATTACAGCACTGTTGTGAACAAAATTAGAACCGTGTACATTTAAATATCCTCCATTTAATACAGAAATCGCTCCTCCACGACCAAGAGTAGTTGTAGATTCATTAGTGAAATCACCGCAAAGATTGTTATTATCATTAAAATTACAATTCTCAATTGTTACATTGTATGTAGAAATATAGTTATATGCACCTATTGCTCCTCCACCATTATTAGTAGTACAATTATTATCTGTAAAAGTAGAATTATACACTTCTAATTTACTGTAAGAATATAAAGCTCCACCATTCCATCCTGCAGTATTACTAATGAATTCAGAATTTAAAATACGAGTATATGCATTGCAATGAGTATGAATTGCACCTGCCCAAAATCTAGCAGAATTACCAGTAAATTTAGAATTAGTTACATTTAAAATACCACAATTGTTAATAGCTCCAGGAGCATAAGTAGCAATATTATTTATAAAATTACAGTTTTCAACATTCATACGAACATTATTTACACTTTGTTGATTATAATTAGTTATAACACCAAAAGAACTAGTACAATTAGTAAAAGTACAATCTGTAATATCCATAAATCCATTTGTATTATAAACTACAGATTTATGATTAGAACCTACAGTAATATTAGTAAAAGTACAATTTTCCAATTTACTATTCCCACTTAATTGAATAAGCATATCACAATTACTATCTTTAAAATTCACATTTTTAAAAGTAATATCATAATCACCATTGCTTAAAAATGGAATTAAATTAGGATTATTAACTGTAAAATAACTATTTTCAGATCCAATTATAATAACATTATTATTAAAAGTGATTTGGGAATCTGCAACAAATTCCTTGTCATTCAAATGAAGTATAAAATTGTCTGAACCTTCAACACAGCAATCATATAACTCATCCCAACTGTCTACATTTCTTTCATCAATACTTCTCAAAACATTTCCATTATTTTGATTTATTTCAACATTATCATTCGATGCATCATTACTTAGTAAAACAGACCCATCATCTACATCAGAATAACTAATTTCAGTAGTAGAATTGTCATTTAAATCCGTAGCACTAACTGCACCAATACTAAATACCAATAATAAAAAAATAAACATTATCCTTTTAGTATTTAACAATTTAATTTCCTCCAATTAATTATTAAAACAAATTAACATAGATTTAAAATCTCCACAAAAACAATATACAAATATTACATTATAAAAATTAAAGTTAACTTGTTCATATAAACAATATAATATTCATTATACTTAAATATATTTAGAAACATATCCTAATCAATATTAGAAATTAAAATTATTCATTCAATAAATTTATTAAATAATTGAATAATTTTCGAAAATTATTATAAAACAATACATATTGCATAAAAATCAATAAGATTATATTACTTACTTAATAACATATAAGTAACTTGGTGATTATATGAAATTAAAACCTATATTTATTGCAATATTTTTTATTTGTGCAATTTTTTCACTAGCTAATGTTAGTGCACAAGATTCAAATAACCTGAATTCTAGTGAAATACAAGATACAGATAATATTGAAACTTTTACACTAAATGGCGAAAATACAGTTAATTATAATGAAAACTATATTAATAACAGACCTTCTACAAATAGCAATGATGAATATGTAGATACTCCAAATAATATGAATCTTAGCATAAATGTTGAAACTATCCAAAGTGATAATACTACAATTAAAGTTAATTTTGAAGGAAAACTCTTATGCGGAGAAAGTTATTTTAAAAACCAGTCAATATATGTTTTTGAAAATAATAAATTAATCCAATCAATTCCAATATCAAGCCTTGATGTTCCAAAATATCAACATTCTCCTAATATTTACTCTTTAAATACCAGCATTTCCTACCAAATTTCAGATAATAGTCAATTAAGAGTGCAATTTCTTAAATCGGATTCAAATACATTAATATTTCAGAAATTACACAAAGTAACTTACACTAATTTAACAACAGATTCAATTATTATTGACAATAACTTCTACTCTGATAATTCATGGGTCAATTCTATTGAATCCATTCAAAAAGCTCTAGATTTAGTTAAAACTAATGGGACAATTTATATTTCAAATATTAATATAATAGCTAATAAAACTTTAGTTATTAATAAATCTGTTACAATAATCGGGAACAACACTACTTTTAATGGCATTGGAAACTCCAATATGTTTCAAATAGCTCAAAATACCCAGGTTAATCTTATCAATTTAACTTTTACCAATACCACTAGTTATCTTATTAAAAATAATGGAATAACTAATATTTTTAATTCTACATTTAAAGATATTGACGGGAAGGCAATTAAAAATGTAGGAAACTTAAAATTAATAAATACGACTTTTGAAAATATTAATCCCAATTATAAAAATCCACAAGCGATTTATTCTGTAAATTATGATGACACCGGAATAATTTATAACAATGGAAATTTACAAATTAATGACGGCCATTTTAACAATATTTATCTTCCAAAACAAGTGAAAATTGGTAACAAATCCATGATTGAAGAAGGTTTAATATATAATTTAGAAAAGGGATGCGCAACAATTTCCAACACTCAATTTAACAATATAAATACAAGAGCAATTAAAAATATAGGTAATTTAAAAATAATAAACAGCACTTTTGAAAATATAACCTCAAATGGTCTATGTATAACTATCAACTCTACAACACCACAAAATTTAGGAAATAATATTATTTACCAATCATATACTGGAAAACGAGAAAATTCATTAGATGGAAGCGGAATATTTAATTCAAACAACTTAATCATTGAAAATTCAATATTTAACAATATTAAATCTACAAGTACACTTTATAATTTAGGAATTGGAAATATTAACAACACCACATTCATAAATATTACTGCAGTTAATGTTAATGGCGGATCACTATACAACAAAGGAACTTTAAATATTACAAACCTGTTAATAAAAAATTCTACTGCACAGACTGGTGGTGGAATATATAATATAGGCAGTTTAAATCTTTTAAATAGTACAATAACATTATCTGGTTCAAAATCTGTTGGAGGAGCTATTGGAAATGCAGGTAATTTAACTATAAATAATACAATACTCGACAACAATGGCTTTAACACATATCTTCAAAATGGAAACCCGGGTAATGCAATATATAACTATGAAACTGGAAATTGTATTATAACAAACTCCATAATTAAGAACAACATTATAAACCCAATTATTAGTTATTTAACTGTTTATTATGGTGCAGTATACAATGAAGGAACATTATCAATAACAAAAAGTATTTTTGATAACAATAACGGTCATCAACCTCCTATTGCAATAACTTACTTATCAGGAACCTTCAATATTTACAATACTGGAAAATTAGAATCCACTTACAATTTATTTACCAATACCAATCACATATATGTAGATAAAAATGCAGTAAACTACGGAGAACCATTAAATTTTATATTTAATACTGGGCGCGCATTTGTTAATTATAATTACTTCTCTACAAATAGTAACCCTTATCCAGAGGATGCCAGCTGTATTGTAAATGATTATTTTATTTTCCAATTTGAACCAGAGTACCAATCTTTACAAATCGGAGAAATTTCCCCTATTAAAATAAGTTTAAAATTAGCTAATGGAAAAGTATTTACAGATTATAACTTACTTCCGGATATGAATGTTACATTTACCACTATAATTGATGGAAAAGAAGTAAATATAACTAAACCTTTAATAAATGGAACCACCGTATTAGAATATAATTACACTTCTCAAAAAGGCCAATACAAAGTTTATGCTAATTTAGGAGGACACACAGAAGAAATAATTCTTGATGTTGGAAAAGAAACTTCAAAAATAGATGTGGATTTCAATAACAACATTATCTACGGTGAAGATGCAATATTTAAAATTAAAGTAAACGGAAACTACACACACATCCCAACTGGAAATGTAACAGTCATTATTAACGATAAAAAATATTCCATAAACTTAACTAATGGATTAGCTAATTTAACACTCACTAATTTAACACCTGGAACTTATAGTATTAAAATAATTTACGAAGGCGACTCAGATTATGCTAAAGTCTTCTATTACTGCAATTATACTGTAAATAAACATCCAACTACATTAAATATTACTGCACCTGAAGTTAAAATCGGGCAAAACGGAGAACTAATTATAAATCTTGAACCTGAAGGTTCCCAAACACAAGGTTACTTTTACATCAATGGAGAACTTAAACAAATAATTTACATTTATGCCGGAAAAACTACAATTCCACTTAAAAACTTTGCTGTTGGAGAATATAACCTTACAGTTGTTTTATGGGATTCAAAATACTATGAAAGCAGCAATGCAAGTACAATTTTTAAAGTAAGTAAATTTAACACTAATTTAACAATAAATGTAGATGATGTTAAAGCTGGAGAAGATGCAACAGCTACAATAACTGTAAATCCAAGCAATCTTCGCGGAGAAGCTATACTCTGTGTAAATGGCATAAATACTACAATATTTTTAAAATCAGAAGTAACAAACATTACACTACACAATTTAACTAGCGGAAGTTATAATGTAACTGTTTATTATCCCGGAGACTCCAAATACGCCCCATCAACTGCAACAACAACATTTAAAGTTCTAAGAGATTCATGCAATCTAACTGTAAATATTACATATAACAATGATTTAACCGGAATCATCAATGTAAAAACTAATCCCAACACCTGTACCGGCGAAGTTGGAGTTTATATCAATAAAGAATTCTATAAATTAACTCTCACAAACGGAACAGCTGTATTTAATGTTAATTTCACAAAAGGAAGCAATTACATTTATGTTTTATACCTTGGAGATAAACAGTTTGAATCTGCAAGCTGGAATACCACAATAAACATAACAAGCATTGATTTTATATTAACTGGTGAGAATTTAACAATCAAAGAGCAGGATAACTCAATATATCACTTTAATTTAACAGACAAACAAGGAAATCCTTACACCTATACAAAAGTTGAAATAAACATAGATAACAAAAATTACACAGTAATGACAAATTCTAAAGGTTTAGGTTATCTTAATTTAAATTTAAAAGCAGGAGAATATATCCTTAAAGCAACATTCAATGGAATTACAGCCAAAAACAAAATTATTGTAA
This sequence comes from Methanobrevibacter sp. TLL-48-HuF1, assembly GCF_023617305.1. Taxonomy (NCBI): domain Archaea; kingdom Methanobacteriati; phylum Methanobacteriota; class Methanobacteria; order Methanobacteriales; family Methanobacteriaceae; genus Methanobrevibacter; species Methanobrevibacter sp. TLL-48-HuF1. Next base: position 901,436 of record NZ_CP081485.1, read on the forward strand.
AACCAGCAGATTTAAATATTGACATTAAAGACATTTTAGCCGGAGAAACTGAAGTAATTACTGTTAAATTACCTGCCAATGCAACAGGAACTATATTATTTGTTATAGATGGTAAAACTTACAGTAAAACATTGAAAAATGGAACTGCAAGTGTTGAAATAGCTAATTTAACCTTAGGAAAACATACATTAAAAGTAATTTACTCAGGAGATTCCAACTATACCAATAACACAAAAGAAGTTGAATTCAATATTAAAAACTCATTATCCTCCATTACAATCAATACAATTAAAGACAGTATCTATGGTGAATCCATTACTATAACAGCCAACATTACAAGCGGTGCAAATGGAAACGTTACTTTTACTATTGACCATGACTCAAAAACTGTTGAAATAGTAAACGGAGTAGCCAAAGTTACATTCAATAAAGTCAATGCAGGAAATAAAAATGTTAAAGCAACCTACAACGGAAACAATATTTACCAAGGCTCCTCTGACACCAAAGAATTTAAAATAGCTAAAGCACCTTCAAATATAAACATTATAACTTCAGAAATCATAGAAGGCCAAAATATTAGAATATATGCAGTAGTAAATGATGATGCTACAGGTAATGTTACATTTAGAATTTTAGGATTATATTCACCAAGAAATAAAACCATCAGCAACGGTAATGCATCATGGTTAATTTCACCATTAACAAGTGGATCATACACCATAAATGCATATTATAATGGAGATAATAATTATTTAAGTTCCAATACAACTAAAATACTTGTAATCAATCAAACAAGAAGTATATTGAAAGTTAATGTTGAAATAGGTGAAAATGAAATAATATTTAGTGCAACTCTTAAAACAGAAGATGGAAGACCAATTACAGGTAATGTAACTTTAGAGCTTAATAAAGAGTTCTATAAAATAGTAATAACTGATGGTGTTGGTTTTAGAAGCTTTGATAAACTTCCAGAGGGCAAATACACATATTCTGCAACATATAAAGGAACTGATAAAATTTCTCGAGCTACTGACAACGGAACTTTTGAAATCAAATCTGTTGAGTATAATGTTATTTTAAATGCTCCTGATGTTAAAATGATTTATCATGACGGTACAAGATTTATAGCTACTTTAACTGATAAACAGGGAAATCCTATAAGAGATGCTGCAATTGAAATAACAATTAACGGAAAAACCTATACTAAAACAACAGATGAAAAAGGTGTTGTAAGTTTAGGATTGAGCTTGGACAGTGGAATATACACAGTAACTGTTAACTTTAAAGGATTATTAAACTATACTCCGATAACCAGGCAGGCGAAAGTTACTATTGAACCGACAGTTAAAGGATTGGACGTTGTTAAAATGTTTAGAAACAATACTCAGTATTATGCTATATTTACTGATTCACAGGGAAATCCTCTTAAAAACAAAGATATTCAGTTTAATATCAATGGTGTCTTTTACACTAAAACCACCAATGATAAAGGAATAGCTATGATGGGTATTAACTTAAATCCCGGCAAATATGTTATAACAGCAATTAACCTTGTTACTGGTGAGCAGTCAGGTAATAATATTACTGTAAAATCACTGATTGTTCAAAATGATTTAACTAAATACTATTTGAATGCTTCCAGATTCCAGACAACCATCTACAACAAGGACGGATCATTAGCTGCAAACAAGGAAGTAACCTTTAACATCAACGGTGTATTCTACCACAAAAAAACAGATGAAAACGGTATTGCAAGCCTGGGAATCTCTTTAAGACCTGGAGAATACATAATAACCACAATGGTTGACGGATTAAGTATAGGAAACAAAGTCAATGTATTGCCGACATTAATTACTAAAAACTTAAACATGAAATACCTGGACGGAAGCAGCTTCACTGCACAAACATTAGACGGTCAAGGCAAACCAATAGCTAACCAAAATGTATCATTTAATGTAAACGGAGTATTTTACCACAAACTCACAGACAATAACGGTATTGCCAAATTAGGAATCAGACTGATGGCCGGTGAATACATCATAACTTCCTACTGGAACGACTTCCAAACAGGAAACACAATAAAAATATCTTAAGAGATTAAATAACTAATCTCTTTTACATTTTTTAAAATTCATTATTATTTTTTCTTCATAACATGCACAAACATGTTATTTTACTTTTTACTATAAAATTTTCAATAAAAATACAATTTAAAAAAAGACTAAAAAAACTTTCCATAACTGCCTTTTTTAAACAATCTTTTTATATTAATAACAAGAAATATTAATTGTATAACTTATTTTTTATGATTATAAATTATCGGTGATGTAATGAAACATTGGATTGAAAATATAGCTGAGGAATTAAGTAAAAGAGATACTGATAAACATGTAATTGCAAGTGGGACCTCAATATCAGGTTCTATTCATATTGGAAACTCCTGCGATGTATTTATAGCTAATGCAATCGGAAAAAAATTAAGAGAATTAGGAAAAGAAGCTCAAACTATTTGGATTGCTGATGATCATGACCCCCTTAGAAAAGTTCCATACCCATTACCTGAAAATTATGACAAATATCTTGGAATGCCTTACTCAACAATTCCATGTCCTGACGGATGTTGTGACAACTTTGTAGAACACTTTGAAAAACCATTTTTAGGAGTTATGGATTCATACGGCATTGAAATAGAACATAAATCAGGATTTGAAATGTATAAAAGCGGAATCTACAATGACTACATAAGAACCGCTCTTGAAAATGTAGACAGAATCAAAGAAATCTTCAATCAATACAGAAGAGAACCTCTAGCAGATGACTGGTTACCATACAATCCGATTTGTGAAGAATGTGGAAGAGTAAATACCACCTATGCATATGATTTTGATGGAGATATCATTAAATACAGATGTGACTGCGGTCATGAAGGTGAAATGGATATCAAATCCGGAAACGGAAAACTTACATGGAGAGTGGAATGGGCAGCAAGGTGGAAAATATTTAATGTTACCTGCGAACCATTCGGGAAAGACCATGCAGCCAGTGGAGGTTCCTATGATGTAAGTAGCATTATTTCAAAAGAAATATTTGACTATGAAGCACCATACCCAGTTCCTTACGAATGGATTACTTTAGATGGAGAAGCTATGAGTAAATCTCATGGAGTATTTTTCACACCGGAACAATGGTTAGCTATCGGACCTGCTGAAAGTCTCAATTATTACTTATTCAGAAGCAAACCTATGAAAGCTAAAGATTTTTCACCTAAAATGTCATTTTTAGACTTCATGGATCAGTTTGATAAAGTAGAAAAAGTATTTTACGATGAAGAAGAAGCACCATCTGAAAAAGAAGGTAAAAAATTCAAAAAAATCTATGAAATAGCTCAAATAAATGAAGGCAGTCCTTTACCATTCAGACCACATTACAGATTCTTAGTTAATGCTTACCAAATAGCTGGAAATAACTTGGAAAAAATATTTACAATTCTTAAAAACAATTCCCAGTTAACAAAAAGCTTTAAGGATAAAGAATTCGGAGATTTAAATGAAACTGAATTAAAACAATTCCAGGAACGTGTTGACAATGTAGTTAACTGGTTAGACAACTATGCTCCTAAATTTGTAAAATTCCAAGTTCAAGAGAAAAGTGTTCCAAAATTACCATTAACTGATGAACAAACACAATTCTTAAGTGATTTAGCTGATTTAATGGAATCAAAAGAATTTAACAAAGCAGAAGATTTACATGATGCAATGTATGAAATTCTTGAAGGCCAAGGATTAAAACCTCAAAAAGGATTCCAGGCTATTTATAAAATGATTTTAGGTCAAAAACAAGGTCCAAGAGCAGCATCATTCTTACTATCTCTTGATAAAGATTTTGTTGTTAAAAGATTAAGGCAAGAAGCTTAAAAATCACAAACATTAGTAGAATTCCCTACTTTGGATAATTCATTTTTCCAAGATTCAGGGTTTTCTTCTACATATTTTTCAAACAATTTTTTACACTCCAAATTATTTAAAACCGTTATTTCTACACCATTTTTCTCAAGCAAACATTCTGCACCCATTAATGTTGTATTTTCACCAATTACAACTTTCGGAATATCATATAACAATATAGCTCCAGAACACATCGGGCAGGGAGAAAGAGTTGTGTATAATATGGATTGAAGATAATCCTCATGATTTAAACGGCCGGCATTTTCAATAGCATCCATTTCTGCATGCAAAATTACAGAATCGTTTTGAATTAGCCTGTTATGGCCGCGAGAAATAATTTTTCCATCTTTAACTAAAACAGCTCCGATTGGAATGCCTCCTTCAGCTAAAGATTTTTCAGCTTCCTTTAAAGCTTCATTTATAAAATAAGTATCATTATGCATAATAAAAAAAATGGGATGATGATTTAATCATCATCAATTGAGACTTTTTTATTGGAAAGTCTGTCTAAAAATCCTCTATTAGCTTGTTTTTCTAAAGTTTTTTTAAGTTTGGAAACTTGTCCTTTTAAATCATCAATAGTTTTTTGTGAATCGTTATGTAATTTATCGTAACTACTTTGCTTACCTTTAAGTTCTGCAGTAAGTGACTTAATTTCTTCATTAAGCTTATTCATTTCGCCTTTAACTTTAGCATCAACTTCTTCCTTATAATTTCCCATTTCAATAACTTGTTTTCTTAAATCATCAATTTCAGATTTAAGATTAGGGACTAACTCTTTAAGTTTATCTAATTCAGAAGTTTTTTCAGTTAATTTAGAATGTAAATCCTGATTTTCAGCTTTTATTTTATCAACTTTATCTGCATCAACATCATCCAATTTAGCTTTGAAATCAGCTACTTTAGCTTCTGCATCTTTTTTAATATCATCAATTTCAGATTCAAGCTTTTCAGCTCTTACTTTATTAATTGCATCTTCAGCACCAATTTTTGTTAATTTTTCGCTTAAATCTGCATTAATATCTAATTGATCATAATATTTCCTAGTAGTTTTTTCTAATGCTTCAGTTAATTCATTTTTAATTTTCTTTAACTCTGCATTTTCTTTTTTAAGATTAGGAATAATTTCATTAGTTAAATAATTAAGTTCACTAGACTGATTATCTAATTTTTGATCTTTTTCTTTTAATTGGCTTTCAAATTCAGTTACGTTTTCTTCAGACACTATATCACCATACAAGCAATAATAATCTTTTCTAAATTTATGTTCAACAACAAGTATACAAAAATAAATATATTACTATTAAATTATTTAAATCTTTATCAACTACAGATGAAAATTTTTGTGCCTCCCCAATGATTAAATAAGTAGCAAAACATACATTATACTAACAGATTTTAAAAACTCATGGAGATAAACATGGACTATTTTGATAGATTAGAAGCAGATACTAAAGTATTATATAAAATAGCTAATGAAGCAAGGTCTAAAGGACTTGATGTTGAAACAAAAAGTGAAGTTCCTTTAGCAAAGGATTTAGCTGAAAGAGTTGAAGGGCTTGTTGGTCCTGAAGGTGTTGCTAAACGTATTAAAGAATTAGAACAAGATATTACCAGAGAAGAAGTAGCTTTTGAAATAGCTGCAGAAATAGCATCTGGAAAATTTGAGCTTACAAAAGAAAAAGCAAATTATAATGAAGAGCAAAGGTGCGACCAGGCTCTCAGGACTGCACTAGCTATTCTTACAGAAGGAGTCGTAGCTGCTCCATTGGAAGGTATTTCCCAGGTAAAAATTAAACAGAATTTCGATTCTACAAAATATATTGCAGTTTATTTTGCAGGACCTATCAGAAGTGCAGGAGGAACTGCAGCAGCATTAGCTGTTTTGCTTGGAGATAAAATTAAAGAAGCTATAGGTATTGATGATTTTAAACCTGTTGATGATGAAATTGAACGTTATGTAGAAGAAGTGGAACTTTATGAATCAGAAGTTACCAACCTGCAATACTCACCAACACCGGAAGAGGTAAGATTTGCAGCTAACCATATACCAGTAGAAGTTACTGGAGAACAAACTGATCAGGTTGAAGTATCTCACAGAGATTTGGAACGTGTTGAAACCAATAATATTAGGGGAGGAGCTCTTTTAGCTATGGTTGAAGGAGTTATTCAGAAATCCAAAAAGATTTTAAAAATCTCTAAAAAACTTAAACTGGATAGCTGGGGTTGGCTTTCCGAATATTCAAAACCAAAAAATGATGACAAAAAATCTGATGATGACAGCACAGATTTAGTAACTGAACCAAAATATATTCAGGATATTATTGGCGGAAGGCCTGTTTTAGGTTATCCTTCTGAAAAAGGAGGTTTCCGTTTAAGGTATGGCCGTTCCAGAAACACAGGACTTGCAACTATGGGGGTCCATCCTGCAACAATGGCATTGCTTGATTTTTTAGCTGTCGGAACACAGCTTAAAATTGAATATCCTGGAAAAGGTAACTGTGTTGTTCCGGTAGACTCCATTGAAGGACCTATTGTAAAACTTAAAAACGGAGATGTTGTAAAAATAGATAAAATCAAACAGGCAAAAGAACTTAAAAATCAGGTTACAGAAATCCTGTTTTTAGGAGATATGCTTGTTGCATTTGGAGAATTTTTAAGAAACAACCAACCATTAATGCCTTCAGGATGGTGTGAAGAATGGTGGATTGGTCTGCTTCAAAAAAGCGACAAATTTGATAGCACGGATGAAACTTTAGATTTACATCATCTGGAATATGATTATATTCCTGCTGCTGAAGCTTTTAAGTTATCTGAAGAATATAATATACCTCTACATCCAAAATACACCTACTGCTATAATGATGTAACAATAAATGATTTAAACTCAATGATTGATGTGATTCTGGAAAATAAATCCAAATATTCACAAGAAAACGGACTTACTATTGATTTGGATTACAGAAAAAGAGTACTGGAAATTATAGGTGTTCCCCACACTGTAAAAGATGGAAAAATAACAATAGACAAAGACCACAGCTATGCTTTAATAAATACATTAGTAAATCATGTTCCTGTTAAAGAACATACTATAGAAGCTTTAAATGAAGTTTCACCAGTTGAAATTAAAAACAAAGCTCCTGCATATATTGGTACCCGTGTAGGAAGACCTGAAAAATCCAAAGAAAGATTAATGAGGCCTGCACCACACGGATTATTCCCAATTGGCAATTATGGTGGAAGCAGAAGATTAGTAGCTACTGCAGCTAAAAAAGGTAATATCAAAGTAGATTTAGCTAGAAGAAAATGTACTCAATGTAAAATTAGTTCATTCCAGTCTATCTGCCCTCACTGTGGAGCTCCAACAGAAATCAGCCCACATAGTGTAAAAAACATAAACCTTTCAGCTATGCTTAAAAAAGCATCTGACAATGTAAAAGTAAGAAAAGTTGATGAAATGAAAGGTGTTGTAGGTATGATTTCTGAATCCAAGTTACCTGAACCTCTTGAAAAAGGAATACTTAGATCCAAAAACGAAGTATTTACATTTAAAGATGGAACCATCCGTCATGATTCAACAGACTTGCCTTTAACTCATTTTATACCAAAAGAAATTGGAGTTACTGTTGAAAAACTTCTGAAAATGGGTTATACTAAAGACTGCTATGGAAATCCAATTGAAAATGATGAGCAGATTATAGAGCTTAGAGTGCAGGATATTGTTATTTCCAATAACTGTGCAGACTATCTTGTCCGTACCGCCAATTTCATTGATGATGAACTTGAAAGATATTATGGAATGGAAAAATTCTATAATGTTAAGGAAAAATCTGACTTGATTGGACATTTAGTGGCAGGTCTTGCTCCCCACACTTCTGCAGGAGTATTAGGCAGGATTGTTGGATTTACAAAAGCATTATGCTGTTATGCACATCCTTATTTCCACTCTGCAAAACGTAGAAATTGTGATAGTGATGAAGATGCAGTAATGCTGCTTCTAGATGCATTAATCAACTTCTCAAAATCATACCTTCCAAATACAAGAGGAGGAAGTATGGATGCTCCGTTAGTTCTATCTTCAAGAATTGATCCTGAAGAAATAGATGACGAATCCCACAATCTGGATATTTTTGAAAGATTCCCTGTTGAGTTTTATGAAAAAACTTATGAACCATTAAAACCTGCTGAAGTTTTAGAATACATTGACAATGTGGAAATGCATTTAGGAACCCCGCAGCAATACGAAGGATTGATGTTTTCCCACCACACATCAAGTATCCATGCTGGACCTACAGTATGTCTTTATAAAAGACTTCCTTCAATGAGGGAAAAAGTAGAAGCTCAAATTGCACTGGCTGAAAATATCAGAGCGGTAGATCAAAGGGGAGTTGTGGAAAAAGTTTTATCTTCCCACTTTTTACCGGATATTATGGGAAATTCAAGGGCATTTTCCAAACAAAAAGTAAGATGTACAAAATGCGGTTCAAAATACAGAAGAATGCCACTTACCGGAAAATGCAAATGTGGTGGAAATTTAATACTTTCAGTTTCTAAAGGTTCAGTAACTAAATATCTTGAGATATCGCAGGATTTGGTAAATAGATACCCTGTGTCTCATTATTTAAGACAGCGTTTAGAAATTCAAGAGTTTGGAATTCATTCGCTTTTTGAAAGTGATAAATCCAAACAAAGTTCTTTAGATGTTTTCTTCTAAAGAACATCAATACTTTTTAATTGCTCTTGCAGTTTAATATAATATTTAAAAATTCATGAATAATTTTAACTGAAGCATATATCGTTCGTATCAAAACGAACATAATATATACAAGTAACAATATACAATTAATACAACTGAGAGAAAACTCTCTCATCAAAATTTATAGGATGGTGACATATATGGAAAAGACTTCTGAAATAATGAAAGAACTTGCTAACTCCAAGAAAATCAACGTTGAAAAAAACAACGGTATTAAAGAAAGATTTAGCTATGAAAAATTATTAAAATCATTAGTAATGGTTGAAACCCCTTTCTTTGAATCTGATAAAATTGTGGCTCAGGTTGTTTCCTCACTTTATGACGGCATTAAAACCAAAGAAATTAAAAAAATCGTATATGAATGTTTGGAAGATATTGACGGTGAAATAGCTAACAAATATTTAGCCAGCACCCAATTAAAAGTACGTACTTCCAGAGATACTATTGAAGCATTTGATTTATCCAAAATCGCAAATACTTTAATTGAAGAAACCGGTGCATCTCAGGAAACTGCATTTGAAATAGCTACTGAAGTTTGGAAAGAACTTAAAAAATTAAATGTTGAATACTTAACTGCACCAATGATCAGGGAAATGGTAAACACCAAACTTGTAGAATATGGATTAGAAGACCTAAGAAGCCGTTACACTCGTTTAGGTATCCCTGTATACAACATCACTTCATTAATTGAAAACGGTAACAGAGATAATGCAAACATGATTCATAATCCTGAAAGTATCCACAAGCATGTAGCTGATGAAGCATTAAAACAATATGCTCTTTTGCAAATGCTCCCATCACATTTAGCTGATGCACACATGTCTGGAGACATTCATATTCACGATTTGGAATTCTTTGCAGGAAGACCTCTAAACTGTATGCAACATGATATAAGGACCTTCATCAGATACGGGCTTAAAGTAGACGGAACTGGAGATCATACCTCTGTTGCAGGTGCTCCAAACCATATGGAAACTTTAATGAACCATACTGGAGAAATTATGCTTGCATCACAACAGAATATGTCCGGAGGGCAAGCTATGTCCTTATGGAACGTATTTGTAGCACCATTTGCAAGAGGAAGAACCTATGAAGAAATCAAACAATCTGTTCAAATGCTTATTTATAATTTAAATATGGCTTACGCAGCTAGAGGTTCCCAAGTACCGTTTACAAGTATGGTTTTAGAATTCGGAGTTCCAAAGTTCTTACAGGATGTAACTGCATACGGTCCAAAAGGAGAAGTAGTAGGAACTTATGGTGATTTTGAAGAAGAAACAAGATTAATCCAAAGAGCATTTACCGAAACATTGCTTGCAGGAGACCAAGAAGGAAAACCTCATCTTTTCCCGAATACTATTTACACACTTCGTGAAGAAACATTAAAAGGAGATTACGAAGAAGACTTACATTTAGTCCATGAATTATCTGCAAAATACGGATCATCCTATTTTATCAATATGTTGCCTGATTACAGAGGTAAAATGGCGAATTACATGGGATGCAGAACTTGTTTACAAGATAATTGGACTGGTGATTGGGAACAAGACTGTTTAAGAACAGGTAACCTTGCATATGTAACTTTAAACCTCCCAAGAATCGGATACCAATCCAAAGACGAATCCCAAGTATTTGAGTACTTAGATGAATACATGGATTTAGCTGCAGAAACATTAATGCTCAGAAGAGAACAAGGATTAAAATGTTTAAATGACTTCCATATATTACCTTTCCTTAAACAAAAAGTTGGAGAAGACAGTTATTACAGAATCCAAAATTCAACATTATCCTTTGGTTTTGTTGGTCTTAACGAAATGTTATTATCATTATTTGGAAACGGTATCGAAGATAAAGATGCAAACAAATTTGGTGTCAAATGTATTGAATACTTAAATGAAAGAGCTGACAAATTAAAAGAGGAAACCGGTCTCAGATGGTCTGTTTTACAAACTCCTGCAGAATCCACCGCATACAGATTTGCAACTCTTGATAAAGAGCAATTCGGAGATCAAGCTATCGTACAAGGTGACGGAAGTGCTAATTACTACACTAACTCCTCACATGTTCCGGTAAACACAGATGTATCCCTTATTGACAAAATAAAAATCGAAGAACAATACCACAGTCTAACTCCTGGCGGACATATCTTCCATGCATTTATGGGAGAATCATATTCCGATCCGGATTCATTAATGAGTTTAACTAACAAAATAGCTAAAAAATCAGATATTGGTTTCTGGGCTTACAGTTCTGCATTAAGTTTCTGTCTTAATTGTAAAACTTTAATGAAAGGTTTAAACAACAAATGCCCAACCTGTGGAGAAAGTGAAGATGTTGAATGGTATGACAGAATCACAGGATATGTACAACAAGTAGGACGTGCAAAATCATCATCTGGTGGTTGGAACCCTGGAAAACGTCAAGAATTAATTGACAGAAGAAGATTTGAAGATGAATAATCTTCTTCCAAAAACCATCCTTTAAAAAAACCATCACACCATCCTATTTTTTATCAGAACCTTATTATATGAAATCTTCCAGAAATAATACATATTGTTTAAAAATTAGGAGGAATTTCTATAAATTTAAATATAAATTATTTTGAAAAGAAAATAATGTTAATCGCAATATTCTGTGTGGCTTTTGTTACAACAAATATTGTTACTGTAAAAATTTTAGACTTAGGTTTCTGGGGACTTACAGTTCCATGCGGCGTAATAATTTATCCGTTAGTATTCATTCTTACATCAGTAATAGCTGATACATATGGAGAATCAACAGCACAAAAAACTATTCTTTTTGGAGTAGTATGTAACTTGCTTTTCGTTGTTGTTTCAACAATTGCATTAATGCTGCCTGCAGCTGGTTTCTGGGAAGGACAGGACAGCTTTGTATACATATTTTCACAAACACCAAGAATGTTGATTGCATCTTTTATTTCATATATTATTGGTAACTTTGTAAATGCTAAATTAACCCATATGATTAAAGAAAGATCCGAAGACGGAAATGTCGGATATAAATCTATTGGAGCTATTGCCATTGGTGAAATATTAGACAATACAATATTCATATCATTAGCATTTGCATTTACTGTAAGTTGGGCAAATATTGCAATAATGATTCTTGTTCATTTCACTATAATGTTCATTTGGACATTTGTAGCACAACCTATCACAGTTAAAGTTACCAAATGGGCTAAAAAAGGTGAACCAATAACTGCTTAATTAAGAAAGATTACTTTAAATCTTTCTAACTCTTTTTTTAATATCAATAGTAAACAATATATAGTTCATAAATCATACTAATAAACATAGTCTTATTAAAATTACAATTGGTGACATATTTAACTACTATTTTTTTAAATTTCCTAACCAACATCCAATTGATAAAAAAGACTATTGAGGGATTTTATGGCAACATTTAAAGGATTTGCAATGAAAAAACTAAATGAAACTGGTTGGGTTGAAAAAGAAGTCCCGGAATGTGGACCATTAGACGCAATTGTAAGACCAACATGTGTCTCTCCTTGTACTTCCGATATACATACCGTATGGGAAGGAGCTATCGGAGATAGAAAAGACATGGTCTTAGGTCATGAAGCAGTCGGTATTGTTGAAGAAGTTGGCAGCTTAGTGAAAAATATCAAAGTAGGAGACAAAGTAATTGTACCTGCTATTACTCCAGACTGGGATGATGAAGCTGCCCAAAGAGGTTATCCTTCACAAACTACAGAACCATTAGGCGGATGGAAATTTTCAAATTTCAAAGACGGTGTTTTTGGAGAAAGATTCCATGTCAATTTAGCTGATGCTAACTTAGCCCTAATGCCTGAAGGATTAAGTGATGAAGCTGCAGTAATGCTTGTAGATATGTGGTCTACCGGTATGATGGGATCTGAAAATGCAAATATACCATTAGGAGGAAGTGTATTAGTAATTGGAATCGGTGCTGTAGGACTTTCAGCAATTGCCGGTGCTGCCCTTTTAGGTGCTGCAGATATTTACGCTGCAGGAACCCGTCCTATTTCAGTAAAAGTTGCTAAAGAATACGGAGCTACAGAAATTATTAACTACAGAGAAGCTCCAATTGATGAACAGGTTAGAGAAGCTACAGACGGAGCAGGTGTTGACTCTGTAATTATTGCAGGAGGAAACTTAACAAACACCTGGAAAGAAGCTGTAGCCAGTACAAAAGCCGGAGGAACAATATCAAATGTAAACTACTTAAGTGGAGCAGATGATGTTTTAATCCCTAGAGTAGAGTGGGGCTGTGGTATGTCTAATATAAATATCACAAACGGATTATGTCCTGGTGGACGTGTAAGAATGGAGAGATTAGCTCGCCTTGCACTTACAAACCGTGCAGACCCTGAACTCTTAGTTACCCACAGGTTTAAAGGTCTTGAAAAAATTGAAGATGCTTTATACCTGATGAAAGACAAACCAAAAGACTTGATTAAACCAATCGTAAAGATAGATTAAAGTAATGATTAATTTCATTACTTTTTCCTTTTAAAGGAGGATTGAAAATGATAATCGTTCAGGCAAAAGCAATCCCTAAAGATGAAACATCAAAAAACAGAATTATCAAAGCTGCTGAAAATTTAATTGAAAAGTCAAAATCAGAAAATGGAAATATTAACTATAACTTATATTCAAGTGTTCAAGAGGACACCTTACTTTTTGTAGAACAATGGGAAAATCTGGATATATTAAAAGCACACCTCCAAACAGAGCATTTTAATCAATTTGGAGCAGATATTGATGGTCTTTTAAAAGAAGATTTAGAAATTAATGTATTTACAGCAGAAAATATTGAACTTTAATGTGTTACTTCAAATCCAAAAAACTAAAAGTATATTAATATCTTTATAGAAATAATTTAATATTATCAAATAAGTGATAATATTTTTATAATTTTTATATTCTGTGTTACTAGTATTATGGGCATTTTATACTAGGTAGCTGATAACATGGATTCATTTACCCAGTGCATTAATATATAAAAGAGGTTATTTAAATGCAAAGATCAAGAGGATTTAGAAGTAAATCAAGAAGAAAAATGACTAAAGTAGTAAGAGAAGGTAGGTCTAACCCAATTACCAACAGACTTCAAAAATTTGAAGAAGGAGACTTAGTTCACATTACTATCAACCCAAGTATCCAAAAAGGTCAACCACATCCAAGATTCCATGGAAAAACTGGTAAAATCACTGATAAAAAAGGAAAAGCTTACATTGTTTCATTAACTGATGGAAACAAAGCAAAAGAATTAATTATCAGACCTGATCACTTAAAATTACAAACAAGCCAATAAACTGATAACTATGATTGGGAAAAAAATAATTGAGAGCAAACCAATTCAAAGTGTAAAAGTTAAAGAAGCTCTCGAAGAATTTTCACAAGAAAATGAATTAAATTACGAACAAAATATCACTTTAAATCATCTTTCAAGATTTAAAAGATACTCTGTTGAAGACAGCGAAAAAATAATATCTGAACTTGAAGATAAAATTGGTTTAAGGCAAAAAGTAGCTGTTCGCATCGTTGATTTAATTCCACAAGATTTATCTGATTTAAGATTAATATTTGCTAAAGAAGCTACACACATTGAAAAAGAGCAAATGGAAGATATTCTTGAAATCTTAGATCAATATACCATCATTGAATAGTTTTTAAACTATTCTTCTTTTTTTATTTTTAAAAAATAATCACATCACTATTTTTAGATATGTTTATTTAAGTTAACAATTAAAACATATAATTATAGTTTATTAAATTGGCAAATAAAACTTTAAGAAAAAATGAATTGTAAACTATTAAAACAATTAATATTTCCTTACTAACAATTAATCGTTAATGTAAGAAAATTCCATCCTCCATGAGGACGGAGTAATTCAAACGTGAAGTGATAAAATGGAAACAAAAAACAAAAAACAAAAAATACCAGCAGCAACTGAAGAACATGCTGTTATATTGGATTATCTTAGTTTAGGATATGTAAACTCAGATATGTCTAAATTTAAAGGTAAAGCTATTGCTCAAGCTATTGGTACCGACTATTTCACTTTGCTAGAATTAGTTCCTAAAAGAGGAGTTGATTTAGAAATTCAAGACACAGTATATATTGGAAAAGGAAAAAGAGACCAAATATATAAAGTTCTTGGAAAATTAGACTATGAAAACTTAACTGCAACTAGCAGAATCGAGTTAGAATATAGTATACGCGAAATAGTTAATAATAACGAAGAAAAATTTGTTGATTTCTTTAATACTGCAGGTGCAATTAGTACCCGACTTCACAAATTAGAATTGATTCCCGGAATTGGTAAAAAATATATGTGGGAAATTGTTGAAGCTAGAAAAGAAAAACCATTTGAAAGCTTTGAAGACATAACTACAAGAATACCTTCATTAAATAATCCTGCTGAAATGATTGTAAATAGAGTAAAACAAGAACTAGATACAACAACAGCTAAAAAAGGTAAGAAAAAATATTACCTATTCACTCCAATTCCAAAAACTCAAAAGAAACACAGAAATAATAGGAATCAAAGAAAGTAAGTGATAACCTTGAATAGTGATGCTGCTTCCACTTCATTATCTAAAACAACAAAATCTATCCTTAATGAATATGGGATAAAATTAAATAAAAATCTCGGACAAAACTATCTGATTGATAGAAATAAACGAGATCAGATTATCCAATTCGGTAATCTTACAAAAGATGATATTGTATTAGAAATAGGTCCTGGAATTGGCACACTAACAATAGAACTTGCCAAACGAGTTAAAAAAGTAATAGCTATTGAACAAGATTCTAATATTTGCCAGATATTAGAAAATCGATTGAAAAACGAAAATATAGATAATGTAGAATTAATCAATGATGATGCATTAAATGTGGACTTTCCAAAATTTAACAAAATCATCTCAAATCTACCTTATCAAATTTCATCACCAATTACATTTAAATTTCTAAATTATGACTTCCAGCTAGCTATTTTAATGTACCAAAAAGAATTTGCCTCTAGAATGAATGGAAAAGTAGGAAGCAAAGATTATTCCAGACTTTCAGCTATGTTATATTTTAAATGCGATGTTGATTTATTAGCTAGTGTAAGTGCTGAAAGTTTTATTCCAAAGCCAAAAGTTGATTCTGCAATTGTCAAATTAACTCCAAAACTTCCCGAATTAAACGGGCAATTAAAACACTTAAATATTAATGAAATAAATGAAAATGATTTTAAAACTTATTCCAAATTTGTAAAAGCCCTGTTCCAGCATAGAAATAAAAAAGTTAAAAATGCTTTAATTGATTCCAGACACATTATATCTGATTTAGATAAAAAAGAAGTGAAAGCTAAATTAAATTCAATTAAACAAAATAAAATTGAAAAACTTTTATCTGAAAGAATAACTAATTTGACACCTGAAGAAATACTTTATCTTTCAATACACTTAAATTCTGCATTAAAGGAGTAATTTAAAATGGATAATTTTATAATAGATACTGCTGAAACTGTTTACACTCCCGCTGAAGACAGCTATATGTTAGCTGAAAATCTTTTAATTAAAGATGGTCAAAGTGTCCTGGAAATTGGAACAGGATCTGGAATAGTAGCCATGTATGCTTCAAAACTAACCAGTAAAGTTACAGCTACAGATATTAATTATGATGCATTAGAATTAGCTAGTAAGAATTTTAAAGCTAATAATATAGAAAATATTGAATTATTGTTCGGCAATCTATTTGAACCTGTAAAAGATAGAAAGTTCGATGTAATTTTATTTAATACTCCATATCTGCCTACTGAAAATGATGAAGTTCTTGATGATAATTTAAATTATGCATTTGATGGCGGATTAGATGGTAGAAAAGTCATCGATCTTTTTTTAAATGAAGTAAAAAATCACTTAAATGATGGTGGAATCGTCCAGCTAATTCAGTCTTCACTTTGCGGCAATGACAAAACATTAGATATTCTGGATAAACAGGGTTTTGTAGCAGAAATAGCTGTTAGTGAACACTTCTTTTTTGAAGATGTTGTGCTGATTAATGGTTATTTATAAAAAAAGTAAAAGAGAAATTATTGAATTTCTCCATCAAATACTAATTGAGCAGGACCTTCCATAAAAGCTCCTAATTCCCCTTCTTTTTCATAGACATTAAATTTCAAGTCTCCACCAGGAAGATGCAATAAAACTTCACTATCAAAAAGACCTAATTTAAATCCTGAAATAGCTGTTGAAGTAGCTCCAGTTCCACAAGCTAGTGTAACTCCTGCTCCACGTTCCCAGGTAAGCATTTTTCCTTCATTTTTAGAAATCACTTCAACAAAATGAACATTGATTTTTTCAGGGAAAGCTTCATGTGTTTCAATAGCAGGACCATATTTGTCTATGTCAATTTCATCAATATTGTCAACGAAAATAATTGCATGAGGATTACCTACACTAATGGCTGTTGTATTGAATGTTGTATCTAATACTTCCAATGGAGAGTCTAAAAATTCTTCCATATCTGATGCCATTGGAATTTCAGGAGTTTTAAAAGTAGATGTTCCCATGTCAACCTTAAATAATGCCGGTTCATCATTTTCTAATGTAATTTCAATTGTTTTAATTCCGGATTTTGTTTCTACAGTCATTTTTTCCTGTTTTAAAATACCTTTTCTGTATACAAAATCACCAAAACATCTAATACCATTACCGCACATTTCAGCTTCGCTTCCATCAGGATTAAACATTCTGTACCCAATATCAGCTACATCAGAAGGAGTTACAAATAATACTCCATCCCCACCTACACCGAAATGTCTGTGGCATAAAAACCTGCATGCTTCAGCTTTATCTGCTTCAGGTATTACTTCTCCAGCACTTTCATCAATTATCGGAAAATCATTACCGATTCCATGCATTTTAGAGAATTTTAATCCTTTTAAATCCATCTTTTCACCTATTGCAAGTAATCAGGAATTATCTGTTTGTTGAATAAATCTTCAAAACTTTCTCTTTCACGGGTTAAGAAACATTCGCCATCTTTAACAAGAACTTCAGATGCTTTTGGTCTTGAATTGTAGTTTGAAGACATGGTAAATCCATATGCACCTGCATTAAGAATAGCTAATAAGTCCCCTTCTTCAACATCAGGCATTGGTCTGTCTCTTGCAAATAAATCTCCTGATTCACATACATTTCCTGCAATATCCACTTCCTGAGTGTTTGGTGCATCCATTTTATTAGCTACTACAATATGATGGTATGAATCATACATTGCAGGTCTGAGTAAGGTATGGAATCCTGAATCTACACCTAAAAATTTTCTGTAACTTTGTTTTACACTGTTTACACGAGTTAAAAGCACGCTTGCATCACCTACCAAATACCTTCCAGGTTCAAGATACATTGTTGGTTTACCTAAATCATGCTCTTCCAATTTAGATTTGAATAATTCAATGTTTTCTTTTGCAAACATATCAATATCTACAATGTTTTCTTCAGGAGTGTATGGAATTCCAACTCCTCCTCCGAAATCTATAAAATCAAAATCTACACCAGCTTCATCGTGAACTTTTCCTGCAATATCTATTGTTGATTCAATAGCTAATTTAAATGGTTCCGGATCTAAAATTCCTGAACCTATGTGGGAGTGCATACCTACTGGAGTAAAACCTAAATCTTCTGCAAACTGATATACTTCTGCAGCTTCATTATCCATAATACCGAATTTACTCATTACTCCCCCTGTAATACAGTGATCATGATGACCTGCACCAACCATCGGATTTACTCTAAATGATATTTTAAATCCTTCAGGATCAACAACTTCAGCTAATCTTTTTAATGCTGAAACTGAATCCAGGTTAAGAACTGCTCCTTGTTCAGCTACAAATTTTAATTCTTCAGTAGTTACATTGTTACCAGTGAACAATATCCTATCTCCAGAGAATCCTAATTTTTTAGAGGTGTATACTTCCCCAGGAGATACTGCATCAATACAGCATCCCTCACTTTCAAGAATTTTCATTACTGCTAAGTTAGTGTTGGCTTTACATGCATAATATACTTTAAAATCAGGATAATATTTTGAAAAGGCATTGTAGAATCTGTTATAATTATTCCTTATTCTGTTTTCATCTATGACATAAGTAGGAGTTCCAAACTCCTCAGCAATGTCACATGCATCAGCACCACCAATATCCAAGTGGTTTTTATCATTAATTTTAATATTTAAATCCATTTTGTAAAAACTCCTGTAATTTAAATTATTAATATTAATTTTTATTAGATATTGTATTTAAAATTAAGGAAGGAAAAAAATTTTCCGCTTAATCATAACCTATATATTTGGCAGGAACTCCCATTTCAATCAAACCTAAAATAATGACACAGCATAAAAATGCCAGAACAAATGTCAGTATTACAATTCCAACAAAATTATCTAAAAATGAAATATCCACAAATGTAGTTAATATAAGCAATAATGACTGGTTAAGCAAATAAACTCCGTAACATGCTCTACTAATTGTCATTACAGAATAATTGAACTTTTTGCTATTATGAATTCTTTTTAGAATCCTGTTGTTCTGGAGCTTTGGATCATTTAAATATTTAATCATTACAAACACTCCTGCCGCCTGCAGGATAGCTACCACACTTACATCTACATAGTTTTCTGTAAGGAAATTATAATGATGCAGGAATATTGTTTTCTGAATTCCATTTACAAATATATCAAAATTTATCATATAAGCTGTTGTTATTAAAAATATGATAAATCCAACTAAAATCAGCCATTTGGATTTTACATTGAATTTATGATTTTCCAAATAATATCCCAGAAACATGTAAAGGATAGGGCCTATGAAGAAAGTTAGATTAAAATAGGTTGGAGACCCGATATATGCAATTAGTTGATAGATAAGTGATGCAGATATTGCAAGGATAAGGAAATATTTTGCACCTTTTAATTTTGTTGACCTAACATAAGGGGAAAATATAGGTAAAGACAGGTAAAGCCCAAGTAACATCCATGCATACCAATGCTGAGTCATGAATTTAGATGCAAAATAAGCTACACATCCAAAGCTAAAGCTAAGCTTGCCTGCAGATGCCGTCATAAGTAAAGCCAGTAATGTATTCCAAATTAAAAAAGGAATGAAAATCCTTAGAAAATCCGTTTTAATAAATGTTTCAATATCTGAGTAATCCCTGTCAATCATTAACAAACCTAAAAGCATGAGAAATATTGGAACACCGAATCCGAAAGTCGTAAAAACAACATATTCCTGTAAATTTCCTACACTTTTATACTTAAAAACCATAGCTACGTTTATTGCAATTAAGAAAAGTATACTGACTGCCCTTAATTGATCAACATATATTATTCTTTCACCAATTTCCATTGAACTTTACCCTCTTTAAAGTTGAACTATTAACTAATAATTAGTTATAAAATTTAATATATTATAAACATTACTCTTGAAATGATACTAAAAATGAACATAACAGATAAATCAAAATAATTAAATATCACCGTGGCAAACAGTAAAGCAGGTGGATTTAAAATGGACAAACCATATGGACTTACAATGAGAGGAATCGTTAAAAACAAAGATAATGAAATATTAATACTTAGAAGACATCCAAAATCCAGAACAAACCCTCACAAATGGGAATTGCCCGGAGGAAAAGTAGATCCCGGAGAATTTTTCGACGAAGCATTAGTACGTGAAATAAAAGAAGAAACTAATTTAGATGGAGCAGTTGGTGACTTTTATGAAGCAATACAAGATGATTATGTCCATAAAAGAACTGTTCAAGTTATTATGTATTTAAAAAATATCACAGGAAATGTAGCTATCAGTGATGAACATGATGACTGGATGTGGGCTAATTTAGAAAAAATAAAAACATTGGAATTGTCAACAGCATTTGAGAAAGTTTTAAAAAAGAAAAATTGGAAAATTTAAAGAGCTTTATCTAAAGCTTCAACAAATTTATCAATTTCATCTTCAGTAATTATGAGAGGGGGAACAAATCTTAATACATTGCCTGCAGTACAGTTAATTAAGAATCCCATTTCTCTTAATTTATCAACATAAGCAGCACCATTTTCAGACAATTCAACACCAATCATCAATCCGTGTCCCCTAACATCAACTATTTTATCGTGTTTTCCTTTTAATTCATTTAATTTATCTTTAAAGTAAGCTCCAACTTTTTTGGAGTTTTCCAATAAACCTTCATCCAGAATAGTATCTAAAACAGAATTGGCTGCAGCACATACTAAAGGGCCACCGCCAAAAGTAGTTCCATGATCACCAGGTACAAAACCACTAGCTACTTTTTCAGTTGCAAGAAATGCTCCCATAGGAACTCCTCCTCCAACACCTTTAGCTATAGTCATAATATCTGCTTTTATATCAAAAAGTTCATGAGCAAATAATGTTCCGCATCTTCCAAAACCAGTCTGAACTTCATCTAAAATCAAAAGAATATCATTTTCAGCACAGATTTTAGTTATTTCATCAAAATACTCTTTGGACGGAACATTTACCCCTCCTTCTCCCTGAATTGGTTCAACCATAATTGCTGCAGTTTCATCACTTATAGCTTCTTTAATAGCTTCAATATCATTATATGGAACTTCAATAAATCCCTGTGGGAGATTTTTTAAATAAGGCTCTTTGTATTCTTCATGACCTGTAGCAGCTAATGTCAGTAAAGTTCTTCCGTGAAAAGAGTCTTTAGCTGTAATAATTTCACTTTTGCCGGTGTATTTTAAAGCTAATTTAATAGCTCCTTCATTAGCTTCTGCTCCACTGTTTGCGTAGAATATTCTGTCAAATTCTGTTAAAGGAAGTAATTTTTTAGCATATTCAATAGCTGGCTCATTATAATAAATGTTTGAAACATGAATAAGCTTTTCAACTTGGCCTTGAAGTGCATTAACTAATTTAGGATGTGCATGTCCTAAAGCATTTACAGCAATTCCTGCAAACATATCAATATATTCATTTCCATCTTTATCCCATACTTTTACACCTTTACCATGGTCTAAAACAATTGGTTGTCTTGTAAAAGTGTTAATAAAATATTTATCTTCAGCTTCAATAAGTTCATTTGTGTTCATAAAATACTTCCATAAAATACTTATATTAACTATATTTATAGTATTAATGATATTTAAAATTTAAAAGTGATAAAATGAAAGTTGCAATAATTGAAACTGAAAAAGGAACAATTGAATTAGAATTATTCGAAAAAGATGCTCCAAATACTGTAGCTAACTTTGAAAAACTTATAAACGAAGGATTTTATGACGGATTAACTTTCCACAGAGTAATACCAGATTTTGTAATTCAAGGAGGATGTCCTAACGGTAACGGTACTGGAGGACCTGGCTACACCATTAAATGTGAAACCGAAGGAAACCCAAACAAACATGGAACCGGTGCACTTTCAATGGCTCATGCAGGAAAAGATACTGGAGGAAGCCAATTTTTCATTACCCATTCACCGCAACCACACTTAGATGGAGTACACACTGTATTTGGCCATGTTATTGGTGACGGTATGGATGTTGTAAATAAAATCCAACAAGGAGACAAAATGCTCCATTTATATGTTGAAGAAAGATAGTTATTTCTAACTATCCTTTTACTATTTTTTTAGATTTAATTCCAATTAAAGAAGCAAATACTGAAACTATACATAACACCATACAAATAAAACAGGTTATTTGAGAACTGGCTATCAGTAATGAGAAATATTTAGGAATTATAGGAACATTACCCATCACAAAAGCAAATACTAATGTAAGCATTCCCATACTCATTGACTGACCAATAACTCTCATTGTAGAGACTGAAGCAGAAGCTGTAGGAGTATCTTTTGGCGGAACTGCTCCCATAATTGCACTGGTATTTGGAGAAGAAAATATTCCGAAACCTAAACCTTCCAAAGCTAGGGCAAATATCAATAACCATAATGGAGTACTGGAATCCAACATGGCAAGCAATCCAATAGCTACAGCAGCGATTCCAATTCCAAGTGCAGATAGTTTTTGAGGATTTACCTTATCAGAAAGTTTTCCGGCATAAGGAGCAACAATTACCTGAATCAGAGGTGCTGCAAGGAGAAATATACCTGCAAGTTGTGAATCAAAGCCTCTAATATACTGCAAATGATAATTGACAATTGTAACAAGTGAAAAAGATGCTAAATATGCACATACTGCTGCGAAATTAGCTGATGCAAATTCAGAATTTTTAAATAATTTAACATCAAATACAGGATATTTCACTTTCAGTTCAATAGCTACAAATATAGCTAATGTAATCAATCCTAAAACTGTTAAAATAACACCTAATGTTTCATTCAATATTGTAAATCCATAAATAAACAATACAATACCGATACTATAAACTGCAGAACCTTTCCAGTCTATAGAAGTATCTTTTAAAGAATTCCATTCCTTATTTACTTTTGTAATCAACAGCACAAGAATCAGTACCAAAAATGGAATTGTAAATACGAATATTGATCTCCATCCTACAGTATGATTTAAAAATCCTCCAATAACCGGAGATAATGAAGTAGCTAAATAAACACCAGTAACAGTAATTCCAATAGCTTTACCACGTTCTTGAGGTTTAAATGCAGATACAACCAAAGCCATAGATGCAACACTTAAAAATGCCCCTCCAATTCCCTGAATTATACGGGAAATAAAAAATATTTCACTAGACATTGAAAAAATAGCTACAACTGCACCAATAATATATAAAAGAGTTGCCACAACCATAGACTTTTTAAGACCATATTTTCCTGAAATTTGTCCAACTGGAACTGTAAAAATTGCAATAACAAAGAAAAATACCATTGTTACCCAATTCTGAAGAATATTATTCATTGAAAATTCACTGGCTATACTGGGAACAGCAATTGTTAAAGCAGATGATAAAAAAACCGTGAAAAATGATGATAAAGTAGCTATAATAAGAACTACATTTTCTAATTTAAGATTCATTTTCTAAGCTCCGTGCTGAATTAGAACTATATTAACACCATTCGGGTCAATAACCCTTGCCATGATTCCAACAGATATTCTGGTAGGTTCCATGGCTATTTCAACATTGTTTTTCCTGAAATTTTCCATTTCCTTATGGATATCTTCAACATCCAAACCTACAGAATAAAAACCTGTTTTAAATGTGCTGTTCTGTATTAATTCAAAACCCGTTTCATCTCCGTTGCTAAGCAGTACAATTTTTCCGCCGGGCAAATCAAATACATCATCAACTTCAAAACCTAAAACTTCTGTATAGAACTCAATAGACTTATCCATATCATCTACAATAATCGTAACATACTTTATCTTCATAGCATCACCTCCCCTTAAGTTTTTTCATTAAACCAGACATTCTGGCATAATGGAATAAATATAATTGAACATATCCTGCATAATCTCCAAATTCTTCCATGCCAAATTCCCTTATTTTAGAAACATCAACATCATTACCATCAAAATAAAGATAAGAAACTATACGTTTAATCCAAACATCACTGGGAAAAGCCTGTCTAAAATTAAAACCGTAAAGCAGTATGCAGTCAGCTACTTTAGGTCCAACACCAGGAACTTTCAGTATTGTGTTAAATGCCTCATCATAAGACATTTTTGAAATATCCTCCAGGTCCATTTCAAGTGTAAAAATTTCACTGGCTTTTTTCATGTATGGAGCTCTATATCCCACACCGCAGCTTTTTAAATTATTAATACATTCATCAGGATTATTCAGATTGCTGCAACATTCCAGCTCTTCTAAATCATCACAGTATACATTTTTAAGAGCAGAAACATCAGGAAATGTAAAATAGTCTTTTCCCAAATAAGTGAATTTATTTCCCCATGATTTTTTAATATCATCAATGGATTTTGTCCATCTGACTATTGAATTATTTGCAGAACATATTGAAGAAATTACACATTCAAATTTATCTTTAGCTAAAAATAATCTTAAATCTCTGCAAAAATTAGTCATGTCAGCTAATTCCGGCTGATTATTTAAATATTTATAAAATTTATTTAAATTGAAATCCAAATCAAAAATAGTCTTTATTTTATTGGTAGCTTCCTTATTAGAAATATCTCCAACAAAATCAAATTCCAAATTATTTCCTTCCTGTTTAACTTGAAATAAAACTGCATTATTATCCACTACAACAACATCAGAGTAAACATTACTTTCTAATTTCCAGGGAGGTTGAGATGTTTGGCCTGAATTTTGAGTTAAATTCAGGTCAACAGGAGCTTTAATTATCATAATCTCACAGAAATGTTATTTTCCTTTAAGTATTCTTTAACATCACTGATTGAATACTGGTTAAAATGAAAAATACTCGCTGCAAGAGCTGCACTAACATCAGTTTTTTGAAATACCTCTAAAATATGTGCCGGATTTCCTCCCCCACCACTAGCTATTACAGGAATATCAATTGCATCATTAATAGCTTTATTTAGAGCAATGTCATATCCTTCTTTAGTTCCGTCACCATCCATACTTGTTAAAAGAATTTCACCAGCGCCTAATTCCTGACATTTAGCTGCCCAGTCTATAGCATCCATACCAGTAAATTCCCTTCCGCCATAAATACTGCAATCAAACCAGCAGTATCCTTCATCAGTTTCTACAACATTTTTATCTGGAGCATCTGACGGATCATCTACATATCGTCTTTTTGCATCGATTCCAACAACAACAGCCTGAGAACCCACAACTTTAGAAGCTTCAGTAAGCAATTCCGGATTTTTAATAGCTGCAGTATTTGTAGAACATTTATCTGCCCCTGCTTTTAGCATTTTTGTATAATCTTCAACTTTTCTAATTCCCCCACCTACACAAATAGGTATGAAAACATTTTCAGTTAAACGATCAATTACATCAGCCATTGTCGCTCTTCTTTCATAAGATGCAGTAATATCTAAAATAACTATTTCATCAGCACCCATTTCATAGTAACGGGTAGCTAAATCTACAGGATTTCCAGCATATTTAATTTCTTTAAATTCCACACCTTTAACAACTCTTCCTTCAGGAACCTGTAAATCACAATCTAAACAAGGAATAATTCTTTTAGTTAACATTTAAATTACCTAAATATAAAAAAATAGCTTGTTTTTTTAAAAAAAACAAGAAAAAAGTCTGGATTTTATCCAGAGAATCTTAAAACAAAACAGAAAATAGCTAAAATAACTGTAATAACTATAACATGTTCAGGAGAAAGTTTTGGACCTACACTTTCTTCATCAAAATATCTTACTAAACCAGCACCAGTTTGAGGCATGCTAATTTTATCATTCTTTTTTGACATAATAAACTCCCTTCAAATTAATTTATAAAAATAATTGACTATATTTATTTTTTTCATAGTATATAAACTTTAGATTTTCTCTTTTTTAATTACGCAAATGTCACTTATTCTTGTATCAGGATACTGTCCGTTTTCATCTTTCTCAACTGCCTTAACCATGTCCCATATTGTAAGCAAACTAACACTTACACCAGTTAAAGCTTCCATTTCAACACCAGTTTTTCCTAATGTTTTAACACTGCATGTTGCAGTTATTTCAGTTGATTTAACATCAAAATCTATTTCAATCCCAGTTAAACTTAACGGATGACAGAGCGGAATAATTGAAGAAGTGCCTTTAACTGCCTGAATTCCAGCTATTTGAGCAGTAGTTAATACATTTCCTTTCTTAATTTCTTCATTTTGAATCATTTTAATGGTATTTTCATCTAAATGTATTTTTCCACTAGCTATAGCTAATCTTTTTTGATCCGGCTTTTGGCCAACTTCAACCATATGTACTCCACTGTCTGTAAGGTGTGTAAACTCTTTACCCATTATTATTTCTCCTATTTTTCACTTACTTCTACAACATCCAGCTGTTCACAAATAGATTTAACTCCTAAAACTTCGCCGACATTAGGTTCGGTTCTGTTTTCATCACCGGAAATTAATTCCTTAATATACAGACCGCCTTCTGTTTTAACAGTCATTTCAAAAGTAGTATCATCAATTATTTCGCAGGAAACATTATGAACATGCTTAATTCTTACTTTATCAGCTCTCCTATGAATTACTCTTAAAGGTGTTTGCTGATGAATTTCATCCAAATTGTTTAAAGTAGCTAATTTGTCCTTGTCATAAGGCTTATCGCATTTTACCAATGCTTTATAAATTTTATAAGCATCACTTGAAGATACTTTAATTTCTGCTTTTCTGTTCCGTTCACAGAATTTTAAATTATGATAAGCTGTTTTTCCCTCATTTATTTTATTTATTTTTTCTTCCAAAGCAGGCAAATCAATTTTTCTAATTTTAGGCTCTTTTATTTCAAGAACAAAAGGTCTTCCAGAACCCAACATCAATACATCAATGTCTTCACGACCCGCACCATGGAATTTAGCCTGCCAGCCATTTGTAGCTTCCAAAATATGCTCAGACAATAATTCTTCTACAGATTCGGCATATTGCTTGCCTGTAAAATTACATTCTTCACATCCTTTTCCATTACATTTGCTGCATGGCCATTTTGTTTGAGGAATTCCCCTGACTAATTTGTTATATTTCCCTTCAATAAAAAGAGGATTAATTTGAATTCTAACTTTAGGTTCTTTTCTTAAATCAACATTAATTACAATATCCTGTTTTTCAAATTCAACTTCCTTTTCTAAAGTTTTTTCAATTTCACGACCAATTATTCTATTTATTTCTTTTTTAATCGGTTCAACATCTAAATCAAATTTTTCACTTAATTCATCATCACGGGTTTTAATTTGCTTATCAATTCTGGATCCTACAAGAAAAGTATCAAATTCTATATCTAAAAAGTCAATTTTGTCATAAACTTTTTTAAACAGGTCATCGTTGATTTTATCAAATATATTACCACAAATCACACATTCTTCAGGCTCCTGGATTTCCAAATCTTCAAATATCTTTTCACCACGATTTATATTATCCCTGCCATCTACAATATGGGAAAGTTTACGCCCTAAACAGTGTTTGCAAATTTGACCGTCAGTTTCTGCTAATATTTTTTTGGCTAAATCATACATATTAATCATTTCATGAAGTGACCCATCATACGGTTCATTGAGCCATTACCAAAGCGTCCACGTTTTCCAATACCTTTCATAGTCTTTTTAGTATTGTTATAATATTTCAATAAGTCTCTGACTTCTGCTTCTTCAACACCTGAACCCATAGCTATTCTTTTAATACGTGACTGTTTAATTAACTTCGGATTTTCCATTTCCTTTTGAGTCATTGAGGACATTATGATTTTATATCCCTCAATTTTATCTTCCGTCATTTTAGATGCTTCTTTAGATACTTTATTTCCAAGTCCAGGAATCATACTTAAAACTTGCTGCATTGGCCCCATACTGTTCATCATTTCAAATTGGTTTTTCATATCCACCAATGTGAATTTACCGGACATCATGTTTTTCATGGTTTTTTCAGCCATGTCTTCATCAATGTTGTCTTCAGCTTTTTCTATAAGACTTTGAATATCACCCATTCCAAGCAATCTTGAAATAAACCTTTCAGGATCAAATAATTCAAAATCATCAATACGTTCACCAGTACCGACAAATTTAATTGGAGCACCAGTTTCAGCTACTGCAGACATTGCTCCCCCACCTTTAGCTGAACCGTCGAGTTTGGTAATAATTATAGAACCAACATCTGTTGCTTGTGAGAATGCTTTAGCCTGTTCACCAGCTTGCTGACCAATTGTTCCATCAATTACAAGAATAGATTCAGTCGGTTGGATAATATCATCCAAAGTATCCATTTCAGCAATTAAGTCTTCTTCCTGTTTATGTCTTCCTGCAGTATCAAAAATAATAACTTTCCTATTTTTAAACTCTTTTAAACCTTTTTGAGCTAAATCAAGAGCATCTTTATTGTCAGGATCTCCGTAAAGAGGCACTTGCATTTCTTCAGTTAATTGCCTTAATTGTTCATAAGCAGCAGGTCTCCATGTATCTGTACATACAACAGCAGGGTTGAAACCTTTTTTCTGTAAATATCTGCATAATTTACCAATAGTAGTTGTTTTACCACTACCTTGCAAACCTAAGAATAAAATTTTATAAGGTTTAACATCAATATCCAATCCTGCTGCGTCACCACCTAAAAGATTTACCATCTCTTCATAAATAATTGTTATAACATATTCCCTTGGAGTAATACCTTTCGGAGGTTCCTCTTCAAGAGCCCTACTTTCAATTTTTTTGGATAAATCTAAAACTAAAGCGATATTAACATCAGATTGAATTAAAGCACGTTGTATTTCTTTTACAACTTCTTTTATTGTTTTTTTATCAATAACTGACATCCCTACTAATTTTTTCATGGTTTTAGTAAGATTTTCACCTAAATTTCCAAGCATCGCCATAATATCACACGATTAAAATTAATTTTTTAAGAAAAATTTATATTAAATTTTATATTAAATATATATTATATTTAATTTAATTTTTAAATTTTTGTGTGAGATAAATGTTAGAAGAAGTTAAAAAATCTTTAGAAGCTTCTCCTATTGTTAAAAAAGGAGATTATAATTATTTTGTTAATCCTATAAGTGATGGAGTCCCAACTATGAAACCTTCAATGCTTCGTGAATTAGCAAATGTGGTGAAAGAACATGTTGATATGGATATTGATAAAATAGTTGCTATTGAAGCTATGGGAATACATTTAGCTACAGCTTTATCTTTAGCTACCGACATTCCATTTGTAATTATCCGTAAAAGACAATATGGACTTGAAGGAGAAAAAGAAATAAGTCAGAAAACAGGCTACGGATCTTCTAAATTATACATAAACGATTTAAAAGAAGGGGAAAAAATTCTTTTAATAGATGATGTTGTAAGTACTGGTGGAACCTTAATTTCAACTTTAAATGCGCTAAAAGAATTGAATATAGACATAAAAGCTGCAGTAGCTGTTATTGAAAAAGGTGAAGGTAAAAAATTAGTTGAAAAAGAAACTGGCATCCCAATATTTTCAGTTGTAAAATTAGATGTAATTGACGGCAAAGTAGTTATTGAAAAAACCATTGCAGATTAAAATGTCAATGTATAATATGGACTTGGACAAAGTCATAAGAAAAATCAATAAAAAAGGAGCAAGAACTGTAGGTCTTCAATTTCCGGAAGGCCTTAAAATGCAAGCTGTTAAAATAGCAAAAGCTATTGAATCACAAACTCAAGCAACAGTGATAATTTCTGGAGACCCATGTTTTGGAGCATGCGACGTTAGCGATTACAAAATGAAAGGTTCTGTTGATTTAATCGTTCATTATGGCCACACCCCCCTTCCATTAAAATATGAAGTACCAACATTATTCATAGAAGCTTTTTCTAATATTGATATCAAAAAAGACCTTGAAAAATGTCTTGAAAAGTTAGAAGACTATTCAAAAATAGCTCTTGTAACTACAACTCAACATCTACATTTGTTAAATGAAATTAAAGACTATTTAGAAGACAATGGCAAAGAGGTAGTTCTTGGATCATCTAAAAATACCAAAAAAGGACAGGTTTTAGGGTGTAATTTCTCATCAATTAAAAACTTAGATGCCGAAGTTTACTTATTTGTAGGTAGTGGAAATTTCCACCCTTTAGGAATCTATTTATTTACCAAATCACCAGTATTAGCCCTAGACCCATATAACAGTGAAATAAGAGATATAAGTGCTTTTGCAGACAGAATATTAAGAATCAGATTTGCAAGAATTACAAAAGCAAAAGAAGCTAAAAAATGGGGAATATTAGTTTCTTCCAAGGAAGGGCAGTACAGAATGAAACTAGCTAAAGAAATTAAGAAAATTCTGGAAGACAATAACATGGAAGCCTATATCATAATGGCAGACAATATAAATCCAGAGATATTATTACCTTATATGGAATTAGATGCATTTGTTGTTTCAGCTTGTCCAAGAATAGCCATTGATGATTCCCAAATGTATAAAAAACCATTATTAACACCACAGGAACTTGAAATAGTTTTAAACAAAAGACAATGGGAAAAGTACCAATTAGATGAAATTTTATTCCATGAAAGGTACAAATAGTTTTAAATATTAATAAAAATAAAATTATTATATTAATATTAATAATTCCTTATTTTGGTGATTTGATTATGAGTATAAAAAACGGGGCATTCGTAATGCCTGGAGATAAACTAGGGATAATTGAGCAATATTTACTTGGAAAAGGTACCTATGAAGATAACGGCGAGATTAAATCATCAGTATTAGGAAATGTTCAAATTGATTCAAAAATGAGGACTATTACTGTAAAAGCCAAATCTGGCCAACCAGCTCTTTTAAAAATAGGTGACACCGTTTACGGACAAATCACAGATATAAAAACTCAAAGAGCTAATGTAAATATTGATTGTTTAACAAATAGTAGTAGACCTTTAGCACTTCCATATATGGGTGCAATTCATATATCCCAAGCAAAATCAGGATATTTAGACAAATTAACAGATGCTTTTAGAATTGGAGACATTATAAAAGCAAAAGTAGTGAAAATTACTGGAGATAATGTTGATTTAGCTACAGTGGATGAAGATTGTGGAGTATTAAAAGCAATGTGTACTCGTTGCAGAGATTATATGAACACCACACAAAAAGAAAATGAAGTCCAATGTAGAACATGTAA
This sequence comes from Methanobrevibacter sp. TLL-48-HuF1, assembly GCF_023617305.1. Classification (NCBI taxonomy): domain Archaea; kingdom Methanobacteriati; phylum Methanobacteriota; class Methanobacteria; order Methanobacteriales; family Methanobacteriaceae; genus Methanobrevibacter; species Methanobrevibacter sp. TLL-48-HuF1. The sequence continues at coordinate 932,895 of NZ_CP081485.1, forward strand.
TAAAAAAGAAAAACGTGAAGTTTCTATAAATTATGTTAATAGCTAATTAAGGTTGATATGATGGATAACAATACCAATATTGAAATTATTGAAGATAAAACATTAGAACTTGAATTTATTGTACATGGCGAAAGCCACGGAGTATGTAATGCACTTAGACACATCTTAATGCAAGATAATGATGTCGAATATGCTGTTTACAATATTGATCATCCTCTTACTGGTGAACCAGATATGACCATCAAAACAAAAAGAGGAAAAAGACCTAGAAAAGTATTAAAAAAAGCAGCTAGCCAACTTAAAGATGATGCTGCAGACTTTAAAAAACTTATTGAAGAAACCTTATAACTTCAATAAAAACTTATTTTATTTTTGAGGGAGATATGATGAAAAATTATAAAATTCCTTCATTAACCACAGACATTTTTATTTTTGATGACAACACTAATTTTATTCTTATTAAAAGAAAAAATGATCCTTTTAAAAATTATTGGGCGCTTCCCGGAGGCTTTGTAGAATATGGTGAGAGTGTGGAAACAGCAGCTATTCGTGAAGCTAAAGAAGAAACCAGTATTGATGTAGAATTAATAGATTTAGTTAATGTTTACTCAAAACCGGACAGAGACCCCCGCGGACACACAATAACCATAGCATATATAGCTAAAGGAAATATGGATAATAAAAAAGCAGATAGTGATGCTTGTGAAATAGGTGTTTTTTCCCAAAAAGATTTGGCCAACATTGAACTTGCTTTCGACCATGAAAAAATTATTAAAGATTGTTTAAAGGCCGTTTCAAGTAAATTTCAATGTTAAAAAATAGTAAAAATATAAATAACTTAAGAATATAATTTAAAATGTTATAAAAGTTTTAATGAGAAAAAATATATAAGGGGTTAAAAAATATGGAATTTTGTCCTGAATGTGGATCAATGTTACTTCCAACAGAAGATAATGAATTAAAATGTAGTTGCGGATATACTAAAAAATTATCTGAAGATAAATCTGAATATAATGTTAATGAAAAAATTAAAGAAACTGATAATGTTATTGAAAAAGGAGAAGATGTAAATACACTCCCAACTACAAAAGCTGTTTGTCCAGAATGTGGTCACACAGAAGCTTCATGGTGGTTGCAACAAACCCGTAGTGCTGATGAAGCAGAAACACGTTTCTTTAAGTGTCTTAAATGCGGACACACCTGGAGAGAATACGATTAAGAGGATAGTTTATGAAAAAATCTAAAGAAAATGAGCATAGAATTTCTAATTTAAAGGATATGCTAAATAATGTCAAAGATGAAGATATAAACGAACCTAATGACAATTCAGAAGATGTATTCGACATAAAAGATGATGAAGAGTATGAAGAAGATAAAGAATTGCTTGCATACCTTCATGACACAGACAAAGAATACGAAATAAATGATGAATTTATTTATCGCCCTGATTCTGATTCAACACCTCGGGAAAATTTAGAAAAAAAAGAAATAAATGAAGATTACATCATCAAAACTAAATTAGAGGATACTGAATTTTCTGAAGATAATGAAGAATACAATGACGAATCCTCTGATTTAGATGGAAGCATATCAGAAGGTTTTGATAATTTATTAAATACAAAAATAGGTGGAACACCAATAATTGGAATAATTAGTTTAGCTATAGGAATATTGTTGCTTATTGGATCACTTATTATGTTTACAGGAGCTAGTGATAGGGTTATTGATAATGTATCCTCTGGAGAACATAATAGTATTATGGTATTTACTATAATACTCGGAATATTATTTGTAATAATAGGAGCATACAAAATATTTGGATTTAAACATGTAGATAAACTAGCGGATTCAATTAAAAATATAGATAATAAAGAAAAATCTGAAAAAGAAGAAATAAAAAAACCAAAAGAAAAAATTATTCCAAAAAGTAATATTCCATTAGACAAAGAATCTTACAAAATTGGAGAATTTGACATTGGTGAATTTAAAGAAAACCTTAAAAAACCTGTTTCTAAAATAAATGAATCTACCAAAACCAAACAGACAACATTAGATGATGTTCCTCCAGCTAAAGAAAGACCTGAAGAAGAAAAAGGACTTAGTCAAGAAGAAATTGAGGAAATAGAATACGAAAAAGCTAGTTTAGATAATGAATCTATTGATGATATTTTCTCAAATGTTGAAGAAATAGACGAAATTCCTATTGTTTCTGTTGATTCAAAAAAGAAAAATAAAAAAGAATAAATATAATCTGGGCCTGTAGTCTAGCCAGGAATGACGCAGGACTTCGGATCCTGAGGTCGGGGGTTCAAATCCCCCCAGGTCCGTACTTTTTTTTAAAATGTTTTAATCTTTAAGCCTAACAATAGCTTCCTTAAAGAAATCAGGAATTAGAGAGCGGTATAATGGGCTTTTAAGAATCATATTAATATCCGAATCTAAAACATAAGTATAACATGAATCATCTTCTGCACGCATTCCACGACCGTAAGCCTGCATAAGAGTCATTACCGTTTTATATGCATACCATTTTTGGTCTCTTTTACGTCTCATATTAACCTGCTTATCTCCAAGATAAGGGAAAGGAATCTTATAAATAATCTGGAATCTGCATTTATCATAAGGTAAATCCACACCTTCACTCATTGACGGAGATACCAAAACCAAAGGATTCTCATCTTTTTCAAAATAATTCAATACTTCTTCCCTATTTTTTGAAGTATGTGAAATTAACCTTGAATTAGGCAAATTCTGATTAATATATCTTTGACATTTATAACTGTTAGTATGAATCAGACCTTTGTCATTTTTATGTTTTTCAAGAATCTTTTGTAAAATAGGAATTGTTTTAGGTGCAGTATTTTTAATTCTGTTTGCAGACATTTTACCTGCCAAATCTAAAATAATAGGCCTTTTTTCTTTTGAAAATGGACTGTCAACTTTAATATGATACACTTCATTAGGATTTAAACCTAACCATTTTGAAAACATCTTATGGGAAAGAATAGTTGCACTCATAAAGATAACAACATCACCATATTTTAACAAATAATCATTAGCATAGTGATGAACTCTTAATGGCTTAAATTCAACACCTTTCTCATCAGAATCAATAACCCAGTTTTTAGGTTCTTTTTCAAGGTTATTTTTAAGTGATTTAAGTCTTCCAATAGTTGATCTTATTCTTTCTGCCTTATTTTTAGAAACATCTTTAATATTAATATCCTCATAGCTTTCTGTAATAGCTGCAATTTCCATTATCCAATCTTCAATCTCGCCATCTTCCAATGTTTCTTTAGAAATTACCTTATTAATATCCTTTTCTAAACTATGATTAAATAAATCAACTTCCATTGTATTCATTAATTTGTTTTCAATATTGTGAGCCTCGTCTAAAATCAGTAAAGACCTTGTACCGAAATGTTTTACATAATTTAACTCTAAAATTCCATAATCATAGTTCATTAAAGTAATTGGAGAATTGACTGCATTTGCTTTTTGATTCCAATAATGGCAGTGCTGGCCAGACTGATAAAATATAGTTCCGCCATGAGAATCTTCAAAAGCCAATTCTGCATCCAAAGTTGGATTTTTAGCTACTCCATATGGGCAAAAAAAGTTACTTGAAGTTGGAGATGTCTTACAAGTCCCCATATCACAGGTAGACTCCAAATTATCATTTAAACAGGCAAAATTCCGCCTACCTTTAACTAATGGGAAATCAAACTCATCAGCGTATTGGGCCTGTAACTGTTTTGTCATTGTTAAAATATAAGCAGAACCATACATTTTAGCTAGTGTTGTAGCTATTGCAGATTTACCTGTTCCAGTTCCTGCTTCTAAAACGATGTATTTATATCCCTGACGAATTGCATCATTAATATCCTGTATAATATCCAGCTGTCCCATCCTAGGTGTTTCAAAAGGGAAATTTTCAATTATGTCCCTTTCAATGTGAGGGCATTTTCCTTGAAGATATGAAACTGTATCTTCATTTAATCTATGATCTTCAATAGAATAAACTTCAGGAATTTCATCATCTAAAATAGAAGAAGTTCTTGGCTTTTGAAAGCTAAATAAATCAACAGAATCCTCATCTGATGAAGAAACCTCATTATTTGAATGACTGCAAGTACAATTACTTTTTAACATACCACAATTTGGACAAAAAATAGAATTAGACATCAAACAATATATTAGTTACAATACTATAAATAAATTATAGAAGTGCATATGAAAACTAATATTCACAAAAATTAAATCATAAAGATGATAATATTACCAATACTAAAAAAATATTAGGAATGTGAAATAGTCACCACTGATTAGAAAGAAAAATTATTTATATACTTATAAAAAATAAACAAAAAACTGATTAATTAAATTAAAATTTATACACTTAACCATAAAATATTAATAGCTACTTTTAATTTAAAGTGTAAAGTTTAATGTAAAGTTTTTTAGTTTCATGCAAAGTTTTTTTATGGAAAATTTTATTTAACATAATATATGTAAGATCTGCCCTTTTTTACTTTATTAATCAAATTTAAACTCTCTAATTTATTTAAATCTTTTGAAGCAGTAACTCTAGATATTTCAAAACAATTTAAATAATTATTGATAGTGAAAGTTTTATTTTCATTAACCATTAATGCAAATGCTTTTATTTGTCTTTCATTTAAACCTAATTTATCCAAAGGGTTCCTATTATTTTTATATAATTCTGGATCAATAGTATTTTCATCCCTTGCCCATAATGTTACTTTAAAAAATTCCCCCATTTCTTCAAATTTAGGTTCTTTTAAACCTTCCTCCAACATGGTTTTTTTCATTCTTGAAATACCCGTCCCATAATGTTCCATATATCCTGTTTTTGAAAATATATCACATATTATTTTATTTCTATGTAATGGATTAGCTGACTCTAAAGTGGCTATAGTTAATGGTGGAATTAATTTACCCGGACTTGTAATTTCTATCCTATTATCATATATATAAAATGTAATGGGTGATGAATTTATTTTATAGTCTCTATGTGCTACTGCATTTACAATAGCTTCTCTTACAACTTCAAATGGATACTCATTAAGGTCTATCCTATCCATACCTACTACCACGAACTAGTTTTTGTATTTCTACTGAAAAATAATCGAACATCCTCCATTAAATCAATTAACGTATTATATGAATTTTTTCTATCAATTATATCTGCCCTAGTTCCATTTTTAAATTTAGCCATTTTGATTTCATGAGGTATGTTAAATTTATTGATATTTTTAGCAAAGAATAACGCACCAGCATTATTAAAATGAAATATATTATTTTTCATACTACCTGCATTAATTATAGTTAACATTTCCTCAGGAGTTTTTTCTTCTTTTAATTGTTTTAAACTATTATTATTAACCGATTTAAAAAAAAGATTATAAGAATCCATATCAATATCTTTAGAACTTGAATAATCAATTATTCTTTTATCAAAATCATTTTCAACTATCTGATTATGGAGAAAATGCGTCAAACTTTTTTTAATTTCTTTAATTAATACTTCAATAGTGCCAAATGGTTTATATATGTGATTATCACTTATCTTAGCAATAAATTTTTCAATTTTACCATCCCTTTTAACAGAATCTTTTATAAAAATAAATACCTCATTTGATTTTTCATTAAATAAATCATATTCTGTTTCAGTAGGAGATAAACCCGTGTCTAATATTGTTCCATATTCAGACCCTATTAATCCAATATAAATATCTGAATCTAAAACATTTTTTCTCCAAGTATCATTTGGTGATTGTCCAGAAGAAGGAATATTTTCAAAGACAAAAACTTTAAAAAAATCATTAAGGAAATCATCGTTTTCAATCGTACTTACAATAGCTTCCCTTTCTTCTTTAAATTCGACCATATTACTGCTGATAAAAACTTTATATGCCATTTAAACCACCAAATATATTATATATTTTAATAATTTTAAAATTTTATTTTTATATACTAATTTTATTTATAAGAATAGATGAATATTATTCCTACTACTTTTCAAATACAAAAGTGTATTATAAACAATATTATAAATAAACTATAGAAGTGCATATGAAAACTAATATTCACAAAAATTAAATCATAAAGATGATAATATGGCGAAAAAAGGAAAGTTAATTGGAATTGGTGTTGGACCTGGAGATACAGAATTACTTACTTTAAAGGCAGCTAAAGTTTTAGAAAGTGTGCCAGTAATATTCTCACCAAAATCAGCAAAAGAAAAGAAAAGTATAGCATTATCAATTGTAACACCAATTTTAGAAAAAAGACAGGATTATAAAAGATTAATGGTTGTAGAACCTTTATTCCCAATGATTGAAGATAAACAGGAGCTTGAAAAATATTGGAATAGTGCTGCAGAATTAATAGCTAACTATTTAGATAGCGGAAGGGATGTGGCTTTTATAACTCTTGGAGATCCTTCAATATTCAGTACTTATTCATATACTCAAAAGAAACTGGCTAATAATTATGAAATAGAAACAATACCTGGAATTACTTCATTTACTGCTTGTGCAGCTGCTAAAAATGAACCATTAGTTGAAAAAAATGACATATTAACTATTGTTCCAAAAATAGATGACAGACTAGACAATTTCCTGGAACACAGCGATTCAATTGTTTTAATGAAAGCTTCAAGAAATCCAAAAGAATTAGAATCAGCTATCGATGAAAAAAACAGACCTAAAGAAGTATTTTCAGTACAAAATTGTACCAGAGAAAATGAAAAAATAGTGGAAGGTTTCTCAACTGAAAAACCATACCTTACAACAACTATAATCAAATTTACAGATGACTAAATTTCTTTAGGTTTGAAAGGCTCAACTTCAAAAACACAGTTTTCATCACCCATTGTACAACATTGAATTTCGATTACACGAACAGGTAATCCGAAAAATTCACTAAACAATGCTTGAAAAATACCTGTATCCAAATAACATGCAGGTTTTCCTGTTTTTGGAAGTAATTCGCATTCAAAACAGTCCGCAGCTGTGATTTTGATAATTTGACCTAATTTAAAAGATAATTTACCTAAACCTTTGGTTTCCCAAAATTCAGCAATATTTCCTATAAACACCTCCAAATCATCATCATACAACTTATTATATAAAGATTGACCCATACGTATTCCTGTAGAATGCAATACCGGATCAATGTTTATTCCTTCCTGTATAAGCATTGATCTCAAAGTATGAAATAATAAAACTGTAAAATCTCCATCATTTTCAACAATATTCTCAATTAAATATTCAGCTCTTGTTTCTTCAATTTCATTTTTCTTTGATACTTCTACAGAACCAAGATATTTTGAATTTAAATAAAAAATTTTTCTTCTGCTGTCTGACTCGCCTAATCTGTATGAGATTATTCCATCTTCCCGTAAACTTTTTAAATGTACAGAAATTGTAGATTTTGATTTACCCGTATTTCTAACAATTTCATCAAATTCCATGTCATTGCTACGAAGCATTTCCAAAATTGTAAGTTTGACTGGGCTTTTAACAACATCAATACCCATATCCGCATCTTTAGAAAATATCTGAAGTGGTTTTTGTTTAATCATTAAAAATATCTCCGTTTGTAACTATACTAACAAACTAAATTTATATAAGTATAATATAATATTCGTATCTAATAAAATTAACCCTTCATTTATAAAATGTTCAACTTAAGGATATATCAAAGACCCAATAAATTTATATATTAGTTCATACATAATACAATTTTAATCATGCGAATTATTCGTATGAAATAAAACAAAATTCAAAAAGACATATAAGGCGATTCAAATGAAAGCAAATGCTCAAAAAATCGGTGATGGAGTATATTGGATTGGTGTACTCGATTGGGACTTAAGAAGTTACCATGGATACACTTTAGACGGAACAACCTATAATGCATACATTGTATTTGGTGAAGACCACGTAGCTGTTATTGATAATGCTTACCCTGGTAAAACTCAAGAAATGATGGCACGTATTGAAGATGCTTTCGCACAAGAAGGCAGAGATGAAGTAGTTGTAGATTACATTATTCAAAATCACGTTGAAAAAGATCACTCAGGAGTTCTTGTAGATTTACATAAAAGATTCCCTGAAGCACCAATTTACTGTTCAGAAATTGCTGTAAAAGGTCTTTTAAAACATTATCCTGCATTAGAAGGTGCAGAATTTGTTACTGTAGGTACAGGCGACACTTTAGAAATGGATGGCAGAACCTTTGCATTTTTAGATGCATTCTTATTACACTGGCCTGACAGTATGTTTACCTTACTTGTAGAGGATGGAATTTTATTCCCAAATGACGCATTCGGTCAACATTTATGTTTCACAAAAAGATTCGACCACGAAGTTCCAGAATATGTGTTAATGGATGCTGCACAAAAATTCTATGCTAACTTAATCACTCCACTTTCCAAACTTGTTCTTAAAAAATTAAACGAAGTAGTGGAATTAGGTTTACTTGAACAAATCAAAATGATTGCACCATCCCACGGTCAAATCTGGACTGACCCAATGAAAATTATCGGAGCTTATACTGACTGGGCACAAGGTGTATGTGAAGACAAAATTACAATTGTCTACGATACTATGCACTACTCTACCCAAAAAATGGCTCATGAATTAGCTGAAGGTGCTATATCTGAAGGTTACGATGTTGAAATATTCTACTTGCACGAAGATGAAAGAAGTGAAATCGTTAAAAGTATTTTAACCAGTAAAGGAATAGCTATCGGAGATCCTACCATTAATGACGAACCATACCCAAGTATTGGGGACATCATGTACTACTTAAAAGGTCTTAGATTTGATAAAACAAACATTAACAGAAAAGCTGTCACATTTGGTTCCATGGGTGGAAAAGGAGGAACTGCTAAAAAACTCGCTGAAAAACTTGAAAATTACGGATTTGACGTAGTGGACTCTCAAGAAATTTATTACATCCCAACTGAAGAAGAAAATATTGACAGCTATGAGTTAGGAAAAACTTTAGCTAAAGCATGTAAAGAATTATAAAATATGAAATATAAATTTATTAATTACTAATAATTGGAGGTTATTATTATGATTAAATACGAACATAAAATAGGTAGTACTGTTGGTACTGGAGTAGAAAAAGAAGTGCAAAACAATTTCAACGGAGAAACCCAAGAAGTAGGTATGTACTTAGCTATGTCTAGACAAGCATCAAGGTCTGGTTATGGGGAATTAGCTGAAGTATTCAAAAGATTAGCTTGGGAAGAAGCAGAACACGCAGCAAGATTCTGTGAAATGAACGGAATCATTAAAGATGATCTCAAAGCTAACATTGAAATGATGTTAGAAGGAGAAAAAATGGCTAATGCTGAAAAAAGAGAAGCTTCTGAAAAAGCAGCTAGTGAAAACCTTGAAGACGCTACTGACTTCTTCAAAGAAAGTTCCAAAGATGAAGGACGTCACTACAAAATCTTAGAAGGAATTTTAGAAAGATACTTCTAAATAAACTTCTAATTTAGGGAGGAATTCCTGATTCTTCCTTTAAATCTCTTTTTTTAAGAACAATGTTAATAATTTAGTTTTTTGATGTTTTTTCTTCTTTTATTTGTTTTTGAGTGCTGTGATAAGTTTATTTTTTGTTGATTTTGGCATACTTGTTTATGATACAACATGCAGTTGTCTGGAAGACTATCCTCATTATAGGGTTTTCTATGTTTCATAGTTTTAACTTTTATTAAACTCATAAAATATCCAAAAGAACAGCCATATCCATTTTTAACTCTTTTTTGATGAACTTTTTTTTCAAGTTCGTTTTTTTTTGCTGTGCTTTATTGTTATGTGCTTCAGATAATTTTTTAGGCATTGTTAATAGATGGATAATAAAGGTTTTCTGTTGAGAAATACACTGAATCTGAGATTAAAATATGTTCTTGGAATCTTCATTGTATTTCACTGTAGTTTTTTTGCCCCAAATTCTCTTTGCATCTCAATAAAAAGTTTAATAGTTTCATGCATTTTTAAGCACATATCCTATTGTTGTTCGATTAATTGATTGTAATATGTTATTATGTAATAAATCTCATTTTGAAAATTTATTTAAAACTAAAAATAATGGATAAAAAGTGGAATTAATAAAAATAAAAACTAAATAAATATAAAAATTTAAAAAATAAGAAAAATTAAGAAATTATAGATTTATTGACAGGATTCAAAAAAATAAGAAGAATTTAGAGAATAATTATGCTATAGCCAGAAATAAATTTAGAGCACATTAGGTGTTTTTACTCAAATCAGACACAGAACAACAAATTGGATAAATCCAACTAATAAAGTAATAGCTCGTTTAAAGTTGATTTGAAAAAACTTAAATATTATCTGATTGTTATATATTAATTGTATTTAACATGATTTTTAAATACAATTTTTTGGGTGAAAATGAAGATGAAATTAAAAAACATAATGCTGATAAGTTTAGTCTTATTAGTTTTTTTAACAATTAGTGCAGCAAGTGCTACAGACAATAGTGTAACTATTTCTAATAGTGATTATGCTGCAACTAATGTAGACTCAAATATGAATTTTGGGGGGGAAAATCCTTCATCAAATTCTGTAAATATTTATGTTAATACTACTGGTTCTGATGATGGTGCTGGTAGTAAGGAAAGTCCTTATAATAGCTTAAATAAAGCAATATCAAGTGTAACTGAAACACAGGATACAGTTATTTATTTAAGCGAAGGAACATTTAGTGGAGAAAAAAATACAAATTTGAATATTGATTCTTCAGGCGGTAGTTTAACTATCATCGGTCAAGGTAGTGATAAAACCTTTATAGATGGTAAATATACAGGTATTGTATTTACATCAATGAGTAAAAATTCACTAGTAACATTGAAAGATATTGCTTTTGTAAATTGTAACTCCAGTACTGCTGCTCAAAATCAGGCACCAGTTATAACAAGTAATGCTATTTTAACAATAGAAAACTGTGTATTTGAAAATAATTATGGAACTGATGCTTATGGTGCTATTTATCAACGAAGTAATAATTTAACTGTTATAAATTCTACTTTTAAAGATAATTCAAATTTAAATAGAGCAGGAGCTATTCGAGCAGAAGGTCTGGATAATGTTAATTTAATTAATAATACATTTATTAATTGTTATGGAAGATCATCTAATACTCAGGGATCATCAGTCTATTTAAATAGTATAACTAAAGCAAACATTGTTGGAAATAAATTTGCAAATATCATATCAAACGGTTATGATGCAAGTATATATTTAAACTCTAATAATGGTTATTTAATTAACAATACTTTTATAAACTGTACTAATCAAGGAACGGATTATTCTATTGTATATTTAACTGGAAAGAATTATGTAAGTGGAAACAAATTCATTAATGCAAGTAATAATATGGGTAGTATCTACAGTCAGGGGACAATGAATTTACTTTTTACCCTATCGAATATTACTACAAATAATACTAATTTTAGCATAACTGCCCGTGTAAGCGATATTGATGGAAATAATGTGTCACTATACAGATATGCATATGTTTATTTTTATCTAAATGGAACTTCATTAGGCCACTCCAGAATTATTAATAGTGTATCAACTTTAAATTATGCTGGTTTATTAGATAATGGAAAATATACTTTAACTGCTGATTGTTCTTATGGTGATGAAAATAGTAAGTGTATAGCTGGTAATTTAATTGTAAACATTGATAGGACTCCTTTAAATATTTGGGTTTCTGTTAATGGTAATGATACTTCCGGTTTAGGAACTGAAACAAGCCCTTTTAGAACTATTAAAAAAGCATTAGAATATGGTTTTAATAATAAAGTAGAAGTTATTATTCATTTAAAAGAAGGTAACTATTCTGGTGCAGGTAATGTTAATTTAACTTTCGATACCGTAGGAATTTTAACTATAATTGGTGAAAATTATAATAAAGCTATTATTGATGGTAATTATACTAGCCCTATATTTTTATCAATGAATAGGAATTCAATAGTAACATTGAAAAATATTACTTTTATAAATTGTAACTCCAGTACTACCAGTCAGGCTTCAGTTATAAAAAGTAATGCTCTTTTAACAATAGAAAACTGTGTATTTGAAAATAATTATGCTGTTGGTAGATATGGTGCTATTTATCAGCAATATAATAATTTAACTGTTATAAATTCTACTTTTAAAGATAATTCAAATTCAAATAGGGCAGGAGCTATTTATGCATCTGACCTCAGTGTTAATTTAATTAATAATACTTTTATTAATTGTTATGGAAGATCATCTAATACTCAGGGATCTGCAGTCTGTCTTCTTGGCGTATCTAAAGCGAATATTATTGGAAATAAATTTATAAACATCACATCAAACGGTCATGATGCAAGTATATATTTAAACTCTAAAGATGGTTATTTAATTAACAATACTTTTATAAACTGTACTAATCAAAGAACAGGTTATTCTATTGTATATTTAGAAGGAAATAATTATGTAAGTGGAAACAAATTCATTAATGCAAGCAATAATCAGGGTAATATTTACAATGGTGGATATATGAATTTACTTATCACTTTACTAAATACTACTACAAATAGCACTAATTTTAACTTAACTGCTCATGTTACTGATATTGATGGAAATAATGTGTCAATTAGTAGTTATAGTAGGTATATTTATTTTTATGCAAATGGAACTTTATTAGGACAAACCAAAGGTGTTACTAACAGTGTAACAACTTTAAATTATATTGGTTTATTAGATAATGGAAAATATACTTTAACTGCTAATTGTTCTCATGGTACTGAATATAGTAAGTGTATAGCTGGTAATTTAATTGTAAATGTTGATAGGACTCCTTTAAATATTTGGGTTTCTGTTAATGGTAATGATACTTCCGGTTTAGGAACTGAAACAAGCCCTTTTAAAACTATTAAAAAAGCATTAGAATATGGTTTTAATAATGGAGCGGATGTTATTATTCATTTAAAAGAAGGTAACTATTCTGGTGCAGGTAATGTTAATCTAACTTTAGATGCAATAGGAACTTTAACTATAATTGGTGAAAATTATAATAAAACCATTATTGATGGAACATCTACTAGTACATTCTTTAGTACAACCATATCTAATAAAATACTTTCACTTAATTTTGTAAATTTAACTTTTAATAATTTTGCAAGTGATGCATTTCAAAAGGCGGGTGTAATGACTTCACAGGCAGGAAAAACTATTATTAACGATTGTATTTTTACTGATTGTTTTTCTAAACATTATGTAGGAGCATTGTCTGTAAGCAATCTTATAATGGATAATTGTATTTTTGAAAAAATCATATCTGATTTAAATTCTGGTGAAGGAGCTATTACCACAAAAAATGCTACTATTACTAATTCAATTTTTAAAGACATAATCGTCGGTGGTGGAAAACGTACTCAAGTTGAAAAGAGGTATAGTTATTTATCTGGAGCTATTATTGTATATACATTTAATAAAGATGAAACTGCTTATTTATATAGTGCAAATAATAAATTTGTCAATATAACTTCAAAATATTATGGAGGTGCAATAAGTTTTTCAGTAAAAGCTAGTTTTGGTTTGGGTTATGGTGTTTCTATTAATGATACTTTTATAAATAATACTGCCCAATATGGCGGAGCTATATTTGGTAATTGTAATGTATCTGGAGCTAAATTTATTAATAATACAGCTACATTTTCTGGAGGAGCATTATATTTAATTAACAACTGTACACTTGTAAATAATGAATATATTAATAATACTGCTAAAGGAGTTTTAAATGATATTTGTTTAAGTGATTATTACATTACTCAGATGGCGGGTTTAACTTTAACATTTACAGATATCACTTCAAATACTTATATGAACGATATTGTTGCTACATTATCCAATAAAGATAATGCAATTATTTCCGGAGGCATTGTTAATTTTTATGTTGATGGAGTTCTAATTGGAAATTCTGCTTTGTCTAATAATAAGGCAAATTTAAATTATGTATTTAAAAATGGCCAGTATACTATTTCTGGAAATTATAGTAATGCATTAAATGATTTAGTTATAAATAATGGAACTGCAAAAATCAATGTGATTCCTTTAACTATTACAGATTTATATGTTTCAGACAGTCTTGGAAATGATAATTATAATGGAAGTTTATTATATCCATTTAAAACTATTAAAAAAGCAGTTTATTATGCTTATGGTTATGATAATGTAACAATTCATATTTTAGATGGTATTTATTCTGGAAATGAAAATACAAATATTATAATTAACACCGGTTTATTAACTATTACAGGAAGAAATGCTGTAATTGATGGAGGAAATAGTAATACATTCTTTACAATTAATAATGCAAAAAACCTTATCATTGATAATTTAACATTTATTAATGGATTAATGTCTTCTAATGGAAATATTTACATTTCCAAAACATCAGGAGTAACCTTAAAAAATGTTATATATATGAATAATAATGCAGTTGCAAGTTTAACTGCTGATGTTAGAAACATTTATAATAATGGTTATTTAACAATTATTGATTCTATTTTTAAAAATAATGGTGCTGATAATAGCTATATAGATTCTGGTGTAATTTATAATAATGGTGATGTATCTCTTACAATTAATAATTCTAAATTTATAAATAACACTGGTAGTTTCTCTGCTTGTATTTACCATATTAGAAATTATTTTGATAATTCATTAAATAATTGTTATTTCGATGATAATTATGGAAGGTATGTTAATTATGGTGCATTTAATATTACTGGGTGTAATTTTGTAAATAATCATGGAATATGTGTTCAAGGAAGTTTCAATGTAATTAACTCTAATTTCACCAGTAATCCAGTTATAGATGATCATTATGGTACTGGTGCGGCTTTAAATGGTCAAGGTGATGTTTTCAATTGTAACTTTATTAATAATTCTGCTTATGGTGATGGTGGAGCTATTGTAATAAGTGGAGGTTCAATTATAAAATGTAGTTTTATTAATAATACTGCAGGAGCTACTGGTTCTGGTAGTGGTGGAGCTATATTTAGCAATGAAAATACTGTTATAAGTAACTGTTATTTTGAAGGCAATAGTGTTTCAAATGGTAATCCTTCTCAAAATGGAGGTGGAGCTATCATGAATAGAGGTAGTTTAACTGTTATGAACTGTAATTTTGTTAACAATACTGCTTCTACAATTGGCGGAGCTATTCGTAATGGTATGGGATATTCTACAGATACTATTACTATAATGTATTCTAATTTCACCGGCAACCATGCTGGAAGTTGGGGCGGTGCAGTTGCAAGTTATACTGATCCAAGTCAATACCAACAAGTAGCTAAAACTTACATGACTGGCTGTATTTTTACTAATAATACTGCTGGCAGTCTTGGTGGGGCATATTATACAGCTCGTAGTTTAGGAAATACTATTGATGATTGTATTTTTAATGGTAATCAGGCTCCTTCTGGCGGTGCATTGATGATTAGTTCAGATTTAAAAATAACTAATTGTAGTTTTATAAAAAATAATGCTACTGAAGGTGGAGCTATTAGAAGTGGATATAGTTACTCTATTTCTGATTCTTATTTCTTTGAAAATAATGCTGTTGATGGCGGAGCAATATATCATTCAATTTATACTACTTTAAATATGATTAATTCTGTAATTTTAAATAATACTGCTTCCGGTTTAGGTGCTGCTGTATTTGGAGGTTCTAATACTATTTTAAATGATAATTGGTGGGGTTCTAATGATAATCCTAATAATGTATCTAATTTAGTTTATGGAGTACAAAATATTACCAACTGGTTCGTAGCTACTATAGATAATAATATCAGTAGTGTTTTTGTTGGAACTAATAATACTATTTCAATTGTGTTTAAAAATAGTAATGGTACTGATGTTACATATATAATACCTAATCGTGTTTTAGAGATTGTTTCTGCTAGTGCTAGTGTTAATTCTTCAACTGTTAACTTTAATAACAATACAGCTACTTTCACTGCCGTTACAAATTCTGAAGGAAATATTATCTGTACTGTTGATAATCAAAAATTCTTAATTGATATTGTTAAAATGGAGTCTCTTATTAATGCAAGTGTTAATGGTAGAGTATATGGAAATAATGTCAGTATTGGTGTTGCTGTTACCGGTGTAGATAAAAGTCTTGCTAGCGGTACTGTTAATATAATTGTTAATGGTAAATCTTATACTGTTAATTTAATTAATGGAACAGCTTCTCTTAATTTAGGAATTTTAAATGTTAATACTTATTCATTTACAGTTAATTATAGTGGAAATGATATGTATAAAAATTCATCTGCCACTTCATCATTTACTATAGTTAAGGCGGATACCAATGTTGTTATTACTGTTAAAGATATTCAATATGGTGAAATTGAAACTATAACTGTTAAAACCAATCCATTGTATAATGGAACTGGTAATATTCTATTTGGATGGAGTACTAGCTATCCTGTTACTTTTGTAAATGGTGTTGCTGTTAGAAATTTCACCAATTTAGCTGTAGGATCTTATATTGTTACTGCAACTACTGCAGGTAATGATAATTTCAATTCTCATGATTATGATCCATCTGGTAGTAGTTTCCGTGTTTCTGTTGCTGATACTAAAATTAGTATTAAAACTGAAGATATAATTTTCGGTGATCCTGCTAAAGTCGTTATTACATCTACTCCATTGTTAAATGGAACTGTAATTTTATCTGTAGACAATGGTAATCCAATTAATCTTAAGTTAATTAATGGTAGAGTTGAGTATGTATTGAATAAATTAGAACCTGGTAAACATAGTTTAAGTGCTGTTTATAATGGTGATGCTAATCATAAACCTGCTTTTACTTCCGGTACTATTAATGTGGCTTATGTAGGTACTGTTACTAATGATACTTTCTTTAGTTTCTTTGATAGTAACGGTAATTTAAAATCCGCTTTTGTTGGTAGTAATTTAACTTTTGTTGGTACTTTTAGTGGTCTTGATATAACTTCCATTAATATTAATCGTCCTATTGATTTATCAGGCAGTAATGCTACTTTATTGGATATTATGTTAAATATTAGTGCTGATAATGTCAGTGTCAATAATTTTACTGTTGATATTTCTGATGATAGTGCTTTGACTTACGGTGTTTTAGTTAATGGTGATAGTGTTGTTTTAAGCGGTAATGTGATTAATGTTACTGGTGCTTTTGATTGTGATGCTTATGGTGTTTTAGCCGATTCTTGTAATGATTTAACTTTATTTAACAATACTGTTATTTTTGTTGGTAAAACTAATGGTACTGGTATTAATAAGGCTTTATCTTTTGATAATTGTACTGATTTAAATATTATTGATAATATTATGAATATTACTATTCCTTCTGGTGCTATTTATGATGCTTCTTGGAATCTTGATATTAAAACTGGTGGTGTAGAAGTTACATCTTGTGACGGTGCTGTTATATCTAACAATATAATTGACCTTAGCTATGATGGTGTTTTTGGTTCTTATGATATTATTTATGCTGTTATGCTTTCTGATTCCGCTGATGTGATTGTTAGTGATAATATTATTGATTGTATCGGTAACTCTTATATTTATGGTCTTAGTTTAAGCAATTTAGATAATTTCACTGTTGTTGACAATGTTATTGATTCATTTACTAGTAATCATTATGCTAATACAGTTGTTATTGGTGGTGAATCTTCCGGTATTGTAATGAATAATAATTTAAGTGCTGTTGCAAGTGCTGTTGCATATCCTGTTTATTCTTCTGTTTATGGTGCTAATTTAACTGTAGATTATGTTAACAATACTGTTTATGGTTTAGCTAATTCTGTTTACGGATTTGAAGTAATGGGAACTGAAGAATCTATAATCAATAACACTATCTCTGCAGATGGTAATTTCACTATAGGTATTGCTTCTGCTTGTAAAGATTTAGTTGTTTCAGGTAATACAATTGTTACTAATGGTGCCGGTCTTGGAACTCCAACTACTGGTGATTCTATTAGTTCTGAAAATGTAGGTATTAAAATAAATTCCGGAAAAGCTGTAATTTCAGACAATAGTGTTAAAACTACTGGTAATTATACTGTTAAGTTAAATACTGAAGGTAATACTGTTGTTGATAATGAGCTAATTTCTCCTTATTATAAAGGTGATGTTAGTGTAACACCTTCTTCCGGTAACATTATTGCTAATAACACTCCTGTAATGTCTGCAAGTGTTTTAACTGGTAATGATGTTATTATGTTCTTTAAAAACGGTACAAGATACGAAATTACTTTAACTGATATTAAAGGTAATGCTTTATTTAATCAAAGTGTTGTTATCAATATTAATGGTGTAGATTATGTTAGGTTCACTGATAAAGATGGTAAAGCTAGTATAGGTCTTAATTTAAATACAGGTAATTATACTGTTACTGTTACATATAATGGTACTGAGGATTATACTAAATCATCAATAACTAATAATGTGACTATTTTATCTACTGTTGAAAGTAAAAACATTACTAAAATCTATAGGAATGATACTCAATATCATGCTGCTTTTGTAGACGGAACTGGTAAAGTTTTAGCTGATAAAGAAGTTACTTTTAACATAAATGGTGTTTTCTATAAAAAAAATACTAATGCTAACGGTGTAGCTACTTTAAATATTAATTTAAACAGCGGAACATACATCCTAACTGCTATTAACCCAGTAAATAATGAAATGGTTGGTAGTACAATTACTGTTTTATCTAGTATTCAGAGCAACAACATTACTAAATACTTCCAAAATGATACTCAGTATAGTGCTACTTTCTTAAACAAAGACGGTAGTTTATTAACCAATACTGAAGTTACTTTTAACATAAATGGTGTTTTCTATAAAAAAAATACTAATGCTAACGGTGTAGCTACTTTAAATATTAATTTAAACAGCGGAACATACATCCTAACTGCTATTAACCCAGTAAATAATGAAATGGTTGGTAGTACAGTTACTGTTTTATGTACTATTCAGGGTAATAATATTACTAAATACTTCCAAAATGGTACTCAATATACTGCTACTTTCTTAAACAAAGACGGTAGTTTATTAACCAATACTGAAGTTACTTTTAACATAAATGGTGTTTTCTATAAAAAAAATACTAATGCTAACGGTGTAGCTACTTTAAATATTAATTTAAACAGCGGAACATACATTTTAACTGCTATTAACCCAGTTAATGGTGAAATGTATTCTAACACTATTAAAGTTTTACCTACTTTAACTGGTGAAAATTTAGTTAAAACATACGGAAATCCTGATCAGTATAAGGCTAAGTTAGTTGATGGTGTTGGTAAACCTGTTAATGGCGTTAATATTACTATGAATATTAATGGTATTTTCTACAACAAATTAACTGATAGTAATGGAGTAGCTAGTTTAAATATTAATTTAATGCCTGGTGAGTATATTATTACTTCATCTTATGGTCAAGCGGTGGTTTCTAATACTATTAAAGTGAATAGATAAAAGTATTTTTGTAATGAGGGTTTTATTTTATTAAAACCCTTTTTCTTTTTTAAAGTATTAATATGCTTTAAAGAAGCAATAAATGATGTAAAAATGTTAAGAACAAATAAAATAAATGAATTTAATTATATTGTGCAAATGTAAATTTTTAATTAAGGCTAAGGCACAATCATTCTATTTAAGTGTGATTGTGGGTTATTCTTCTTTTTAATTTAAAAGTACGTATAACTAATTTTATAATACAAGTGTAAAGGGAGGTGAAAAAAAGTGAAAAAAAATGCAATCTTTATATTAGTACTTATTTCAAGTATTTTAATATTACTTAATAATGTTAGTGCAACTGATGTGAATTCCACCGATGTTGATTGTTCTGTTAGTAATGCTGATGTTTCTATCAGTTCTGATGATAGTTTAAATGTGATTTCTGAACATGAGGCTGTTAGTTCTGGTTCTACCCAGCATGTAATTTCTAAATATAATTATACTCAATATTTTGATGGATTTGGTAATTTAGATTCTGCTGCAGTAAAAAATGGAGATACCTTGATTTTATCAGGAGAATTTGATAATAAACATTTCAATATTAATCGTCCTGTAAATATTGTTGGTAATAATAGTATAATTCGTGAAGGTTATCTTTATATCACCTCTTCTGATGTTAATGTTAGTAATATTAGGATTATTAACAATAATAGTCCTGGTTTAATTCTTTATAGGGCTTTAAATTGTAATATTTGGAATAATTCCATTGTAACTTATGGAGCTTTTGCCAGTATAGTTAATCCTGGTTCTAAATATAATAATATTTCTAATAATTATTTTAAATCTGGAACTGTAAGTGGTAAATCCTATTCTACTATGGTTTTAGGTGGTGCTGATTATAATTATATAGCTAATAATTATTTAGAATGTGATAATGCCAATATAATTTATATTTCCATTTGGGGCAGTGGTGCTTTCCATGGTGGTGAAGCTAACTTTAATATTTTTTATAATAATACTTTAAAATGTATGATTGATAATCCTGATGCTTTTTGTTATGGAATGCAAATGATGGGTTTTAATAACACCATTGATTCCAATGTTATTATAGGAACTTTCAGAGGGATTTCTACTTATGAAAATTCCACCGTGATTAATAATAAAATTTTTAATTTAACTGGTGTTGCTTATTTAAGTGCTGATCGTATTGGTGCTGATTACGGTATTTTTGTTGGAGATAATTGTTTAGTTTCCAATAATACCATTGCCAATTGCCTTATTAGTTCTTCAGCAATTTATTGCGGATCCAATTCCATTATATCCAATAATAATATTGACATTACTGGTGATGGTTACGGTATTTATGCTGATGGAGATAATATTAATGTATTAAATAATATTGTTAGTACTGTAGGTAAAGCCAGTATTTATCAAACTGGTAATTTAACAGGACTTACTCTTTATGGCAATATTATTAATTCTTCTTCCGGTGTTGGTATTTTACTTGTAAAGTCATCTAATTCCAAATATCCCTCTAATGTTAGTGTAATAAATAATATTGTGGTGATGTCTAGTAAATATTCTATTAATATTAAAGATGTAGATAAAAACAGCTATAATATTTCTGATAATAAATGTTATGGTATAATTTTAACTCCAGATAGTGAAATAAGTCATGGTAATGGAAGTTATACTATATATAATGTTTATGGCAGTTTTGATAATTTAACTGAGGCAATTAACAGTATTGTTGATGGTGGTGTTATTAATTTAATTGGAAATATTGAACTTATAAGTAGTGATTATTATTTACGCTCCGGTATTGTTATTGACAAGAATGTAACTATTTTAGGTAATAATTTCCAGATTAATGCAAATAAGTTTAATACTCGTATTTTCAATATTACTTCTACCGGTTCATTAGTTTTAAGGAATGCTGTTGTTTTAGGTGCTAATTTATTATTTAGTGATCTTCACTCTGAAGATATTAAAGGTATTGAGAAAGAATATTCCGGCGGTGCTATTTTTAATAGTGGAAATCTAACAGTTATAGATTCCTCTTTCATACATAATAATGCTAATTTAGGTGGTGTAATCTATAATGAGGGTGTTGCTACTTTGATTAATTCTAACTTTAGAGATAATAAAGCTGTTTCTGTGAATCCTTACAAGTGGGATGATTATGGTAACTCTTTAGAAGATGATACTATTCTTGTTTTTCCTGAGGAAGGCGGTTGTGCCGGTGCTATTTATAATGATGGCTATTTAACTGTAATTGACTGTTATTTCTTTGGTAATGATGCTGAAAGAAGTTCCGGAGTTATTTTTAATAATGGTTTTTTAAATGTTAGTAACTCTGAATTTTTATCTAATAAGGCTTCTGGACCTGCTGCTTTTTGTGGAGCTATTTATGCAAACAGTACTACAATTCTTAAAGAATCCAATTTCCACAGTACTCAAGCCAGTAGTGGTGGTGTGATTAATTCCAATAATGCTAATTTGACTATTGAGGATTGTAATATTCATAATAATATTGCTTATTATGATCATTGGGGCTCTCAAGGTGGAGTAATTTTTTCTTCCGGAGGCAATATTGATTTAATCAATACTAATTTCACTGCCAATAGTGCTGGTGCTTCTGCAGGTGTTATTGAAATATATGATATTCGTGGAAAAGCTAATACCAATTTAAGCATTACTGGCTGTAATTTTGATGATAATTATGGTGGTAGTAATGGTGTAATTGACATGTTTTCTTCAGGTAAATTATACATTGAGAATTCCTCTTTTACCCGTAATAAAGGTGGTTTGGAAGTCAGTGTTATTAATAATCGTGGCGGTGCTGATATGACTATTATCGATTCTGTTGTGAAAAATAATAATGCTGTTGGTGGTATTAGTAATGTAGCAGCTACTATTTATTCTAATGGAGCTAATAATGTGATTTCCGGTTCTGTTTTTGATAATAATAAAGGATCAAATGGTGGTGCTTTGTGGGTTACTGGTAAGACTATTGTTAGTGGTTCTAATTTTACTAATAATAAAGCTATAATCGATGGTGGTGCAATTAAGAATACAGGTTCTTTAACCATTATAGACAGTTATTTTATTGGTAATAAAGGTAACGGTAATGCTATTCATACTTATAACCGATTTAAGCCTAATGAGTTGATAGATAACGGTTATTTTGATAAAGATGGAAAGTATCATGTTATTATAATTAAACCTACCGAACCTGTTGTTCCTAGTAATCCCGATGTTCCTACTAAGCCAGATGTCCCTAGTAAACCGGAGGTTCCTACTAAGCCAGATGTTCCTAGTAATCCTAATGTTCCTGTAACTCCAAGTAATCCTTCTCAAGGAGGAAATACCGGTGGTGAGTCTAAAGGTAATACTTCAGCTGATAATGTGACTGGTGACGGAAATGGTACCTCTAGTGAGAATCCTGTAAATGGCAATACTAGTTCTGAGATTGTTGATGTTGTTATTGATGTGGTAAGTAATGGTAGTTCTATTAGTTCTGATTTAGATGGTCATTTTGCTGTTGGTGTAAGTGACATTATATTTACCGGTGTAGACAGTGCTGTTTCAAGTCCGTCCTCATCTTCTAGTTCTAGTTCTAGTAGTTCTATAGGAGAATCCAGTTCTAATGAGCAGGGTTCTGAGTCTAAATCTTATGAGGTTTCTAAGAGGGTTAATAAGAGTGCAATATCCACTAATAATATTATTGTTACTATTGTTGTTATTCTACTTGTTGCTATTCTAATTGGACTTGGTTATTATAGAAATAAGAAAAATGAAATTTAGAGTATTTAAAATCTTTTTTTAAATACTCCTTTTTTTATTTATTGATTTTTTTGTGTTCAAGTTGAAATTACTAAAATATTGACATTACCATGAAAAAAATAATATTCTGGATTATAAAAATCCATAAACCAAACTAAATATTATAATCATCCCTAAAACCAGGGACAGTGAATTTGTAATTGGCTTGTAATACTTTTCAGAGACTTTATAACTAAGTAATGTCTCAAACATATGTCCTCCGTCAAGAGGTTTTATCGGAAGCAGATTAAATAAACCAATACCAAGATTCAACATGAATATCCACTGGAACAGCTCCAGAATATTAAACCAGATCCATGGCAGAGAATCTCCATAAGTACTAGCTACACCATCATTTAATTCATAATGTTTAGCTGCTTGAATACCCATATATCCTTTAGACTCATTGTTTGGATTTTTATCTAAAACTATAGAATAATCACCTTCATTCGTTCCTATAGTTATGTTTTGACCTGGTTTAAGATTATTGACTGCATTTACATAGCTGTTTGAGTCATGAACCTTATGATTATCAATTGATTCAATAACCATTCCTTCCTTAAGAACCTTACTGGCGGGAGAGTCTCCTACAAGTCTGTCAATTTCAATCCCATGTTCTTCAAAAGTAGATGGAATAACATAAGACCCTACTGCAGAAACTATTAAAAGAGCTATCACTGCCAAAGTAATGTTTGCCATTGATCCTGCAGCATATATTCTTAATTTAGAAGATTTTTTAGCTTCTTTCATTTCTTCATCATCAGGTTCCATAAATGCCCCCGGAAGAATTGCAAAAAGCATCAGACCTACTGATTTAACATTTATTTTCTCAGCAACAGCCAATATACCATGAGAAAATTCATGAACTATCAATACAGTAGCTAATGCAACCAATCCATAGCCTAAAGGAACATAAATTGATGAACCAGGAAGTTCAACTCCAGGAATAACTAAAGAAACTGAAGGAGCATATAACATTGAGGATAATGAACTAAGCAGTGTCCATGTAATGTATATCATTGCAATATATGAAATTACAATCCCTACATTCATAAACCATTTCCAAAACCGTGGAGAAAGATTAGCCATCCTTTTTATAAAATTTTTAAACTTTTCAGTTCTCCACATAATAAGAGGAAACTGAATTTCAAATCCATGATTGGTTAATTTGCTTTTTAATCCGAATGCCAATATCCAGATAACAATGAAAGCGATTAAATAATAATAAATACCATTCATTAAATGACCTCTTAGTCTACCAAATTAATGAATCAAAGAAGACAACATCAACTATATCGCCCTTTTGATATCCTTCATCATTTTCATCTATTATGATGTAGCTGTTTGCCTCCACCATAGACCTAATTATACCAGAACCCCTGTTCAACACATGCCTTGCAAAATCATCATCTGAAAATGCACGGACAAAATCGGTTCTTCCAAGCTGAGAAGGAATTTTTAATAAAGATTCTCTTTGAACAATATGGAAATTAAAGTCTCTGCCCTGCATATTAAATAAATATTTCCTCGCAAAAATATCAAATTGAGTCATAGCTGCAACTGGCTGTCCTGAAAATGTAAATATCATTTTATTATTAGCAATACCTGCACCAATAGGTTTTCCAGGCCTTATAGATACACCATGGAATAATATCTCCCCAATATCACCAACAACATCCAAAACCACATCACCTTTACTGATAGCTGTTCCCCCAGTAGTCATTATAACATCATATTCATCTAATGCTTCCAAAATAGCTTTCTTAACTTCTTCAAAACTATCTTTTACATGACAAATATCAAAAACAACTCCACAATCTTCAAGCATGGAGCCAATTGTGTACTGGTTAGAGTTGATTATTTTAGCTTTAGATATTTCTTCCTTAGTTGGATCTACAAGTTCATTGCCTGTAATAATTACCTTTACTTTAGGTTTTTTAAAAACTTTAACTGTATTATATCCTGCAGACGCTATTAAGCCCATTTCCTGATATCTGATAAATGTATTTTTAGATAAAACCACATCCCCCTTGCTGATATCTTCAGCTTTCGGACTTACATTTTCACCAGGAGTTACCTGACTGTAAATGGTTAACTCATCACTCTGTGTTGTAGTATACTCCTTCATTAAAACAGCATCTGCACCTGCAGGAACAGGAGATCCAGTAGCTATTACAATAGCTTCATTTTCACCTATTATCTTGTCACAAAAATCTCCTGCACCAATTGAATCAACAATTTTTAAATGTTTAGGATTGCTTTGTGATGCTCCAAAAGTATTTACTCCCTTAAGGGCAAAACCATCCATTGCAGATTTATCAAAAGGAGGAGAATCATGAAAAGAAATAATATCTTCAGCCAACACTCTTTTATGAGCATCTTTTAAAGGTATTTCTTCATAATCCATTACCCTCTGATTACTTTCCATTAATTTCAAAGCATCTTTTAGAGAATCTAATTTAGACAAAAACATCAGCGCACCAGCTTAAGCCATGTATTTTTCAATAACTCCATGATAAGAATTATTTAATTCATCAATGGTAAATTCATTATCTCCAAGTTTTAAAACAGTTCCTTTAACTTCCCCTATAATAGCTACAGGAACATTTATTTTATTTAATATTTCATCAACAGCATCAGCCTTTACTGTTACAATATATCTACCATGTGATTCACTATAAATTAAATCTGATTCTTCCAAATCATCAGAAGTTATAACTGAATCCAAATCTATTTCACAACCAATATTACCTTTCATAACCATTTCAGATAATGCAACAGCTAATCCGCCATTAGATATATCATGAATAGCTGTAATATTTTTAGATGAATCTTCATCAAGTAATTTTAAGATAGTTTTACCATTAGCCAATTCATCTTCAATCCTAATTCTTGGAGCCATACCTTTTTCAATATTATGAATAGCCCTATGATATTCCGAACCGGTTACTTCATCATAAGTAGTACCAATTAAAAGGATTTTATCACCGGAGTTTTTAAAGTCCATTGTTCTGATATTTTCAATGTTCTCAACACCTATAACACCAACAGCAGGAGTAGGATTGATTTTAATACCTTCAGTTTCATTATAAAAACTTACATTTCCACTGATAACCGGAGCATTAAAATTCTCAGCTACAAGTGACATACCTTCAATTGTTCTTTTAAATTGCCATAATATTTCAGGAGTTTCAGGATTTCCAAAGTTAAGACAGTCCACAACAGCATAAGGAGTTGCGCCCATGGAAATTACATTACGAATAGCTTCAGCTACACAACCTGCACCGCCATCAAACGGAGACAATTTAGTGTGGATTGTATTTGCATCAGTTGCAAGTGCAATAGCTGTCTCATCATCAATTCTTAAAACAGCTGCATCATCACCAGGTTTTACAACAGTTCTTACCTGAACTTCGTGGTCATACTGTTTGTAAACCCATTGTTTGGAAGCAATATTGGGTGAAGATAAAAGTCCAAGTAAGGATTGCCTAACTGGAGGGTGCTCTACTTCAACTTTTGATGTATCTTCAGGTATTTCTTTTAATTCACGATTAAGTGAAGGAGGATCAGCTAACAGTATAGTTGGCAAATCAGCTAAAGAAGAACCTTCATCATCAATTATCATGTTGTTTCCGTCAATAACTTCCCCAATAACTGCTGAAACAATTTCATGTTTATCACAGATTTCCTGTGCTTTTTCAACATCTTTAGGATTAATTACAAAAACCATTCTTTCCTGAGATTCTGAAAGCATGATTTCATATGGAGTCATTCCTGTTTCTCTTAAAGGAATATTACGTAAATCAACTCTTGCACCATTATCTGATTCATCAACAAGCTCTGAAATACAGCAGGTTAATCCTCCACCACCTAAATCTTTAACTCCGCTAACATTAATTTCATCTAAAATTTCAAGAGAAGCTTCCAAAACTCTTTTTTTAGTAAATGGATCAGCTACCTGTACAGCAGGCCTGTCTTCTGTTTCACTATCTGAAGTTAACTCTTCTGATGCAAAGGTTACACCATGAATTCCATCACGGCCAGTTGTACCTCCCATCAATAAAAAGACATCCCCAACATATGGAGCTTTTCCACGAACGATTTTATCTTTTTCAACAAGTCCTACACACATTACATTAACTAAAGGATTTGTTCTAAATGAATCATCAAATTCAACTTCACCTGCCACTGTTGGAACTCCTACCCTATTACCATAGTCAGAAATTCCCTCTACAACATGTTCAAATAAATATTTTGATTTCTCATCATCCAATGATCCAAAACGTAAAGAATCTAAAAGAGCTATTGGTCTTGCACCCATAGAAATAATATCTCTTAAAATTCCTCCAATTCCAGTACCTGCTCCACCATAAGGCTCAATAGCTGAAGGATGGTTGTGACTTTCCATACCAACAGCCAAAGCATATTTATCAGTTACTGAAACTAAACCTGCATCATCTCCAGGACCTAAAATAATATTTTCCCCTTCAGTAGGAAATGTACCTAGAATTGGTCTGCTGCTTTTGTAGGAGCAATGTTCTGAAAACATTACATCCAACATCCCTTCTTCCAGTTCATTCATTTTCCTGCCAAGGATTCCTTCAATATATTCCATTTCAGAATCTGTTAAAGTCATTTTAAACACCTATTGCACTAATCTTATAGAAATACAGACTTCCTCGCCTTCAATATCCCAATTTTTAGTATAAATATCTTCGCCATCTAAACATTCTTTTCCATCAGAGCTAATTAAGCTGCGTGCCCTGATTTCATTAACAATAAATTCAGATTGTGGAAGTATTAATTCTTTAAATTCGCTAGAAGTACTTACAACAGCATCAATACTAGCTTCCACATCTAAATCTAAATCTTTCCTCATGTCCTGAACTCTTCTAATAAGTTCACGAGCCATTGCTTCTTGTTTAATTTCAGTAGTTACATTAGTATTTACAAATACATTACCAAATTCAAATTCAGAACTTACAAAATCATCAGGGAGCTCTGTATCAAATAGTATATCATTACTATCTAATTCAAATGATTTCCCATCTGCTTCAACAGTGAATTTACCTGTATCATCCAATTCGCTTTTAATTAGATTACCGTCAGCTTCTTCAAGATATTTTTTAACAATACCCATATCTCCTTTAAGTCTAGGACCCAAAGTTTTAAGATTAGGTTTTGCATTAAATGACAAGTTTTCAAATTCTGCAGCAGTTAACACTTCTTTCGTATTTGATTGGTCTTTAATAATATCCTGTAACTCTTCAATAGCTTTAAGAACATCTTCATCCTGAGACACAATAGTAATATCAGATACAGGCCATCTAAGTTTGTATCTGGCTATATCCCTTGCTCTTGCAGATGCTTCAATTACTTCTCTTACTACATCCATTTTTTGCTCTAAATCAGAATTGATTTTAGATTCATCATATCCCCAGTCAAGCATGTGAATACTTTCAGGAGCGTTTTCATCAACTCCTTTAACTAAGTTTTCATAGATTTCTTCACAAACATGAGGAGCTATCGGACATAAAACTGAAATCAGTTTGTAAATAGCTGTGTATAGACTGTAATAAGCTCCAAGTTTATCCGGATCATCACTTTCTACCCATGTTCTTCCACGAATAAGTCTTACATACCAGCGGCTTAAATCTTCAAGTATAAAGTTATTGATTTTTCTTGTAGCCTTATGGAATGATAACTCTTCCAAGTCCTGACCAACTTCTTTTATTAAAGTATTGGCTCTGGATATAATCCAATTGTCCTCATCTCTTAAAATGATATCTTTTTCAGTTATTTTAGTTGGATTGAATTCATCTAAAGACATATAAGTAGTTGAAAATACATATACATTCCATAAAATATTAAACATCTTATTTACATTAAGCAATTCATCCCATACGAATTTTAAATCATCCCATGGCTTGCTTGCCCATAATAAATAGAATCTTAATACATCAGCACCATATTTCTCAATAACTTCTTCAGGAGAAACTACATTACCTAATGATTTACTCATTTTCTTACCGTGTTCATCTAAAACAAAACCGTGCATCAGTACTTTCTTATATGGTACCTGTCCCATGGAGATTACACCAGCACCTAACTGTGAGTAGAACCATCCTCTAGTTTGGTCATGGCCTTCTGTAATGAAGTCATATGGGAACCACTGATTAAATTTATCTTGCTGCTGAGGATAATATAATGAAGCCCATCCAGCTACTCCTGAGTCAATCCAAACATCTAAAACATCAGGAATTCTTTTTACTTCAGAACCGCATTTATCACATTTCATTACGATTTCATCAACATATGGTCTGTGAACAAGCTCATCATCATCAACAGAGATATCATTTAAAGCTTCGTTTTTTAATTCCTCTACAGAACCTATTACTTTTAATTCACCGCAATCAGGACATTCCCAAATAGGAATTGGAATACCCCAGTATCTTTGTCTTGAAATTGTCCAGTCTTTAGCATTATCTACCCAATCTCTGAATCTTCCCTGACCTGCCCATTGTGGCACCCATTCCACTTTGTCAATTTCATCAAGCATTTTTTGTTTAATGTCTGTTACTTTTAAAAACCATTGTTTAGTAGCTAAATATATGATAGGAGTTTTACATCTCCAACATACACCATACCTGTGTTCTATTGTTTCGTTTCTATACATTAAACCGCTGTCCTGCAAATCAGCCATGATTTCATCATTAGCAGCTTTACAGAATTCACCGGCATATTTGCCAGCATCATCAGTGAAATTACCGCTTTCATCAACAGGACAGAAAATCGGCAAATCATAAGCTTTACCTACTTCAAAATCGTCAGGACCATGTCCCGGTGCTGTATGTACGAATCCTGTACCTTCACCAAGTTCTACATGATCTCCAGGCAAAATAGTGTGAACATTTTCATTTTTATCAAATTCATCATGTATTGAAACTTCTTTTTCCAATGGATAAATGTATGATTTATGAAGTAAACTTTCACCTTTGACAACTTTAATTATCTCATAGACAACTTCAGTTTCTTTTATGATTTTATCTTCTTCATCTTCATTTTCAGCAGGTATTTTAGTTTTATGTACAATGGTAGCAGGACCTAAAACTGTTTCTACCAGGTTTTGAGCAAGAAGTAAAATTTCTCCATCAATTTTAACAAATGCATAATCAAATTCAGGATTTACACAGATAGCAAGGTTTGCAGGAAGTGTCCATGGAGTTGTTGTCCATACCAAGAAATATTCCGGCAAATCGCTGTCTTCCAGCAATGGAGTTTTAAGTGGAAATTTAACAAAAATTGAAGGGTCAACTTTTTCTTCATAATCAATTTCTGCTGCGGCCAATGCTGTTTCACAATGAGGACACCAGCTAATTACTCTTTTATCATTTACAAGTAAATTCTGTTCATTAGCTCTTTTTAATGTCCACCATGCAGATTCCATATATTTGGGATCTAAAGTCATGTATGGGTCTTCCCAATCCATCCAAACTCCCAAATCATCGAATTCTTTTTCCATAGCTAATTTATTGTCTATTGCAAATTCCTTACATTTATCAACAAATTTAGCTATTCCAATGTTTTCTTCAATTTCCTGTTTGCTTTTAATACCCATCAATTCTTCCACTTTGTGTTCAATTGGAAGACCATGCATATCCCATCCTGCCTGTCTTCTTAAGCTAAATCCATTCATACTTTTATAACGTAAGTAAGAATCTTTAATAACTTTATTCCAAGCAGTTCCTAAATGTATTTTACCACTACAATATGGAGGTCCATCTAAAAAGGAATATTGAGGACCATTAGCTCTAAGTTTATTTACTTTAGAAAAAGTATCTTCTTCTACCCAGAAGTTTTGAATCTTTTTTTCTATTTTTTTATGATCATATGATTTGTCTGCCTCTTTTATTGGCATGATAATTCTCCCTATATTAAATAAGAAATTAATTGATATGTTGTGTTGAATAATTTAAAAAAAAATAAAAATCTCTAAAGAATAGAAATTTAATTTAGTTGAAAAAACGAGAAAGGAAATTTAATATATAGTTATCAAACTATAATTAAATTATACCTATAATCTAAAAGGTTCTTGTTTTTCCTTGAACAACATTTTCTGTAATGATTGATATATCTTCAAGCCACCTGTCAACAATTTGTTCTACTTTTTTATCAACATCTTCAAGTTTGACGCCATCTTCTAAAATAAGTTGAGTAGAAGCTGCTTTCGGCTGGTCAATAGGTTTACCAATTTGGCTTAAAATCATAACATTCATCTGTTTGATTCCTTCAACATTTTCAACAACGTCATTAGCTATTTCATTAGATAATATGTTGTAAATTTTACCTACGTGGTTAATAGGATTTTTACCGGAACTAGCTTCCATTGACATTGGTCTGCATGGAGTGATTAAACCGTTAGCCCTATTTCCTCTACCTACAGAACCGTCATCACCCATTTCAGCAGAAGTACCTGTTACAGTTAAATAATAACCTGATTCATCAGTTGCATCATCATTGTCTGCAGTGTTAACAAATACTTCAACTTCCCTGTTGGTGTATTTGGTTGCAAGATCAGATACAATATCTTTTAATTCTTCACGAACAGCAATGTATTCTTCCCTGTTTGCAACAAATTTTGAAACCATTGCACATCCAATAGTTAAGGTAATTTTTTCTCCTTCTCTTAAACCCATAACTTTGATATCTTCACCGACAGCAGGATGTTTAGCTTTGAAAGCTTTGGAGTTTAATAATTCTTCAGTAGCTTTAACTAAATTTTCAGTTTCTGAAAATGGAGCATAACCTACACCAAAAGAGGTATCATTTGAAGAAGGTGCACCTTCCCTTTTAAATACATCTACCAAATCTCCGGATCCGTGTCCAATTTTACATTCAACAACAGTATCCAATTCAACATCTAAATTAATGATAGTTTCATCTAAAAAGTTTTTAGCTGCTTCAATAGCTACTCTGTCAAGAGGGAATTTAACTCCATCATATTCTGAAACTCCCCTACCAGTCAATAAGATATCAATAGGTTTTAAGATTTTACCTCCGCCGAATACAGGATTGGATTCCCCTGCAGTAATTTGAACTTCGTCAGTGTTATGGTGAAGAACTCCTCCTAATTCATCCATGTACATTTTACATAAAGCTTCACTTACAGTTTCACCGATACCGTCACTAATACTGTCTGGGTGACCTATACCTTTTCTTTCAACGATTTCAATATCGATATCTTCAATATAAGTTTGATTTAATTCTTTTACAATTATGTTTCTCATTTTATCAACACATATCAGTTATTTATATTATATTTTTTTAGTTTAATTAATAAATAAATGTATGGGATTTTAACTTTCAAACTAAATTTCTTAAAACAAAAGCAATATTCCCTAATCAGATTCTAAAAACTTAAAAACAATAAAAACAAAAGCTAAGCTAATGAAAAAAGGAATTTACAACAAAACAACTAAACAAAACATCAATATGAAAATTAAATTTGCAGACACATATTTTAAACGGCTTAAAGGATTGATGTTTAAAAAAAATATTGATTACGGACTGGTTTTTATTATAAAAGCTAAAAGCAGATTTAATTCAGGAATTCACACATCATTTATGAAATTTAACATAGATGTGTACTTTTTAGATGAAAATTTAAAGATTTTTGATATTCAAACTCTGAAACCCTGGGAAAAATATACCCCTTCAAAAAAAGCAGATTACATAATTGAGTTTGAAGAAAATAAAATGAAAAATAAATTAAAAAAAGGAGATGAAATAGAATTCATCTAATAATCTTTTAAAAAGTCCAGTAACTCATTAGGATTTTCAAATATTTCAATATCTCCAATACCAGTTAATTTTTTAGTATTTTCAATATCAATATTCCTCATATACATTGTTATGATTTTACCTTCAGATATTGCTCCATTTGGACATATGTCTTTACAAAGACCACATCCAATACATTTTAACAAGTCAATTTCTTTGTGAGGAATAATTGCTTTCTGTTCACATGTCAAAGATGCAACACACTCACTGCAAGCCTCACATTTAGAAACTTCCATTTTTGAAGGTAAAACTGTATCAATAGGACCTGGATGAATATCTACTGGAACTATAAGTGTTTTAACAGCTCCTTTACCAGCCTGAGCCACAGCATTTGTAACCAAAGTATCTGAAATACCATGAACAATCTTTGCAACTGTATTGGCAGTAGCTGGAGTCACAATCAGCAAATCATATTTACCAAGTGAAAGTCTTCCAGTAATTGGATAGCTAAATTTTTGAGTCCTGTCAGTAGCTAATTCCCTATATTTTCCGCCAGTTAAACTAACTACTCTTTCATAAAGACCATACATTTTTAAAACATCTTCACCAGCACCAGATAAAAATATAGTTAATTCATGATCCTTAGCTAGTTTTTCAGCTACCTGAACAGACTCATTAAGTAAATGACCAGCTCCAGTAAATGCAAATCCTATTCTCATATTATCTAAAGTTTATGGAACCTGTAACCTTCGTTTTGTGAGAATGAATAGTGAACAGTAGTGTACTGATCCATGAATTCACGTACTTCGTCTTTAATGTTTTCTTTATCAACAGCAACTCTTTTAATGAATTCAGCTACTTCATCCATTTCTTTTTCTTTTAATCCTCTTCTGGTGATTTCCTGAGTTCCTATTCTTAAACCGGAAGGATTATCACTATCATTTACATCATCGCCAGGAAGAAGGTTTTTGTTTAAAATAACATCATTATTAGCTAAATCACGTGCAATATCACTAGCACTTCTAATATTTGAAACATTAATAGCTAATTGGTGAGATTCTGTAAATCCTAATTCTTCACATAATACATCAAATCCACGCTCATATAAGCTTTGAGCTAATGCTTTGGAATTTTTAACAATCTGTTTAGCATAGTCTTGTCCAAATTCCAACATTTCTGCAGAAGCAATTCCTAAACCAGCTAAATGGTGGAGATGGTGATTACTTACAACACCCGGAAATACTGCATTGTCAATAACTTCCTTGTTTTCTTTATGAGAAAGAATAATTCCTCCTTGTGGACCAGGGAATGATTTGTGAGTACTTCCCATCATTAAATCTGCTCCTTCCGCTATTGGTTGTTGGAATTGACCACCAGCAATAAGTCCCAAAACATGCGCTGCATCATACATGATTTTTGCTCCAACTTCATCAGCTGCTTCACGAGCTTCTTTTACAGGATGAGGGAATAAGAATAAACTTCCTCCGAAAAGAACTATTTTTGGTTTTTCTTCGAGGATTTTTTTATTCATTGCATCAATGTCAATGTTCATAACTTCTTTGTCAAAAGGCTGACTTATAGTTTTTAAACCAGCAATTCCTGCTGCACTAACTTTAGCATGGCTAATGTGTCCTCCATAAGGAACATCTAATGCCATTAATTTGTCACCATAATTAGAATAACCGAAAAATGCTGCTAAATTAGCTGTTACTCCAGAAATAGGCTGAACATTTGCATAGTCAACATTGAATAATTTTTTAGATAAGTCAATAACACGATCTTCTATTTCATCAATATACTGACATCCTTCATATAATCTTTCATGAGATTGTCCTTCTGCATATCTATGAGCTAAATCAGAAGCTACAGCCTCAGTTACATCTGAACTTGTAATATTTTCACTAGCAATGAGATTTATACTGTTTCTCATATAATTAGTGTGTTCTTTCATGATTCTTTCAAATTCTAAAACTTCGTTTTGATAATCAGTCATTTACTACACCTAAGTATCCAATTAGTATTAAAAATTAACGATACACAAATACATTATGTTTATCTTATAATATAATATTTTTGCAGTAATTATAATATAATTCAAATGTCAATAATCCACTTACCAACATCTAATTAAGGAAGTAAAATAAGTTATTAAGTGTTAAAAATAGTTTAAAATTTTAAAAAAAAAGAATTGGAGATAAAAATCTCCGCATCTATTTACCTACGTCTTCAAGAGCAGCACTGATTTGTGCCATAATTTGATCGGTTTTGAAGTGTTGTTGATCCATAGCTCCAGATGGACATGCACCTACACAGGTACCGCATCCTTTACATAATGCAGCGTTAATTTCTGCGTGAGCAGCATTGTCATCTCCAACAATGGAAATAGCACCATATGGACATAATTCAACACAAACTTCACAAGCACCACAAACTACATCGTCAGTACGTGCAATAATAGGTTCGATTTCTACTTGACCTTTAGCCATTGGGATAGCTGCCCTGGATGCTGCAGCTGAACCTTGTGCTACAGAGTCAGGAATATCTTTAGGACCTTGTGCTACACCAGCAATGTAAACACCATCAGTTAAGGTGTCAACAGGCCTGAGTTTAGGGTGAGCTTCCATATAGAATCCGTCGGAAGATTTGGAAACACCTAAAGTTTGTCTGAGTTCTTCTGAACCTTCAGGATGTTCAAGACCAACACTTAAAACAACTAAGTCGTAAGTGTATTCAGTTACTTTACCAAGTAAAGTATCTTCTGCTCTGATAGTTAAAGTTAAATCATCGTTTTCGAAGATTTGAGCAGGTTTACCTCTGATAAATTCAATACCATATTTTTCTTGAGAGGTTTTGTAGAACTCTTCGTATCCTTTACCAAATGCACGAATATCCATGTAGTAACAGGTTACTTCGGTATCTGGTTCGTGGTCAATACATAATTGAGCGTTTTTCATGGAGTACATACAACATACTCTGGAACAATATGGTTTACCGATTTGTTCATCCCTAGAACCGACACAGTGGATGAATGCAACACGTTCAGGTTCTTTACCATCAGATGGTTTTACAACGTGTCCACCAGTAGGACCAGATGCGTTAATCATCCTTTCAATTTCCATACCAGTAATTACATTGGAGAAACGTCCGTATCCATATTGGTAAATACCTGATGGGTCAAATGGATCGTAACCAGTAGCTGCGATAATAGTACCAACATCTAATTTAATTTCAGATGGTTGTTGATTGTGGTCAATAGCTCCACGTTCACAAGCTTGGTCACATAACATACATTCAATACAGTAATCTTTATCAATTGTTGCACATAATGGTACAGCTTGAGGGAATGGAATGTAAGCAGCTTTTACCATACCTACACCTTCATCGTAGTAGTTAGGTATTTCAATTGGACAAGCTTCTACACAAGATCCACATCCGGTACAATCTTCTTCGATTACGTATCTTGCTTTTTTACCTACAGTTACATGGAAGTTACCAATGTATCCGTCCACTTGTTTAACTTCTGCATAGGTAATTAATTCGATGTTTTCATGTTTGGAAACGTCTACCATTTTTGGTGCTAAAATACACATTGAACAGTCAAGAGTTGGGAAAGTTTTATCTAATTGTCCCATCCTACCTCCAATAGTAGGGTGTCTTTCGACCATGTAAGTTTTAAAGCCCATGTCACCTAAATCTAAAGCAGTTTGAATACCACATACTCCACCACCGATAACTAATGCTTTGTTATCTACTGCTACTTTAGTAGCTTCTAATGGTTCGAGTAATCTTGCTTTAGCAACAGCCATACGAGTTAAGTCTTTAGCTTTTTCAGTTGCTGCTTCAGGTTCAGCCATGTGTACCCAAGAGTCTTGTTCCCTTAAGTTTGCGAATTCAAATAAGAATTTGTTTAAACCAGCTTCTTCTACACATCTACGGAAAGTAGGTTCGTGAAGACGAGGAGAACATGCAGCTACAACAACCCTGTTAAGGTTGTGTTCTTTAATATCTTCTTGGATCATTAATTGACCTGGGTCAGAACACATGTATTTGTAGTCTTTTGCAACTACAACATCAGGCAAATTACCTGCGTATTCTGCGACATCCGGACAGTCTACAACTCCACCAACGTTTACACCACAGTGACAGACGTAAACACCAATCCTTAATTCTTCATTATTATCTCTTTTTTCTTCTGCCATATTTAATTCACCTTGTACAAGTCGTGAAAATAATCTAATTATATTAATAAAAATTTAATGCAAAAAAAAATTATTATAATTTTTAGAAATTAATTAGATATTAAATATGTAGTAAACCCACATTAATAAAGATTTCTATAGAAATTAGTGAGTAAAGTTTATATATAATAAAAAAATAAAAACTTTAAACCCATTGGTTAAGCTAAAAAGCTGTTAAAAATAGGTTTCTAAAAGCTAAAAAATAATAAAAATTATTCTTTAAGAAAAATAATAAATTTAGGCGAAGTTAAATTTTGAAATTTTGGGGCTCATAACAGCAATATCAACATATGCAGAGCCACTAATGAAATCAATAGCATTTACTAAAATATCAGCTGCAGGTTAATCCTAGCTAACAAAAGAATATAAACTTAAAATATCGATACCCCATTTACTTAAAAAATCAATTCCTTTAAGAAAATATTCAGTACCAATCATTGAAAAAAATAAAAGAATAGAACAGAAAAAAACTGTTCAAAAATCAACATTTACAAAAATGTCATTATGATTGGTAATGTTATTAATGAAATAACCGTATTTATTAAAATACAATCTGAAGTTAATTCATAATCTAATTTATAAGTAATAGCCAGTAATAAAGACAACATACCAGAAGGCATAGCTGCCTCAATAATTCCTACATCATGTTGTAAACCAGTAAGTCCTAATAATGATACAACAATCAAAGCAATTAACGGAAATACACCTAATTTAATAATTGAAGTAAAAATAACCATTGCTTTACTTCTAGCAAGGCCACCAAGCTCAATTGATAAACCAAGTGAAATCATAATTAAAGGAATAGCACCATCAGCAAGATAATTAACTGTTTTATCTAAAACCGGACCAATAGGAATATTTAATAAATTAAATGAAATACCTAAAACAACAGCCCATAACGGCGGGAACAGTAAAATTTCCCTAAATGCCCTTTTAACAGTTCCTCCAAACTTAAGAACAAGGACAAATGACAATAATAAGAACATACATGTTGTAGCTAAATCACAAAATATAGCTCTTAAAAATCCCGGATGACCATAAACACCTAAATTGACAGGATATCCCATGAAAGCTGTATTAGCTATCATTACAGTTACTAAAACGCTCCAAATTTTTTTAT
Organism: Methanobrevibacter sp. TLL-48-HuF1; assembly: GCF_023617305.1. Taxonomy (NCBI): domain Archaea; kingdom Methanobacteriati; phylum Methanobacteriota; class Methanobacteria; order Methanobacteriales; family Methanobacteriaceae; genus Methanobrevibacter; species Methanobrevibacter sp. TLL-48-HuF1. Next base: position 971,414 of record NZ_CP081485.1, read on the forward strand.
CATCATAATGAAGTCTTTTAAGAATAATATAAGCTATAACTCCTGAACCAATTGATGCTGTTAAAATAACAAATGGTAAAATTCCTAAAGTAGGTAACAGACTCATATCTGCAGAATAAAGTGCAGAAAAAATCATACAAGGCATAAGGATATACATTACAATCTTATTTAAGGGATCAATATCCTTTTCACTTAAAAAATCTATTCTTTTAAGAAAATAACCTAAACCAATCATTAAAACAATAGATATAATTGTAATTTCAATTGCATTCATATTAATACCTCGAAGTATAATTATTGAATTATGATATTTATAAATATTTCTTATAACTAAAACAAAAAATAGTTATGTAAATTCAAAAGGAGGATTGCGAAATGTTGAGAATATGTCCAAAATGTGGAGAAGAAGTTCCTGAAGAATATAACCTGTGTCCTTATTGCGGAACTGGAATTAGCTTTGCTGAATTCAGCGATGATTATGAATCAAATGATGACGTAGATTATGAAACCTATACAGGTTATAGTGACTAATATTTAACTGTAAAAAAAGAGGGGTTGAAAGGTATAATTAATCAACAATACCTTCTGTTTTAATTTTAAATACACATTCACCTTCAGGCAAATGAGGACTGTCTACTAAACGAGCAATTCTTTTACCTGCTAAACCTTTTTTAAGCCAGATTCTATAAGTAGATGCATGTCCTAAAACATGTCCACCAATAGCTTTAGTAGGGCTTCCAAAGAAGGAATCAGGTTTAGCTTGAACTTGGTTTGTTATGAAAACAGCTACATTATAAGTATTAGCTATTTGTTGAAGTGCATGTAAATGCTGATTTAGTTTTTGTTGTCTTACAGCTAAAGATTCCCTTCCAACATATTCTGCTCTGAAATGAGCCATTAAAGAATCAACAATAACTAATTTAATATTATTACCTTGTTGAATAAGTTCATTAATTTTTTCAGCCATTAAGATCTGGTGAGAAGAATTAAATGCACGAGCTACATGAATCTTTTGTAAAACTTCTTCAATATCCAATTCAAAACCATTAGCTATTTGTTCAATCCTTTCTGGACGGAAAGTGTTTTCAGTATCAATAAATACACATTCACCATCAAGTCCACCTTTTTCAGGAGGCAATTGTACAGTAACAGCCAGTTCATGAGAAATTTGACTTTTACCAGAACCAAACTCACCAAATACTTCAGTAATTGATTGAGTTTCAATTCCGCCACCAATCAAATCATTGAAGCCTTCACTTCCAACAGAAATGTGACCTACATCCCTTCTTCTTTCAAGAACATCATACGCTGTTTCAAAGTCTATTTTTTCAGATTTACGAGCTGCTTCAATAACCTTCTCAGCTACACCTTCACCAATTTCTGCTTTAACAGATAATTCTTTAGGGGTTGCAGTAGCTAATCTCATCATATCTGCAAAACCTGCATCTCTTAATTTTTCTGCTGTTTTTTCACCAACACTTGGTAAATCTTCTAATTCCACCATAATAATCATGCCTCATTAATTTGTTTTATTTTAGTAATATTTAGATAAAATTCTTTTAGGATTAAGCCTAATTTCTTCATTATAATCATCAAAACTAACATTAGTAATAACTTCAACAGTTAAACCGTTTAAATCATCTATTCTACCTTCCATAGGTCCTAAATCGGAACCATCATCAGTAAGATTAATTATTTCTTCTTTTTTCATGTCAAGAAGTTCTTCAGCCAGGTTATCAAAGAAAGTAATTGAAATTTCGCCAGTGTCATCTTCAAGTCTTGCCGGAATCATTAAAAGATATTTAGGTTCATCTACAGCTTCTCCGCAGAATTCACAGACAAAATCCTCTGATGACTGATTTACAGTATTTCCACAGTTAGGACATTTTGTAATTAATATTTTATTGCCAAATACTTCTTTAAGAGTACCAGTTATACGAACGTTTCTGTCATCATCTTCTAAAGCCTCAATGGTTTTAGGAACATAAATTGATTCTTTTAATTCATCATAAGTTGGCAAATCATTAATCTCTGATTCATCAGGTTCAAGAATAGAAGTGGATCTTGATACATTAATTTCCAAACTGTCATTTCTAAATGAAATTTGAGGATCCTGGAACTTAATAGCGTCTCCAACATTCCAATCTTTTTTAGCATATTCATTCCATAAAGTAACATTGATAGAACCAGAATTATCAGCTATTTCTAAAGATTTAACATATCCTTTAGTTCCATCATCTCTATCAAATTCACGAGTATTGCTTGCATCAATTATTCTACCCATAACAATAAGATTTTCATCATCTTCTTCAACATCAGATATTGATTTATGAGTATAAATCATTGCTTCAATAGTTTTAAATGACGGTAAGAATCTTGCTTGGTCACTGTCTTCAGGCAATTCCATTACGCGTGCAGAAGTTCCAATGTTTAATTCGACTTCATACATTCCCAATCTAACCTTTGCATTTTCAATTTTGTATGCTCCGCCAGGTTTGTATTCCTGTTTAGCTTTCTGATCCCAAAATGTTAAATTAACACGTCCTTCACCGTCAGAAAATTTAGCTGAACGTGCATATCCTACACTGCCATCATCTCTTTGAAACTCGTTTATTTCTCCAATAGCAAACATTCTTCCTATAACATCGACTTCAATTCCGTCTTCATCATATTCTTCAACTTCACTAAGTCTTTTAATTTGAGAAACTTTCTGTTTGATTTCATTAAAGATATCCAATTCCTCATCAGACAGGTTTTCAGGATTTATTGAAATTTGAGTGTTGAAATTTGTATTAAGTGAATATCCACTGTCAGTATAATCATCAAAACGAGCATCAGCACCTATAATCTTGACAATGTCTCCTTTAGTTAACAAAATATCTGTATCATGTCCCCATATGGTAGTTCTAATAGAACCTGTATCATCTGTAACATCAAAGTTTCTTAATTTACCTTCAGAGCCATCAGATTTTCTTGTGAATGTTCTGACATCTTGCAATTTAGAAATAACTCCCTTAATAGCTATATTACTTTGCTCTGTAATATTTCCAATTTTAATAAATTCCTGACTGAATTCGGGAACATCAAAATCTCCTTTGATTATCCTACCGTCCCAATGAGTTAATGACAATTCCCCGTTTCTTTCTCTTACCTGTGCACTTAAGATTTTTACAGAATCTCCGGCATCCAAACCTAATTCCTCAATCAAATCAACATTTTTATTCCACAAGGTATAAGATATTTCACCAGTTGCATCTTTTAGCTCAAGAGAAGCGACTTTTCCTTCTTTTCCATCTTTTTCATAAGTTCTTGGAGTTGGAATTCTTATAATTCTAGCAATAATATTTGCTTTTGTATCGGGAACAAGGTCTTCAATATCAGTTATATTCTCCTCGTATGTCGGGAATTTTGATAAATCTGCTTCTTTAAAATGAGTTATAGTTGATCTAGGTCTTAAATTAGCTTCATTATCTCCCCTATAACCCTCTTTTATATCAACATCAGTAATTTTAACAATGTTTCCTTCTTTAAAGTTTTTAAGAAGTTTAATATTTTCTGTCCATAACACTACTCTAATTTCACCAGTGTTATCCTTTAATTCCATATTACAGACTTGTCCAGATTTACCTTTACGGGTTTTAAAAGATTTCGGATTTGAGATACTGTTAATCATTCCAACAATAGCTGGTTGGGATCCAGGTTCCAAATCACCAATATCCAAAATTTCACCATTGGATTTTTGGTCATCTTTACTGGCTCCAAGTATATTGTTTACCACCTGTTCAGCAGCATAATAATCATCCACAAAACCTAAATCTTCGTTTTCTTTAGAAATATCATTTATTTTTGCTTGAAATTCTTCCATCGTCAATTTATCTTTGACTTGTTCATATAATTCTAAAATTTCATTATCCATACCAAACCCCTCGTTAGAAAGTTAATTATTATTTTAAATTAAAATGTATATAAACTATTAGAGACAGCATTTGAAAAGTAATTTTTAAAATAATTATTAAAAAAATAGAATATAAATTTTAATAAACTACACTGAAGTGCAAATGTGTAAAATCTAATATGCATTAGGATTTCTCTTTACAGCTGTTTTAATCATTATAGCTAAGTCCAAACCCATATGCCAGTTTTCTACATACTCAATATCAAATTCTATACGTTTTTTAATAGAAGTATTACCTCTGCATCCATGAATTTGAGCCCATCCAGTTAACCCTGGCTTAACCTGATGTTTAACCATGTATTTTGGAATTTTTTCTTTAAATTCTTCAACAAAATACGGCCTTTCAGGTCTGGGACCAACAACACTCATATCTCCTTTTAAAACATTAAAAAATTGAGGCAATTCATCAATGCTTGTTTTTCTGATAAAATTACCTACTTTAGTTTTTCTTGGGTCATCCTTTGTTGTCCATTCTGATTTTTCTTCGTTAGGATTTTGGACTTTCATACTTCTGAACTTATACATCATGAATGGTTCTCCATGATAACCGATTCTTTCCTGTTTAAATATAATCGGTCCTTTAGAAGTCAGTTTAATAGCTATTGCAGTAATCAGCATAATTGGAGATGTAATTATGATAGCTATAACAGATATTATGTAATCAGATAAGGATTTTAAAAAATTATTAAATGCATCATCTAACGGAACATAACGTATATTGATAATCGGAATATCTTCAATCATGTCTACTGATGGCTGTGCCGGGAAATACCTTATATAATCTGGAATAATCTCTGCTTTAATTCCTACCTTTTCACAGCTTTCCACAAGCTCGTTGATTTTAAAATAATACTTTAACGGAATAGCTAATACAACCCTATCAAAATTATTTTTCTCAAGAACTTCATCTAAATCTTTAAAAGCGCCTATGATTTTGCTTCCTTCAATTTCCAAACCTACATGATTACTTTTACCTAAAAATCCGCTAACAGCAAAACCTAAATATGGATTATTTCTAATTCTACGTGCAAAAGTATAAGCTAAATCATTATCCCCAACAATAAGAATATGCTTTAAGTTCTTGTTATTAGATCTGATTTCTTTTAAGAAGCTCCTAATAACAAATCTTTCAATTATTCCAAAAACAGTAGCTATAATAGCTAAAAGGAATAGCATGATTCTTGAAAAGTTAGGTTCGTTAACAATAAATAAAATAGCAACTAAAACAAAGAATGCAACAATATTAACTTTTATAAGTTGAGTTGCTTCTGAAAAAATTGTTTTGTGAGTTCTGTAGGGTTTATAAAGACCAAAAGAAAAGTACAATATTAAGTATGTTGGTATTACAGCAAATGTTAAAAAAATAACATAGCTTTGTAAACCTAAATGACCTCCAATCGGACCAAATAAAGTGGTTTTAAAACGTAACCACCATGCACAGAAAAGAGCTATAGTTACAACTAATGCATCCGTTAAAACCATAACTACATTTAATACTCTCTGATTCTGCTTAATCATTTTATCACAAAAATAGATTTAAGTATATCTTTAAATTTCTTATAATATTTAATTTTTCTTTTTAAAGAAATTTAGAATCAATTTTAAAATGCATAAACAAGCAATTCCCAAATAAACAATCAGATTAACAAAAAATGAAGTGTTGTTTGCATGGTGTTTTTTATAATAAATATACATTGCCCTATAAAATTCATATAGCAATTTAGATTTTTGTTTTTTACTGCTTGCTCCTTTAAAATGAGTTATTTTAGCCTTGCCAAAGTAAACTATCTTCCAATTGTCCTGTTTAATCCTATAACATAAATCAATGTCTTCACCATACATGAAAAATGTTTCATCCAGTAATCCAACGGAATCCAGACATTTTTTACGAAGAAAAATAAATGCTCCAGTTAAGCAGTCAATTTCATAAATTCCATCATCAGGCAGATTATCCAAATTATAATTATCCTCTTTGCTGTTTGTTGGAATGTGAAATAATCTGTAAAATGAATTTTTAACATTTGGAAAAGACCTTTTACATGCCTTATCCAGAGTTCCATCAGCTAAAAGAACTCTGCAGCCACATGCCCCCACAAAAGGATTATTTTCCATGAAACTATAAATTTTTTCCAATGTATTTTCCCAAACAATAGTATCTGAATTTAATAAAAGAATGTATTGTCCACTAGCTATCTTTAAACCCTGATTATTACCTGCTGCAAACCCATTATTTTCTTTTGAAGAAATAAATTTAACTGAATCTTTAAAATAATTTTTTAAATTACTTAAACTATCATCAGCTGATGCATTATCAACTACAATTATTTCATAGCTAAAAGGATACTCATATTTTAATATGGAATTTATAGTATTCCTTGTCAGGTCAAATGTCTGATAATTTACAATTACAATTGAAAGATCCATAATTCTCAACTAATTTTATTTTTTTAAAAATTTAAAAGTGTTAACAATTAATTTCCATTCTATTTTAAAGTAGTTTCCGGTATTTTTTCTGTTAAATTTAACTTTATCAATTTTATTTCTTGTTTTTAAACCTTCTTTAAGGCCTTCCAAATATGTTTTGCCAAATCCTTTTTTAACAAAGAACAAATATTTAATTAAAAATCCTAAAAAGAGGAATATAAAATTTAAAATCTTTTGAGGGACTGGAAAATTCTTATAAACCGTCCACACATTGTTTCTTGCAGCCAGCTTAACTTTAAATTTATTATACCTGCTTCCGCTTGTTGCACTTCCAATATGATAAACTACAGAATCAGGACAGAACAGGTTTTTATAGCCATTGATTTTCGCTCTGTAGCTTAAATCAACATCTTCCATATATGCAAAGAAATTTTCATCAAAAAGACCTATTTTATTTAAAATAGCCTTATTATACATAGCTGCTCCGGCACAGCTGGAAAATATTTCATATATTTCATCATAATTTTCTGCAGGCTGATTTTCACCTGTTTTTTTAGTCCATGCCAGAATATTGTATTCATCTCCGGCATCATCTATCAAAGTTTTATTGTCAAATTTAACCATTTTAGAAGCAACTGAAAAAATATCCTCATCTGAAGAAATTAAATCCATTAATGACTTAACAGCTCCTTTTTCAACTTCAGTATCATTATTTAGAGAAAATATATAATCATAATTAGATTTTAAAATACCCTGATTTACTGCTTTTGCAAATCCTAAATTTTCAACATTTCTAATCATAATAACCGGGAAATCTAAATTTTTTGAGTAATCTTTTATAAATTCAATACTCCCATCAGTTGATCCGTTATCTACTAAAATAACTTCACCGACTGAATCTTTATTCCTGTTTAAAGAATCGAAGTATGTTTTTAGAAATTTTTTCCCATTATAATTTGGTGTTACTACAGAAGCTTTCATAATAATCAGATAGTATTTTTAAATTTTTTCCACATTTTATAATATAATTTTGGATTTAATAAAAATAGCTTTATTTTAAACTTAAATTTAGAATCTCCTTTGAAGCGGGACAATTTTGAAAATAAATCCAAATCCTCCATTTTAGAAATTACTTCATCAAAATCATAATTATGGTAGAAAAAATAATTCATATTTCCAAAAATGGCTCTGGGAATCCTGCTTGTAATTACCAGATTTGCCAGTTCATTCTGCCCACGGGATTTATAAAATTCTGAAAGCTTTTCTAAGGTTTCAATGAAATTAAATCTATTAAGACCTGCCTTACTTGTAGCTGAATCTTTTCTTTGAATGTAGAGGTAAGTTATTTCTTCACCAATAGCTACACTTTTCCCATAGCTTAATGCTTTAAGGGCAAATTCAGTATCTTCACCATAAACGGCTTTCGAGTCAAATTTCAAACTGTTATCTTTAATCAAATCCGCTTTATACATCAGCTGACAAAAACTAAATTCCGGAATCATCATCTGAAGTTCCATTTTAATCAAATCATGAGCAGATAGCGGAAGTTCCGGATAATTAATTGAATTGACTGCTGATTTTACACCTTCTTTTGCCATTTGAGTTAATGTGAAATCTGTTTTTCCATTATACAATTCAGACAGGTGATTTGTTAAGATGTAGTCATCACTATCAACAAATACCAAATAATCTCCTCTTGAAACTTCAATTCCATGATTTCTAGCTACACTTACACCGGAATTTCTTTGATGAACCAGCTTATATGGAATATCAGCTTTACTTAATAATTCCTGTGCAATATCTAAACTATTGTCAGTTGATCCGTCATCTACAACGATTATTTCATAAGTTTCACTAAATTCCTGATTTATTATAGAAGATATGGAAGTTTGTATATATTCCTCATCATTATACACTGGAACAATTACACTTACTTTAATATTATCCATTTTTGCCACCATCATTTAATAAGAAATCAACTACTCTTTTAGATGCTTCACCATCAATTGAATTAAATTGTGTTTTTCTAAACTCGGAAATTTTATTTTTATCAAAATCATTATTTTTAACTTCAGCTATCAGCTCATCAGTTGTATAGACAACTGGACCTGGAACATTTTTTTTAAAATCAAAGTAAAATCCCCTGTCTTTAGACATGTATGTATCATAATCATAAGTGAAAAATATTATAGGTTTATTCAACAAGGCAAATTCAATCATTATTGATGAATAGTCACTTATTAAAATATCAGAAATTAACAGCAGCTCCTGTTCATTTTTAAAATCACTGCAATCAACATATTTCTGATTAACTTCAATTTTATCTTTAAAAAACTTTTTAATCTTAGGATGGAGCCTTAAAACTAAAATATACTCCTCACCTAACTCTTTATTGAATTTTTCCAAATCCAAAAAGTTAAAAACATTATTATCTTCAGGATTGTCCCTAAATGTAGGTGCATAAAGAACTATTTTTTTATTTTCAGCTATCGGGTATTTGAAATTGAAATTTGACCTTAATTTGTCCAAGTCATGATTTTTAAAGTAATAATCTGCTCTTGGAAGACCTAAAGACTTAATTTTAGATTTATTTATTTGGAATGCTTCACTATAATAATCTTCAATATCCTCTGAAGAGGTAATCAAATAATCTATATTCTGACTAATCTCAGCTAAAATATTTCTAGATTTAACATCACTTGATGCACCAAATTTTTTAAAAGCTCCTGGAGCATGCCATAGCTGAATTACCTTTGTATCCTTTTTAAAGTTCATAAAAGCTAATGGAAAAAAATTATCATTCAGAAATACATATTTGGAAGTGGCTAATTTTTTAAAAGCCAAAAAAGATAATTTGTCTTTATAAAAAAAGTTAAACTGGAAATCTCCTCTTTTTTCAAATTCCTGTTTAATACAATCCAAATTTCCTTTAAATGATTCAGCAGAATCTAAAATAAAAGATATCTGCTTATCATTAATTGAAAACTTTGTAAATAAATTGAAGAGTTTTCCATAAATTTTATGTTTAAGATACATACTTATACAAGCTCTAAATCTTTAATTTCATCTGCAGATGCTTTTTTAGCTGCTTCAATATATGCATCACAGACATAATCAACATTACCATCCATTATAAGCTTACCTTTATCTAACCAAATAGCTCTGGTACATAATTCCCTTATTTTGGCAGTTGAATGTGATACTAAAAGAACAGTAACTCCTGACCCCATCATAGATTTAAGTTTGTCTCCACTTTTCTTTTGGAACTTTACATCCCCAACAGATAAAATTTCATCTAAAATTAATATATCAGGTTCAACAACAGTAGCTACTGAAAAACCGAGTTTAGCAACCATACCTGAGGAATAATTCTTAATTGGAATTTCCATAAAGTCACCAAGTTCTGAAAACTCAACAATTTCATCATATTTGCTTAATAGAAACTCTTTGGAATAACCTAATATTGCTCCATTTAAAAATACGTTTTCTCTTCCACTGTAATTATGGTCAAAACCTGCACCAAGTTCCAATAATGGAGCTATCTTTCCGGCAGTGTATATTTTACCTTTAGTCGGTTTAAATACACCGGACAATACTTTTAAAAGAGTACTTTTACCTGCACCATTAAATCCTATAATTCCTACCCTTTCACCTTTGTTAATAGTAAATGATAAATCATTAAGTGCTTTGAAATTTGTTTTAGGTTTAAGTTCCCTTTTAACCCATTTAATACAATACTCTTTTAGATTATCCACTTTTTCTTGAGGCATATCAAATTCCATAGATACACTGTCAACATCAATAGCTACTTCCTGATTTAATCTTTGAAATTCTTCATTATCTTCTAATTCAGAAGCCCAAACTCCGGAAGTTTCATCAAACATATTGACCGGACTTTCAAATCCTTCAGGATGAACTTCAACATAAAAATTAGGAGTTGCACCATAATTTTTAGTATAGGCATTTATATGAGTAAATCCTTCACAGGTAGCTTTAAGAATTAATCTTAATCCAGACATTCCTTTTCCACGTGCTGAAGGAGTCCAAATATAATTTGTTTCATCAAATATATCTTCAGCTACCTCCACATCTTTTTCAGATAACTTATTAACTTTCCTAGGTTTGAAATAATATTTTACAAGTTCAAAACCTTCAGGAATGTTGATTTTAACTTCCTGAGGTTCTTTTGAAATACCATTTACATTTCTAAAGTAAATAGAATATCTTAATTCTTCACCTACAGCTATTTTTATAGGTTTTTCCTTTGTTGGGAAATAATTGTTAGTTTCACCGGAAGTTATAAGATATCTTTTAACCTCAAAAACTAATTTGACACGAATATAATCAAAATAAAGTAATCCGTCATTTTCACTGGTGTTTTTAGGAAATTCTACTTTAATGGCGAAATTATTATTAATATCCTTACCTTCTATGTCATCAACAATTATTTTTACAGACCTGTCTGCAGGATAAACATCTGCATGAACAAAAGATTCTTTTTCAAATTCACTGTCTCCTATAACTGCTTTAATCATAGGAGGATCCATTTTAATAGGATTTTCAGAAGAATCTTTATGAAAATCATGCTCTACAATAACTTCTGATACTCTGGCATCATCAGGAATATTAAAATCAAAATGACTTGTACACATAACCTGAGGAGCTTCATTTGATTCAACTACTGTAGAAGCTAATTCATCCCAATCATCGATTTTAACATTATCTAAATCATTCCATTCAGATTTACTGGAATTTTCTTCTTGAGTAATAACTTTTGGATATCTTACTTGAATAGTCAAACTAAAAAACCTCCCTATATATTAAGTACAAATTTATCCTGATATTTGAAGAATATGTAAACACCAATGATAAGTGAAATTATTGAAGTTACAACCAAAAACAGGAATGGCCAGGTATCTGGGAAAGTCCCGCCAAGTATAATGTTTCTGAAACACTCAACAGCTGAATATAAAGGATTTAATTTATATGCAAATAGGTACTGTTGAGGAATAATATCTATCGGATAGAACAAAGGAGTCATAAATGATAAAAGCATTACAAGAACTCCGTATAAATATTTAATATCTGTAAAGAATGTTGTAGCTGTTGCAAGGATTAAACCTACCCCCATTGTTAAAACCAATAAGAAAAACAATGGAATTGGTGAATATATTAATGCAAAATGGAATGGAGCGCCAGTAACTATCATCACAGCAACCAATACCACCAGAGAGATTAAAAAGTTAATAAATTCTGAACAGACAATTCCTACTGCAAACATGTATTTAGGAACATAAATCTTTTTAATAATCTCAGAATTTGCCTTAATGGAATCCATGGCTCCAGTAGTAGCATTAGCAAATAAATCAAATACTAATTTACCACTTAACAAATAAACTGGGAAATTCTCAATAGTATTTGCAAATATTAAAGAGAAAACCATTGTTAAAACAATCATAGATAATAATGGATTTAAAAAACTCCAAAATAAACCTAAAGTAGAATCCTTATATTTTCCGCTTATATCCCTTTTAATTAATTCGGTAAGCAGAAAAGTATACTTATTAAAATTTTGTACATACACATTGTTTTCAAACATGAACAAGAACTCTCTAAAATAAATTTTTTTAAACTGTTAGTTATTTTTAATAAAAGAATTATAAAAAGATTGCTTATCCGAAGATTATTTAGTCTTATTATCTCCACACATTAAACACATATCTTTAATGGATTATCCCAATCCAAAAAAAGACTTGATTTTATCTTTCCTGGCTCTTGATTTTTTAATTTTAGTTATTTTTCTGACTGTTTCATCATAATCCCCTGCTAAAATAGGTTTAGTCAAAGGTGAATAAATTCTTTCATCAAAATCCGAAGTTATATTTACTTGTTTTCTAAGTAATGGATTAATAGCTGCTACTAACTCTCTTTTTTCAGTATCGGAAATATCACTAGCTACCAAACTTGTTAACCAATAAACAAAATGTCTTTTAAAGATATTTGAGAAGAATTCCTCATTATTTAGTTTATTTAACAAGTTATCTATCTCAAAATAACCATCAACCATGCTGGCCAAGTATTTTTTATTTCTAATATGAATTGTAGATTTATTTCCGTCAGCATCACGTATACTATAATTATAGCTATAAAAATCATCCAGATAAACTGTTCTTTTAGATTTAAGAAGTGCATAAACATAAACATACAAGTCTTCAGCAAGCATTCCTTCTAAAAATCTAATATTGTTTTCAGTCAGGAAGTCTTTTTTAAATAATTTTGTCCAGATACTCGGAGCAATATCAAATAACCGTAAATCCTCTCTAAAACTGTTTACAGCAATATTTTCCCTATTGAAAACTGTTTTTTCTTTAACAGATTCATTTTCATAAACTTTATAGAAGTTAGTAATTAAAAAATCAGCATTTTCTTTGGTTATTTCATTATACATTACTTCAAAAGCATTTTCTACATAGCTATCATCATGATCAGCAAAGATAACATACTCACCCCTGGCCAAATCCAAACCCCTATTTCTGCCGGTTCCGGGAAACCCTGAATTTTCATCTAAAAATACAGCCAAAACATTAGAATACATTTCATCAAAATTATGCAACAACTCCAAAGTATAACTGTCAGTTGAAGCATCATCAACAAAAATAACCTCAATATCCTCAAAACCTAAACTCTGAGACATGATAGAGTCTAAAAACTCATTTAAAAAATCACCAGAATTATAAGTAGCTACTACAACTGAAATTTTATACATTCTATCTTCTCAATTTGTTTTTTAATCTTGAAAGAAAACTTCTGTTATTTATGTTTTCCTGAGTTTTTTCTAATTTGTTTGCCTCAGCAACAGCCTCATCAAAGTCCTTAGTTAAAATATTGTTAACCAGATTATTATACCTTTTTTTAAAGTAGGGATCTTGTGTATAATACATTTTAAAAATATCATATGACTTTGCAAACAGCTCTTTTTTATCGCTGGAGTCCAATTCACTTAATACAATTGTATATAACCATGATGTTAAATGTTGTCTAAATATTTCTTTACCATAACCTGTTTTATTTTCATTTTCAAGCATTTTAGCTATTTCATAATATCCATTTAACATTGCTTCAATGTATTTTCTGTTTCTGATATGGATTGTTGATTTGTTTCCTTCAACATCACGAATTTTGTAGTTGTAGCTATAGAAATCATTAAGATAAATTATTCCATTTGCTTTTAAGCAGCCTAAAGTAGCTACATAAACATCTTCGCAAAGCATCCCTTCTAAAAACCTGATATTATTTTCAATTAAGAAGTCTTTTCTGAATAATCTTGTCCAAATAGCTGCAGGAATTCTTAAAAGATTTCTGTCTTCACCAATATCTTTAACTTTAACTGTTGGTGTGTCTTTGTATAATGATTTGAATTTAACTGCTTTATCATCAAATATCTGATTAAAATTGGATATCAGCACATCATTATCCCTTATTTTATCATACATTACTTCAAAAGCATTTTCTACATAGCTATCATCATGATCAGCAAAGATAACATACTCACCACTGGCCAAATCCAAACCCCTATTTCTGCCAGCTCCAGGAAACCCTGAATTTTCATCTAAAAATACAGCCAAAACATTAGAATACATTTCATCAAAATTATGCAATAACTCTAAAGTATAAGTATCAGTTGAAGCATCATCAACAAAAATAACCTCAATATCCTCAAAACCTAAACTCTGAGATATGATAGAGTCTAAAAACTCATTTAAAAAATCGCCAGAGTTGTAAGTAGCTACTATTACAGATATTTTATAATTCATCAGCTATTTCTCCATATATCTGATTGTATTCATCAGTCATTTCTTTAAGGCTTTTAAAGCGGATTTTAGATATGCTTTCTACTTTTTTCAGATAATCTGTTTCGTCAATACTTAAAATCTTATCATATATTGCCTGAGGATCTTTATAGTCCACTAACCATCCCCCATTTGTCTTATTAATTCTTTCCTTTAGTGCTCCAAGGTTTGTAGCTATTACTGGAATTCCTGATTTCCAGCTTTCAGTTAATGTATGTGAGAATGTTTCAGGACATGTTGATAAAATAGCTATAAATGAAGGATTAATTTCAGCTATAATCTTGTTAAAATCTCCTCTTTTATATCTTCCATGATTTATTCCATATTTATTTAAATTGGGAATTGCAGTTCCCATAAAATGCAGTTCCAATTCATTGTCTTTATCTAAATTTTTTATTTTTTTGATTAATAAAGATCCCTTATGCTGTGATATGTGACCTGGAAGAGCAATTTTAATTGGTTTTACAGATAATTCAGGTTCAATATCTGATTTTTTAATATCTCTACCATGTTCAATTAACTTAAAATTATTTAAATCCGAATATACATGTTTATAGATTTCAATTACTGAATCAGATGGGACAATATTTAAATAAGCATTTTCAAGTAATTTAAATCCGTGTTTTTGCCAGTCTTTTAAAATATTTTCAAATTTGCAAGTATTGCATTTGAACTCACAGTAACTGTAATTTTCATTGATTAAATGGATCGACGGACAAATATAATAAAAATCATGTATACTTGTAATATAAGGAATTTCTTTTTTATTAGCTATTTCAACCAAATCAAAAGTATGATTGATTAAATGATTAATATGAATGACTTTAATATCTAATTTTGATAGGATTTCTTCGTAAATGTTAGCTAAATTGCTGTCCAAAAATTCATACTCTTTAGGATGATAATTAAAATTAGCTATTTTTTCTAAAGAGGAATCAGATTTCCATAATTCAATGTCTTCACCATCAGAAGTTAAAATAAATGCCTGAAATTTTTTATCCAAACTATTAATAATATCCAGATTAGTAAAACCAGTACCTCCAATAGTTCCTATTTTTTCATGTAGAACAAATAATATATTTACTTTATTTAAATCATTGAAAGTGGATAAATCTTTATTAGCTACTTTAATTTGGCGATTTTCATTAATTCCATATAATGCATAGTGAATTAAGGGATTAATCTCTACATCCCCATAGTGATGTTTATAAAAGACTCCATCAAAATCCTTATTTGGCTTTTTTCCTTCATCAAATCCAAAGAAAATATAATGAAGCAAAGGATCCATCTCAGAAGCTTTAATTTTAGGATATTTATTTAAGTAAAATTCATCATCAAATAATTTATTTTTACGAATTGCATTATATCCTTTAATAATTGCTTTAGCTTCCGTTTTACTGGAGGATTTATGTAAAATATAGCTGGCTGGAATTTTACTCATTAACCTGTTTTTAAAGCTCATAAAAATCCGTCACTTTTCATTAGAATATCTTCCAAGTTATCTAAAAATTCTTTAACAAAATTATCTTTAATTACAAAATTATATTTGGAATCATAATCTTTATTTTCCTCAGATACTACAATGTCATAACCTTTCGGATTATCTTCACCGTTTTGTGAAATAAATACCCGAACAATATCATCTCTGGCTACCATATTTTCCAAATCATAATCCAAAGATAAAGAAAGTAAAATATCTGAAGAATTTCCAATATACAGATTTTTCAAATCAGAAATCAGTTCAACTGTAAAACCTAAGTCATTAAAGTCTTTAGAAATTTTAGATAAAAAATCAGAGTTATCCTGATAATTTTCATCAATTATTGTAATTTTAAGTTTCTTTTGAGTGAAAAATTTTCCATCATGGATTTTATCTAAAAGTAAGTTTTTAGAAAGATAATTTCCCCATTTAGACCAAAATACATTGTAATTATGTTTATCATTATCTGCATAATCTTTAGTTTTAACTCTAGTACTTGATTCATGATGAAAAAGTAAAGCATTAGAAGCTAAAAGGGTTTTATAACCATTTTTATGTAATTTTAATGAAAAATCAACATCTTCAAGTCCATAGATATAATCTTCATCAAGACCTCCCAATTCATCATAGACTTTTTTATCAATTAAATCAACAGCTCCCGTAACAGCAATACATTGAGTATTTTTTGTAAGTGAAGCATCAAAAAGGTCCAAATGAGTATTAGCCTTATTAATTGCATATAAACAGCAAGGATACATCCTTTCTGCAAAAATATCCCCGCTATGTTGAATTTTAAATGACTTTCTCCTGTTATCTTCATAAAATGGAAAAACTAATTTTGCACCTACAGAAGCTACATCTTCATTATTGACAATAGCTCCCACCATCTCATTAAGCCATCCGTAAGTAGGTTCAATATCATTGTTTAAAAGCAATATATATTCTCCATTAACTATTTTAGCAGCATCATTATTCCCTTTTGAAAAGCTGACATTTTCATCATTTTCAATTATTCTAACAGGTAAATCCAGACTTTTTAAATAGCTGACAGATTCATCTGTTGATGCATTATCTACAACAATAATTTCATAATTTGAATAATTAGTTTTCTTATCAAAATCTTTAAATAATCTTTTTAAGTGACCCAAACCATTTCTTGTTAGTATAATAATAGAAACCAAAGGTTCTGTGTCAAATTCATAATTAGTTAAGAAAGCTAAATTCGTTTCACAAATTTCCTCTTTTCTTCTAATTGGATAAGCATATTGAAATATTTTACCTTCATCTTTCCCATGTGCAATATAATGAAGTAGAGGATTTAATTGAGCCCTGTGAACATCAGGATAATTATTATTATAAAAATCCGGATCAAAATCTCTGCTTGGAAGTTTACCTTCCAAATGTCCTTTAACTAAATAATGAGTTAAGCTGTCACCATTAACATCCTCATAAGTTTTAGAATAAAATTTTTCATCAAAAAGCCCTGATTTTTCAATAGCATTATAATATTTGTAATTTTTCATGGCTTTTTTAAAATCAAAATTAGATTTAAGTAAGAAATTAATCAAGTGTTTAGTCATTGTCTCCCCTATTTCGTGCATTACGTAATTTACTAGTTAATTTCCAGGAAGTTGAATTTCTAACTCCTCTGATTTGCCTATCCCAATGATCACGAGCCATGTTTAATGCATTAGCTTCGTCTCTTAGTGCATCAATATCATTGAATAACAAATTAATTTCTTCTTTGGTTAAAGTGTTTTTATCTTTAATATTGCCTTCCAAGGATTTGATTAAATTTCTACTAGTTATATAATCTTCAATTTCAAAATTATGCTGATAATTTCCTTCTTTAGACCAGTATTCATTAACCCAATAATAAACATCAGAAACTGATGGATGAAAATTGTTTTTCCACATAACATAAGGTAGGCTTAATTGATCCTGATTAGTGTAGTTTGCAACTTCCCGCCACCATTGTCTCATTATCGAAATAATTTCCGGATCATTATGTGCTCTAAATAATGCTCCAGTAGCTGGAAGACCATAATGTTCAGGCATTCCTTCAGAACGGTACTTTTCAACCTGTTTAGTCATAGTGTAATTGGAATATCTTGGAAATGGCATTGACATTACTGCCTCATCATAAATACAATCCCTTTCAGGATGAACAACAACGAGCATTTTAGACTTTGCATACTTGTAAATGTATTCTCTAATACTTCCAACTATTTTAAAAGTTCCATCTAACCAAAAACTGTATTTATAATCTGGAAAATATTTATCAGTGAATAATCTGTACTGTTTTGCTTTTCTATTATCATCCAATGTTGATTTTTCCATTTGAACTATTTTCCAAGTATCAGATTCCAAATCAGGATTTTCTGTAAAACAAACATAATCGCAATTTTCATCAATGAACTCGGGTTCTTTTAATTCATCGTAATTTCCAGTGAAAGCTGTATAAATAACTAATCTGTTATCTTTAACATCATCTATTAATTCCTGATTGCTTTCTAAAGTAGGGTCAAATAAATCACTTAAGATAAAACTATCTACTGTTGATTCATATCTCTGTTTAACTACTTCGTAAGGGTCAACATTATTCTCAGTCATAAAAATCAGCAAAACAATTTATTAAAATAACTGATAATAATTTTCATTTTAATATTAATTAAATATATCTAAAAAGCCATTAGCTTAAAAAAGTTTTTAAGACACTTAATGATTAAAAACTTTTTTAAACTAAATTAAAAAAAGTATTAGAAAAATTCTAATATGCCTGGAATTGCTCCAACCATAGATTGAATACCTAAAATAAAGATAGCAAGACCACCAATAAAGTTAATATGCCTAGCATATTTAATAGCAAATTTGGTTCCAAATGTACCTATTAAAAGCCAAATAATTACACAAATTAAACTTAATCCACCTAATATAAATGGATCAACATGTGCTGTTGCACCTTGTGCAGATAAGATTAAATTTTCAATGTTACCAAAAATTAATAATCCCATAAATTGTTTAAATTCATTTGCCATATTCTAATCCTCCTTTTATTTATTTGCAATGGATTCATACATTGCTTGAAGACCTAATATAAATATAGCAAGTCCTCCGATAAAATCAATGAAACTAGCATATTGAGAAGCAACAGTAGCACCTACAGTTCCTACAATTAACCAGATAATAACACAAATAATACTGTAAATACTTAATTTTAAAATATTTGCTCCAGCAACCACACCTTGTGAAGACAATACTAAGTTTTCGATATTACCGAAAATTAATAAACCTATAAAAGGTATAAATTCTTCTAACATTCCAATCACCATATTCCATATTGTAAATTTTTCCATTTTGAATAACATTCAGTGATGAAAAAATCTACACTAATCAACTTTAAAATTAATTGTATATAAAATTATGGTATAGATACAGTAACTGATTTTTTTAATATATTTAAAAATAATCTATGAAACTAAAAAAGCTTTAAACATAAAATAAGATATTATAATTTTTATTGAAATTTAATTAAGAATTTTAACCAAATTGTTAGAACAAGGAATACTATAAAAATTAATAGCTTCAAAATAAATACTTCTAATAATCAAAACACCAAAAATATATAAAAATAGAAGTTAGATAAAAATAGGTTATACATAAAACTACATTAACCCAATTGTTTAAAACAGTTAACTAAAAATATAGTACAATAATATACAATTTAATCTATATTAAACAAAGAATTATATAAAAACACTTTATTGTTATCAGTTATCATAAATAATAGTTAAAAATAAATATCTGAAGTAGCAATTATACTAATTTTTTAAACAATATTAATAAAATTTTAAAAAAAGTTGAATAAACTAAATTAATTTTGAAAATAAATCATCCCATTTATTTACAACTTCATCTAAAGAATAATTTTCCAAAACATCATTTAATGCATTTTTACGAATATTCTCCCTTAATGATATATCCGAAAGCAATTCTTCAATTTTTAAAACCCAGTCTTTTGTATCAGTAGCCAACAAACCGTTAACGCCATTTTTAACAACAGTATTATAAACCGGCATATCACTATAAACTCCTGGAATTCCCAATACTGCCAATTCAATGTATTTTAATTCGCTTTTCCCCAGATTGAATTTTGAATTCTCTAAAGGAACCAGTGCAACATCCCAATTAGCTACTTTTGAAAGCCATGGCATAAATACCTCAAAACACATATTATTTAAAGGAAGCTCAACAGCATCATACCAGTCTTCACATACATCATCTTCTGCATTAAAACCTCCAATTACTTCAAAATCAAAGTCATAGTTTTCTTTAAGCTTTAGAATAACATCTTTAATTAAAAATAAATCTTTAGAATGAGTTAGTGTTCCATAATACCCCAATTTTAATTTACCGTCTCTTTTAATATCTTTTTTAACATTGAAAACTGTATTTACATAATAATTATGTATTATCGTAGTTTTATTTGAATCAAATTTAGAAGCCAAATTAGGAGTAGTAACAGTTATTGCATCTGCATTATCAATGAAATTAGTTATCTGACTTCTGACCCGGTCAACATACTCAAAAGAAGGGCTGTTTTTTTCAACTCCCAACAAATCATCGTCAGTTTCATAAACAACTTTAATGCCATATTTTTTGCATCTGGCCAATAATAAATCCAGAAACGGTAAAATTCTTTGTACAACAACAATGTCAAATAGTTTAGACCTTAAAATATTGTCTATATCCATCATAACATAGCTATCCATACCATACATGAAAAATGTGTATTTATCAGATTTGCTTAGCTTATTAAATGGACCATGAAGTCTTATATATGGACATGGAGCTAAATTTTCAAAAGGATCATTTGTGAAAACACCAATTCTAATTTTATCTGAATCAATAGGTTTTTCAAGCTGAATATATGGAATTAAAGTACGTTTATCAGTTATATAGCAATTATCTTTAACTTCCAAATGGAGTTTAGTGTTTTGACCGTTATAATACTGAGTGAAGATAGGAGTTTCAAGTGTATTAACATAATTATTGTCAAAAACATTAATCTGATTGTTTTTAAAAAAACCATCCAGAACATAATCAAAAATAGGATTTTCAACCTCATATTTGCTTTTATAAAATTCCAGATTAAATACATCAGTTATATATGACTGCTGAGTAGCCAAATCATCTTTAACTCCATAATACAGATAATGCAAATTAACATCCATATTCTGAACCTTGCAATCGTCATGAACAGCTACATATTTGTCTTTATCAATTAATTCCAGGTTTTTAATCCTTGAATAAATTTTTTTATACATTGAAATCTTTTTAGGGCTGGCTTTTGATTTCATAGCTATGTAAGCTAAAGGACTGTTTTTAATGGATTTAGACAAATTCATAATATATTATATAATACCTTAACATAAAAATAAATTTATGTCTTATAAAGTCACTGTAATTATTCCAACATACAATAGCGTGGAATTTTTGGATTCAACAATAGCTTCAATTATGAACCAAAGCATCGGATTTGAAAATATAGAACTGATTATTGTTGATGATTACTCTACTGACAACACTCAGGAGTTAATAAACAGCTATTGTGAAAAATATGAAAATATAAAAACCTTTGAATCAGGTAAAAAAACAGGAACTCCAGGAAGAGCCAGAAACATAGGAATAGCTAATTCCACAGCAGAATATATAATGTTTATTGATCATGACGACAATTACCTGCCTGAAAGTGTTGAAAAATTATACGATGCAGTTACTAAAAATTCATGTGATGTAGCTATCGGTAAATTCCAAACATTTGGAGAACAAAAAATAGTCCCTGAAGACTGGATTACACAGGATGTTGTTTTAAATTCAATTGATGAAGATTTACGCTTTTTTTCAATAAATAATATCTGGAGAATGATATTTCCAAAAGAATTCCTTAATGAAAATAACATAACTTTCCCAGAGGGAGTTTTTGCTGAAGATTTAACTTTTATGATTGATGCTTTCGTAAATGCCTCAAAAATAGTCTTTATAAATGATATTGTTTATAATTTCAGATTAAGAACCGGTGACAACAGCTCAACAAGTTTATCTAAAGGAATGCATTATTTGGATGGATTAATTGAAGGATATAATAATACAGTAGATGTACTTAAGAAAAACAATGCATGCAAATATTACGACACTATTTTTAATCAGCATTTAAGCTGCTGGATTAGTGATGTGGCTTTAAGTGAAACAATTGACTTTGAAGATAAGAAGGAGCTGGTAAGTAAGTCCCTTAAATTATTTGACGAAATGGATGACATTAATCCGACTCCTGAAAATAATGCAATTAAAAGTATAATAACTCAGATAAGAGCCAGAAATCTGGATGAAGCCTACAGTCTCATGGGTGATTATCAGCTATTTAGAAATAGAATCCACCAGCTGGAAGTTGAATTGGCTCATAAAACCCAGCAGGTAGCTAATCTGCAAACTACAAAAGGCTGGTTTAAGTATAAAACTAAAAATATAAAACAGAGATTGAAAAAAAAGATTTGAATTTTAGTGTGCCATGATTCATCAAAGTGAAATACTGAAAGAAAACTTCAAAAAAATAATAAAAAACACAACACAACACACAATAATAAAAGCCCCATTCAAATATAATAAAACTTAAAAAAAATATTTAAGTGTGTCATGAGTGTATCATATTACAGATACTTAAAGAAACTTAAAAATAATAAACCAACCTTTTACTTTAATCAACATATCATTCCTAAGAATTATTTAATTGAATAAATAACTTCTTTGCCACTAATCTCATATTTTTGAATCAAATTTAATTCAACCAATCTTCTTAAATCTCTTGCTGCTGTGAATCTTGATACTCCAAATAATTCCCTATATTCTTTATTTATAATATTTTCATTATTTTGAGAAAGTATTTCTAAAAGTTTATATTGTCTATCATTTAAATCATATTTTTTGTATATAACTTTTATTTAAGAAATTAAAACAATTTTACGAAATAATATCAATTTTCCATTAATAAAAAACTTTTTTATCAGGATCCCCTCTTAAAAATTTCATCCCACTGTTTTGCACGGGATCTTAAATCATAGTTTTTCAAAATATCATCACGTGCATTGTTTAATATTCCATGTCTAAGCGTTGGGTCTTCAATTAATCGGGATAATTTATTTACCCATTCATCTTCACTATTGGCTAAAAATCCAGTTACTCCATCTTCAATAGTATTCTTATATACATCAACATCACTAGCTACTACTGGAACTCCAAGAGCTGTAAATTCAATGTATTTTAACTCACTTTTACATTTATTGAATTCTGTGTTAACTAATGGAATTATTCCAATGTCCCAGTTTGCCCTAGCAGATATCCATTTCATGAATGTAGCCATTGACATCGGATAATATGGTATTTTTTTAACATTGAACCAGTCTGCATTTTCATCAATAGATGCTCCAATGATTTCCAAATCGACCTGAATGCCTTTTTTAGAAAAAATATCCTTTAATCTTAATATAACATTATGAATAAGCTCCAAATCATTATTATGAGTCATTGTTCCAAAGTAACCTATTTTTACATAATTATTACCTTTATATGAAAATCCTTTCAACGGCAATACATTATCAAGATAGTAATTTCTAATGATTGTTACATTGCCTGACAAATTCAGGTTATCAAAACGTCTTTTAAGCTCTGAAGTACTTACAACTATTTCATCAGCTGCAGAAACCAGTTTTTTAATATTTGATAAATTACCTTGAATATAATTAAATGACGGATTAGATGGGTTGATATCTAAAAAGTCATCATCAGTTTCATAAACCAATTTAATTCCATGCTGTTTAGCTTTTTTAGCTATTTTAGTAGAATATGGATTTACTCTTTGAATTACAATTACATCGAAGATTTTTGATTTGATTATTTGGTTTACATCAATTAAAGGTAAAATTTCCTGACCATAAACAAAGAAATGATAGTCTCCGCTTTTGCTTAACTCTTTAAACAATGAATGAATCCTTATAAATGGACATGCATTCATATTATCAAAATTATCCTCTAAAAATACTCCCACTTTAATTGTATCTGTTTTAAATTCATGATTTGTATGAATATAATCAATTAAAATTTTTGAATCTGAAATATAACTCTCATCAGCCAGTTTTTCTTTTATCCTTTTAGTGACAAAAGCATCTAACTGCTCGTGTAAATTTCCATGCAAATACTCGACAAAATTAGGATAATTTCTATTAATAGCTAATTTTTTATTAAACCCTTTAGTTATATAATGAATAAGCGGGTCTTCATCAGATGAAATATTATTTGAGCTGATATAATAATATAAATCAAATATCGGATTGATATATTTTAATTTATCATCAATATGGTCTGTTTTTGAACCTTCCTCTATAAAGTGTAAAACAGCATCTCCAACCTCACCGTGTAATTTTTTGTATTCTGCTTCATCAAAAATGCCAAAATGTTTTATAGTATCATAAATATGGATATTTTCTTCTGCATGTTTATGTTTAACGAATTCAAAGATATGATTATTCTTAACTTTTCTAGCTACATCACCGGCTACCCTTAATGGTTTTGTAAGCTTTAAAGAATTGGAATTTAAAAAAGTATTGTATTCATTTTGCAGATATCCCACTCTGCCTGCAGTATCTATTCTATAACCTGCCATTCCTTTTACATCATTGATTAAAAGATACATTTCTTCTTTTGAAAGTTCAATTGTATCTCCAAAATCCATATTTTCTACCTGAGCCCCTATTTTAGCTCTCAGGTTATCACTGGTTATTGGCATTGAAAATACTACCTTATGGTGATAATCACCTTTATCTTTAGCCCAGTATTCATTGTCCCAGTAATAAATTAAGCTAACTGACGGATGAAAATCATTTTTCCAGCACACATATGCAAAACTTAGCTGATCCTGATTTGTAAACCTAATATTTTCCTCCCACCAATCTTCCATGACTTTAATGATTGCAGGATCATTGTGTTTTCTAAAAATAGCTCCCATTACCCCCAATCCATATTTTTTTGGAAATCCCTGATTTTTATAATAATTAATCTGTTCTTCCATTACTGCACGAGGATATCTTGGAATTATTTTAGAAGCTTCATATTCCTCGTAAACACAATCCCTTTCTGTGTGAACTACACAAAGCATTGGAGAGGAAGCTTTGATGTTTTTGTAGATATATTCCCTAATGCTTCCTTTTATTCTGAATGTTCCATCTAACCAAAAACTGTATTTATAATCTTTTAAATATTTATGAGGAAGTAATTTGTACTGTTTGGCTTTTCTATTGTTATCTAAAGTGCTTTCATCCATTTGAATAATTTTCCATGTGTCAGATTCCAGATTAGGATTATCTGTAAAACATATGTAATCACAGTTTTCATCAATTACTTCAGGTTCTTTTAAAGTATCATAATCCCCTGTGAAAGCTGTATAAATAGCTATTTTGTTATTTTTAATATCTTCAATTGTTTTGGCTGCATCTTCTGAGGAATGATTAAATAAATCCCTGTTAATGTGCTCCTTTGCAACTTCCTGATATGTTTCATAAATTTCCTCATAACTCATAGTATCACAAATATTTTTCCTTAATTTTATCTAAAAGATTAAATTCAAAGTCATTTTCACTTAAAACCATGTCATAATCATTATTATTTTCATCAGATATTAAAATTTTTATTAAATTAAGTCTTGAACTTACATTTTTAATATCATATTCCTTTTCAGTTGATATTAAAATATCACAGTCCTGACCAATATCCAAATCATCAATATTGGGAATCAATTTAACATTATAGCATTCATTGTTTAATTTGGAAACTACTTTTTTTATCAAATCATTATTTTTACTTATAATCGAGAAATCCAGTTTTTTATTTGTGAAAAACTTATTTGCCTCAATTTTATCCTTTAAAATTTCCTTAAAAATAAAGTCTCCCCACTTATCGACAAAATGCATTATATTCTGATAATTCAGCTGATTTTTCCTGTCATCATCTTCATGTCTGGTTGCAGATTCATGATGGAACAATAACACTGCAGGATTGTAAATTGTTTTATAACCTGCTTTGTATAACTTAAATGCGAAGTCAATATCCTCATATCCGTAAATATACTGTTCATCTAACCCGTTCAATTCAAAATAAACATCTTTTGGAACTAATAAACATGCTGCAGTATTTGAAATTACTTCTTTTTGATGATTTAACTCATCTGAAAAAAGCATTGTTGAATACATATGCTCATGATATGGGCCATAAATATAGGGAGTTCTTTCTTCTCTAAATTTTACACCTGCATGCTGGATTGAAAAGGATTTACCCTGACTTTTCATATCTTCATAGTAAGGAAATACTAATTTAGCTCCAATAGATCCGACATTTTCATTATTTAAGGCTGTTCCAACCATTTCATTAAGCCATCCATATGTCGGTTCAATATCATTATTCAATAAAAGTAAATACTCCCCATTAGCTATTTTAGCTGCATCATTGTTTCCTTTTGAAAAGCTGACATTTTCACTGTTTTCAATAACTGTAACCGGCAAATCCAAGGAATGCAGATATTCAACAGACTCATCGCATGATGCATTATCCACTACAATAATTTCATAGTTTGAATAATTTGTTTTTTTATCAAAATCTGCAAATAATCTTTGCAAATGTCCTAAACCGTTTCTGTTTAGAATTATAATTGAAACTAAAGGTTCGCTATCAAAGCTATAATTAGCTAAAAATAAAGAGTTGGTATCCAATATTTTCTTTCTGCGTGCAATAAAAGGATTTTCTTCTAAAGTAAAACCTTCATGATCATTGTCAATATAATGAACTAAAGGATTTAAACCCTTTCTTTTAATTTCAGGATATTCTTCCAAATATCTTTTTAAATTAAACTGAGCAGAAGGATTTTTATCTTCCTTATATCCATAAAATAAATAATGAACTAAAGGATCCATTCCTGATTTAGCAATGTGAGGATATGCCTTAAGATAATAATTTTTATCAAATAATCCTGATTCCATTATCTTATCATAGCTTTCCATGTATTTTTTTGCTTTTTTTGGATTGAATTTGGATTTAATTAAAAATTTTGAATATGAAATATCAGACATTGAAAATTACTCCTTTTTATTGAAAAAGCTAAATTTCCTTTTTTTAGGTTTTACCTGCAAATCATTTATAATATTGTCCTTTTGTCTAAATAAATTAGCAATATCATTATTAGTTAAGATTTCCAAATCAAAATTAATTTGAATACTTGAAATATCACTAAAATCAGCATCTAAAACATAACAAGGGTCCAAATTAGTAAATATTTGATAATCATCATCAACTGAGTTATCACAATTTGCATCACTTATCGGTAAATTATTAGTTATCCTACACTTAATAAAACTGCCTTCCAGCGGGTCAAAACGTAGTTTAGAGATATTACCAAAGTTTTCCAGGCTGAATTCAAGATTATTCTTTTTTAAAGGCGAATAATCAATAGCTACTTTATCAGATTCATTAAAACCCTTTCCCGTATCAACATATAAACTGGCTTGTGAATTTACTTTATTTAATCTGTTAAAATATTTATATTTGGCTAAAAATGTTTCAGCATCATACTTATCCAAATCCAAAATATCCTTTTCATAGCTAAGTTTATCTGGGAAAAGTTGTTTAAATCTGTCAATGTCTTCTTTTTTAAGTGGAATAATAACTGATTTAAGTTTATTAATTATTTTAAGCTCATCAGCCAGTGCCCAGTTGTAATAATAAGTCCAAAATAGAATATCATAAATAAAATTAATGTTAAGCAATTTAAGATAATTTAAAAACTCCGGATATTCATATCTTAAATCAAATATTTCTTTTATTGAATTTGAAAGATGAATAGAACTATCAACTGTAATGTTTTCAGTAGTTGAATCAGAATTCTTTCTATAGTAATAAATGGAATCTTTTGATAAAAATATCCTTTTAGCATTGATTAAAGCTAAAATAGCTACAATATTGTCTTCATAAAAACCTTTGGAGAATTTCAGATATTTAAATAAGCTTCTATGATAAATCTTATTCCATGGAGCTGTTGATAAAAATAGCTTAGGATTCTGCTTAATATCAGTTATTAATTTATTTTCCAAAGTATTTTGCTGGTGGATATTTATCGGTTCAACATAATCGCTTCCAGTGTATGTTTCCCAATTATAAATCAATAAATCTGCATTAAATTCATTTATTTTAGATAATGCATCTTCATATGCATTTTGTGATATAAAATCATCTGCATCCAAGTAAGTTACATAATCTGAGCTAACTTCCTTAAGAGCCATATTTCTGCTTTCACCGGGGCCCAGATTACTTTTATTTGAAATTAATTTAAAAGAGGGATATTTATCAGTATATTGGCTGATTATATCTAACGTACTGTCACAGGAATTATCATTGACTATTATAACTTCAATATTGTCTATTCCTAAGCTTTGGTCAACAACAGAATCCAAACATTCTTTAATATAATCCTCAGCATTGAAAACAGGAATAATGACACTTAATTTATAACTCATAATTTCACGATTTTCTTAAATTTACTTTTAATAGAAGTATCAGCTGACTGTTCTTTTAAATCATTGTTTTCTTGTGCTAAAACTTGATTTTCATGACGCAACTGTTCTATTACACCTTCATAATGATTAGCTAAAAATTCATAGTACAATTTCTTATAATTTAATTCGAACTCGATTCCATTGTTTGAAACATCTATTGCCTGATAAAATACCCTGTCATCAAAATGCCAGGTAGCTAAATGATTCTTGTTAACCTGATTTAGGGAAAAAAATTCATAATTTTCCTTTATTTTTTCAAGATATCTGTCTCTAAATCGTTCATCCAATCTTAAATAAACAAATTTGAGATTAATAACTGCAAATAAAATAAATTCATCCTTAAAACTTTCATAGATTTCATCTTCTTTTAAGAAATTTTCTATGGAAGTTAAAATCTTAAATATATCAAAGGATTTTTCAGTGCCTGTTGTGCAGATTGAATCATTTCTTATTCTGTAATTATAAATTGGAGTTCTGATAATTGAAACTTTATTTAATTTAAAAAAGATTTTGTAAAAGAAATAGGCATCTTCATAATTAAGTCCTTCCGGAAATCTAACAGCCAGTTTCTTTAGTGTTTTGACATCATATAATTTAATAGATTCATGAGGAATTCTAAATACAATTTCAGGGATGTTTTTATAGTTAAAATTCTTATTGTCAACTGATGAATCAAACATGTTTAATTTTGTAAAGTCATTTTCCTCATATTGCTTAGTTTCCTGATTAAAATATCTGTATGGGAAAATCACCATTTCAGAGTCCAGACTATTTGTCTGATTATATAATAATTCAAGGGCATTTAACTCTAACCAGTCATCAGAATCTAAAAATAGCAGATATCTGCCTTTAATATAATTCATTCCAGTATTTCTTGCACCGCTTAATCCTTTATTTTTCTGAGAAACTATTTTAAATCTTTCATCTTCAGATGCATATTCCTCTAAAATATCAATTGAAGAATCGTCAGATCCGTCATTTACACAGATTACTTCAAAATCTTCAAATGTCTGATTAGCTAAGCTATCCAAACACTCCCTGAGATATTTTTCCACATTATAAACCGGTACAACTACTGAAATTTGAGGCAAATTTCCACCTTATTTAAGATACATTTTTTTATAGTATTCCTGATATTCTCCACTTTTAACCTGGTCCATCCAGTCGGGATTGTCCAAATACCATTGGATAGTTTCTTTAATACCTGTTTCAAAAGTGTATTTTGGCTCCCATCCGAGATTTTCCCTAATTTTAGTTGAGTCAATAGCATAACGTCTGTCATGACCTAATCTGTCATCTACAAACTCAATTAAGGACTCATCTTTACCTAAAGCTTCCAATATTAATTTTACAATTTGAATGTTTTGTCTTTCGTTATGTCCCCCAATATTATAAACTTCACCAAGTTTTCCGCCATGTAAAACTAAATCTATTGCCGTACAATGGTCATATACATGTAACCAGTCACGTATGTTTTTACCATCACCATAAATCGGCAATTTTTTATCTTCCAGAGCATTTGAAATCATTAAAGGAATTAATTTTTCCGGGAACTGATAAGGACCATAATTATTAGAGCAGCGTGTTATATTAACCGGCAAGTTAAATGTTTCATAATATGCTCTTACAACCAAATCTGCACTGGCTTTTGAAGCAGAATAAGGGCTGTTAGGTTGTAAAGGAGTAGTTTCTGTAAAATAACCTGTTTCCCCTAATGTTCCATAAACTTCATCAGTAGAAATCTGCACATATTTTTCCACACCATATTCCTTGGCAGCATTAAGCAATACCTGAGTTCCTAAAACATTTGATTTAATAAATATTACCGGATCGCTTATACTTCTGTCCACATGGCTTTCAGCTGCAAAATTAATAACATAATCAGAATCTTTAACTAATTTATTGACAACTTCCTTATCTCTGATATCCCCTTTAACAAAAGCATAATTGTCCTTATCTTCAATATCTTTTAAGTTTTCAAGGTTACCGCAGTATGTTAAGGCATCCAAATTAGTAAATTCATAATCAGGATACTTATCAATCATATATTTTACAAAGTTACTTCCAATAAACCCTGCCCCACCAGTAATTAATATTTTTGTCATAATAATGCACCTAATACCTGATTTGTGATTCCTTTAGAGTTTTCCATTTTTTATCCTTATCAGATAATGTGATTTCATCAATTCCGTCTAATGGCCATTCAACAGCTATGTCCGGGTCATTCCACATAATTCCGCCTTCATCTTCACCATGGTAAAATTCAGTACATTTGTATACAAATTCAGCTTCATCAGACAATACTACAAATCCATGAGCAAATTTAGGAGGTATATATAACTGTTTTTTATTTTCAGCTGACAATATTTCCCCATACCATTTTCCATAAGTTGGTGAATCTGCTCTGAGGTCTACTCCAACATCAAAAACTTCCCCTTTAATAACACGGACTAATTTTCCCTGAGGATATTTTAACTGTAAGTGAAGTCCTCTAAGTACTCCTTTAAATGACTGTGACTGGTTATCCTGTACAAAAGTTAAATCATAACCTGCATCTTTGAAATCCTTTTCATTATATGTTTCCATGAAGTATCCGCGATTGTCTCCATAGACTGCAGGTTCAACTACAAACATTCCTTCAATATCAGTTTTTGTAAATTTAAAATTTCCCATATTAATCATCTTTAACTAAATTAAATAAATATTGTCCATAATCTGTTTTTTTAAGTTCTTCAGCGGTTTTTAAAAGCTCTTCTTTAGTAATATAACCTTTATTATACGCTATTTCTTCAAGACATGCAATATAAAGTCCCTGTCTTTTTTGTATGGTTTCAATGAAATTAGATGCTTCTAAAAGACCAGTGTGAGTTCCAGTATCCAACCATGCCATTCCTCTTCCAAGAAGTTCAACTTTAAGTTTTCCACGATTGAGATATTCTTCATTAACTGAAGTGATTTCAAGTTCTCCCCTTTCAGAAGGTTTTACATTCTTAGCTATTTCAACTACATCATTGTCATAAAAATAAAGCCCCGGCACTATATAATTAGATTTAGGTTTTTCAGGTTTTTCTTCAACTGAAAGCACATTCCAGTCATCGTCAAACTCAACTACACCGAAAGCTTCAGGATTGTTTGTATAATATCCAAATATTACTGCTCCTTCTTCCAATTTGGTTGCTCTTTCCAGTATTTCAGTAAATCTGTGACCATGGAAAATGTTATCTCCTAAAATTAAAGCAACATCATCATCACCAATGAAATCTTCCCCAACAATAAATGCTTCTGCAAGACCGTTAGGTTCTTCTTGAACTTCATAGCTGAAATTAATTCCTAAGCTACTGCCATCACCTAAAAGCTCTTTAAACATTGGCAAATCTCTAGGAGTAGATATTATTAGAATATCTTTGATTCCAGCAAGCATCAATACAGAAATAGGATAATAAATCATTGGTTTATCATATAAAGGTACTAATTGCTTAGATATTGCTTTTGTAATTGGATAAAGACGGGTTCCAGATCCTCCAGCTAGTACAATTCCTTTCATAAATATCCCTTTTAATAAATTTTATAATGTTTAAAATTATATTTTTTCTAATTAATTAAAATACCTATTAAAAATAAAATTGTGATTATAAATAAAAGAAGTATAAAAAAAGAAAAAAAGTAAGAGAATTGGGAATTCTCTTTAAGGACTGATTTTTATTGTGTTTCCTGTTTGGAAGTCGTTCCAGTAGGAAGTTATGATGTATTCGCCGCTCATTAATCTGATTCCTAAGCTTGCAATACCATCTTTATTAGTAACTTTGTGATAGAAGACACCATTTACGTTAAATGATACATTTTGGTTAGCTAATGGTTTACCTTGACCATCTAAAGTTAAAGCAGTGAAATTGCTGCCGTCTAGGTACTTCATAGAGAGATCTTTAGTTACTAAAGTTGGCATGACAGTTATGTTGTTAGCTCTTTCTTCACCGGTTGCCGGGTTGTAAGCTGTTATAACATATGATTTTGGATTTAATCTGATGCCTAAACTAGCTGTACCGTTTTCATCAGTTACGCGAGTGTAGAACACACCGTTAATGTTGAATTTAACAGTTGTGTTTGCTAATGCTTTTCCGTTGCTGTCTAAGAATTTAGCTACATATTTTGTTCCGTTACAGAAGTATAATGTAGTGTCGTTTCCAAAGACAGTGTTTTTAATAGTTACTGTTGCATTAGCTGTTGCTTTATCATGGTCTTTGGTTCCGTTAAATACAGCATTTACTTTGTATTCGTTAGGAACTAATCCGATACCCATGGAAGCTGTGCCGTTTTTATCAGTTGTTTTAGCATAAACTTTGCCGTTTACTGTGAAGTAAACAGTTGCGTTAGCTATTGGGTTTCCAAATGCGTCAACAAGTTTAGCTGTGAGATTTTGAGCACCTTTGAAGTATTTTACAACATCGTCCATTGTTAAGGTGGTTTTAGTGTTTTTATTAACTGTTATTGTTCCGTTAACTATCATGGAGTCGTATTTAGCATCTCCTGTGTAGAAGGTTACTACTTTGTAGGTTCCTTCATCTAAACCAGGAATAATAACTTTAGCAGTACCGTTAGTGACTGATCCTTTGTAATCTGTACCGTTTATTGTTACAACTACACTACCGGTTCCGTCTTTAGGAACAGTAACAGTAATTGTAGCATTTTCACCTTTAATAATATCTGCAATATCAACAGTCATATTATAATCAGACACTTTAGAAACAGTAAATTTAGTAGTATTTTCACTTGATAAGTATTTATTATCACCTAAATAAACTGCTTTTACATCATAAGTTCCATTAGCTAAACCAGCTACTTTAATAGAAGCCATACCATATTTAGTTGTTACATTATAAGATTTACCATTAATGTTTACAGTTACATTTCCAGTAGCATCATCAGGAACAGCTATATTAATAACAGCCTCATCACCCACTTTAATATCACTAACAGCAACATTTACAAAAGAACCTACTTTAGAAACAGTGAATTTAGTGGTATTTTCACTTGATAAGTATTTATTATCACCTAAGTAAACTGCTTTTACATCATAATCATTAGCAGCTAAGTTAGAAATAATTAAGACACCTTTTTCATCAACAATAGCTACATTATAAGATTTACCATTAACAACAACAGTAGCTACACCTAAAGCTACATTAGGAACAGCAATGTTAATAACAGCATCTTCACCAAATTTGATGTTATTAGCTGTGACATTTACAGCTGAAGGCATTTTAGCAACAGTTAAAGTAGTACTGTTTTCACCTTCAGTATATTTGTAATTTCCATCATATTTAGCTGTAATTGGATAAGAATTAGCTACCAAATTAGATAAAGTTAAAGAACCTTTACCATTATTGATAAGAACAGTATAGGATTTACCGTCAATAGTTACACTAACCAATTCATTAGAAATTTCATTAGGAAGAGTTATGTTAATAACAGCATCTTCACCAACTTTAATATCATCTACAGCAATTATCATATTTGTAGGTATTTTAGATACTATAAAAGAAGCATTATTTTCACCAGGTAAGTAATTATTATCTCCCATAAATCTAACAAGTACCTCATAAGTTCCAGAAAGTAAGTTTTCAACATTTAATTTAGCAGAACCATTTTCAATAGCTACAATATATTCTTTGTTATTAACTGTAAAAGTCACATTTCCAGTAGCATTAGCTGGTAAAGTAGCTATAATAGTAGCATTGTCACCTACATTAATATTTTGTACATCAACTGAAATATTAGACTCCATTTTGGATGTTAATACATAAAATGTATTTTTAGTACCAATATAAATGTTTCCAGTTTTATCCATAGCAGGTATACCTACAATAGCAGATCCAAAATTGTAGCTATCTAATACTTTACCATCACTACCAATTATCCAGAAAGTTCCTTTATCATCACCTAAATATAATGTACCATCAGCACCAACCATAATTGCTGAAGAAACTGTGCTTTCAATATCATAAAACTCAGAGATATTACCAGTTAAACTATCAATTTTATATACCATGCCTTTAGCATTTACAGTATATAATACATTATTTTCATTATCAATAGCTAATACTTTACCAATTCCATCTGGAACTGTAGTATTCCATATAATACCTCCAGCATTTAAAGCAAAAATTACATTATTATTACCAAAACAATATACTACATTATTGTCTCCAACAACTGGACGTCCACTAGTACCGGCATTTGAAATCTTAACTATATTATCTCCAGATTTAATATTTGCACCAATAATACCTTCAATAGTATTTACCCAAACATTACCAAGTTTGTCTAAAACAGGAGCTGAAAGAGTTCCAGGCTTACCATAACTAGGATTTTTAGATAATTTTATCAAGCTTGCTGAAAAAGCATACCCATAAGAAGGAGATGTAGTATCATTATTATAACTAGCTACTCCTACCCAATGACTACCAGACACTGACCCTGGACCATTATAAGGATATTCATGTGAAACATATATATTACCTTCTGAATCCACAATAGGAGTGAAAGCACTTGATAATTGCCAAATATTGCCTGAAACTTCCTTTCCAGTGGTTTTATTAACAATAGTTAATTTATTTCCAGATTCAGGTGCAATAATATAATCATTATAAAGAGCTATACCTGCAGGCATCCATGAATTAACCTTCCATCTTGAAGTACCATTATTATAAAAAGAAGAAATAGTATTGCCATAAACAACATAAATATTACCCTCTTCATCTATAATAGGGCTTGAAATTAAAGCTAATGAATTGCTCCAAAGAACTTTTAAAGATTTAATACCATTATATGGAGATTGTCCGGAATTTTGAGCATCATGCCCTGTCATAGCCCATTGAGGGCTTGTAACATTATCATCAGGGTTTGCTACAATTGGTTGGTTTAATCTAATTGATTGAATATTTAAAGATTTTAATAAATTAGAATCTTCTGGAGTGCAATTAATAAAAGTATTATTTACACCTCTAATGGTTTGATTACAATTAATAAAAGTATTATTTTCAAACGTGTAATTACCAGCAGAAATTTGTACGGTGTTTTCAGTAATATTAGACCAATGATTATTAAAAGTATTATTATACACTTGTAAAAATGGAACTCCACCAGTAGCATTAGGATAGTTTGCATTAAATGCACAAATAGCTAATCCATTTCCTGCTGAATTATTAGTGAAATTAGAACCATGGACATTTAAATATCCCCCATTTAATGCAGTAATTGCTCCACCATTTCCATCAACTGCAGTATTTTTATTATTTTTGAAACTGCAATTTTCAATAGTGATATTATAAGAAGATCCGAAATTATAAGATCCTATAGCTCCACCACCAGTAGTAGTATCACATATATTTTCATCAAAAGTGGAATTATATACTTCAAGTTTACTGTAAGTAAATAATGCTCCACCATTCCATCCTGCATGATTTTTTATAAATTTAGAACCACTAATACGAGTTTGAGCATTAGAATGAGTGTGAATTGCTCCAGCCCACCAAGTAGCATTATTACCAACAAACATTGAATTGGTTACATTTAAAATACCACAGTTATTAATAGCTCCAGGTTCTACACTTGCATTATTATTTACAAAATTACAATTATCCACATTCATACGAACATTACTACCATAATTAGTTATAGTACCATATTGTGTATGACAATTAGTAAAAGTACAGTTGTCAAGATTCATTAAGCCTTGAGTATTATAAACTACAGAAGTTTTACCAGCACCAGTAGTAATATTTGAAAAAATACAGTTATTTAATTCATTATTTCCAGCAGACTGGATAAAAATTTTACAATTACTATCTTTAAAATTCACATTTAAAAATGTAATATTAAGATTAGAATTAGAATTAAAAAATGGAATAAGATTAGGATTATTAGTTGTGATATAAGTATCAGAACTACCTATTATAGTAGCACTATTTCCAAAAACAATTTGACTATTTGCATTATAAGACTGACCAGTTAAAGTAATAACTTTATCACCACTACTTTGACAAGCTGTTTTTAACTCATCCCAAGTAGCTGCACTTGTACTAGCCACCTCCTGATTTTGTCCAACATCAATAATTGATGCTTCATCAACTGAAATACAATCATCTACACTTGAAGTAACTTCAACAGTAGAATTATCATTTAAATCAGTTGCACTAACAGCACCAATACTACAAATCATCACTAAACAAGCGATTAAAATATATTTATAGTTTGATTTAATATTAAATCCCCCAATTAAATTATGCTAGTTAAGTAAACTCAATAAATTATTCAATACCAATCATCTTTAAAAAAAACAAATGTAAATATAACTGGATATTTATTAAATAAGTCTTAACTAATTGAATTATTTATCAACATAGTATATAAATATAGTTATAAATTACCTAAAATAACAATATACGTAAAATATATTTAATAATTTAAAAAAAAAATAAACAATCTCATAAAATTTATGGAACAATATGTGCTGATTATAAATCAAATAAAATTTATAGTATAAGTTGTTAATATATTTAATATAAATAATAAGGAGAGGAATTTTGTGAAAAATAGAAAAAAAATAATTTTAATATTGTTGATTCTAGGATTATTTTTTATAGCATTAACCACAGTTAATGCTGAGGATAATTCAACTGCCACTTTAAATCAACCTAACATCAACAATGTTGAAATTTATGAAGAGGACAGCTCGACAGATATTGATGAATCGAATCAGAATAGCAAAAATATTGTTAAAAATGATTATAACTCAGAAAATGCACTTTTTAAAATCAAACCCGAAGATAAAATTGGAGACAACATATTTATCGGTCCAAGATATTCGTCTATTGAACTTACAATAACAGTTAATAACACAAATGATTTTAACAAAACGGGAAATATAACTGTAAATATTCATGTAACCGGCAAATTTACAATGGGTGAAGACGAATTTAACAAAACTTCTTTAATAATTTATGAAAATGACACCATCATAAAACAAAAAAACCTAAGCGAATTAAACCTACCTCCTTACCAACATTATACCACACCTGGAAATTACACATTCGATATAACTTTTCCATACCATGTGCAAGATAAAAGTATTTTAAAAGTGTATGCATTTGGAATATATTCCAATACTCTTGTTTTTGAAAAATTAAACAATTTACAATTAATAAATTTAACAAATAACAACATAATTATAGACAATACAATCAAATCCAATATTAGCTGGACAAATTCCATAAATTCTATTAAAAAGGCATTAGAGTTAGTTGAAAATAAAGGAACAATATACCTATCTAATTTTAACATAATCCATGACACCAATGAAAGTATTATAATAAATAAATCCGTTACAATAATTGGAAATAATGTTACTCTTAATGGATTTGAAAAAGAAAGCCTCTTCAATATAACAAATAATGCAGAAGTTACTTTTGTAAATTTAACAATCACAAATACCACAGGTTACAGCATAAATACAGAAGGAAAAGTTAATTTAATAAATTGTACATTTAAAAATATCCTTGGAAGAGCAATCAATAATACTGGGATGCTAAATTTAACTAATACATTATTTAACACTGATTCTATCTACCAACACCCCAAAGTAACTAATTTAAACAAAAATACAAATAATGGATTAATTTATAATGCAGGAACATTACATATAACAAATTGTAAATTTAATAATATTTACATTCCAAATCAAATAATAATGAAAAATAAGAATATAACCTGGATAGGAATAATTTATAATACTGAAAATGGTATACTGTCCATGGCCGACTCAAAATTTACAAATATTGAATTTAGAGCTATTAAAAACAATGGAAAAATAAATATTACTAATACTTCTTTTGAAAATAAAACAAAACTTCAAATAAATCAGATAATAAATGATACCACTTATCAAACATTAAATAATTATATATATCAGTCATATAGGGAAAAAGCTATAAAAAGTGTAGATGGATCAATAATTCATAATTCAAATATAATGATAATTGAAAATTCAAGTTTCAGAAATATCATGGATATTACTAATAATCAGGGTTATTTTAGTTCTTATATTGCACCTACAGATTATTTTGGATCTTTTGGATGGTTTGGAAGTGATAAAGGAATTATATATAATATTGGAAACTTTAAAATTAAAAATACATCATTTAACAATGTAAAAACAAAAACTGGGGGGGCAATCTATAACTCAGGAATTGGAACTATTGAAAATTCAAATTTTAATAATTTGACTTCAATTGGAAATGGTGGTTCCATATTAAATACTGAGAAATTAATTATAATAAATACAAACATTAGCAACTCAAAAACAAGAAACAATGGAGGAGGAATATATAATATAGGAGATTTAAATGCCACAAATATTATGATAACAACTTCCGAAGCAACACAAAGTGGTGCCATAACATATACTGCAGGTGGAGGAATATATAATGCAGGGAACATGTATCTTTTAAATTCATCAATAAGTAAAACATCAATAGGCAATACTAAGATCTACGGATCTGCAATTGAAAATACTGGAAATATGACCTTAAACAAAACTATAATCCACAATATAACTGGATATAGAGCAATACATAACGATGAAACAGGTAACTTATTAATAACCAATTCTATAATAAAAAACAATAAAATTTACTCAATAAAAAACTATGCAAATAAAGTTTTTTATGGCGCAATAGAAAATTCAGGTATTTTAACAATTAATAAAACAATCTTTGACAACAACATTAATGGAGATAACGATTTCTATTATCTTTCAGGAGCATTTAATATTTATAATAAAGGTACTTTAAATGCATTTTACAATATATTCATAAATACAAAACATTTAACTGTAAAAACACATGTTTACTACATTACCCCAACAGACCCATATGCATTCCTATTTAATGAAG
Source organism: Methanobrevibacter sp. TLL-48-HuF1 (assembly GCF_023617305.1). Lineage (NCBI taxonomy): Archaea > Methanobacteriati > Methanobacteriota > Methanobacteria > Methanobacteriales > Methanobacteriaceae > Methanobrevibacter > Methanobrevibacter sp. TLL-48-HuF1. The sequence continues at coordinate 1,010,722 of NZ_CP081485.1, forward strand.
GTACTATAAATATGGATTACAACTATTTTTGTACAAATACTAATCCTTATCCAAAAGATTCAAACACTGAAATAGGCAATTATCTTATATTCACATTTAAACCAGAATATAAATCTTTAAAAATTGGAGATACTATTCAACTTAAAGTAGATTTAAAACTAGCTAATGGAAAACTATTTACAGATTATAACTTACTTCCTGAAATGAATGTTACATTTACCACTATAATTGATGGAAAAGAAGTAAATATAACTAAACCTTTAATAAATGGAACCACCGTATTAGAATATAATTACACTTCTCAAAAAGGCCAATACAAAGTTTATGCTAATTTAGGAGGACACACAGAAGAAATAATTCTTGATGTTGGAAAAGAAACTTCAAAAATAGATGTGGATTTCAATAACAACATTATCTACGGTGAAGATGCAATATTTAAAATTAAAGTAAACGGAAACTACACACACATCCCAACTGGAAATGTAACAGTCATTATTAACGATAAAAAATATTCCATAAACTTAACTAATGGATTAGCTAATTTAACACTCACTAATTTAACACCTGGAACTTATAGTATTAAAATAATTTACGAAGGCGACTCAGATTATGCTAAAGTCTTCTATTACTGCAATTATACTGTAAATAAACATCCAACTACATTAAATATTACTGCACCTGAAGTTAAAATCGGGCAAAACGGAGAACTAATTATAAATCTTGAACCTGAAGGTTCCCAAACACAAGGTTACTTTTACATCAATGGAGAACTTAAACAAATAATTTACATTTATGCCGGAAAAACTACAATTCCACTTAAAAACTTTGCTGTTGGAGAATATAACCTTACAGTTGTTTTATGGGATTCAAAATACTATGAAAGCAGCAATGCAAGTACAATTTTTAAAGTAAGTAAATTTAACACTAATTTAACAATAAATGTAGATGATGTTAAAGCTGGAGAAGATGCAACAGCTACAATAACTGTAAATCCAAGCAATCTTCGCGGAGAAGCTATACTCTGTGTAAATGGCATAAATACTACAATATTTTTAAAATCAGAAGTAACAAACATTACACTACACAATTTAACTAGCGGAAGTTATAATGTAACTGTTTATTATCCCGGAGACTCCAAATACGCCCCATCAACTGCAACAACAACATTTAAAGTTCTAAGAGATTCATGCAATCTAACTGTAAATATTACATATAACAATGATTTAACCGGAATCATCAATGTAAAAACTAATCCCAACACCTGTACCGGCGAAGTTGGAGTTTATATCAATAAAGAATTCTATAAATTAACTCTCACAAACGGAACAGCTGTATTTAATGTTAATTTCACAAAAGGAAGCAATTACATTTATGTTTTATACCTTGGAGATAAACAGTTTGAATCTGCAAGCTGGAATACCACAATAAACATAACAAGCATTGATTTTATATTAACTGGTGAGAATTTAACAATCAAAGAGCAGGATAACTCAATATATCACTTTAATTTAACAGACAAACAAGGAAATCCTTACACCTATACAAAAGTTGAAATAAACATAGATAACAAAAATTACACAGTAATGACAAATTCTAAAGGTTTAGGTTATCTTAATTTAAATTTAAAAGCAGGAGAATATATCCTTAAAGCAACATTCAATGGAATTACAGCCAAAAACAAAATTATTGTAAAACCAGCAGATTTAAATATTGACATTAAAGACATTTTAGCCGGAGAAACTGAAGTAATTACTGTTAAATTACCTGCCAATGCAACAGGAACTATATTATTTGTTATAGATGGTAAAACTTACAGTAAAACATTGAAAAATGGAACTGCAAGTGTTGAAATAGCTAATTTAACCTTAGGAAAACATACATTAAAAGTAATTTACTCAGGAGATTCCAACTATACCAATAACACAAAAGAAGTTGAATTCAATATTAAAAACTCATTATCCTCCATTACAATCAATACAATTAAAGACAGTATCTATGGTGAATCCATTACTATAACAGCCAACATTACAAGCGGTGCAAATGGAAACGTTACTTTTACTATTGACCATGACTCAAAAACTGTTGAAATAGTAAACGGAGTAGCCAAAGTTACATTCAATAAAGTCAATGCAGGAAATAAAAATGTTAAAGCAACCTACAACGGAAACAATATTTACCAAGGCTCCTCTGACACCAAAGAATTTAAAATAGCTAAAGCACCTTCAAATATAAACATTATAACTTCAGAAATCATAGAAGGCCAAAATATTAGAATATATGCAGTAGTAAATGATGATGCTACAGGTAATGTTACATTTAGAATTTTAGGATTATATTCACCAAGAAATAAAACCATCAGCAACGGTAATGCATCATGGTTAATTTCACCATTAACAAGTGGATCATACACCATAAATGCATATTATAATGGAGATAATAATTATTTAAGTTCCAATACAACTAAAATACTTGTAATCAATCAAACAAGAAGTATATTGAAAGTTAATGTTGAAATAGGTGAAAATGAAATAATATTTAGTGCAACTCTTAAAACAGAAGATGGAAGACCAATTACAGGTAATGTAACTTTAGAGCTTAATAAAGAGTTCTATAAAATAGTAATAACTGATGGTGTTGGTTTTAGAAGCTTTGATAAACTTCCAGAGGGCAAATACACATATTCTGCAACATATAAAGGAACTGATAAAATTTCTCGAGCTACTGACAACGGAACTTTTGAAATCAAATCTGTTGAGTATAATGTTATTTTAAATGCTCCTGATGTTAAAATGATTTATCATGACGGTACAAGATTTATAGCTACTTTAACTGATAAACAGGGAAATCCTATAAGAGATGCTGCAATTGAAATAACAATTAACGGAAAAACCTATACTAAAACAACAGATGAAAAAGGTGTTGTAAGTTTAGGATTGAGCTTGGACAGTGGAATATACACAGTAACTGTTAACTTTAAAGGATTATTAAACTATACTCCGATAACCAGGCAGGCGAAAGTTACTATTGAACCGACAGTTAAAGGATTGGACGTTGTTAAAATGTTTAGAAACAATACTCAGTATTATGCTATATTTACTGATTCACAGGGAAATCCTCTTAAAAACAAAGATATTCAGTTTAATATCAATGGTGTCTTTTACACTAAAACCACCAATGATAAAGGAATAGCTATGATGGGTATTAACTTAAATCCCGGCAAATATGTTATAACAGCAATTAACCTTGTTACTGGTGAGCAGTCAGGTAATAATATTACTGTAAAATCACTGATTGTTCAAAATGATTTAACTAAATACTATTTGAATGCTTCCAGATTCCAGACAACCATCTACAACAAGGACGGATCATTAGCTGCAAACAAGGAAGTAACCTTTAACATCAACGGTGTATTCTACCACAAAAAAACAGATGAAAACGGTATTGCAAGCCTGGGAATCTCTTTAAGACCTGGAGAATACATAATAACCACAATGGTTGACGGATTAAGTATAGGAAACAAAGTCAATGTATTGCCGACATTAATTACTAAAAACTTAAACATGAAATACCTGGACGGAAGCAGCTTCACTGCACAAACATTAGACGGTCAAGGCAAACCAATAGCTAACCAAAATGTATCATTTAATGTAAACGGAGTATTTTACCACAAACTCACAGACAATAACGGTATTGCCAAATTAGGAATCAGACTGATGGCCGGTGAATACATCATAACTTCCTACTGGAACGACTTCCAAACAGGAAACACAATAAAAATATCTTAAGAGAATTAACTAATTCTCTTTTATTTTTTTAAACAAAACAGATAATCTTTAATAGCTTCTTTATAGCTTCTTAAAGGTTCAAAACCATTATCGACCCATCTTTTATTATTTAAAACTGAATAGCTAGGTCTTGGTGCAGGTCTTGCAAATTCACTAGCTGTTACCGGAGTGACTTTTACATCCACTTCTGCTACTTCAAAGATATATTTTGCAAATTCACACCATGAACAGCTTCCGGAGTTTGTAATATGATAAATACCATAATAATCAGTTTCTATTAATTTTCCAATGGCTTCTGCTAAATCCAGAGTGTATGTCGGAGTTCCTACTTCATCATAAACTACTGTTAATTCATCATGTGTTTTAGCCAGTTCCAGCATTGTTTTTGGGAAATTGCCTCCATTAATTCCATATAACCATGCTGTACGAACAATAAAAAATTTATCGAGTATTTCCTGAATAGCCTCTTCACCTTCAAGTTTACTTTTTCCATAAACACTTATAGGACCAATTTCATCATCTTCAACCCATGGAGTGTCATTTTTGCCATTGAAAACATAATCTGTACTGATATGGACTAATGGACAGTCAGCTTCCCTGCATCCAATAGCCAAATTCCTTACACCTTCCCCATTTACACTGAAAGCCAGTTTCTGGTTTTCTTCACATCCGTCAACATTGGTGTATGCTGCAGAATTTATAACTATATCAGGTTTATTTTCTTTTATAAATTCAACTGTATGCTCTTTATCAGTAATGTCCAATGTTTTAGATGTTGTAAGTATAAGTTCATGTTTGTCATTTAAAACATCTGTCAAATCATGACCTAACATCCCATTAGATCCTGTAATTAAAACTTTCATAATTATCCCTATTTTTATTTAATAAAAACTAAATATTATTTATATTAATAAACATAATATATTTAATTATTTGAAAAATAAAAGGGGCTTTTTATTTATGAAAATTTGTATTATTGGACAAGGCTACATCGGATTGCCAACAGCTGCACTTTTTACAAAAAATCACTGTGAAGTTGTTGGAGTAGATGTTAATGAAAAGGTTGTTGAAACTTTAAATCAGGGAAAAATTCATATTGAAGAACCTGGAATTGGTGAAATAATTAAAAAAGCTGTTGAAAAAGGCGTATATTCTGCTTCAACAACACCTGTAAAAGCTGATGCATTTATAATAACTGTGCCAACACCATACATTGCTGAAAATTACACATGTGATTTAAGTTATGTTATCAGTGCATGTGAATCCATACTTCCTTATTTGGAAAAAGGAAATACTGTAATTGTTGAATCTACAATAGCTCCAATGTCTATGGATGATTATGTTAAACCTATTTTTGAAAAAGCCGGTTACACAATAGGAAAAGACTTATACCTTGCCCATTGCCCTGAGAGAGTCCTTCCAGGAAAAATCATGTATGAATTAGTACATAATGATCGTATTGTAGGTGGAATAACCCCTGAATGCTCAATTAAAGCCAGTGAAGTTTATGGTCAGTTTGTTGAAGGTGCATTAATGAAAACAGAAGCAAAAACTGCAGAATTATCCAAATGTATGGAAAATACTTTTAGAGACGTTAACATTGCACTAGCTAATGAACTTACAAAAATATGTACTAAAATAGGAGTAAATGCATTGGATGTAATTGAAATGGCAAATAAACATCCAAGAGTAAACCTGCACTCACCAGGACCTGGAGTTGGAGGACACTGCCTAGCTATTGACCCTTATTTCATTTATTCAAAAGCACCGGAATATGCAAAAATAATAAAACTAGCCAGAGACACCAACAACTCAATGCCCGAATTTGTATATGAAAATGTTAAAAAAATAACACCAAATGGCAAAATAGCAGTTTTAGGAGTTGCATATAAAGGAAACACTGGTGATGACAGGGAAAGTCCGGCATATGAGATAATAGCTAAATTAAAAGAAGACAACTATGAAATAAGCATCTGTGATCCCCATGTAGCCAATGAAGAATATGTTGATTTAAAGCAGGCTACCAAAGATGCAAACCTTATTTTAATATTATGTGACCATGATGAGTTTAAAGACCTTGATTACGATTTAATCAAAGAAAACATGGAAAAAGCAATTATATTCGACACTAAAAATATAATAAAAGAAGTACCTGAAGACATTAAGCTTTACAATTATGGAAATTTATTTAGTCTTTAAAAACAATAAAAAGAGAAAAAAAGAAAAATTAGAAATCAATTGATTGATCAGGTTCTACTGGATTACCATTCCAAGCTTTTAAAGTAGTCCATTCTTCAAAAGGACCTACCCAAAATGAATCATTGAAAGATAAACCTAAAGGTAAAAATATTGCACAACATCCATAAAGACTGCCTGTATTGATATCCTTTTCAGCAATTTCAGCTTGGCAGCCATTTAATCCAATAGTTAACCATCCCTTATTATCAAAGTTTTGATGGCCTCCAAATTGAGTTCTTAACACTTTAGTTAAAGCTGACCTAACCTGTGATGTTTCCATATTTCTTGGCAATATTTTAAATAATGCTGCTTGAGCTAATAAATGGAAAATTCCTGTACGATAAGCCATTGATTTTCCTAAAAGAGGGTATGTACCTTCTGGAGAAATTATACGTTCTAATTGAGATGCATATCTGCTGGATCTCATTAATTGAACATCCAATAACTCTCCTTCGTTAATACCATATTTTCTCATTACTTTTAAAATATCATTAAGCATAGGATGAATAAAAATACTGTTATAGTAATTTACATCAAATTCAGGACCGTCTGCATAAATTGCATCTCCAAGATACCATTCATCTCTAAATTTACGAATACTATAAGTTAAACGTTCCCTATCACATTCACCAGTAAATTCTAAAAGAGTAGCTTCAATCATGGAAGTAAATAGCAGCCAGTGATTTTCAAATGGTGCAATTATCCTTGTATTTTTAAGTTCGTAAATAACTCTAGCTTGAACATCCATTGGTAAATTATTCCATATTTGAGTTTTGGACCTAAGTAAACCTTGAGCAAATAAAGCCATGCTCATTAAAGATTGTTTAGGCTCTGTAAAAAGAATATAATCTTTACTATTTGGATTTACTGCATTACTAATAGCTTTTAAAGTTAATACAATATACTTTTCACGAATTTTACCTTCTTCAGATTCATCAGGTCCCAATTCTAACCACGGCGCAATTCCATTAAAAACATTTGAAAATGCCCCAAGATGAGCAAATTTATTGCTTTCAGAGCTAAATGATTCAATAGACATGTTTTTCTTAAGAGACTCCTTTTTAAGATTGTTTAATACTGGAAATGCAATCTTTTGCAAGGTTTCTACCCAAAAAATCCTATCCTCCCAAACTGGAGGTTGTTCTTCAATAACCTGATTATCATTTTTTTTAAATCGTCCAAAGAATGAGTTATTCATGAACAGTATTTTATTATACATAATATTTAAAGTTTTTAATAAATCGACATTCCACAAAAAATAAAAATACCTCAAAAACAAAAGCATTAAACAAAAGGGGTTAAAGATTATGTTTTCAAACAATATTAAAAAATTAATAAATAAATTAAAAAAACCATCAACAAATAAAAAAGTTTCAAAAGTTGAAAATACTGAAGAAACAGATTATAATTTAAAAACCAAACAAAAAGATGAAGAAATATTTCAGAACATCTATAATTTAATTGATAATTTTATGAAAACAACTCCTAATCCATTATTTAACAATATAGAAATTGAAACTGTTAACAGATGTAACGGAACATGCTCTTTTTGTCCTGTTAACAAGAATCAAGACCCTAGAGAATATAAAAAAATGCCTAAAGAACTGTTTGAAAAAATAATCAAAGAGCTAAAAGAAATTAATTATGATGGAGCTATTGCACTCCATTCCAATAATGAACCATTGCTTGATAAAGAAATCTATAATTATGCCGAATATGCTAGAAAAGAGCTTCCAAATAGCTATATTTACCTATATACAAATGGTACATTATTAACAATAGACAAATTTCTTGATTTAACCGAAAATTTGGATTTAATAGTTATTGATAACTATAATGATAACATACAACTTATTGAACCAGTAAAAGAAATTTTTGACTATTGTATCCAACATCCCGAACTTAAAAAGAAAGTTTTAATTGATTTAAGACTTCAAAATCAAATTTTAACAAGCAGAGGCGGGCAGTCAGACAACAGAAATGAAATTTTAACCTTAAAATCATCCTGTTTATTACCATTTAACAAAATAGTTGTTCAACCAGATGGTAAAGTCCCATTATGCTGTTGTGATCCTTTTGGAAAAGTTATTTTAGGAGATTTAAACACTGCAAAACTTGTAGATATTTGGAATGGTAAAAAAGCTAAAGAAATACGTGAAATTCTCTATAAAAAAGAAAATAGCAGAAAAAACTTAGAATTATGCAAGCAATGTGATGTTTTAGTTGAAAAATTAGACGGAATACCTTATACTAATACAGATATAACAAATCAATGGGAAAACTTATACTCTATTTTTAATATTCAATAAAAAAAAATGAAATTTTGAAAAAAAAATAAACAAAGCCCCATTCTAAAATAGTTTATATAGTACAAACATCTATATATTTATCATTAATATGTGAGGTTTAAAAATATGCCAAAAACAATGTCTGAAAAAATATTAGCTAAAGCAGCTGGTAAAGACGAAGTTGAGGCTGGAGATATTGTTATCGCCAATATTGATGTTGCAATGACTCATGATTTAACCGGACCTCTTTCAGTACAATCTTTTGAGAAAATTGGTGCTACTAAAGTCTGGGACCCGTCAAAAATTGTAATACCATTCGATCATCAAGTTCCAGCTGATTCTATCGACTCAGCTAACAATCATATTATAATGAGAAAATTTGTTAAAGAACAGAAAATTGAAAACTTTTATGATGTTAATGCAGGAGTCTGCCATCAGATTCTTCCAGAATTAGGACATGTTGTTCCTGGAGAAGTTATTGTTGGTGCAGATTCACATACCTGTACTCATGGAGCTTTAGGTGCGTTTTCAACAGGAATTGGTTCTACAGATATGGCTATGGTATTTGCAGAAGGTAATTTATGGTTTAAAGTACCTGAAACCAACAGATTTGAAATCACCGGTGAATTAAAAGATAATGTTTATGCTAAAGATGTTATTTTAAATATTATCGGCCAGGTAGGCGTTGACGGTTCAACATATAAAGCCTGTGAATTTGCAGGAGAAACTGTTTCAAATATGAGCATTTCTGACAGAATGGTTTTAACAAATATGGCTATTGAAATGGGTGGAAAAACTGGTTTAGTAGAACCTGATAAAAAAACTATTGATTATGTAGAAAGCCGTTCCAACAAAGCATATAAAGTATTTAAAACTGACTTAGATGCTCCGTCACTTAATATTATTGATATTGACGTAAGTGAGTTGGAACCGCAAGTAGCCTGTCCTCACCATGTAGACAATGTTAAAGCAGTAAGTGAAGTGGATCAGGAAATTGACCAAGTATTCCTCGGATCCTGTACCAATGGTAGGATTAGTGACTTAAGAGATGCTGCTAAAATATTAAAAGGTAAAAAAGTAGCTAAAGGAACCAGAATGTTAGTTATTCCAGCTTCCAAAGAAGTATACTCTAAAGCACTTGATGAAGGATTACTTAAAATATTTGTTGATGCAGGAGCTTTAGTATCTGCTCCATGCTGCGGTCCATGTCTTGGAGGACATACCGGAATCATAGGACCTGGAGAAGTAAGCCTTTCCACATCTAACAGAAACTTTAAAGGCAGACAAGGAAGTCCAGATGGAAAAGTTTACCTGTCTTCTGCTGCAGTAGCTGCTGCTTCAGCTATTGAAGGAAGAATTGTTGCACCGGAGTGAGAATATGAAAGGAACTGTTTGGAAATTCGGAGACGATATTGATACTGACATTATCCTTCCAGGAAGATATTTAATTTATACAAATGAAGAAAGATTATCCCAACACTGTATGGAAGGATTAGATGATAAATTTAATGAAAAATGCAAAAAAGGTGACTTTATTGTAGCTGGCAAAAACTTTGGATGCGGATCTTCCAGAGAACATGCCCCAATAGCTTTAAAAGGTGTTGGAGTAGCTGCAGTAATAGCTGAATCATTTGCAAGAATCTTTTACAGAAATGCTACAAATGTTGGAGTTCCACTTCTTGAAGCTCCAGGTATAAGTAAACTTGTAGAAAATGGAGAAGAAATAGAAGTAGACATGGATAAAGGAACTATAACATCCGAAAATGGAGAAACAATTACATTTAAAAAATTACCTCCATTTATGTTAGAAATATTAGAAAAAGGTGGTTTAATTGAGTACCTCAAACAAAAAAGACAATAAATATCAGATAGCTGTTATTCCAGGTGATGGAATAGGTAAAGAAGTTATGGAAGCAACAATCTCTGTTTTAGACGAATTAGATGTTGATTTTGATTATATTTATGGTATAGCAGGTGACGAATGCAATGAAGAACATGGAACACCTCTTCCTCAGGAAACTATCGATATTGTAAGGGATTCTGATGCATGTTTATTTGGAGCTGCCGGAGAAACTGCAGCAGATGTTATTGTAAAAATCCGTCAGGAAATGAAAATGTTTGCTAATTTAAGACCTGTCAAATCTTATCCTAACACCAAATCATTATTTGAAAATGTTGACTTTATGATTGTAAGGGAAAATACAGAAGGATTATACATTGCAGACCAGGAAGAAGAAACCGAAGATGGTGCAATAGCTAAACGTGTTATTACAAGAGAAGCTGAAGAACGTATTATTGATTATGCTTTTCAATATGCAAAGGACAACAACAGAACTAAAGTTACTGCAGTTCACAAAGCTAATGTTCTTAAAAAAACCGACGGATTATTTAAAAAAATATTCTACGAAGTCGGCGAAAAATATCCGGATATTGATACTGAAGACTTTTACGTTGATGCAACAGCAATGTATCTTGTAACACAGCCTCAGGAATTCCAGGTTGTTGTAACTACCAATTTATTTGGAGATATTTTATCTGATGAAGGTGCAGGACTTGTTGGCGGACTTGGTTTAATTCCATCAGCAAATATTGGAGCAGATGGTGCTTTATTTGAACCTGTTCATGGTTCAGCACCGGATATTGCAGGTCAGCAAAAAGCAAATCCAATAGCTATGATGCTCTCAGCAATTATGATGCTTAGATACCTTGGTGAAAATGATGCTGCTGACAAATTTGATGCTGCTATTTTAAAAGTATTAAGTGAAGGTAAAACCTTAACTGGTGATTTAGGCGGCAGTGCAACTACCATGAAAGTAGCACAAGCTGTTAAAAATGCATTATAAGAGGAAATCATATGATTAAAGAATCTAATTTAGAAAAAGGCATAAGTGCCATTATCCCAACATACAAGGGAGAAGCGTTTATTTCTAAATTATTGGATTCTTTAATTAACCAAACCATTAATCCAAATCTTTTTGAAGCTGTTTTTATTGTTAACGGAGAATTAGATTCAACACCAGACATTATTAAAAAATACCAGGAGGAAAATCCTCAAATCAATATTATTTTAACTTATAGTGACCCCGGAGTATCTAATGCTCGAAATCATGGAATTGAACTTATAAATAAAGAGTACACTATTTTTATTGATGATGATGACTACATCAGCTATAATTACTTTGAAAAAATGTATGAATATGCTAAAAAAGACCGTATAGTTATTGGAACTTTTTATGATGTTGATCAAAATAGCGGTGAAGTCAGAGACTCTTATTTAACTCCCAAATTAGAAAAATCAGGATTATTCAAAAATCCTTATGATAATTTAAGAGAAATGCTTACAATTACAACAGACAAATTAGTTCCAACTGATATTGTAAAAAAATACTCTTTTAATCCTGATTTAAAAAATGGTGTTGATATCGCCTATTATATTCAACTTTATGTAGATTATGACTTTGAATTTTACATAATTGATAAAAACCAAGGTGCCAATTATTATCGTCTGCTAAGAGATAATTCTATTTCAAGAATGCCTTTATCTTATGATTTTAATGTTACAGACCGTTTAAAAGTAATTAATGAAATTAATAAGAATTTAAAAAGAGCTAAAAAAATAGAAGTCACCAGTTTTTTAAAAACATTAACTGGAGGACAAGTTTTTAAAATAAATCAATACTTGGAAAAACATCCTGAGGATTATAAAAAAGTATTGGAAGATATAAATAGTTATAACTTTGATTTTTTCCCATTTAAATATTTAAATGAAGATATCTCCAAATTAGATAATCCTAAAAGAGAATTAATAATATCTTATGCTTTTAGCCCAACAAACACTGCAACAAGCAATACAGTAGCTAAAAGAATTTTAACTGAGAAAAAAAATGTAGATGTTATTTGTGGAAGTCTGGATGAATTGGATAAAGATTTTACACTTGAAAATATTGTTAATCAATTTTTAATAAATAAAATAGTAATTGAAAGCAATTTTTCCACTGGCTGGGAAAATATTAAAAACTTTGTAAAAAAATCAATGGCTGCTTTAGACAATGCAGAAGTCTATGATAAAATTTACAGTAGAGCCAATTTTGTCCATTCACATTTTTTAGCGATTGAATATAAATTAGCCCATCCTGAAACCTATTGGCGTGCAGAATTTTCAGATCCATTAATTTACGCCTTCGGAAAAGACAAATTAAGTGTAGCTATTGAAGATGAAGACTACATTGGAAGAATTAATGAAAAATTAAATCTGAATTTATCAGTTAATGATGATATAAACTGCATTTGTGAGTATTTAACCTTTTTATTGTGTGATGAGATAATCTTTACCAATAAAAATCAGAAAGAGGTTATGATTAGCACCAATCCCTATGATGTTAAAGATATTGTTAATAAAAAAGCTAAAATTAGCTCCCATCCCACATTAGATATGAAATATTACTATGCTTTTAAAAGTAGCTATAATATAGACAATAACTATTTAAATTTAGCATATTTCGGGGATATATACAGCAATAGACATTTTGAAGACTTTATAAATGCATTTGATAGTTTAAATGAAAATATAAGAAATAAAATTCGTTTACACATATTTACATCATCTATAACTCTATTTCAACAGGTATTAAGTTCAAAAATATATGAAAAAACTATTTTAAACCCTTCAGTTGATTTTTTAGAATTTTTAAACCTTACAACAAAATTTGATGTTTTGCTTGTTGAAGACAGCCAAAAAGGCAATTTTAAAATTAATCCCTATCTGCCTTCAAAAATCTCCGACTATAAAGGCAGTGGAAGTTCAATTTGGGGAGTTTGTGAATCTGAAAGTGTAATGGACAACTTAGATATTGATTACAAATCCAAATTAAATAATATTGATTCTGGAAAAACAGCCATTGAAAATATTGTAAAAGACAAACTAAATATTGAAAATAATGTTTTGAATAATGACATTAATCCAGAAGAGTACTATCATCAAAGACTAATACAATTAACCCAAAAAATATCCGAATTAATTGATGTATGCCAAGAAGAGTTTAGAAAAGACAGTGAATATGAAAATAAAATCAGTGAATTAGAAAATATTAATTCCCAAATATTAAATTCAAATAGTTGGAAGGCTACTGAAAAGTTAAGAAAAATTAAAAGAAAATTTAAATAATAATAAAAATCTTAAATTATAATATTATCTAAATGAGGAAAATAATATGAAAATCGATAAAAAAAGAGCAGCTGCACTTTTTATCATCTTAATTATGGTATTAAGTGGTGTTGCAAGTTTTATGTTAATGGTTATCTAATTGGAGGACTTAAAAATGGCAAAATATAATATAGGCGCAGTAGTCGCTGAATTTAATTATGACATAACTCAGATGATGTTAGGTTTAGCTAAAGAAGAAGCTAAATCCAGAGACTGTGAAATTACACAGGTAGTAACCGTTCCTGGAGTATTTGATATGGCATTAGCTATTAAAAAATTACTTGAAAAAGATGAAATTGATGCAGTAATCACTCTTGGAGCAGTAATTGAAGGAGCTACAGACCACGACCAAATTGTAGCACAGCATGCATCCCGTAAAATAGCTGACTTATCCTTAGAATACGAAAAACCAGTAGCTTTAGGAATCAGCGGACCAGGTATGACAAGATTAGATGCACACAAACGTGTAGATTACGGTAAAAGAGCTGTTGAAGCAGCTATTAAAATGTGCGATAGATTAAACGAAATTTAGATGATTACATGGAAATTCTAAAACCTGATCAGTTAAAAGAAAAATTTAATGACCCCTGGATTGCACCCTACCAAAAAGTATTGACAATGGTAGATGGAGATAAAGTCGAAATCGTTGAATTCCACCCTTGTATTTCAGGATCACACTGGTTACTTTACCAATACAAAAACAACAGTGATTTAATTGATTCTGCATACAGAGATGGAAACAAACATGTTTATTCATGCCATATAGGTTGTGCTCCACTTGATTTAAAAGCTAGTTTTAATGCAGCAGGAATTGATGAGATTATTGTTGATGGAGATGAAGTCAAAGTAACTCATGCAGGCCTTGCTGGAGCTGGTGTAGGTGCTGGAATGTGTAGAGGAATGGGCGAAGGTGTTAAATACATTGAACTTCTTGAAGAAGGGGGAGGTTCTAAAGTAGGAAGAGCCAGAGTAGTTACCCCTAAACTTGAAAAAGTAGTTATTGGTGTCGATGACACTGATATTAAAGATGCTGGTGCTACCTGGACAATGGCTCATAATTTAGGTGTTGAACTTAAAAATGAAGGATTTGAATATTTGGATCACATTATTGTTCAGTTATATCCCCATAACCCACACAAAACACAAAATTGCGTTTCAATTGCATTAACTTTTGCAGTGCCTGAAGATAAAAAAGAAGAATTAATCAAAAGAACTGTAGAAATTCTTAAAAGAGATACATTATCTGATAAAACCGCAATTGCAGTTTTAGAAGGATTAGAAATTCCTGAAAAATTAAGACAGTATTCAATAGCTACCAAGTCTGGAATGATGGATATTGAAACTGCTGAAGCTACAGCTAAAGAATTAGGTATTGATTTAATAGCTGTTACAGGAGACCAAGGAAAAGTTGGTGCTCTTGCAGCTCTTGGACTTTATAATGATGTTGAAGAAGCTGTAAAAGTTTATGACAAATCATAAACTTTCTTTTTTTACTTTTATAAATTTAAATTAATAAAGAATCCCTGATTAATATTAGTTATATGTTTTATTGAATTAACAGTACTATTTTCAAATTTAATTTCAATTACATGACCGTCATAATAAAAGCTTTGAGTATTATTTGTAAATGAAGCATTCTGATAATCAATTGTTCCTATTTCTTCCTGATTTAAAGCTACAGCATAAGTACTATTATCTCCAAATATTGCTGTTGAATTAGCTATTGATTCATTATCCAAATATATGCTGTAGGAATAACTATTTCCACCTTTTGGAGATATGATGTATGACTCATCTAAACTAACATTGCCTTTGTTGAAAATATGATGCACTACTGTTCCTTCAAAGATTTGACTTAAACGGCTGTCCTGCAGGACATCACCGTCTTCCAGATTAAGTGTATTTTTAGCATCAATAGGAAGTCTTAATATATCTCCTTCTCCATTTCGAGTATCATTTATTACATAAGGCACACCATTCACAACAAGAGTGTCACCATAATTCATACCTAATGTCTGTAAGCTATCTGATGGCATGCGAATTACATCTGTTTCATTTTCAATTGCAGAGTCTACAGTATATGGACCTCTTACAGAAATTGTATTGTTGCTGTCATCTGCAAAAATAATTAAATTTCTGGAACTTGGTTCAATAGAAATAGTGCCTTCTTCAAAAGTAGCTGCTCCAATAAATGTTGAAATCATTAAAATCAGAATAATAACTGAAATAATTAATGGAAAATGAACTTTAATAAATGATTTAATTAAATTGCCTGTTGGAGCTTTTCTATATATGACAACAGACTTTATAATTACTTTAATAATATAACAGATAGCTATTATAAGACCTACAATAGAAACAATAACTCCTACAGCTAAAGGAATAGGCTTTACAAAAAATATTGCAAATAATCCTAAAATAATTAAGGACAATCCTACAATTGACATTCTGATAAAGTAACCAATTTCATCAATCATTACAACACGACCATACTTGTTAGCACGGTCAATAATTGTTCTTACAACTTCATTAGCCATTAAATTTAAATCAGATAAGGGAGACATGTCATGTTCAATTTCTCCAATATCCACTTCCTCTACTGAAATACCTAAAACATCAGCATCAATAACAATACCAACATCAACACCATAATCTTTTTCAAAATCTATTTTTTTTAAAGCAGCCCTTTTTGCAGCAAACTGCCCACTTAAAGGTTGTTCAAATGAAATTTCCGGGAAAAAAAAGTTTAAAAGAGGTTTAGCAGTTAACTCTGTTACTCTGCCACTTTCTCTTGCAAATTTAGTTTTAGTAATATCGGTTTTGCCTTCTAAAATCGGCCTGATTATAGCATCTACTTTTTTAGAAGTTAAATTATGAATATCTGCATCGATAAATGCAATAATATCACTGTCAGATTTTTTATAACCAGTAGTAAGAGCTTCCCCCTTACCTCTGTTTACTTCATGGTTAATTACAATTGCCCCGGCACTTTTAGCTTCTGATTCAGTCCTGTCTGTTGATCCGTCATTAACTACAATAACTTCATCAACATATTTCACCTTTTTAACAACTTTAATAACATTAGCTACTGTTTCTTCTTCGTTAAAGGCAGGAATAATAACAGAAACCTTCATATATTTTTTAGGTTTTTCTGTTTTAAATGCAGCTAATAAAAATACAAGAAGCACAACAAGCCAAGACAATAAATTCACCTATAATAATTTAATACTTTATATACATATGTTATTTAAATAGTATAAATGTTTAGTATTTTTCATAGTGAATTCTTGACTCATCAAATTTATCCATAAACTCGTTTTTTAAACCTTCTTTTGGATAGCCTAATGTAATTAAACAGAATACTTTCAGATTTTCATCATTAATACCTACTAATTTAGCTATTTTATTCATACGTTCTTCTTCAGGAGCTACTCCATTCCAAAGACCTCCCAAACCTAAATTGCAAGCTTCAAGTAACATATTTTCAGCTGCTGCACTCATATCCTGCTGCCACATTGTTTTATAAAATGCTCTTTCAATATTGGCTACAAGTACAATAGCTACCGGAGCATCAGTGACTCTAGGTTTTATTTCACCTATTTTTTTAAGGGTTTCCTTATTTTTAACTACAATGAATTCCCATGGCTCAGCTTTAAGTCTGCTTCCAGGAGCCTGCATAGCTGCTTTAAGAATTTTTTCTATTTTTTCATCTTCCACTTCCTTTGAGTCATATTCACGAATACTGCGTCTTGTATTTACAACTTCTTCAAAATCTGCCATAATATCACATCCTAGATAAATTCTTTTAAAAACTTAATCATATTTAAATGTTTAATCCCGTCACGGGAAAAATCAAAATCATCCATGCTTATAACAATCTTTTCAAAATTATCATCAATTAATTTAAGAGGTCTGAATTCTCTTTCTTGAGTTTCAGGTGAATTTAATTGGAAACAAACTTGAACATAAACTTTCCGTTTGTTTTTTCTGCAGATAAAATCAATTTCATAATTTTTAATTCTGCCAACAGAAACATCATAGCCATGTCTTAAAAATTCAATATAAACAATATTTTCTAAAATTCCACCTATATTCTGCTGTCTTTCACCAAGCAGTGCTGCTGCAAAACCATGATCCGTAACATAATACTTTTCAGATAGTTTAAATAATTTTTTGCCTTGAATATCCTCTCGCGGCAATTTAGAGATTATTAATGCATTTTCCAAATATTGCAAATAATTATATAGAGTATTATTTGAAAATCCTATATTAAAATGTTTCAAATACTTAGAAATACCAGTAACTGAAAAAGGATTTCCAATATTGTCCAATATGTATAAAATTAGTCTATTTAATAAATTAACATCCCTTAACTTATATTTTTCAACTATATCCTTTAATACAATGGAATTATAAATATCATTTAAATAATCTATTTTTTGTTGAGAATTTAATTCTAAAGTAAATGGCATTCCACCGTATTTAAAATACTCTTGAAACAGTTTCATTTCATTGTTATCACCTTTATAACTTAAAAATTCATTAAATGAAAAAGGATACATTTTTATTTCCATATACCTTCCAGCTAAAAATGTTGCAAGTTCGCCAGACAATAATTTAGAATTAGATCCAGTAATGTAAATATCACAGTTAAAATCAACTTTATAACCAGTTATTGCTTTCTCCCATCTTTCAATATTTTGTATTTCATCAAAAAGAAGATAAAACCTGCCAGAAATATTTTTAGTTAAATTTAAAACAACATCATCCAGTTCTTCTTTTGTTTTTAAAGAATTATATTTCATAGATTCCAAATTTATTAAAATTATATTTTCATCTTTAATCCCATTATTTTTAAGTTCTTCAACTATTAAATTTAAAAAATAGGATTTTCCACACCTTCTAATCCCAGTTATAACTTTAATTATATCCTTATCAATTAAAGGCCTGATTTTATCAATATATAATTCTCGTTTAACCATTTATTACACCACTAACTTTTCAGTATATAATAAAGTTTTTGATTAAATCATAATATCTTTTCAGTATATAATAAAGTTTTTGATTAAATCATAGTATCTTTTCAGTATATAATAAAGTTTTAAAATAAGCTCAAAATTTATTGCAGGAATTTAATAATTTTGATTTGGCTCTGTCAAGGACTTTGGTGATTTGAATTTTTAATTTCAAAAAATTTTTTAAATGCTTTTTTGGCTTTTATTTTTTAAAATAAGATAGTAAATTTAATATATTAAGTGGAGCTAATATATTAATATGAATAAAGACAATATAAAAGCTCCATATTCTATATTGGAAGATAAACAACTTAAACTTTTCGATTTTTTGAAGAATTTTCTGAATATGAATTTTTAAAAGATGAAATTATATTAATTAAAAAAAAGATAATTTCTTGTAATATATAGGAATGTAATTTTAATGATAGCTAAAACACTCGAAAAAGAATTAAACCTGGAACCATGGCAAGTTAACAAAGTAATCAAGTTAATTGATGATGGTAACACTATTCCTTTTATTGCAAGATACAGAAAGGATGTTACCGGCTCTTTAAATGATGAGCTTTTAAGAAAATTTGATGAAAGGCTTAAATATCTTAGAAATTTGGAAGATAAAAAAACTAAAATCATTGAGCGAATCGATAGCTTAGGAAAGTTAGATGACACCTTAAAAAATCAGATTCTTAATGCACAAACATTAGTTGAGCTTGATGATTTATACAGACCTTATAAAAGTAAAAAAAGAACACGTGCAACAATAGCTAAAGAAAAAGGTCTGGAACCATTGGCCAATCTTATTTTAGCTCAAGAAATTAAAGAACCTGTTTCTAAAATAGCTCAAAATTATGTTACAGGTGATGTTAAAACACCGCATGAAGCTATTAAAGGAGCACAGGACATAATTGCTGAGATTATTTCTGATAATTCAGGTTTCAGAAAAAAAATCAGACAGAACACTTTTTACAATGGATTAATTGAAACTAAAGCTAAAACTAAAGATGAATCAGCTTCAGAATATGAAATTTATTTTAATTATTCAGAAAAACTATCTAAAATTCCCCCACATAGGATATTAGCTATTAACAGAGCAGAAAATGAAGGAATCATTAGAGGAAAAGTTGATATTGAAGAAGATGATATCATTCAATATCTTAAAAGACATACTCTTAAAAACTGCTCTAAAGTTCCTGAAATGATTGAACACAATCCTTATACTACTCCAATCATTACAGAAGCCATTAAAGATTCTTATAAACGTTTAATTTCACCAGCTATTGAACGGGAAATTAGAAGTTATCTAACTAAAAAAGCTGAAGAGAAATCCATTGAAGTTTTTGCTAAAAATTTAAGTCAGCTTCTTATGGAAAGTCCTTTAAGTGGAAAAACTATTTTAGGCTGGGATCCTGCTTTCAGAACAGGCTGCAAATTAGCTGTTATTGATCCGACAGGCAAGGTTTTAGAAACATCCTTAATATACCCGACTGAACCTCAAAATAAAGTTAAAGAATCCAAGAAAGTCGTACTTGATTTGATTAAAAAATATGATATTGATGTAATAGCTATTGGAAATGGAACTGCTTCAAGAGAATCTGAAGAAATAGTGTCAGATATAATTAAAAACACTTCTGTTGAGTACATTATTGTTAATGAAGCTGGTGCATCTGTTTATTCTGCAAGTAAACTAGCTGATGAAGAATTTCCTGATTTTAATGAAGGTGAACGCAGTGCTGTTTCAATAGCTAGAAGACTGCAGGACCCGTTAGCTGAACTTGTTAAAATTGACCCCAAATCCATTGGTGTTGGCCAGTATCAGCATGACATGAATCAGAAACAGCTAAACGAGTCTTTAGGAGGAGTTGTTGAAAGAGCAGTTAATGAAGTTGGTGTTGATTTAAATACTGCATCACCTAGCTTACTTAATTATGTTTCTGGAATTACTAAATCAACTGCTAAAAATATTATTAGCTACAGAGAAGAAAACGGTAAATTTGACAATAGAAATGAACTTTTAAATGTTAAAAAACTTGGTAAAAAGACTTTTGAGCAATGTGCAGGATTTGTAAAAATAGACAATCCCGAACATCCTTTAGACAACACTACAATACATCCCGAATCTTACGATGCTGCAGTCAAACTCTTAGATAAATTGGGATACAGTTTGGCAGATATCGGTTCAGATAACTTAAAATTAGATAACCTGAATTATGATGAATTATCTAAGCAGTTAGATGTTGGTGTTATTACCCTGCAGGATATTGTTAAAGAACTTAAAAAACCTGGAAGAGATCCTCGTGAAGACATGCCAAAACCTGTTTTAAGAAAAAATGTTTTATCAATAGATGATCTGGAAGAAGGCATGATTATGCAAGGAACTGTTAGAAATATTGTTGATTTTGGTGCTTTTGTAGATATTGGAGTTCATCAGGACGGTTTAGTTCATATTTCACAGCTGGCTGATAAATTTGTAAAGCACCCTCTGGATATTGTAAGTGTCGGAGATATTGTTGATGTTAAGGTTTTAGATGTTGATTTAGCTAGAAATAGAATACAATTATCAATGTTAATATAAATAAAGGTTATTAAAATGTTTAAATTAGAAAATAAGAAATATTTCATTGGAATATATGCTTTAATATTAAGCTTATTCAGCCTGTATTTCACATATAGGGCAAACTTTTCAAATCCCGAATTTGAAGTGCTTATGTTTTGTATATTGCTAATAGCCGGAATATTTTCCATTGCATATTATACAAAAAACAATGAAAATTTACATAAAGTCGCACTGGTGCTAATAATAATATTTGGAATAATAAGTTTATTTTTAACACCAATCTATGATGTATCTGATGAAAGTGAGCATTTTGTTCGCTCAGAAATAGTATCAACCGGAGAATTATCAACCAGCTATGTGCCAATCCCAAATACAACTGCAAACGGTTATAAAACAATTGCAAGTGTAACCTCATTTTTTGACAATGCAGGTGCAATTGTATTTAATACACATGTAGATGATGAAAAAATAAATTATACTCCGTCATATTTCAACTCTGCTTTTGCTCAAAATCCATTTTATGCCTATTTGGCACAGGGTCTTGGAGTATTTTTAGCAAAATGTCTGGATTTAAATGCAATTTGGATGTTGTGGCTTGGAAGATTCTTTAATTTATTATTATATGCTGGAATAATTACAATAGCTATTAAAAAAGCACCAGTCTTTAAGTTTCCATTACTTATAGTGTCACTGCTGCCGCTGGCTATTTATCAAGCTGCATCAACAAGCTGTGACGGATTATTTAGTGCACTGGCTATTTTAGCATTCAGCTATTTCTTATATTTCTATAAAACACCTAAAATTACCTGGACAGATTTAGGAATATTTTACATAGCTGTAATTCTATGCGGACTGCTTAAAACTCCTTACTTGGCTCTAAGTCTATTGATTTTCCTGGTTCCAAATACCCATTTTAGTGATAAAAAGCAAAATATCATATCTAAACTTTGTATTTTAGTTGCTTTAGGTATTGGAATTGCTTGGAGCAGCTATGCAACAACGCAACTAGCTAATTCCTGGAGAGGAGAATATTTTATCCAAAGAAATGTAAGTGCAAGTGGTCAAATTGATTACTTACTGGCCAATCCGTTAATTGCACTTCAAAGATTTGGTGAGATCTACAGTACTGCACTGCCAACTGTTATTGACAGATTCTTTTATTTCTCAAATAGTGTAAGAGAATATTCATCAACTCTTCTTGCAGGACTTTACTTTGTATTCTTCTGTTTATTTAGTGTATTTTATTGTAATTTCAAAGATTTAAATTTAAAAACACGTATTAAAGGATTTTTAATAATTATTTTAATCTATAGTGGTGTAATGGCTATTCAATACTTAACATGGTCTCCAGTTGGAGGGGAAAATGTAACAAGTGGTGTATTCAGTCGTTACTTCATGCCGTTGCTAATATTTTTACCGTTTATATTTGGAATAGGCAATAAAAAAATAGATAAACAAACTTTAAGCTTTTTAGTACTGACTGTAGCTATCAGTTTTATTTCCGGAATGTTAATGCTGACAACAGCTGTTAAATATTAACATTTTACCTTTTTTTATTTTGAGCTATTAAATTTAAATGATGTTCAAAGTTTTCATCATGCTGTTTTCTAATAACATGCAAAACAACACCTGTGAAAAATATAATAACAGCTACAATAGCTACTACTCCTACAGTAATAAGTGTAGGAACCTTTTCCACAAATCCGGTTCTATAAAAATCAATTAAAATCGGGAAAAAGTACAGACCAGCTATTATTAAAAGAACTAACGTTACTAAAGAAAAGAAAAACAAAGGTCTTATATCTCTGAAAAGTCCGAAAAGCAAGCTAATAACCTTATAACCATCACTGAAAGTATTTAATTTAGATTCACTGCCATCCATTCTGTCCCTATATTCTATTGGCAGTTCCTTAATTAAAAAATTATGATTTAGTGCAAAAATAGTCATTTCAGTTTCAATTTCAAATTCTTTAGATGAAATAGGAAATGATTTAACAAATTCATAGCTAAATCCTCTCATACCGGTCATGATATCTGAAATATCACTGTTAAAAATAGTGTTTATAAGTTTTCTAACCAGTTTATTTCCTGAATTATGAAATCTTCTTTTGTTTTCTTCAAAATAAGTACTGGACAGCCTGTCTCCAATTACCATATCCGCTTTTTTAGATAGAATTAACTCTTCTATTTCTTTTGATGCCTCAGCAGGATAGGTATCATCACCATCAACTAAAATATAACAGTCCGCATCAATATCTCTAAACATGGATCTTACAACATTTCCCTTACCTTGTCTATATTCTCTTTTTACAATAGCTCCTGTGTCTTTAGCTATTTCATAAGAATTATCTGTTGAATTATTATCATAGACATAAATATCTGCCTTAGGTAAGGCTTTTTTAAAATCCAGGATAACTTTTTTTATTGTAAGTTCCTCATTATAACAGGGGATTAAAACTGCAGTTTTCATTATAATAAAGATTTTATGACTAATAGTATTAATTATTTATGATTATAATTTTTATTTGTTAAATCCTGGTGACTACATCACAACAAGCAGCTACAACAACACAGACACTGTAAACAAAATTAAAACTAAAACTTATTAAATAATTAAAATTAAGATTATAACTATGGATAAATTAATTAATAAGTTATTTAGAAAAAGTACTGACAACATTTTCTTACAAATGTTTAGATACCTATTTGTAGGAACTGCATCTTTTTTAATAGATTTCATTATTTATTTATCATTAATTAACTTTTTAGGACAAAATTATTTAATTTCAGCAGCTATTGCTTTTTTTATATCAGTGCTGGCTAATTATTACATGTCTACTTCATGGGTATTTAATCAGACAGACAGAAATAATAAGGTTCTGGATTTCAATTTATTTATTTTAATCAGCTTTATCGGGCTTATTTTTACTGAAATATTATTATACGCATTTGTAGACTATGGAAATATAAACTACATCTGGTCTAAAATTATAGCATCCATTATAGTAATGTTCTGGAATTTCACAGCACGTAGAGTTATGTTTTATGGGAAAAAACTTTAAGTTGGAAATTATTATGAAAAATTTAAATAAAGAAGACAAATTAGGAAAAATACTTTTTATAATAAGCATAATTACATTGCTTTATGTTTCCTATATTGGATTTACAAAATTAGGAATGTGGTATGATGAAATATACTCTTTGGGAATGGTTAAATCTCCATTTAATGATTTTATTAATTTTGCTTTTCTTGATGTCCACCCTCCACTTTATTATCTGATTTTTAAAGTATTTTACAAAATCGGAGTCTTTTTAGGAATAAATCCGATTATAGTAGGTAAATTCACCTCACTGCTTCCATTTTATTTAATACTTGTACTAGCAGCAACGAAAGTTAGGAAAAACTGGGGATACTTAACTGCAGGTTTATTTGCTTTTTGTATAGTTAGCATGCCTCAGCTAATGAATTTTGCTGTTGAATTAAGAATGTACAGCTGGGGACTGTTCTTTGTAACAGCAAGTTTTATTTATGCTTATGATATTTTAAATAAAAACTCAACATGGAAAAGCTGGGGAATTTTAACTTTACTAACAATAGCTTCTGCTTACACACATTATTTCTCAGCAGTAGCTTCATTTGTCATTTATTTATTTTTACTTGCTGATTTAATTAGAAATAATAAAAATGAGCTTAAAAAATACTTCACATCAGCAATTATAGCTATTTTAAGTTTTACACCATGGCTGATTATTCTAAAACAACAGGCTGCAAGTGTAAGCAGCAGTTACTGGATAGCTCCAATTACACTAAATAAGATTTTAGGATATTTCTGGTTTGTTTTATCACCGGATAATCAGGTTATTAATGCAAATCAGATAGCTGCATTTTCTGTTTTAGGATTATTACTTCTAATTGGAGTTATTGTTCTACTAATTAAAAGTGATAAAAAAGACACCTACGGGATTTTAATTGCTGTTTGTGTTCCGATTATCGGAATAATCTTATCTTTAATTATCAAACCTGTTTTTCATCCACGTTATTTAATACCTGTTTTAGGATGTTTATGGTTGGGAGTAAGTATTTTACTTGGCAAAAACTTCAGCAATAAAAAGATATTTATTCCAATTTTCGTGATTATCTTACTTGTAGCTTCAGTTGGCTGTGTTAATTTTACACAAACTCAAATTAACGACCAAATTAATGACAGCAATAAAATACAGTCACTAGAAGAAACCTTTGGTAGTGGAAATCTTATTATTTATGATGCTTTTGTTCCGTACTTTGAGATGAATTCCTATTATCTGACAGATGACCATAATTTTATGCTGACAGTAACAGAGGATAAAGATTTTAATACTACTGCTAATCAGATTAGTGATGTTTTAGCTGACCCAGGTATTCAAAATGAAATATCTCATGGAAGTAAAGTCTTTTTCATAAATTATAAACATTATGATAATGAAATAACTCTAAATCATGATACATATAATCTTAAAAAGCTTCCAATAGACTTAGATAAATACACTGCTTATGAAGTTGAAATTAAATAACTTTTAATATAAAATTAAACAAATATCAATTATTAATATTTTTTTAGAAGGTATTTTAAAATGACACCAAAAGTAATGATAATTCTGGGAAGTGGGTCAGATATTGCTATCGCTGAAAAAAGTATGAAGATTTTGGAAAAACTTGAAATACCATATAGTTTGAAAATAGCTTCAGCACATAGAACACCTGATCTTGTAAGAGAACTTGTTGTACAGGGAACCAATGCAGGTATAAAAGTATTTATTGGAATTGCAGGATTAGCTGCTCACCTTCCGGGTGCAATAGCTGCATATACTCACAAACCGGTTATTGGAGTTCCTGTAGATGTTAAAGTTAGCGGACTGGATGCACTATATTCTTCAGTCCAAATGCCTTATCCTTCTCCAGTAGCTACTGTTGGAATTGACAGGGGAGATAACGGAGCTATTTTAGCTGCACAAATCTTAGGACTTTATGATGAGGACATACGCAGAAAAGTAATAGAACTAAAAGAGGAATACAAGCAAAAAGTTATTAGAAGCAATGAAGAAATTGTTCAAAAAATAGACAATCCACATATTACTAATGACTTTTTAAGGATTAAAAACCTTGAATTAAATGAATCTACAGAAGAATTTAAAGGCAGCTGCATTAATAAAGATGCAGATGTAGTTATTATTGTTGGAAGACATACTGATTTGATTACTGGAAAAAAAGTAAGTGTTACACTAGACAGACTTAAAATACCTTATGATATGCAAGTAATTTGTCCAATCAGATCAGGCAAAAAATTCAGAGCATATGTAAACACTATGAAAAATGCTAAAATATTTATTGGAATCAATTCCAATTCTTCTCAAGTAAGTGGAGGTCTTGTAGGTCTTACTGAAAAGCCGGTTATTGGAGTTCCATGTGAAAACGAACTTGGAAACAATTACCTACTTTCAACTGTAAATATGCCTCCTGGAGTGCCTGTAGCTACTGTTGGTGTTAACAATGGTCGGAATGCAGCTGTTTTAAGTGGTGAAATACTTTCTATTAACAATCCTGTTCTTTTAGAGCTTTTAGAAAAATTAAAAAATAAAAAAATCAACTTATAAGGGATAATTATGGATATTAAAGATGAAAACATTATTGAAATAACAGCAGAGCTTTCAAGTGAATTTGAAGTAGCCAAAGAGTTAAGGAAATATCCTAAAGACACTGTTATTATAAAAAATGTAAAAGGATATGATTTGCCAATTATTTCCGGAATCTGCAATACAAGAGAAAAAATAGCTAAATCTATTAATTGTGAAGTAAGTGAAATTACTCAAAAAATCATAGAAGCTAGTGATAATCCAATTAAAGTAGATAAATTTACTGACTTTTCAGATTATAACACTACAGAAGCTAATTTAGATAAAATACCTATTTTAACTCATTATAAAAGAGACGGCGGAAAGTACATTACTGCAGGCGTAGTATTTGCACGTGACCCTGAAACTGGCATTCAAAATGCATCAATTCACAGAATGCTTGTTTTAGATGATAAAAGATTAGCTATTAGGATTGTTCCAAGAAATCTCTACACTTATTTCCAAAAAGCCCAAAAATTAGGCAAAGATCTGGAAATTGCAATTGCTATTGGAATGGATCCTGCAATTTTACTTGCAAGTACAACTTCAATTCCAATTGATTACAATGAAATGGATGTAGCTAATGCATTTAAAAATGGAGAACTGACCCTAATTAAATGCGGAGACTTGGAAGTTCCTCAGGCAGACATTATTTTAGAAGGTAAAATATCTGTAAGTGAAACTACATCAGAAGGTCCATTTGTAGATTTAACTGATACTTATGATATTATTCGTGATCAGCCAGTTATCAGCTTAAGCAAAATGCATATTAAAAAGGACAATCCTTATTATCATGGAATTCTACCTGCTGGATTTGAACATAAATTATTGCAGGGCCTTCCTCAGGAACCTAGAATTTTCAAATCTGTTAAAAATGCAGTTCCAACTGTTGAAAATGTTGTTTTAACAGAAGGAGGTTGTTGCTGGTTACATGCAGCTATTTCCATTAACAAACAAACAGAAGGAGACGGAAAAAATGCAATTATGGCTGCATTGTCTGCACATCCTTCACTTAAACATGCAGTTGTTGTAGACACTGATGTAGACGTGTTTGATCCTCAGGATATTGAATATGCAATAGCTACCCGTGTAAAAGGAGACAGAGATTTAATGATTGTTCCTAATGTACGTGGTTCATCTCTTGATCCAGTAGCCCAAAGTGACGGTACAACAACAAAAATAGGTTTGGATGCTACCAAATCCTTAAAAACCTTAGATAAATTTGAAAGAGTTAGTTTTGGAGAGTAATTATGAATATTAAAAAGTATAAGAATTATTTATTCTTATTACCTTTTCTATTTTTATTTCTAATTTTATTGAATTGGCACTATTCGATTGGATTATCAGCAGATGACTTATTTTTTTATACCATTCCTCAGGAATCAGATATTATAAGCTTTGTTACAGAAAGATATGATATTTGGAGCTCCAGAACACTGATTGAATATGTTTTATGTCATATTTTACAATTGCCCCTTATACTTTGGTGGTATTTAGACAGTTTAATTTTCACGTTTATTGGCATATTAACTTTTAAACTCATTGACGGTAAAAATAAGAGTTTTTATGCTACATTATCTTGCGTATTGTGTTTATCCTTTATATTTTCAAGTTATTATGCTTTAAGCTCAGCCGGATTTATTACAACTAGTATTAATTATGCCTGGCCATTGTTCAGCGGATTACTGGCTATATATATTTTAAAAAATTATACTGCAAATGATACCGGCAAAATAAAAAGAATATTAGCTTATATAATTTCAGTACTTTGTCTGCTGTTTGCAGTAAATAACGAACAGCTAGCTGTTATTTTACTCGGATTGTTTGTACTGTATTATCTGTTTAACTATAAAACAGAAATCAATAAAAAATGTTATTTAATAGGATTATCAGCAGTTATAGGAATTATTAATACTATTATCTGTCCAGGAGTTCCTAAACGATTTATTTCAGAATTAAAATGGTTTCATGATTATTTACAGCTAAATTTACTAAATAAACTAAATATTGGTCTATCCTCTATTATAAACAGATGTGTTACATGGTGTGATCTTACAACATTAATATTACTGGGAATTATTGCAGTAAGTGTTTATTTACTTACTAAAAATAAGAAAAAAGCAATGATATCTTTAATTCCATTTATAATAGCTAGTGGATTTTGGATTCTTACACTAACTGATAACTTAATGCTTCTTCAAATAATGAATGCCAATATTGCTCGCTACGGTTATGTTCCAATAAGTTTAAAAAGAATGATTTTAAGCTTAACAATTTATGGAATTTTTATTATGACATTCCTATATGGATTATATATAATCTATAAAAATCAAAAAAGTGTTTTATGGCCAGTATACAGTATAATGTTTGTTGGATTTGCCTCTACAATAATGTTTGGTTTTACTCCATCAATTCCGCCAATGGAGAGAATGTACATATTCTTTTATTATGGAAATATGTTAGCTATTCTTATATTCATTAAACAAATTATAGAAAAAAGAATTAAAACCTGATATTTAATTCTTTTCCACATTTTATGCATTTTTTATCATTATTTAAAACTTCTGTAGAATAATTATTTCTTTTTAAAAGGATTTCACCACAATCAGGACAGTAAGTATTTGCATCACAGTCTAAATTTCCAATATAAACATATTCAAGCCCGCAGTCATCAGCTATTCTTTTAGCTTCAAATAATTTATCTTCAGCTGTCGGTGAAATATCATTTAATTTATAGTATGGAAATGCTCTTGAAAAATGCAGCGGAATATCACAACCTAGATTATCAGCAATGAAATTAGCTAATTTTGTAATTTCTTCTGTTAAATCATTATATCCATTTATAAGCAGATTTGTAATTTCCAGGTGTTTATCTGCATCATAAATTCTTTTTAAATTATCTAAAACAATGTTTAAATCTGCCTTGCATATTTTTTTATAAAAATTTTGAGACATGGATTTCAAGTCTATATTGAACGCATCAACAAAATTTAAAATTTCGCTTAAAGACTGGTCAGACATATACCCGTTACTTACATAGACAATTTTAAGATTTTTCCTTTTAGCCAGCAGTGAAGTTTTTTTGTTGAATGGTAAATGTATAGTAGGTTCATTATAGGTCCATGCAATTGACTTGCAACCTTGATTAATTGCATTTTCCACAATTGTTTCTGGAAGTATATTAAACTTATCAGAAATTTTATCAAATTCCTGTGAAATCATGTAGTTCTGACAGTGCAAACAGCCCATATTACACCCAAAACCACCTACAGAGTATGTTAAAGTTCCAGGTAAAAAATGATATAGCGGCTTTTTTTCAATAGGATCAGCATTTAAAGAAGAGACTACTCCAAAACTTTCATCAAATAACTCTCCATTAATGTTTTTATGCTGTTTACAAATCCCATAAGATCCGTCAGCTATTTTACAATAATTGGCGCAAATCTCACATCTTACTTTTCGTGACTTTGAACTTTTCTTAAAAAGATTGCTGCTAACTAACATAATGATCATATCCTCTGGATGTAATTTCTTTAACTGTAGAATCACTTAATGTAATTTCAACCTTTTTGGAATCAGTAATTTCACCAATAACCTGATAATTAAAATCTAACTTGTCTAAATTCTTTCTATCTATTGTAAAAACAAGTTCAAAATCTTCGCCAACATGGAAAAGCAAATCAAGATAATCAAGATTTAGCTCAGCAGCCAGTGACTTAAATTCACTGGAAACATTTAATTTGTCTTCATAAATCATAAATCCAATATCTTCCCTTTTCATTTCATAAAGTTCACTAGCTAACCCGTCAGTAATATCAGTAGCTGAAGTTCCACCTGCATTTTTAATATTAATTCCTTCTTTAATCTTAGCTATTGGTTCCAAAGCCTTTTTAGTGTATATGTTCTTATCTTCCAAATTAAAACCTAAAGCAGCAAGTCCAATCTTACCTGTTAAAACTACCAGATCCCCTTTTTTAGAAGTGTTTTTCATTAATGGACTATCACAAAGACCAAGTGCAGTTCCGGATATTATAATTTCACTGGCTTCATTAGTATCTCCCCCAATTAAAGAAATATCATAATATTCGCAGGCTTTCAGAACTCCTTTAATGATTTGTTTAAAATTATCAACTTCAAAGTCTTTTGGAAGAGCTATTGACAATAAAAAGCCTAAAGGAGTAGCTCCCATAGCTGCCAAATCACTGACATTAACAGTTACGCTTTTAAAACCCATTTGAAAATAAGACATGTTTTCAGGGAAATGCTTTGATTGAATAAGCATATCACAAGTAGAAATTAAATTAGTATTAGCTATTGGAGTAACTGCAGTGTCATCTGGAGTTATAGTTTTACAATTAGCTAGAATATACTTAATTAATTCCTTTTCACCAATATCTGAGACCTTTAAAGTCATGAATAATAATATAAGTTTTATAGATTAAATAAGTTTTTAGAAAAAAAGAAATGAAAGTTAAATAACTTTCAAAAAATTATATTTTACCCGCATTCACAGCAGATGGCTGATATTTTGAATCATCTCCTGTAATAAAAGCCCTATTTGTTAAAAGCTTTTGTGAAACAAAAAAGTTTCCAGAAGTTGCAGTACAAATATTATATTCTTTATACTCTTTTAAAGCAAACCATACTTCAACTGTTCCGTTTCCGCCTGTGGTTTTATTTTGAATTATTCCGTTAACATTTAATGTTACATTCTGATTAGCTAAAGGTTTTCCCAAATCATCAAGAACAGTAACCAAACATCCGACACTGTGATGATCCCTTACATATATTATCATGTCTTTAGATTTTTGAACTAAATCAACCATTGTCATTCTTGATAATACAGTAACATTATTTGCTGCCTGTTCACCAGTGACTAAATTATAAACAGTTATAACATATTTGCCTGGATCCAGACTAATATTTAATATAACTCTTCCATTTTCATCAGTAGTTCTGTTGTAAAATACTCCATGAATATTAAAACGAACTGTTTGATTAACTAATGCTTTACCTGTTTTATCGTATAATTTAGCAATGTAGTGAGTTCCATTTCTACAGAATTTAGTAATATCCTTACCTTCAATACCTGATAAAATATTTATAGTGTTGATTGCTGTTTTATTAGTAGACGGATTGTAAGTAGCTATAATATATTTTCCAGACTCTAAAGTAATATTTAATTTAGCAACACCATCAGAATCTGTAGTTTTATTATAACTTACATTATTAATTGTGAAAGTTACAGTTTCATTAGCTAATGGAGTGCCGTTTTTATCAGTGAAATTAGCACAAAACGGAGCATCATCTCCATAATGTTTAGTCATATTCTCTGAAATAATACCTGTTTGTTCTACTGGAGTGTCTTTAACTGGCATTTCAGTTATTTCTCCAGACATTAAAATTTCGGCTGAATCTAAAGATACTTCATAAGTATTATTGGAATCAACATCTTCAGCACTTACAGCAGAAATTGAAAAGATAGTTAATGCGAATAATAAAATTAAAAATGTTTTTTTAAATTTCATAGCATCATCCTTGCTTTTTCAAATAGTACATTATAACTTAGTACTATGTTAAATATATTTTACAATGATGGCATATATATTTTACTATCTAAATTTTAGGAAAAATTATGTAAAAATTTTACAGACTCAAAAAAAGAAAATTAAAAAAGTATAATTTAAGAAACAATTACACCATATTGTTTATTTGAATATGATGCACCATGTTCCCAATCCCCAAATAAAAGAGTATTAGTTACTTCTGAAACAATCCATGTATTATCAAAACAAACTTGTGCCCATGCATGACCCTCAGTAGATGAAGGAAAATTATCACCTAAAACATAACGAACAGGAATATTAACTGCCCTTAATAATGTTACAAAAGCAGAAGTTTTATCAAGACAATTTCCAGCATATCTAAGCAAACTTTCTTTTCCCCCATATTTATGATTACCATAATTTTCATAATTTATCATATACACATAATGATGAATTGCCATTGTTTTTTCTAAATCATCATTACATGATGCAGTTAATGTACTAGCTAATTTTTGAATATATGCACTAGTATAATTATCATATACATTATAATATGTTTTATAATAATATAATGGTATGTTTGATCCACCATTTGAATCTGAAGAAGAATATTTATTAGATGTACTTTTTTCAATACCTATGTATGTATCAGCAACTCCTGTAGCTCTATAAACAGAATCTCCCTCAAAAACAAAAGTAATTACAGTATTAAGAAAACTAGTACCAAATAGGTTAAAATAAGCTATACCTTCATTATTTGTAGTACTAGATATTAAATTATAATTATCCAAAAATAATTTTATATTTTTGTTTGAAATTGGATTTCCATTTACATCAGATAGTTTAATTGAAATTTCACCAGATTCTTGAATTGTATAATTTAAACGTGAAATTGTTGTTTTAATTAAATTATTACCATCATTTTTTACCGTTAAACTCACTGTTTGCTTAGCTAAAGAACTATATCCTTTTTCTTCATTATCATACCAATAATCAACACTATATATTCCAGGATTAAGATTAATATTTAAATTTGCAATGCCCTGGCTATTAGAATTTTTTGAATAAGTAACACCATTTATTTTAATTTTAACTACTTTATTTCCGACTGGGACTTTAAATTGATCAATTAGTTTTACCCTAAATCCTTCGTCACTAACACCTTTATTAACCACATTTGTTAAATAATATAAATTAACACTTTTTTGTATAACTTTCATATTAAAGGATAATGAAGATGATAAAAAATTACCATAGCCTGAAAAATAGCAGTTAACTGAATACGGTGTTGAACGTGCCAATAAATTTATATTTATAGAAGCAATTCCGTTTTCATCAAAATATTTAGTATATGAAACACCATTTAAAGTGATAGTTATTGGTTGATTATTTAATATCACTCTTCCACTTGATGTTAAAAGATACAAATTAAGCTGTTCTGTTTGATAAATAGTTGTAGTGTATGTTTTAATAGTAATTGGAAGATTATTTGAATTTGTTATAGATATATCATCTCCTTTAATTACTGTTTTAAAAATATTTGTATTATTAGTTCCATTTCCAATAGTAATATTTTTAATATTGATATTATACTCTTCAGTTATATTGCTAGTATCTTCAATAAAATCAGAATTAACCTTTTTTAAATCAAAATTATTTTCTATTTTATTAGTGTCCTGTACTTCTAAATCTTCATATAAACTCTGATTACTTTTAAAATTAGCATTATCTATTTCAGAAAATGATGAATCTGTAGCTGATACAAAAGATACAGAACTAACTAAAACTAAAATAAATAATACAATGACATACTTAAAATTCATGTAAACACTTATAATTATTTTAACTTAAATATATGCTAAATAGACATTAGGTAAACTTACAATCTAACTACCATATAATAATCATGTATATAAAAGTAGAATATATTTTTTTCTAATTAATTTTATGAAAATTAAAGTATAGTTAATAAGAGGCTTTAGAATAACTTTTAATGAAATTAAGAAAAAATATACTAAAAGAAATTTTATTATCGAATATATTAAAAATTTTTAATATATAGTTAAAAAAAGTAAAAATTGTGGGAAAAATCCCACTTAATTAAGCTGTAACCTTAAGAGTACTATGTACCTGAATATTTTGATACCAATTACTGTTTTGGATAGCAGTGATTAATTGATAAGATCCAGCAGGTAATCCTATTTTAATTTTAGCAATACCTTCATTATCAGAATATGCACCATATGCAGTTCCATTGTAGACAAATATAACTAAGTGATTTACAATAGGATTGTTAGATTTTTTATCTGTAATTTTAACTTTGTAGTAATCTCCTTTTTTAACTGTAGGAGTTAAAATAGATATTGAAGCTGTTAATTTATTTACAACAATTTTAGTTGAAACAAATGAATCATTCCAGTAAGAAGTACATACATAATTACCTGGGTTTAATCTAATACCTAAATAAGCAATACCATTTGCATCAGTGGTTTTAGTATATATTACACCATTAATATTTATTTTAACAGTTTGGTTAGCTAAAGCTTTTCCTTGTCCATCTACTACTTTAACTGTGTAATTTTTACCAGCCTGATAATCCATAGTCATGTCTTTTGCAATAAGTTTAGGTAAAACAATTACTTTGTTTGAGTTTTCTTCCCCATTACTTGGATTGTAAACAGTTATAGTATAATTACCTGGAAGTAACCAAATATTTAGTCTAACAGTACCGTTTTCATCAGTGGTTTTGTTATAGAAAACACCATTAATGTTTAATCTAACAGTTTTATTAGCTACAGGAGTACCGTTACTATCTACAATAACTGCAGAATAATGAGTATCATTTCTGTAGTATTTTGTAACGTCAGTTCCATTAATAGTAGATAAAACAGTAACATTACATGCTTTTGCTTCATTATTAATTGGATTATAAGCAGTTAATATGTATTTACCAGGATATAACCAAATGTTTAATCTAGCAGTACCATTTGCATCAGTAGGTTTAGTATAGAAAACACCATTAATATTAAATTTAACAGTTTTATTAGCTAAAACATTGCCTTGACCATCTACAAAAGTAGCATAATAATGAGTGCCATTTCTATATAATTTAACAACATTAGCTGTATTAATTGTTGAAATAACAGTTACATTATTTTTAACTGATTCATTAGTAGCTAAATTTTTAGATTCTATAACATAGCTACCTGGTGCAAGATTAATACCAATATCAGCAGCACCGTTTTTATCAGTGGTTTTATTATAAGCTACACCATTAATAACAAAGGTAATGTTTTGATTAGCTAATGCTTTTCCGTTTTCATCTAAGAAAATAGCAGAAAATTTAGTACCATTTTTATAGAATAATGAAATATCCTCAGAAATTATAGTACTATTTTTTTCAGGAGTTGAGGAATTAGTTCCATTGCCACCAGCAGTTCCATTATCGCCAGTGGAAGTATTAGTAGAAGGAGCAGGTACATCCCCACCAGTACTTGAATTTTGATTAACATCATCTGAAACAGTAGGTTCAGATGCGCTAATTACATCTGTAAAACTTTGTTCTGATACAATAACATTATTAGCATCATTTATAGCAACAGTATCATCACCATCAACAGATTCAGCACTTACAGCTGAAAAAGATAAAGCTGCTAATAATATTAAAGTAAATAAAAATATTTTATTAAACTTCATAATATCACAAAAAATATCATTATTTTTTCAATAATGTAATATAAATTATACATTTTATAATATATAAATGTTTAATATGAAAAGTAGTTCACCACCACCAAAGTGGTGATGATTAAGGAATTATAAATTTTGAGATACTCTGTCTTTTATAATTTCATATAATCGAGTATCAATACCTAAAGGGTCAGCTAAAACGATTTCACCATCAAAATCAAATGCTTCTTCGTGATCGTGATCATGGTCATGGTCATGATGGTGGTGGTGATGATGATGTCCATGATCATGGTCATGATGTTCCCCGGATATTTCAGATTCATCAAAATCATTTTCAATTCCTAATAATTTTGGAATATCTCTTCTTGTATGAAGTCCATGAGCTACAAATACAGGGACAACAATGATTTTTTCCAAATCGTTTCCATTAGTTAATTTATTAATACTTTGAGGAATATTAGGTTCCCTCATTTCCATAAATCCATATTCAACAATAGCTTCAGGGAATTCTTCTTTATACATTTGTGTATATGCTTCAATTACTTTTTCACCTTGGTCTAACCTACTACCATGACTTAAAAGTAAAATTCCAGTTTTAGATAAATCACTAGTCATTATAATCACATAAAAAATTAAATTAAAAAATATGAAAAATCTATAAAGCTTTTTCCATATTTTTTACTAAAATATCAATTAAAATATTATCTGAACCAATAGGTTCCGGATATAAAATTTCCCCTTCAAAATCAATTGCTTCCAAATCATGATGATGGTGATGATGATGCTCATGACCATGTTCATGACTATGTGAATGTGAATGGGAATCAGCCTCTTTTAAACCCAAAATAGTTGGAATATCAGAAGTTGTATGAACTCCAGGAGCTATAAACACCGGTACAACAACTAATCTGTCAATTTCATTCTCATTAATAAGCTTGTTAATAGAAGTCGGAATGTTAGGTTCTACAAGTTCCATAAATCCAAAATTAGATGGATATTCAGTAGTTTCGCTAAATTTCCTATAGACTTCACTTATAAACTCTTTATTATATTTTAATCTGCTTCCATGAGAAACTAATAAAATTCCTGTTTTAGCATCACCATTTAACTCAGAGTCAGCTAATGCTTCATTAATTCTTTTATTGATAACTTCTAAAAGATCATCATCTGGGCCAATAGCTGGTAATAACTCAATATCTCCATTAAAATCAACATCGTCAGCAATAGATAAATAATGGTCATCAGGATAATTACCATCAGGGCATCTAGGATCAGTTTCCAGTGGACTTAATCCTAAAAGAGTTGGAATATCAATATTGGTATGAATTCCAGGAGCTAAAAATACAGGAATAGCTATTATTTTTTCAAGTTCTGGAACTTCTTTTTTTAAATTTTCAACAGCTCCAGAAATGGAAGGTTGGGCTACTTTCATATAACCTACTTCCGTAGCAAATCCAGTAGCCTTGTTAAATTTATCTTTAATCTCATTAAATGTAGTTTCTGCAAAAGGGAGACTACTTCCATGGCTTACTAATAGAATTGCAATTTTATTTTGTAACTCTAAATTTGAAACCATAGGAGATTACTCCGTCCTCACCATCTTCTCTAATTTTTCTGAAGACCATTTCAACAGGGTCTCCAATTTCAAGATTGTCAACATCACAGTCAACAAGTTGTGCAGTTAATTTAGCTCCTTCTTCTAACTCAATTACAGCAACAGCATAAGGTGCTACTTTTTTAAAGTCGTCTGGAGCTGACCTAATTACAGAGTAAGTAAATATTTTTCCTTTACCACTGAATTGGAAAGGTTCAAGATCTCCTTTCCTCCTACAATTAGGACAAACTACACGAGATGGGAAGAATAATTCTCCACAAGTGTTACATTTGGAACCTATAAGATTATATCTTTGTTGTATATGACGCCATGTTCTAACAGTATCTGACATACAAATCCTCCATTAATTTAAAAAATTTTTTTATTACAGTATAGTATCTACACAATAATATAAAAAAGTATTTTTTTTAATACTTAAAACTGAAAATTTAGAGATAATGTAATACTAATTAAAAATTTTCTGATTTTAAAAAATCAATTATATTAAGATGAATTATCCCATTAGCTGAAAAGTCAAATGAATCCATTGATATAACATACTTCGGATAGCTGTCAGATATTTTCTCTAATGGTTTAAACTCTCTTTTTCTAGTATTTTCATCTAAAATAGATTGAGATACCTGAATGTATTTTATCTGATTAGCCCTCCTGCAAACAAAATCTACTTCCAAATCTTGGATTTTTCCTATTGTTATTGAATATCCTTGTCTTATTAATTCTAAAAACACGATATTTTCTAATAACTGACCCCAATTCCTTTGAGTGAACCCATTAAAAATAAAATAAAATCCAGGATCAACAAGATAATATTTATCAGATATTAATAGCTTCTTTTTTTGTTTAATATTTTCACGTTTAATTTGATACAAAATAAAAGCATTTCTTGCATAATCCATATAATTAATTATTGTATGAGGAGTTGTTTTACGATTTTCAGTTTTGTAAAACAAGAAAAATTATTATATCTAATTGTTTGTGAAATTAAGTTATTTTTCAAAATAAAATCTGTTAGATATGTTTTATAATTCCCATTAAAAAACACATTTTCACTTTTTCACATTGGTGCACTTGAAAAAGTAATTTATAAATTGGAAGTTAAATTTCAAGTGATGAAATATTTAAAAATAGACTCTAAAGGAAATATAATAACTGGAACAACTGTGATTTTAATTGCTTCTCTAATATTAATTCTAATTTTTGTTTTAACAAGTATATATACTTTAGAAAATGAAAATACTGATTCAATAGCTAATGATAATCTCAAATATATTGTTAATGATTATAATAGAAATTTAGAGGTTTTATCTCGTGATTCAATAGCTGAAGTTACAGAAGAAGTTTATCACGGAAAACATATTTTCAATTCTGAAAGAGAAATTAAAAAAGTTTTAAATAAAAAATTAGATGATAAAAACAAGGAATATGAAAAAAAATATGGTGTTTCAATATCTTCTGATGTCATATCTATCAAAAACACAGATGATCCTATTAATTTAGAAGTTACAACACATTTAACGCTTTCAAAAAATAAAGACAAATTTTCAGGTAATTTAAAAAGTATAACATCTGTTGAAGGCTTAAAAGACCCCCTGCCCTATGCTATTTTAACTCCCTATAGTGGAATTTGGCATGATGATAAAAAAATTCATTATGGAGCTACTTTAACTGCCTATCTAACTGCACATGGCATTGACAAACCTGAAGGCTATTTAGGTGCAACCAGTCCCTTAACAATAAAGAAATGCCCATATGATCCATATATTCATCACGGTGACGGAAATACTCTGCAAAACTGCTTAAAAAATGGTTATTTCCACGAAAGTGCTGACGGCAGCTGTTATTTATGTAGACTTGAAGGAAAAGGAATCTGCCCGCACTACGGATTTGAAGTTTTTATTGTTCCACACTGTGTAGGTGTTGAATATTCTGTTTCAGGTTCAGATCATGTTGTATTTCATGACAGATATCCGGGACATAAAATAAATCCTGAAAATCCAACTGAGCTATTTTTAGATGTTGCTCATAGAACCAAGTATGGAGTATTGGTATAATGAATGAAAAGGGAAGTATTTCAACTGAAATATTAGTTGTGTTAGTTGTTATTTTATTAATAATTGGTATAACAGCTAAATTCAGTGAAATTACATTAGATAAACTAGCTACATCAGCAGAAAATGAAAATATTGAATTACTGCTTTCTCAAAGTGCTGATAATTTAATTAATAATCTTGGAACTCCAAACTGGGAAAAATATTTACTAGGTACGCCAGGATTAGCTATTTCAAATGAAAATGAAGCTATTATTCCAAACAGTATTTCTTATGATAAATTTTTAATTTTAGGTAAAAATTATAAGAAATTGGTTGATAAGAATATTTTTGATTCAAAAATTAAAACTTCAATGGAAATCATACCTAAAGAGAGCAGCATTTCAAGTGTAAAAATTGGTTCGCAGGATGATGGGAAAAATGTTTACAGTGTAAATAGAATGATTAAATGTGATTTTTATAAAAAATATGTTGTAAAAGACTTTCAAACAAAAGGAAAATGTAATCATAATCACAAAGATGACTATAGCTGCAATTATTTCAAGATATATAGAAGTTATTTAAGAAGCAATGATTATTATCTGTTAATTGACAAAGATTCAACAGATAACTTAAGATGGAGTATGGACAATACAAAAATAAAATTACCTGCTTTAGAAAGTGTTACAAGTAATAAAATATATTTAAACAATAGAATAAACTTAGAATTTCCAATAACAGATTTTAGTTCAATAATGTTTATCCATTTCAATAAAAAAGATGTTAAAGCTCTTTTAGTTTGTGTTCCAAAAGATTTTGATAAATCAAAACTGGATTATGATTATTTTAGAACAAATAATTGTGAATTTATCTTAAAGGGATGGTATTAGATAAAAATGGCCCCAGTAATAACTAATGACACTGAAATAAGTATTAAACTAGATATTGAATCTGTAACACTTGTTGAAATTGGAATTAATATATTATCTGGGTCATATCCTCTATTATATGAAAGAATAGAAATATAATAAACTAAAATTAACATAATTGGAATTAAAATAAAACCTGCAATTGAACTGATTAATATTATTTTATCAAAGCCTATACCAACTACTTTTAATAAAACTGATGAAGATTCTGCAAGAATTCCTATAAATGGATACATTACAAGCATCAATAATATTATAATTGCAAAATTATGTATGGATTCACCTTCAGGTCTTTTAAGAGGTTCTATAAGACCAGAATGTATACCGGAAGATAGTCTTGCTGATAAAATACTTACTAAACCACCACTTTCTCCTGAAAATAAAGGCACTAATGTAAGTAAGCTTGGATTTGTAAGTAAAGTTTCAAGTGAACTGTTAAGAATTCCTCCTGCAGATACTCCTAAAACAGAACAGATTAGTAAAACTGGTGTAGATTGCCTTATAATTATTCTATTTTCCTCTGAATAATTATAACAGTACACAAAACTAAATAATACAAGTGGAATTATTATCATAAAGACTATTAACTCTAAATATACAACTGATTTTAGAGCAGAAATTATAAAAATAGCTACTACAATAGCAGGTAATGTAAATAAATCACCAACAGCAGCAACTAATGGAGTTGTAACATTATCTGGATCCCAGCCACGTTCAAAACTTCTAAATGAAATGAACATAGTAACTGGAAGCATTATAGCTATGGAAATTATTCCAGCTATTAGACTAATTAGAATAAAATCTACAATATCCATTGATGGAAATCCAAATATTACACAGATAACTTTAGCAATAATAGCTAAAAATAAAGATAAAAATAAAGTTAACACAAATGAAGAGAAAATATTATTAATTAACTCTTCAGAATGGTTAAATTTAGGATCTATTATACCAATATGTAATGCAGTAGATAATCTAGAGGCAAAAGAACCAAAAATATTTCCTCTCATTCCTATAGCTCCAGGAATAAGAACTAATAATCCCGGAAAAGTTTCAAGAAAAATATTCATTTTTCCAAGAATTACACCTGCAATTAAATCACCACAGGCACAAATTAATAAAGCTATAAGACTTTCTTTTAAAATATTATCATGTTCTTTTAAAAATGATGAAAAGGTAGAATAAGGATGTCGAATCATCTTCTGTTTCATAAATATCACTACCCCTCCTCATTTTTAACCACTTGTTTATTCAAATAAAAATAATTAATCTTCGTCTTCTTCTAATTCATCAGAAATATCTTCTAGAGAACATGCTCCAGATGCAAGTTTTTCTAAAAGATCTGCACCGGCTTCAGTACCTTTTAAAAGTAAAGTATCATCTGGAAGTATCAATGTATTTTTATCCGGACCATATATCCAGGAATCTCCACGTCTAATAGCTATAACTCTCATTCCGGTACGATTTACTAAAAGCAATTCCCCTAAAGTTTTATTAGCTAAATCTGAATCCAATTCTACAGAAACTCTAACAATCATCTTATCAGATTCAGACATGACCATTTTAAATACAGGATGTGGTTTGAATCCTGTAATTACCAAATCAGCTAAATCTTTAGCAGCATTAGCTATACTTTCAGCAGCCTCAGCCACTTCAAGTAATGCAGTTAATTTCTCAGCATCCTCATAAGAACGTGCTGCAACTAGCGATTCTTTTTTAATTTCATAATTCATTGAATTTACTTTATTTTCAAGTTTCAAAACTTCTTCAGCTGCATCTTTACTATTAAATAAAACAGCAGAATAAGCTAAATCAACCATCAATTCCGACATATTTTTCATTTCAATTAAAATATTTTTAATTGACATTCTTATTACCTCTAAAGATCATATGGATTATTTTTTAATAAACAAGCTCTTCTAAGTTTTAATAACATTTTTTTCTTAGTTTTTAAATCATCTGTTTCCTCTAAAAGTTCTTCTAAAGGTTTTCTTAAGCAATCTACAGCTTCCTTTTCATGAACCCACATGCATTCTTTACAATTCCAAACATTTTTACCTTTTATCCATTGTCCACCAGTTGAACTGTCTCCACATGGGTAAAACGGACAGTAACAAAAATCACAGTACTGGCCGTCATAATGACACGGATAAAACTCACATTCCCTATTTGGTCCGTGAGAAATTTCTCCATTTAAAAACTTCTCATAATGATCATGAGAAAGAGGATGTATTTTAGACTTAATCACATATCCTCTTGGAGTAATTAACTTATCTTCTTGTATGTAAGTTAAATCATTTCCAACAATTAAAGTACAAGACATGTTGACCATATCTTCAGTCAAATCCTTAATTTTGACAATAGTCTCTTTTGCAGGTTCATAAGTACTATCTACAATTCCGATTAATGCATTTTCACCCTTAATTTTTAAAACCGTCTTTACAAACCTTCTAAAAGGTTCTTTACGTGTTTTACTAATAGGATTGTAAATTGCTATAACTAAATTAGCTTTTAGGGCAAATTCTAATTTTTTTTCTATTTCAGATAAAGGAGTTAAAATATTACTTAAACTAATATTTGCATAATCATTTAAAGGAGCTCCAAGTTTATCTGCTGCATAATTAGCTGCAGATACACCAGGATAAATTTTAACTTCAATATCCTCATCATACTTGCTAATTATTTGGT
Source organism: Methanobrevibacter sp. TLL-48-HuF1 (assembly GCF_023617305.1). Taxonomy (NCBI): domain Archaea; kingdom Methanobacteriati; phylum Methanobacteriota; class Methanobacteria; order Methanobacteriales; family Methanobacteriaceae; genus Methanobrevibacter; species Methanobrevibacter sp. TLL-48-HuF1. The sequence continues at coordinate 1,053,946 of NZ_CP081485.1, forward strand.
ACAAAACATTTGCCATTCCAAAGACACCAGGATCTCCGGAACTTATTAATGAAACTGTTTGACCAGCTAAACTTTTATCAATAGCTAGTTGAGCCCTATCTATTTCATCACCCATTCCTTTTTTTATAATTTCTTTATCAGAAACCAAATCAGAAATTTGAGCTACATACTTTTTGTATCCCACAATAACATCAGATTCTTCAATAGCTCTAATGGCTCCTAAAGTCATGTTCTCTCTATTTTGGCCAATTCCAATTACATTAATCATATAACCAGCTCAGTATAATTTTAAAATAGACTGTATAGTGATAGAATCAACATCAACAACTAAATTTCCACTCTTAAATGTTGCATTACCCTCAGCTACAATCTTATATGACGGGTCCTGACTAATTACAATTTGTGAAGAATTGGAAGATGGTGATGCATAACCTAAAGCTTCAATAGTTACATTTAACTCTTCATTATCTTTGTCATCATAAGTTGTGACATTCATTGAATCTACATTAACTCCATCTACCTTTGATAAATCCTCCAGTGATTGAGCCACATCCTTTTTATTAGTGATGTTTACAACACTTGGATCTTTAACTAAAACATTATTAACATTCTCAGAATTAAAAATGCCTGTGATTTCTGAAATCTGCATATCTATTAATCCTTGAATGTCAGGAGCTTCTGCAGCAACTATAGTATATGAACTAAAGAGCCCTATTTCAAAAAATACTACAAATAGTACAACGACTAGTATTATTCTAAGTGCTTTTGCCATTTTATCACATTACTTTTTATCCCTGTATAAAACAGAAATATTAATGATTTAACTATATTTCTAATGTATAATAAAAGTAACTACTAAATTTAATTAATAGAAAAAAATTTTTAATAAACGTGAAAATTCAAAGTTCAAATTCTCAAAGTTTATTAATATAGAAAATAAAAATTTTAATTAATATGACTAATAAAATTTTATTAAAATTTGCAAAAAAGGGAATTAATCTATCACCAGAGGCTTATAAAAAAGTTATTGAAGCAGAAAATCCTCTAGATTTTACATCTTCATTAATTGTTAAATTAAAAGGAGGTGATTTTAAATCTAAAGATTTAGTTTCAGTTAGCGGTCAAACTGTTGATGAAATAATGGAAAATAGCACAATTGAAAAATCAACTACAAGACCTCAATTAACACAAAAGGAAACTAAAAAACCTACTCCAGAACCTAAACCTAAAGAAAAACCTAAAAAAACAGCCAGTATTAGTGATTTTAAAAAAGAATCTGATGTTAAAGAAAAATATGTTAATAAAGAAAATGCAGAAGCTTTAGAAACAGTTGAAAACAAAAAAATCAAATTTAAAAGGAATTTAACCAAAACCAATGTTGAATATGACTTTAAAATCATACAGGATACAAGTAAAAAATCATACACCAGCGGAGAACTTGAAAACTTAATTGCTTATTTCCAAAGCAGATATGAAAAACTAGCTAATATTTTAGTTAAAAGACCAGAACTTAAAAATTACACAAAAGTAGCAGATATTGAAGAAGGTCAAAGCAATTTAAGTCTTATTTTAATGGTTAGGGAAATCAGATCCACTAAAAATGGCCATAAACTTATTGAATTTGAAGATGATACTGGAACTATTCCTATATTATTCTCAAATAAAAATGAGGAAGTCTTTAAAGAAGCTGAAAAGCTAGTTAAAGATGAAGTTATTGGTGTTCTCGCTGATAAAAATGGTGATTTAGCTATTGGAAATGAAATCATAAATCCTGGAGTTATGAGAATACCTAAAAAAGAAATGGATTTCAGTATTGTATTTTTATCTGATGTTCACATTGGAAGTTTAACCTTTTTAGAAGATGCATTTACCAGATTTATAGATTGGATAAACTGTGAATTCGGAAATGAAGAACAGGTAAAAATAGCTGAAAGTGTTAAATATCTTGTTATTGGTGGAGATATTGTAGATGGTATTGGTGTATATCCAAATCAGGAAAAAGAACTAGCTATTAAAGATATTACTCAGCAATACAATGAAGCTGCCAGATTCTTAGGAAACATTAGAAGTGACATTAAAATAATTATTGCTCCGGGAAACCACGATGCATCAAGAGTAGCAGAACCTCAGCCTGCAGTACCTGAAGAGTATGCAAAAGCTTTATATGAACTTGATAATGTAGAATTCATAAGTAATCCTGGTGTTGTATCTTTAGACGGTATTAATGTCTTAATTTATCACGGACGTAGTTTTGATGATTTAGTAATGGCGGTTAAAGAGTTTACTCATGAGAAAAATGATTTATTAATGGAAGAATTACTTAAAAAAAGACATTTAGCTCCAATTTATGGAGAAAGAACTCCTCTTGCTTCAGAACTTGAAGACTACTTAGTAATTGATGAAGTTCCTGATGTCTTCCATACAGGACATGTTCATATTAATACTCATAAAAAATTCAATGGCATTCATTTAATTAACTCCGGAACATTTCAGACTCAAACAGAATTCCAGAAAATTTATAATATTGAACCAACCCCTGCTGAAGTTCCCGTACTTTACAAAGGGCAATATAAATGTTTAAAGTTCATTTAAAAATTTTTATAAATAATAACAACTTAAATAATATTAAGTTTAGGTGAAAAAATGGAAAAAAATATTGAAGAAATTATTAATGTTTCAGATTATCTTTATAACAATAAACTTGTTGCCGGAAAAGCTGGAAATGTTAGTGCTAGATTTAAAGGTGAAGATGGTGATGTGATTGCTATTACACCTACTTTAAAATCATTATATGGTTTAAATGAAGAAGATATTGTATTAGTGGATTTAGAAGGTAATTTATTAACAAAAGGCAAACCTTCTTCTGAAGTTGATCTTCATTTAGAAATTTATAAAAAAAGAAGCGACGTAAATGGAATTGTCCATACTCATTCACCATATGCAACAGGATTTGCATTTTCTTCAAAAAGAATTAAAAGACACGAAGGTTTCGGAGCTATTAATACACCATTTTTAGAAGACATTGAATATGAAACTCCTGGAAGTATGAAACTAGCTAAAAATGCTTCAAACGCTATCGGTGACGAAGATGTTTTAATATTAAAACAGCATGGTGTTTTATGTGTTGGTGACAGTTTAAAAGAAGCTACTTTACTTGCAACTTTCGTTGAAGAAACAGCTAAAACACAGTTTATAACTTATATGTTAAATTCAACTGAAGATTTAATATGAATCTTCTTGTGAAGATTCACTTTCTTTTCCAGAATCAACATAATCAGTTATAATATCTAAAATTAAACCAGATAAAGAAGTATCTTTATCAATAGCTATTTTTTTTAATTCTTTTTTCAAATCTACGGGCATATTTATAGTTGTTTTACTTATATCTGACATAATTATATAATTGTTTATCATATTTTATATACTTTTTTCTAAAATGAAATTTACCAAAAAATATTTAAAGATTAATATAATAATATAAGTTTAACATACTGATTTTTTAAATATATATTATTTTGGAGGGGAAATTTTATGTCTAATCAAACAATCGATGAAGTATCAGAAATATTAGAATATATTATGGAGAACAATTCAGTTCCACGTAACATAAGAGAAGCAGCACAGGAATCCAACACTTTATTAAAAGATGAATCCCAGGATCAATCTGTAAAAATAAGTACTGTTTTAACTAAGTTAGATGAAATTAGTAATGATCCTAACATACCGGTTCATGCAAGAACTTTAATATGGGAAGTTCTTTCCAAATTAGAATCTATCTAATTTTTTTTAATCTTTTTTAGAAATAGCTAAAGCTATTGTAACTCCATTAAAAGCTGTTTTTTTATAAATTAATTTTGAATCAAAGCCTGCTGTAATTAAAGCAGAAGCTTCAGACACACTGCCGACACCAAATTTGGATTTTACAAATTCTGATTCATGTATCTCATCTGATTTAAATAAAGTCAATTTATCCATTTCAACAAAATTAACAGGAATATTTAACATTTTACTTAAATCCAAGATACCTTTTTCATTTTTCTTAATTTCACCTGAAGCCAGTTTAGATAATCTGTTTTTAGAAATATTCAAGTCATCAAGTGCCTTATTAAGACCTATTAAAATATCTTTTTTGGATTTACCTCGTTTGCATCCAATACCAACAACAATATCTTCAATTTTCATTATTAGTTTATGATTTTTATATAAGACATGTATTTCATCTGTATTTATGGAACTGGTAAATTCAATTGAAACATCAATTTCAAGTGTATTATCATTTAAATAATCAAATAAAAAATCATAGTTTTCTTTACTGTTGACTCTGAACATTATTTCTTCATTGTTTAAAATAGCTTTATTGAAATATACAATTTCTTTTGGATTTTTAACTGTCAAATACAAATCTTTAGCTATTACATCAACACCTAATTTTTTATTGACATCAGTTGCAGTTGTAATAACTTCTGTTGCATTTAACATATCAGCTACTTTTGATGTCAGTTTATTGGCTCCTCCTAAGTGACCTGATAATGTGCTGATTACAAAATTAGCATTTTCATCAATATTCAAAATAGCAGGATCTGAAACTTTTGATTTGATTAATGGTGCAATACTTCTAATTAAAATTCCAGAAGCCATAATAGCTATAATTGCATCATATTCATAGAATAATATTTTAAAAGTATTTTTAACATCTTTATAATAAATATCAGTGTTAATAATAGTTGAATCTTTATCTAAATGTTTTTTTAATAATAAAGATAAATCATAACCTTTTTTTGAAACAGAAATAATAGCTATTTTCATAATATCACATATAATATAATTATAAATAAAATTATTGCAATGGTAAATAATAATATTGTTAATTTTGACAGTTTAACAGCACTGCTTATATCATTTATTTCAATATTTTTATTATTGTCTCCCAATATATAAGTATCTAATTTAATTAATTGTATATCTAAAGCTCCTGCAGCTGAAGCCATTGTAAAACCAGAGTTTGGACTTGGACAGTTTCTGGCATCTCTTTTCAATATTTTATAACTGTTTTTATAATCAAACCTCAGGCAAAATGCAGATAAAACAACAAATAAACCAGCTATTCTTGATGGAATATAATTTAAAATATCATCTATTTTAGCTGGAACAAAACCAATATTAATCAGTTCATCAGTTTTATAACCAACCATTGCATCAAGTGTATTGAATATTCTGTAATTAAATGGAATTAAAATTAAAATAAATAAAAGCAAATAGGAATGTATAAAAATTCCAGCAAGACTGCAAATCATGAAATAAAATACAGGTGAAATGTATGAATCAGTAATATTTTCTGTTAAGCTTTCAATAGTAGCTGAAACAATATGTTCTTCAGTCAGTTCATCAGTGTTCCTGCTGACTAAATATGAAACTGCCTGTCTTGCTTTATCAATATCTTCTTTCAAATCTGCTTCAACATTAATAGCAGTACCCAACAGCATTTTAATAGAAAAAGTAGATGATAAAATTAATGTAAATAATATAAAAAATATAAATGCATTAAATGAAGATAAATAAACTAATATAATCACTAATACACTTGAAGCAATACAGGTAGCAGCTGTTAAAAACAAACCTGACCATTTATTTGTTATTTTTATAAATCTGATTTTGAAAAAGGATATTACAGATCCGATCATTACAACAGGATGAATCTTAGTTGGAAGTTCGCCATATGTAATATCAAAAGAAATAGCTAAAAATAATGAAAATAATATAAATATTAAAATATTATATGAAAAATTAATATTATTAAATATATTGAAATTATTTATTAAATCAAAAGTATAATACATTATTTAATATATAATATTAAAATAAATAAATATTTTATTATAATTTTAAATATGGTGAAAAAATGAGTATTGAACAAGATGTTAAAAACTGGTTAGCTGATGAAGGTGTCTTTAGAGAAAAAGCTGCAGATGAAAATGCAGACTTTCATTTTGTCATTGAATTTCCTAAAGATAATATAATGGATGTTGTAAAACCAAAAGAAAAAGATGTTATTGTTATTGGATGTGCAACACAAGTAGCACCAGAACATATTAATTTAATGCAAAATGCATCTCCTCAAGATAAAAATAAATTTTTATTTGATGTAAGTACTAATTTAAACTTATTTTTAGTTGATTATGAATTGAAAGTGGATCAAGATATTTTACAGCAATTTGTAGTTACTGATAATATATTTGAAGATGGATTAAGTAAAGATGCTTTATTTAAAACTATTAAACGTGTTTTTAAAGCTAAATTACATTGTATAATGTTATTAAATTACGCTTTTGGTAATTCAAACACTAATATTTCCAAACCACATAATGAAAATAGTATGTTTGTATAATTTTTTCATAAATTTTAGACAGACAGACATAAATTTCAAGTGAAAGCTCTGCGAAGGTTCTGTAGGAATGAAGACATGCATTTCATCTGTAAAAACACTTGAAATTTATCTTAATTTTTTGTAGTTAAAATTGAAAATAAAGCCTTTATTATTCTTTTTTTATAAAAATAATCATTTTAACCAAGTTAAAAATTTTTTTTCACTTGAAACATATGTCTTGATTTTTGCTTCGCACTAAAAATTGCATTACAGTTGAAATTTATCTCTCACTATTCATGTTAAATCATTATATTTTTTTTTGATAAAACTCTTATTGAATTTTTTTTCACTTGAAATATATGTTTTATTTTTCAAATGCTCAGATAAATATTATATTATACTGAAAATATTACAATTGAAATACTTCTTCTTTAAATTTGAAATAAAAATTGTTTTAGTCTTATTTTTTTAAATGATAATTTTTTAATAAATTTTTAAATTAATTTATTTTATAAAAAATTGATATAAAACATTTATTTTTTAAAAATAAGTAATATATACCTTTTATTTTGTAATTGAAAAATTATAAAATTATTTTACAATTATGTTAATTTTGTTTTCATCACTATTTTTTCACTTGAAATATATGTCTTTATAATTGAAATAGTTAATTTTCATGTTTTAATTTTAACTATTTTTATTTACTTTAATTTTTATTTAAGCTATTAATTGACTATTTTTTATAAATTTAAGTATTTTAAACATTTTTTAGTTAATTTTAATTTATTTAATTTCTTTAATTTTTATTTTTTAATGAAAATTTATTATCTCAATACAATTTTGTAATACAAACCTTTATTTAACACTGTTTTCATATATTAACACTGGAAATAATACTTATAATTTTTTCATATTTTTTAAGATTATTTTACTTTTATTACTTTTTAAGAATGGTGAACATATGGCAAATATATTTGATGACTTGGAGGTAGGAAAATCAGTTTTTAAAGATAAACAACCTTTAGATCATAGGTTTTTACCTGAAAATTTACCTCACAGAAAAGAACAGATAACACAAATAGCTAAATATTGGATTGAAGCATTAAATAATGTTACTCCATCTGATATTACAATTTACGGAAAAACAGGAACTGGAAAAACAGCAGCAGCAAAATTTGCTCGTGAACAACTAAATGAAGCAGCATCTAATAAGAATGTTTTCATAAAAGTTGAATATATTCGTTGTACTGATTACACAACAGAATATCAGGTTATTGCACAGTTATGTCAAAAACTTGGAAGAAATGTTCCTCACAGAGGCTGGACAAAAGGGGAAGTTATTAATACTTTCAGAGACATTTTCAGAAGAAATGCATATGGAAAAAAACTAATTTTAATTGTTATTTTAGATGAAATTGACATATTGCTTAGTAAAGACGGAGATGGAATTTTATACACTTTAACAAGAACTGACAATGTATCTATATTATCCATTAGTAATTATGTTGAATTTAAGCAATTTATAACACCTAGAGTAATGAGCAGTTTGAGGGATAAAGAAATTGTTTTCCCACCTTATGGTGCTGATCAGTTAGCTGATATTTTAAGTGAAAGAGCTCATTTATCATTTAAAGAAGATACAATTGAAAGTGATGTTATACCATTATGTTCAGCTATGGCAGCTAAAGAAGAAGGAGATGCAAGATATGCACTGGATTTACTTAGAACTGCTGGAGAAATAGCTGATGAAGAAGAATCTGATAAAATCATTGGTGATTATGTAAGAAGGGCGAAAGACAGAATTGAACATAATAAAATCACTGATATTATTTTAACCTTACCAACTCAGCAACAAAGAGTTTTAGATGCTATTTTAAGACTTACTCAAAATAATGAGGAAATAACCTCAGGTAAATTATATGATACTTATAAAGAAGTATCAAAAGGAGATTCTGTAACATACAGAAGAATTTTTGATTTTATAAATGAACTTGAAATGTTAGGTATTATTTCAACCAATACTATATCACGTGGACGTGGAAAAGGAAGAACTAATATTATAACACTTCAATGCGATACTAATCTACTTGAAAAAACACTTTATTCCATATGATTCCATTTGGGATTGTTTTTTATTAAAGTTTTTAAAATAGCCATTCTAACTGGAACAGCATTAAATGCCTGATTGAAATATTTATTATGTTTAGTATTATCTAAATCAGTAGCTATTTCATCAATTCTTGGTAACGGGTGCATAACAATAACATCCTTACCTTCCAACATTTTTTTATTAACAATATAAGCTCCTTTTATTTTTAAATATTCATCCAAATCTCCAAAGCGTTCTTTTTGAATTCTGGTTACATATAAAACATCTACTTTATCAATGATTTCTTCTATACTATCAACTTCAGTATATGGGATATTCTTTTTGTTTAAATCGTGTAAAACTTCCTGAGGCATTTTTAATTCTTTAGGAGCAACAAAATAAAGTTCTACATTGTCATATAATCCTAATGCATTAGATAATGAATGTACTGTACGGCCAAATTTTAAATCTCCAACCAAAGCTATTTTTAAATTATCAATCTGCCCTAATTCTTTTTTAATAGTGTATAAATCAAGTAATGTTTGAGTAGGATGTTGACCAGCACCATCTCCGGCATTTATCACTGGAACATCTACAATATCTGATATAAATTTAGATACACCTTCCAATTCATGTCTAATAACTAAAGCATCGCTGTAGCCTTCAAACATTTTTGCAGTATCAGCTATGCTTTCCCCTTTGGAAACAGAACATGATCTTGTACTTTCAATACCTATGCAATTTCCGCCTAAACGTTTCATAGATGTTTCAAATGATAATCTTGTTCTTGTAGATGGTTCAAAAAACATTAATCCAAGGATTTTACCTTTTAATTCGTCACAACATTCTTTTGATTTAGCTATATCTTCTAATTTTGATGCTTCATCCAGAATATAATCAATATCCTTTCTTTCAAAATCTTTTATTGAAATAATACTTTTTAGTTTAAAAATTTTAATCAACCCATTTCATTCAATTCTTTTATCAATTAAATTATTAATATAACTGGCAAATTTATCAATTTCATCCATATCCAATACAGGAATATTTTCACTGGAAAGTGTTTTTTTAGCTTTTATTTTATCTATAAAGTTTCCTTCATCTGGATTTATTTCATAACCAAAATTTGAAGAAATAAATGATGATTTAACAAGTTGTTCTGAAAATGTTTTGTTCAGATGACTTTTAGTATTTGATTTTTCATCACAGTTCATAAAAAGAGCAACCGGTTTTTCCATCAATGTTCCCATATTTCTGGATATGTATCTTTTTAAGATTCCTTGGACTTTTCCATGGTATAATGATCCAGCTAATATAATAAAATCATATTTTAACAAACAGGCTGTTTTGGCTTTTTCAATTGGAATTAACTGTATTTTAGCTTTTATTTTATTTGATAAAATTTTTGCAGCCTTTTTTGTTATTCCACTGGATGTTGAGTAAATTATTGCTATTTTCATATAATCCTTTCAATTGGCACGACAAGAATATCTTTTGCACCTGCATTTCTTAAATCGTTAACAAGTTCGAATACTACATCTTCATCTATAACTGCCTGTACAGCTACAGTTTCTTCTTTAGATAATACTTCAGAAATTGTCGGACCTGTCATTGCCGGCATAACTTTTTTAACATTATCTAAATTTTCTTTTTTAACATTCATCATTACAAGCTTTTTCCTTTCAGCTTCAATTACTCCCTTTATACTTGTACTTACGGCTTCAACTAACTCTTTTTTATTTTCAAAGCTATTGTCATTAGTAATAAGTTTAATAGTACTTTCTAAAATTACATCAACAATTTTCAAATGATTCATTTTTAATGTAGTTCCAGTACTGGTTAAATCAGTAATTAAATCAGCTATTCCAATTAATGGTGCGATTTCTGTAGAACCGCTTAATGTTATTATTTTTGATGTTAAATCATGTTTTTCCAAGTATTTTTTTGTTAATGTTGGAAATTCAGTAGCTACTACCATATCTGATGTTAAATCATCAATAGAATTTATATTGGAATCTTCCGGTGATGCTAAAACTAATTTTGTTTGTCCGAAAGATAAATCAACTAATTCCTTAACATTAGCTTCACTTTCATTAATCAAGTCTACACCAGTTATTCCCATATCAACAATTTCATCTTCAACAAATTTTGGAATATCTGATGCACGAGCAAACATAACATCAATATCTTTATTAAAAGTAGCAGAAATTAATTTTCTATTAGCATTATCTTTTAATCCTAATCCAGCTTTCTCTAAGATGGCTATTGAAGGATCACTAATTCTTCCTTTAGAAGGTACAGCAATTTTTAATTTCATTTTAAATCTTCTCATTTTATTTATGTGATATGATATATTATTTTTTTTATTAATACTTTTTTAAAGTGTTAAAATTCTTAATATTTTTTAATATTTTCAGTTTTTACTATCAAATAATACAAAATCTTTAAATATAATAGAAATTATAATGATATTAAGCTTAAGATTAATTTAAAATTATCATAAGTTACAAATTAACTGTTTGAGGTGAAATATATGTCTGAAATACCAAAAGCTCCTATCGCAAGGATTATTAAAGATACTGGTGCTGAAAGAGTTAGTGAAGATGCAAAAGCTGAATTAGCTGCATATCTTGAAGAAGTAGCTCGTAATGTTGCAATTGAAGCAAATAATGTTGCTAAAATCGCTAAACGTAAAACTATCAAACCAGAAGATATTAAATTAGCTATTAAAAATTTAGAATAGTTATTTTAATTGACTTTTTTTATTTTTTTTAGGTGTTATTATGACTGATAATACTATTTTAATTAAAGACACATTAATTTTAAACCCTTCAGATTTTAAAGAAATAAAAGGTTCTCTTTTAATAAAAAATGATAAAATCGCAGAAATTGATACTGATATTGATGAAAGTAATGCAGATAAGGTTATTGATGGTAAGGGTAAAATATTACTTCCAGGATTTGTAAATACTCATACACATTTATCAATGACTTTGTTTAGAGGATTAGCTGATGATTTAAGTTTGGATTCATGGTTAAATGATAATATCTGGCCAATGGAAGCAAATCTTACATCTGAATACTGTTATATTGGTGCTCTTTTAGGAGCTATTGAATTAATCAAATCTGGAACAACTACTTTTAGTGACATGTACTTTTACATGGAAGATGTTGCAAAAGCTGTTGAAGAATCAGGAATTAGAGCAGTTTTATCTTATGGTATGATTGATTTTGGTGATGATGAAAAAAGAGAACATGAAATTAAAGAAAACATAGCCTTGTTTGAAAAATGCAACGGAATGGCTGATGGAAGAATTAAAGTATTTTTTGGGCCTCATTCTCCATACACTGCTTCAAAAGACTTGTTGGAAGATGTAAGATGGTTAGCTAATGAGTATAATACTGGAATTCATATTCATGTTAGTGAAACTCAAAAGGAGATAAATGATTCACTTGAAGCACATAATTTAAGACCATTTGAATATTTGGATTCAATAGGATTTTTAGGTCCTGATGTTGTAGCTGCACATAGTGTATGGTTATCCCATAATGAAATTGAAATTATTAAAAGGAATAATGTTAAAATTTCACATAATCCATGCAGTAATATGAAACTGGCTTCAGGTATAGCTCCAATTTATGATTTAATTAATAATGATATTTGTGTTGGAATTGGAACAGATGGGGCATCATCAAATAATAATTTAGACTTAATTGAAGAGTTAAGAACAGCTTCTTTACTTCAAAAAGTTAATTTATTAAATCCTAAAGCTTTAACTTCTAATGAAGCATTAGCTATGGGAACTATCAAAGGTGCAGAAGTTTTAGGGCTTGAACAGGAAATAGGATCAATTGAAGTTGGTAAAAAAGCAGATTTGATTTTAATCGATACCAATAATGCTAATATGATACCTGATAGTTCAGTTACAAGTTCCAATATTATTTACTCAGCAAATGGTTATAATGTAGATACCACTATCTGTGATGGTAAAATTTTAATGGAAAATAAAAAATTAACTACATTAGATGAAGAAGAAATTTATAAAAAAGCCAGAAAAGCTATTGAAGAGCTTAAAGAAGCTAGAAAATAAGTTTATCTAGCTTCAAATTTTATTTTATTTTTGTTTAAAACAATGCTTCTTTTCCAGATATTATGGCTTTCAGGGAAATCAGATCTGAAATGAGCTCCTCTACTTTCTCTACGTAATATTGCTGATTTTACAACTAAAATAGCTATTTCAACCATGTTTATTACTTCAAGAGCAGTTACAAGTTCTGTATTATATTGAGCTTTATTTTCAACTTTTAAATCATTTAAGTCTTTTTTCATTTCTTGCAATTGTCTTAAAGCTTTGTTTAAATTTTTTTCGTCTCTGACAATTCCTACTTTTTCCCACATTAACTGTTTAAGATTGTTTTTGAATTCTGTAGGATTAATGGAACCGTCTTTAATTAGGCTTTCAATTCTTGTTTTTTCTTCATGAACCATTTCAGGATTTTCTTTAAAGTCAGTTTCACTTGCAGCTTTCGCAGCACTTTCACCAGCTCTTTTTCCAAATACCTGGGTATCAGCCAGTGCATTTCCACCTAAACGATTAGCTCCGTGGACTCCTCCAGATACTTCCCCTGCAGCAAATAAATTAGCTACATTTGTAGAGCAATCAGGTTTGATTTTAACACCACCCATAAAGTGATGTGCAGTTGGAGCTACTTCTATTTTTTCATTTTTAATATCAATACCTACATTTTTAAACTGCAGAACCATAGTTTCTAATTTTTCATCAATTAACTCATCAGGAAGATGTGTTATGTCTAAATAAACTCCACCATGTTCACTGCCTCTTCCTTCAATGATTTCCTGATAAATGGATCTTGCAACAACATCACGGGTAGCCAGTTCCATTTTTTCAGGAGCATATTTTTTCATGAAGCGTTGGCCGTCTTTATTTAATAATTTTCCACCTTCAGCCCTTACAGCTTCAGTTACAAGGACTCCTTTTTTGGAATCAGGTGTTACCATTCCTGTTGGGTGGAATTGAATCTGTTCCATATCTATCAGATTAGCTCCTGCATTCCAGGCAAGCATGAATCCGTCACCGTTTTTTTGAATAGTGTTGGATGTAATTGGATATAAGTTACCTGCTCCTCCACTAGCTAGTATAACAGCTTTAGCTTTAAAATAAATTATTTGAGACTTTGCCAAATCCAGTCCAACAGCTCCTATAACCTGTCTTAAATTTTCATCTAAAACAAGAGAGGTAACCATTACTTCTTCAATAGTTTCAATGTCTCTTTTAATGATTTCTTCTTTAAGAGCACTCATTAATTCATGACCTGTTCTGTCTCCCTGAAAACAGGTTCTTCTGTATTGCTGTCCACCGAATGGTCTTTGATTTATTTTACCGGATTCTTGGCGGTCAAAAATCGCCCCATAATTTTCTAAGTCGATTAATCTGTCTGGAGATTCGTGAACAAGTATATCTACAAGTTTTTTATCATTAAGATAGCTGCCTCCTTTTAAGGTATCTTCAATATGTGCTTCTATTGAATCATCAGCATCGACAGCTTTAAAAACAGCATTATATCCTCCTTCAGCCATTCCAGTGCATCCTGATCTAAAAGTTAGTCCTTTTGAAACAATAAGTCCTTTAAGACCAGCTTCATCTACTTCAATAGCTGCTCTTGAACCAGCTCCTCCTGAACCAATAATTAAAACATCGGTTGAAATTGTTTTAGTTTCCATAGTTATTACCTGTAAAATTTATACTGTTTTTAAATTTATAACTGATTGTTAAAATAAATTTGTTTTTTAAAAAAGTGGGTTATATCATAATAAATATTAGTAAATAGAAATAAATTAGTATTTGACAGTAGCTGATATAAGTTAAATTTTATTCTAAAACAGTTACTTTTGATTAAATTAATTATATAATCAATAATTTTAAATGTAATTATAATTCATTGCATATATTTGGAGGTTTTTTAATGAAAATTGATGGAACAGTCACAACTGGTTTAGGCAAAGCCGCTTATTTTTTATCACAGGATTTTTATGTTAACAATTTTGAGAAAAATTGCGGATTTCGTCCATATCCAGGAACTTTAAATGTTATAGTTCCAGAGGAGTACCTTCCTCAAATCAACAAAGTAAAAAATGAATGTAAAAATATTATAAAACCTGATGAAGGTTTTGGAGCTGTTAAATATATAAAAGCAAGATTAAATGATGAAATTACTGGAGCTATTGTATTTCCAGCTAAAACTACACATGAAGAAAATTATTTGGAATTTATAGCTAAAGATAAACTTAGAGATAAGTTAAATCTTGAAGACGATGATGTAGTAACTATTGAGTTTTAAATTTATTAAGAAACTTTTTTATAATATAATTAATATATTATTTCATTGTACAATTCTCAGGGCGGAGTGAAATTCTCCACCGGTGGTGTTTCTAAATAGATAAGTCCACGAGCACAAAATGTGTTGATTTGGTTAGAGTCCAAAACCGACGGTTATAGTCCGGATGGAAGAGAATAAGAAAGTTATTTTTTTATTTTTAGCCCTGTTTCTACACTATTTAAGGAGATGTTACTATGAGTAAAAACGATTTAGAAATGGGTTTTGAGGCATTAAGAAATGGTGAATTTATTTTAGTTTATGATGATGATGACAGAGAAGGAGAGGTAGACATGATTATCGCTTCTGAATTTGTTACACCAAAATCAGTAGCTACTATGAGAGATAATGCAGGAGGATTAATCTGTAACTGTTTAGCTCCGCAGTACTGTGATGCTATTAATTTACCATTTATGACAGATATTATGGAAGCTGCTAGTTCAAAATATCCTGATTTAACTAAACTTGCTCCAAATGATATTCCATATGATGAAAGGTCTTCATTTTCAATATGGGTAAATCATAGAGATTCATTCACTGGAGTTACTGACCATGATAGGGCCATGACTATTAGTGAAATGGCTGTTATGTTAAAAGAAGAAAGATATGATGATTTTGGAAAAACATTCAGATCTCCAGGTCATGTATGTCTTTTAAGAGGAGCTGACGGTTTAGTTAAAAACAGAAGAGGTCATACAGAAATAGGTTTAGCTATGTGTGAAATGGCTGGTGTGACTCCGGTTTGTGTTGTTTGTGAAATGATGGATAGTGAAACAGGTCAGGCAACATCAGTAGCTGATGCTAAAAAATATGCAGAAGAAAACGGACTGGTCTTGCTTAAAGGGGAAGACATTATAAAAAAATATTTAGAAGAATAATTAGCTGTACATAGCTTGATTATTCATTCTTTTATCATTTATGTAATTAAAGATGTATTGGGTAATTTGCTGGATTTTATATGAATTGTAAATATTAAATACAACATATTTGCCATCATACATATCTATTTTTACTCCATCTTTAATTTCTTTAGTTGGACTAACTAAACTTATTTTATCCCATGGAATTCTAAGATTTTTAGATTTTAAAGCTTTTTCAATATAGATTCCGTCATCTTTGATTTTCACGATTTTAACAGCTCTGCGGTTTCTTTCAGACATTACCTGAATATCTCCATTATCATCAAAGCCATAATCTGGAATTAGACATGTTGCTTTCCAACCCTGTTTAATTTTTTTTGCAACATGAACTCTATCTTTCTTTGTTAACTTAACGCCCTGTTCCGGACTTAAATTAAGTGCCATTTATATCACCTTGTTTTTTATTTCTTTAAATGGAATTATTCTATTGAAATTTACATTTTTAGCCATGCTGGCTATTGTATTTATATCTATATTTTCTTCAACACATTCCAAAGCATATTTTGAAAATAAATCATATCTGATTTCAACTTCCGGAGTAAATCCGCGCCCTTCTATTTTTAATTTTGATACATTTAAGACATTCTTAACTTTGGTGTTATTTTTAATGTATGGTACTACATTTTCAAATATATTTTGGTTATAAACTTTGTTTAGAAGTATTGCTTCAACTGTAACTCCAAGTTTTTCCAACATATTTGCATGAGCTACCAAATCAACTGCTGCTGATTCAATTCCTCCTTTATTAACACCAGACATAAGCAGCATTGGAATATCTGATGACATAGCTATTTCACTTGCAGAATATGGAACTTTTTCATTAAGCAGTCCGGTAAATACACTCATAACTCCTTCAATTAATACAATATCATAGTCTGATTTGTTTAATTTATCAATAGCTAGTTTAATATCCATCCATCCTAAGTGTCCGATTTTTATAGATCCGTAATCTTCCATTTTCCCGTTTGTTAAATACAGACCGGGAACAATATCTCTTGCATCAGGACCTACTTTCATAAGAGCCACTTTTAATCCTCTTTTTCTTAGAGCTCCAGCCAGTCCAGTTAAAATAAATGTTTTTCCGGAATCAGATCCATTACTTCCAATCATTAAGAATTTAGGGCCTTTTCCATTATTTTTATATTTTAAAAACGGTTCAGCTAGTGTTTCTATTTTATATCCGGAATTCACTCCTAAATCTTTGTTTATTTTAGCTTTAACTTCCTTATTTTTACTGGATATATTTTTGATATCTTCACTGGAGGCATCAATGTAATCCAGGAAATTATTTCTAATAATAGGGTTTTCATCTAAAATATTATGAATCATAGTTCCTATAACATTTCCTTCGTCGTTACAGGCTCCTGAGAAAATATTGTACTCGGATTTTTTATTTACATCTCCATAGTTCATTCTTTGAATCTGAGAGTAAAATAAAGGTTTGGCATCACCTTCAGCTTTACCGTATGTATGTGTGTGGAAACCTGTAACATCTTCATTTTGGCCTTTTGTAATAAAAGAATTATCATAGACTTTAGCTTTAACACGGTCACTGCTTATGAGTGGTGAAAAGTCAATGTCTATTAAGCCAAGACCTTCTTTTATTATTGGAACTTCTGATTTTCGTCCGATATCTGTCTGATTTGCTAATAACTGAAAACCTGCACAAACACCAACAATCGGTTTTCCATCTTTAGCTATTTGTTTTATTTCACTAGCTAATTCACAGCTAATATCTTCTGATTCAAGGATAGTTCCGCCAGGTATAATTAATGCATCTAATTCTTCACTAGCTTTAATACCATTAACCAAACCGTTTGATTTGACAATATCTGTAGGTAATTTTCCAAAGTCTTCAAATCCCGGAACAGCTCCTTTTACATAGACGAGTCCTATTTTTTTCATAAGTAAACCTCGTGTAATTATTTTATTTTAAGCTTTATAATACTTTCACAGTTAATATCTAAATACTGTGAATAACGGATTATTAAAAATTCTTCAATAGCTGCGATTGTTGCAATAATACAGATAATTGCTATTAAATTTTCAGATGGTGCAAAAATTAATAAAACCGGAATTAAAATTATTAGTAATCCGGTTATTTTATTGAGATATCTATGAATTGTTGATAATTTTTCAAATTTAATATAACAATATATAGCAGATGCAATTTTTAGTATTACTATAATCAGAATTAAAACATATATTTCAAGTGTAAAATTCAAAACAGGCAATAAAACTATTATTAATGATAAAAACATTGTCATGTCTGCTATTGAGTCTAATTTTGCTCCAAAATCAGTAACTAAGTTGTATTTGCGAGCAACATACCCATCCAGTACATCGCTGATGCTACAGATTAGATATATAATGAAAAATAAGTAAGATAAAGGTTTTGTAAAAAAAAGCAATAAAGAAAATATAATTCTAATAAATGATAATTTATTAGGACTAATTTTCATTTTCAAAGACACTCATTGCCTTAATGATTTTCAAATCATCTAATGGTTTAGCTTGAATTTGTAAACCAACAGGAATACCGTCTACTTCACCAGCTTTAATACTTCCAGCTGGAATTCCTGCAAGGTTAGCTATTACAGTTAATACATCGTAGGCATACATTTCCATAGGAGTTAATTCATCACCAATTTTGTGAGGAAGTTTAGGAACAGTAGGCCCTACGATTAAATCAACATTTTCCAACATAGCATTGATTTCATCTCTAATAAGTGATCTTGCTTGAAGAGCTTTTTTATAGAATTTTCCGCTGTATTCTTTTTGTGAAATATAAGAACCTATTTCAATTCTTCTTAATACTTCCTCTCCACAAACATTTTCTATTCTATAACCGTAATCTCTTCCGTCATATTTTCTGGTAGCTGAGAAGAATTCTACATAGTTGATTAAATAGTAAGTTGGAAGACATAAGTCAATATGATCAAAGCTTACTTCTACAAGTTCAGCACCAGCTTCAACTAATTTATGAATAGCTTTGTTTACAGCAACATTAATTTCAGCATCTGTAACATCAATAAACTCTTTACAAACAGCTATTTTCATACCTTCAAGAGATTTTTCTTCAAGTACGCTGGTGAAATCTGACCTTTCCCCTTTTAAGGTTGTACATTCTGTTTCATCATAATCGGATATTGCATTTAGTGCAAGTGCAATTCCACTGGTATCATTAGCTAATGGTCCGATTTGGTCTAAACTCATTGATAAATCAAGTAAACCTTGTCTTGATACCGCACCGTAAGTTGGTTTAAATCCAACAACTCCACAATGGGATGCAGGATTCCTGATTGAACCTCCAGTATCTGAACCAAGAGCGATATCACACATTTCCGCAGCTACTGCAGCAGCACTTCCTCCACTGGATCCTCCAGGGATTCTTCCAGGAGCTGCAGGGTTTTGTGTAGGTCCAAAACAGGAAGTTTCAGTTGAACTTCCAGCTGCAAATTCATCCATATTGGTAATACCGAGAATAATTCCGTCTTCAGCTAATATTTTATCAATTACAGTTGCATTATAACTTCCGAAGTAATTATCCAGTGTTTTGGAAGCTGCAGAGATAATATAATCTTCAACATTAATATTTGCTTTAATACCAAAAACTAAACCAGATAAAAATCCAACTTTTTCTCCGTTAGCTATTTTTTTATCAATAGCTTCTGCTTGTTTTAGAGCAGATTCTTTATTAACTTCTAAGAAAATATTTAATTCTTCATTTTTTTCATCAATAACTTTAATAAAGTTTTCCACATTCTCCTTAGCAGTCATTTCTTTATTTTGAATGGAATTTAATTTTTCAATAACACTCATTAAAACACCTGAGTAATCATAATAATATATAATAAGTGATATTTTATTTTTTAAGGTTTATATAAGTTATTGATAATTTTTTTAAAAAAAGTAGATAAGACCTATATTTAATTTATGAGTAATTTAAAGATTGATTTTAGTTAAGTGAAGCTTCTTTACCCGAGTATAAGAATTTGTAGATTAATTTGATAATGATT
This sequence comes from Methanobrevibacter sp. TLL-48-HuF1, assembly GCF_023617305.1. Lineage (NCBI taxonomy): Archaea > Methanobacteriati > Methanobacteriota > Methanobacteria > Methanobacteriales > Methanobacteriaceae > Methanobrevibacter > Methanobrevibacter sp. TLL-48-HuF1. Next base: position 1,073,734 of record NZ_CP081485.1, read on the forward strand.
ACACCGATTTCTGGCCCTACAATCAATACCAAACTTGGCTTAAAAATTGTCTGCCTATAACTAATGGAGAAGCTAAACTGCATGCAGGGTTTACAGAGGTTTCAGTTTATGAAATTCCTATAATATGTACAAATGCCAATTAACATACCAATAGAAACTAAAATAATATTTTGCCTAAACGAATATTTTTTTACAAAATTATAAATAGTGTACAAGTAATTAAATAAAATTAAAGAGGGGTCAAAATGAAAAAAGCTATTGTGTTTGATAATTCTGGAACTTTACTTGAACGCTACAGGGTTATTAAAGATGTTTCAACTGGAGAATTATTCACTGATGTTAATTCATTGCACTTAATTGATTCTATGGATTCCTTAGCACTTGTAGTTCTTCAGTTTAATACGAACTGTCTTTTGAATTTGGATAGTAACACTTTAATTTCAGATGTAATTAAACAGCATAATATTGATTTTGATGTTAGCTTTACAAGCTGTGAAACTACTAAAGAGGAAGTTAGTGATATTTTAGAAAATGAAAATCAGGCTACTATTAGTGATATTACTGATGGTTTTTCTATTTTAAAAGAAAAAATCCCTAAAATGGAACTTTGTAATGGATCTGCAGTAATTATTGACATTAATAAAAGTAAAATAGCTTATACTATTACTTCTGCAGGGAAACTGTTTTCTGAAGTCACAGATACGATTAAGATTTTACAATCCAGAGGCATTGAAATTTATATTGCATCTGGAGACAGAAAGGGAGCTATTAACAAATTAGCCGAAATTTTAAATGTTAATAAAAAGCATGCTTTTGGAACTGTTTCCCCAAAGGGCAAATGCAAAGTTGTCAGATGTTTAAAAGATAGGGGATATAAAGTAATGATGGTTGGAGATGGTCTTAATGATGTTTTAGCTTTTAATAATGCTGATGTATCTGTTTTGACTGTTGAACAGGAAGAAGAAGTTTCTCCAAAGCTGATTAATAAAACAGATTATGTTATTCAGAAAATTTCAGAAGTTATTTCAATAGATTTTTAATAACTTCTTTACTTTTTAAAACATTGTCAAAGTTATTTAACTCAATAATTCCTTTATCTACTTTTTTAAGAAGGTTTAAATCAAGAGTTCCTTCACCTAATGTAATGTGCTGGTCTTTAATACCATTATTGTCATTTAAGTGACAGTAGCTAATGTTTTTTAAATCCAGAAAGTCTTCACAATTTCCACAGGTGTTTCCATGACCTACATCAACTGTTAAGCCGCAGCCAGTTTCATTTTGTATTCTTTCAAGCTCTTCAACTTTATTTCCTAAAAATGAAAATCGTTCGGGCATATTTTCAACGGAAACAATAATGTCTGAATAGTCAACAAGTTCTCCAATGCTTTCAATAGCTAGTTCCAGTGCATATTTTCTTATTCTCTCTTCATTTCTTCCGATTTGTCCTGGATGGAGGGTTAGTGCAGTTGCATTTATTTTACTCCCATAATTCAGAGCATCTTTCATTTGCTTAATACTTTCTTTTCTAATTCCTGTGTTTAGGCTGGCGATATTCAAATCAACTGTTGGGGCATGTATACAAATTTCCAAATCAGTATTTGCAAATTCTAAATTGTCATTTTTAAAAAAAGGGCCTTCTCCAAGTATTTCTATCATTTCAAATTCATATTTTTTAGCAGTTTCTATTATGTCACTATTTGGTTGGGTAAACATTGCTAATGTTGTAAAACCTAATTTCATAATTTAAGATTAACTTTATATATTATAATTATATATAGGTTATTTTGTTATATATCAAAATTTAACATATATAATTTTTTTAAATAACAACTAGGAGGTTTGAGTTGGCCATGTTTAGACGTAAGAAAAATGTTGATCAGCTTTCAAAAAAAATTATGAGGCATTGTTCTAATGGTTTAACTCATATTATTATATTGTGGATTATTAGTAAAGAAAAAATCCATGGTTATGGAATTATGAAGAAGTTAGATGAATTTTTTAGTTCTTGTAATCCTAATGAGTATAATAAAACAAATTCAAGTAAAATTTATCCGATTCTAAGGAAATTAGAAAAAACTGGGATTATAGAAGGAGAATGGGGAGTCAGTAACAATAAAAATGTTAAGTATTACTCTCTTACAGAAGAAGGGGAATGTTTACTTAAAAATTTTAAAAGTGAGTTTGCTTACCTCCTTAATAATCCTCTTTGGTTAAGTTTTATTGAAGATATGTCAGATAATGAAATGCATAAGGTGGAAAACGATGAAAAATGCAATTGAAACTAAGAATCTTACAAAGATTTATAAAAATTTCACTGCTGTTAATTCTTTAAATTTAGAAATTCCTGAAAAAAGTATTTTTGGATTGCTTGGTCCAAATGGAGCAGGAAAAACCACAACAATTAAAATGCTTACCTGTTTAATTCAACCTACTTCAGGTCAGGCTACTGTTGGAGGTTATGATGTTCAAAAAAATCCCAATGAAGTAAGAAATTTGTTAGGTATGGTTCCTCAACAGGTTAGTTTATATAAGGATTTAACAGTTCAGGAAAATTCAGAATTGTGTGCTGATTACTATGGTGTTCCAGTTGATGAAAAATACGACCGTATTGAAGATTTAATGGAATTGGTAGATATTAAATATGCTAGAAATAAAAGAGTTGGACAATTGTCCGGTGGACAAAAACAAAAGGCATCTCTTGTAGCTAGTTTGGTACACAGGCCGGAGATATTATTTCTAGATGAACCAACAATCGGGCTTGACCCTACTACCAAAAGAACATTATGGGATTTGATTCGTGAATTAAATGATGAAGGAAATACAATTATTTTGTGTTCTCACGACATGCATGAGGTAGATATGCTTTGTGATAATGTAGGGATTATAAATACTGGTAATTTAGTAGCTTATGATACTCCACAGGGTCTTAAAGATTCTCTTTTAAAAGAAGAAAAAGAAGAGCATGAAATTAAAATGAAAGATACTTTAAGAGATATTTCAAATGAAAATGAAGTAAATAAATCAACTAAAGAAGATATTGAAACATTAAACTTAAAGAAAATGTCATTTTTACTTAAAGAAACCAATGATTCAATTATTTCAGCTATTCAATCTAATCCAAAGGTACATGGTGTTGAAGTAGCTAAAAACGGACGTTTTAATTTAAGAATTGATAATTTTGATGATGATGCTGTTAATGATGTTTTAAAAGACATTATTGGGGCAGGCGGTGTTGTTAAATCAATATTTACACAGGAACCGTCTCTGGAAGATGTATTTATTAAAGCAACAGCTGAGGTGAATGAAGATGATAGAGCTTAGAAAATTTGGATGGATGATTAAAAAAGAACTTTTAAGTTTAAAAAGACATCCTCCAAGGTTAATTTCAATTTTAGTTTTCCCTATTATCATGATTTTATTATTTGGTTATGGTATGGGTGGAGACATGACAGATCTGCCGGTAGTTGTTGTTTCTCAAAGTCATGGTGATTTGACTGATGTAACATTGGATACTATTAAAACGACAGATCAGTATAAGGTAGTAGAGGTTATGGATGATGTTGATGATGCAAAAGAACGGGTTGATAGCGGAGAAGTAAAAGCAGCAATTATACTGCCGGAAAATTATGACAGCAATGTGTCTCAAAAGGCAGTTACACTGTATTTGGATTCATCTGATCAGATGGCTTCTTCAACATTGGAAAGTGTAACTCAGGGAATATTTGCTAAATTATCAAATATGGAAGCATCTAATGCTATTGTTTCTAATCCTTCATCACAAGAGTTGGAAAATAGTACAAGTTCACTTAATCAATCTGAATTAGCTACCACTACCCAAAGTGCAAATGTTACAAATTCAATTGGACATACATTTGATAATTTTAAAGATGATATTGCACTGCATATTAACAAAATATATGGAAATATCAAGTACATTGACTTTTTAGTTCCTGCAGTTTTAGGAATGACAGTAATGATGTCATGTATGATGGGTATGGGTGCATCAATAGCAGGAGAACGTGAAACCGGTGAATTGGCTAGATTATTTATGACTCCAACATCAATTTCAACTGTAGTTGGAGGTAAAATTGCATCTAAACTTATAGTTGAATTAGTTAGAGCTCTTATATTAATATTCATGGCTATTGTATTGTTTAATGTAAGTATTAAAGGAGGAATCTTACAGACATTTATTGTTCTTTTCTTTGGAGCACTGTGTTTTGTTGGTTTTGGTATTATGTTATCTGCAAGAACAAATACTCAGGAAGACTATACTCAAATAGCTATGCCGTTTTCAATGCCTATGATGTTTGTTTCAGGAGTATTTTATCCTATTGAAACCATGCCCTGGATTTTACAAAAAATAGCTTATATCTTCCCATTAACTTATCTTAACGATGCAATGAGGGGAGTTATGATTAAAGGTCAAAGTTTAGGTGATGTATGGTTAGATTTAGTTATACTTTTAGGATTTACTGCACTGTTCTTTATCATTGGAGTTAAAAGGTTTAATAGAGATATTTAAGGAGGTTAAAAAGATGTCTAAATATAATAAATTATTAATCGGATTTATAATCTGTATATTATGTATCAGCCCAATAGCTGGTGCAAATATTGATTGGAACACATTTCAGGGTAATTTAAATCACACGGGATATGTTGATGATAATTCTGACTTTGTTACAAATTTATGGGCCTTTAATATGGAATCACCAGTTGTAGGCTCACCGGCAATCTATGGAGACTTTTTATATGTTGTTTCACAGGAAGGTATTTTAAAAGTAATTGACATGGAAAATGGAACTGAAGACTGGTCATTTAATTTAAAAGGAGACAGTAATGCAACACCTGTAGTAAGTAACAATACAGTATTTGTAGGAAATAATCAAAGTTTTAAAGCTATAGATATTGAATCACAAGATATTTTATGGAAATATAATACTTCTGACGAATCTATTCAAGGTGCAGCTTATGTAGATAACGATACTGTTTATGTAGGTTGTGATAATGGGCATATTTATGGATTTAACATAGCTGACGGTAATAAAACTTTTGAAGCAGATTTAGGGGATGATGAAATAGTATCTTCTCCGATTGTTGTTAACGGATCTCTTTATGTTGGTTCAACTAATGGTAATGTTTACTGCATAAATTTAAATAACACAAATATAACCTGGCAATATGCTACAGGAGATGCAATTTACTCTTCTCCATCATATGCAGATGGTAAAATTATAATAGGTTCTGATGATGATTCCCTTTATGCTTTAAATGAAACAAACGGGGATTTATGCTGGGATTATGATTTAAACAATAAAGTTAAATCCTCTCCATGTATTGATGAGTATAATAATAATGTTTATATAGGTTCTGATGAAGGTAATTTAACCTGTCTTGATTTAAGAGACGGAACTTTTAAATGGAGTCATGCTACTGGAGCTCCAGTTCAGTCAACTCCCGCTATAAAAGAAGATTTAATTGCATTTGGTTCCAATGATGGAACTGGCTATGTTTTAAATAAATACACTGGTGAAGAGGAATTTACTTACAATCCAGGAACTATATTATTTAACTCAGAAATAACTTCCTCTCCTGTTATTAATGGAAATAGTCTATTCTTCGCAGATCATAGTGGACATGTATATTCATTAAACATAGATAAAAATGAAGTTCCGGCTAGCGAATATCTGTATTATACATTAGCTATTTTTGTTGTAATTTTAGTTGTGATTGTTGTTGTAGTTAAAACCATAAAAAAACACAATAAAAGATAAACTTTAAATATCTAAAAAGAAGTAATTACTAATTACATTAAAATGGGAAGTTTTAATTATGTATGGTAAAAATATCGAGACATTAAAAAAGGAAAATATGAATCTTGCTGATAAGATTTATATTTTTGATACAACTCTCAGGGATGGTGAACAAGCCCCTGGAGTTGCTCTAACAGTTGATGAAAAAATCCAAATTGCTCAAAAGCTTGATAAACTTGGTGTAGATAAAATAGAAGCAGGTTTTCCTGTATCCTCAAACGGTGAAAGAAAAGCTGCAAAAGAACTTAATTCATTAGGTTTGAATGCTACAGTTTTAGGTTTAGCTCGCAGTGTGCAAAAAGATATTGATGCTGTTCTTGATTCCGGATTGGACTACATACATACTTTTATCGGCACTTCTCCATTGCACAGAGACTATAAACTTAAAATGTCTAAAGAAAAAGTCATTGAAACAGCTGTTGAATCTGTTGAATATGCAAAAGATCATGGTTTAACTGTTGAATTTTCTGCAGAAGATGCAACAAGAACAGAACATGATTATTTATTTGATGTTTATGATGCTGTTGTAGATGCAGGAGCAGACTTTTTAAATGTTCCAGACACTGTTGGAGTATTGATTCCAGTTATAACTAAAGAATTAATTACTAATCTTAAGGAAAGATACACTACTCCAATTAGTGTTCATTTTCACAATGATTTCGGTTTAGCTACTGCAAATACATTAACTGCTATTGAATGTGGAGCAGATCAGGCTCATGTAACAGTTAATGGTATGGGAGAAAGAACAGGTAATGCTTCTCTTGAAGAACTTATTGTTGCACTTCATGCCGCTTACAACATTGACTTAAACATTGATACAACACAATTATATAGTTTATCTGAATTTGTAGGCCGTATTACCGGTATTAAAATGCCTGTTAACAAACCTATTGTTGGAGCTAATGCATTTGCACATGAATCCGGTATACATGTTCATGGAGTGTTAAATAATGCTTTAACTTATGAACCGATTTCTCCAGAACTTGTAGGACATTCAAGAAGAATAGTTTTAGGAAAACACACTGGAGCTAATGCAGTAAAAGCTAAATTAGAAAAATATAACATAGATTTAACAGAGGAACAATTCCAAAATGTATTTGATCAAATTAAAGCACTGGGAGATAAAGGTAAAACAGTTACTGATGATGATTTAAGAGCTATTGCAATAACTGAAATAAGCAGTGCTAAAGAAACTCCTATTAAACTTGAAGGTTTAGGAATATTGTCTGGAGCTATTGTATCACCAACAGCTACTGTTAAATTAAATATTAATGGAAAATTAAAAGAAACATCCTGCACTGGTGTAGGTCCAGTTGATGCAGCTATAAATGCTATAAGAGAATTAATTCAAGATACAATGGATATTGAACTTGAAGAATACAATCTGGAAGCTATTACTGGAGGTACTGATGCATTAGCTGAAGTATTTGTTATTTCTTCTGATGGTGAAGGCAATAAATCAACTGGTAGGGCAACTAATGATGATGTGATAATGGCCAGTATATTGGCTGTTTTAGATTCTATTAATAAAATTCTATTGATGGAAAAAAATTAGCTAAAGCAATATTTATATGTTAAAAAAATTATACATTTAATTGTATAACAGTCTATATGGAGTCATGATACTATGGAAGAAAATGTTATCTTTATTGGCAGTAAACCAGTAATGAACTATGTTCTAGCGGTAGTGACACAATTTAACGGTGGTGCAGACCATGTATCTCTTAAAGCAAGAGGTAAAGCTATTAGTCGTGCTGTAGACACTGCAGAAATTGTTAGAAATGGGTTTATCCCAAACGCTGATGTTGAAGATATTAGTATTGCTACAGAACAGATAGACACTTACAACGGTGAAAAAACAAATGTTTCAACTATTGAAATAAAAATTGTAAAAAAGAGTGAATAACTCTTATCCATTTTATTTTTTTTAATATAATTTACGAATATGCTTGTCAAACAGATATTTTGATAATTTTATATTTGAAGTTCCTTTTCCATGAGCTTCTACTTGACCTTTTTTAATAGATTTCAAAACACTGTCAATATTTAATTCACAGTCAATTAAACTATAACAGTCACCTAAGAAATCAATATAATGAGAGTCACTTGCACCTAAAGAGGGTATATTTTTTTTATTAGCTAATTTTTTAGCTTTATAGTTACACCAACCAACAATAAAACGGGCATTTTTAGTTTCTATAGCATCAAAATTCAGTTCATCAGGATTGCTTTTACAGAATAATCCGTGTCTGTAAAAACAAAAAGGATGGGGAATAATGGCTAATCCTCCCTGGTCGTGTATTTTATCAATTGTTTCTTCGGGCTCTAAATCTCTTGGAACTGCTTCTTCACAACCAAAACCAAGAATATGGCCTTTGGAAGATGAAATTTCAATTGAAGGAATTACAAGTAGATTCTCAATATTTTTTGTTTTTTCAATTGCAACTTCAGAACCTTCTACTGTATTATGATCACTGATAGCTATGATATCAATTTTGTCTTCAATAGATTTTTTTATTATATCATCTATTTTTGTAGAAGAGTCCGGGGAATACTGGCAATGTATATGAGAATCTAGTTTATACATTTTATTCATTCCATTCAATGGTTTTGATTAATCCTACAGTTCCAGTCATCATAACATCTCCTCCGGGACATGCATGACGCCAGTCAAGGTTAGTTTTTTCAATTAATTCTCGTTTAGGGCCGCTAACAATGACTTTTTCTAATTTGGTTATTGGATTTAGCACATGTGCTCCATGACCATGATCATTATATATTTCTTCATTTGTTATTTCTCCGCTGGCTAGTCTGTTGATGTAATTTTCCAGTGATTCACCAGTTAAGTTAGAGGTGTGATGTTCAAATAATCCCTGAATTTTACCATTTTCTATTGATGCAGCAGTAGTATGTCCGTTTCCAATATCAATAGCTATAAAACTGTTTAATTTCAAAGCTTCTTCATCATAGCACATTCCGGCTATTGAAGCAAATTTTGTATCCATTAAAAGAGGTGTTTCTTCAATGCCTTCTTTTTTAAGAGCAGATTCTACAGATTTCATTCTGGAGTAGTAATCAGGAACATTTCCGTTAAATCCAAAGCTTTCAGGTTCTACAGGTTCACTTAGTTTTTCTCTGATTTTTTCAAATCTGAAGTCCCTGTCTCCCATATTCTCATTGTATCCATGATCCTGAACAGCAATAGCTATTTTATCTATATCAAAGTCCAAATCATATCCTAATACAAATTCAGATAACTTTTTGATGTTTATATCTCCTAAATGAATTTTAGTATATCCTTCATAGCTTTTATTTTCATCAGCTATTTTAATTCCATAGGATTTTACCTGTTCCAAGTCATCTCTTATTGTTTTAGCACATTTTGCTTCCATTACTACATCGTAACCTTTTTCCATATGTTCAAGAATGCTTCTTTTTAATTTTCCCCCGCCCATAATTTCTCCATCAAAGTAAATGTCATTTTCAACTTCTTTAATCTGCTGGGAGATGTATAGGTGCGGTGAAGGTAAGACTAATTTAATTGAGTTTTCCAGCTCTTTTTCGTCGTTGTAAATTAGTATGTCCTGAGTCCCTGTTCCAACATCAATAGCTAAAATTTTCATATTTTTAAATAGGTTTTTATTCTATTAAAATATTGATTGTACAAAACTGTACACTAAAGTTTTAAATAGTACATTAACTAATTTATTAATATGAATTATAAAATCGTATTATCATCTGAAGATGTGCCAAAAAAATGGTACAATATTAACGCTGATTTACCTTGCGAACTTCCAATGCCAAAAAACAGTGAAGGAAAAGACCAGATTGGAGATTTGCAAAAAGCATTTACAAAAGCAGCACTGGAACAAGAGTTTGCAACTGAAAGATATATTAAAATTCCACAAAAAGTAAGGGAATTATACATGCAGATGGGAAGGCCAACTCCTTTATTTAGAGCTAGGCGTCTTGAAGAAAAATTAAACACTCCTGCTAAAATCTATTACAAAAGGGAAGATACCTCTCCTACAGGATCACATAAATTAAACAGTGCAATTCCTCAGGCATACTTTGCTAAAAAAGAAGGTGTTGAAAGATTAACAACAGAAACAGGTGCAGGGCAATGGGGAACTGCCTTGTCACTTGCCTGTTCATTACTTGATTTGGACTGTACTGTATACATGGTTAAAGTATCATTTAACCAAAAACCGGACAGGAAAAACATAATGAATATTTATGGCGGCGAAGTATTTGCCTCCCCAAGTGAAAATACAGAATTTGGACGTAAAGTATTAGCTGAAAACCCTGACCATGTAGGATCACTTGGAATAGCTATTTCAGAAGCAATGGAAGAAGCTCTCAACAATGACAATGTAAAATACACTTTAGGCAGTGTGTTGAATCATGTAATGTTACATCAGACTGTCATCGGTCAGGAACTTAAAACACAACTGGAAATAGCTAATGAAGAACCGGACACTATGATTGCATGTGTTGGCGGAGGAAGTAACTTTGCAGGTGCTTTATATCCGTTTATCAAAGATAAACTTGATGGAAACAGTGATACTGAATTTATTGCAGTAGAACCAAGTGCATGCCCAACATTAACTGAAGGTAAATATGAATATGACTTTGGAGATTCCAATGGATTTACTCCGCTTCTTAAAATGTATACCTTAGGTCATGACTTTGTAGCACCTTCTGTACATGCCGGAGGTTTAAGATATCATGGAATGTGTCCACAAATCTCATTACTTGCACATGAAGGATATATTAATCCTGTAACCGCTCATCAAAGAGATGTATTTAATGCAGGAATTCAATTTGCCAAATGTGAAGGAATAGTTCCGGCACCAGAAACTACTCATGCAATTAAGGCAGGTATTGATGAAGCTATTAAATGCAGACAAACAGGAGAAGAAAAAACCATTGTTATTAACTTTTCAGGTCATGGTATGTTGGATTTAAAAGGTTATGCAAACTACTTCTCTGGTGAAATGCCAAACAGTAAATAGAGTTGAGATTAATTCTCTACTCTATTAATTTGAAAGTATTCCGTAAAATACTATTTGGAATATTATACAGTACAAACTTTCTAAAAGCAACCAGTATTCCTCATATTTTTGATATTTTTTGTTAAATGGTTTAATTTTAGAATATATTGTGAATATTATCATTGATAGGAATGGAATCATCAGTATAAACTTGGTATATGTATTGTTTATATCTATGTTAAATAATCTCATTATGATCATGTAGCTATATTGTATTATTAGCATAGTATATAATATTTTGAGATATTTTAGTTCTATATTTTTCATATTTATTCACCATTATCTAAGAGCATTATATCCTAAATAATCCCATGCATCTATTTTGTCATGTTTAAAATAGGAATATGTTTCATTTCTATCCATTTTTCTTGCTCCATTTTTGCCGTTAATATAAATAGCATTATCTCTATCTAATCTACCATCACTTAAAACTGGAACTTCAATAAATGCTTCATATCCATTATTATCTTTAAAACAAAAGGTTTTTGTTCTATCTTGAATCAGAGATGGATGATAACTGAAGTATTGCCAAGTATCCATAGGTTTTAAATCATTTCTCACTTGAACAGTAAATTCACCATATCCTATCATTAAACTAACTGCTGATTCTATTGCCTCCAAAATAGATGTACAACTTCTGTAGACATAATGCTGAATGTATCTTTGTTTTTTAGTATTGTAAAATTATTATTGATTATGGAGTTGTATAATGATTCTAAAGAACAGTTACTTGAATTTCCCGTAACTTAATGCTATATTTTCTAATTTGGATAATGCTAATGAATTAAGACAAAATTAATTTCATGTAATATTTGTTTTGTTGATTTATAAATTTTTTCAATTACATTTTATTTATAATTTATAACTTATAACTAAAAACTTATAACTAATAACTACTAACTATTAACTTATTTCTTATTCTTTATAAGTTATCACTTAAAATATCTAACTTATAACTTATTCCTTAAAACGTAGAATTTATAAGATAGAAGTTATAAAATATAACTTATACATTAAACCTTTTAACTTAAAACTTATCTCTTTTAAGTTATGAGGTATAAGTTATTAATTAAAAGTTATCTCTTTTAACTTATTTCTTAAAAGTTATATCCTATAAGTTATTTCTTAAAAGTTAAAACTTATTTCTAATAACTTAGAAGTTATCTCTTGTAAGATATAACTTAAAACTTATTTCTAATAACTTAAAACTTATCATTTATAAGGAGAATTAACTAATGAGTGAAATAATAGCTGTAATGAATCAAAAAGGAGGCTGTGGAAAGACTACAACTGTAGTTAATACAGCAACTTCACTAGCTGTAATGGGTAAAACTGTTTTGGTAATTGATATGGATCCTCAAGGTAATGCAACTACCAGCTTTGGGATTGATAAAACAAAATTAGAAAATACAATTTATGATGCAATTATTGGGGATGTAAGTGTTAAAAAAGTAACAATCCCTACATTTATCAAGAATTTATTTATTATCCCAAGTAATATTTCATTAAGTGGAGCAGGTGTTGAATTAAGCAAAAAGGAAAATTATCATATTGTTTTAAAGGAAACTCTTAAGGAATTGCCTCCTTTGTTTGACTATATTTTTATTGATTTGCCTCCTTCTTTAGGTGTTATAACAGTTAATGCATTAGTTGCAGCAGACAGTGTACTTATACCTATTCAGGCAGAATATTATGCATTGGAAGGAGTAGCTGATTTAATTAATACTATTAACTTAGTTAAAAAAAGACTTAGAACACCTGTTCCGATTAAAGGTATTCTTCTGACATTATATGATAAAAGAACAAGACTTAGTAAAGATGTCTACAAAGAACTTAAGAATCATTTTGGAAGTACAAATCTATTATTTAACACAGTGATTCCAAGAAATATCAGATTAGCTGAAGCTCCAAGTTATGGTAAACCTTGTTTAATTTATGATTCTGAAAGTACAGGTACAAAAGCTTATTTAAGTTTAGCTAAAGAAATTATAGAACGGGATGGAGGTAATTAGATGGCTAAAAAATCAACAGGTTTAGGGAAAGGATTAGATTCTTTAATTCCTGATTTTTATGATGAAGACTTTGACAGTAATTCTGCAGTATCTCTGGAAGACATGTTAAGTGAAGATGAAAAACAAGAAGAATCTAGTGAAGATATTGTAGAAAATATTGATGAAGATGATTCTTCTAGTGAAGAATCTGCAGAAGAAAGTCCTGAAAATGATGAATCTAATGAAGAAATTGTAGAAGAAGCTGCTGAAAATGAGGAGTCTAGTGAGGAAATTGTAGAAGATACGAAATCTCTTGATGATGATACTTCTGAAGAAGATGAAACTGGTGAAGATATTGTAGATAATCAAGAAGATATTGTAGAGGAAGATGAAAATCAACAAATAGATAATGAGGAAGAGGATAGCGATGAGGATGTCAACCAAGAGGAAGTTGAAGATATTGAAACATCATCCGAAGACTTATCTGGCAGTGAAAGTGATGAAGAAAGCATACAAAATCAAAAAGAACAGGAAAAAATCTTAGAGAATGTAGCTGAAGTTAAAGAGATAGTTGATAAAAATCCAAGAATTACTTTATGGTCTTCACAATCTGCAGCAGTATTTAGATATTTAAGAAAAACAGAACCTGAATTTAGTATTAGTAAAGAGGCTTCAGTTTTAATTGATGAAGCAGTTTCTAAAAAATATCCTGAGATTTGGGAATTATTCGAAGATATCTAAACTAGGCTGATATTCTCCGTCTAATTTAATGTATTTTTCAGCTCTATTTACAGCTATTCCTAATCTTTTCAATTCTTCTTTTTTTGTAAATCTGTATTTTTTTCTAATAGAAATTATTTTTTTAGCTGATTTTACACCAATGCCCGGAACTCTTATCAGGTCAATAAATGGTGCACTATTAATTTCTACAGGAAATATATTCATATTATTTGCAGCTAAAATTTTAGGATCAGTATCTAAGGATAATCTGTCATCATCTTCAAATACTAATTCTTTAAGTTTGTAATTATAATCATTTAATAAACTGTCTGCATTGTAAAGCTTACCTACTCTTTGACTACTGCAGCTGTCTTTTTTTTCAAATTCAGTACCTTCAATAGGTGTAAATCCACTGTAATATGCACTATGCAATTTGGAATTCTTGTATATTTTATCTATTCTATGTAGAATTTCTCTGTCTGTTTCGTTATTTGCACCGATAATTAACTGTGTAGTATGAGTAGAATTTGGATATGTTGTAGAACTGTTTTCCAGTGAATCTATCCAATGTAATCTTTTCAGTATATCTTTTTTATAATCCTTTGTAGATGACAGTTCAGCCAAACCGCTTGGTGTAGCAGCTTCAATATTAATACTGACTCTATTAGCTAGTGCCATAGCTCTTTTAATAGAATCTTTTGATGCTCCAGGAACAATTTTTAGATGTATATAATCATCGTAACCATAATCTTTTCTAAGACATCTGCAGGTTTCTATTGTTTTTTCCATTGTAGAATCTTCATTGTCTGCAATACCTGAACTTAGAAACAGACCATTTACAAGACCTTTATTGTAGTATGTCATAAAAGCTTTAGCTAGTTCTTCAGGTTTTAACTCTAATCTGGTGAAAGTTCTTTTAGACTGATTAATGCAGTATTTACAGTCATTTTTACATTTGTTTGTAAGCAGTGTTTTAAATAATGGTATTTGACATCCATTATGACCTGTAGCATGGTATATTCCAGGCAGATTTACTTGTGATGATTTTTGATGATTTACATAATCACATAAATCATACTGAGCAGAGTCAGTTAAAACTTTCATCTTATGTAAAGTGGACATGATTAATTATTATATATTAGTTATAATTAATGCTTTTGGCAAGCATATGAAAAATAAAAAATAAACCAGACTATTTATTTAATCTGGTTTTGATTGAGTCAACATGTGCAAATAATCCTTCATATTCAGCTATTGGGATACAGGTCTTAGATATTTTTTCCAAACCTTCTTGTGTGATTTTTTGAACTGTTGGTTTTTTAATAAATGATTCTGTAGACAATCCGGAATACATTTTAGCTCCTCCACCAGTTGGAAGAACATGGTTAGTTCCGGATCCATAATCTCCACATGCAACCGGAGAATATTTGCCTAAGAATATTGATCCTGCATTATTTATTTTACTTAATACCCCTTCGTCATCTTTTGTCATAATAACTAAGTGTTCCGGAGCATATTCATTTGTAACATATATTGCATCTTCAAAGTTTTCAGTAAGAATAATTTTTCCACTGTTAGCTAGAGCTTCTTTTATGATTTCAGATCTTGGAGCATCTTCGGTTTTTTTATCTACAATTTCTGAAATATCTTCAGCTAATTTTTCATCATCTGTTACAAAAAAACATGACGCTTTAGGGTCGTGTTCTGCTTGTGATAATATGTCTGTAGCAATATATTCTGCATTAGCTGTTTTATCTGCAAGTATCAGCACTTCAGATGGTCCTGCTGGAAACTCAATATCTACTTGACCAAATACTAATTTTTTAGCAGCTGTTACGAAAATATTTCCGGGACCTACAATTTTTTCAACTTTAGGAACACTTTCAGTACTATAAGCCATAGCTCCAATAGCCTGAGCTCCTCCTACTTTATATATTTCATCTGCTCCAGCTAAATGAGCAGCTACTAAAATTGCATTACCTATTTTACCGTCTTTTTGTGGTGGTGAACAGCAGATAATTTTTTTAACTCCAGCTATTTTTGCAGGAATTACAGTCATTAAAATTGTAGACGGATAAGCTGCTCTTCCTCCGGGAATATAACATCCAACACTGTTTATTGGCCTTACAATCTGTCCGGCAGTTATTCCTTCCCTAACTTCAATATTCCATTCTTCAGGAATTTCTTTTTTATGAAATTTTTCAATATTTGCAGCTGCTTTTTTTAGAGCTTCCAATAAAGTATCATCTATTGTATCATAAGCTTCTTTTATTTCTTCATCTGTAACTTTTAAATTATCTATTGTGACTTTGTCGAATTTTTGTGTATAATCTTTCAATGCCTGATCTTTGTTTTGCCTGACATTTTTTAGAATATCAGATACAGCATCTAAAACATTGTTTACATCTTCTTCTGATCTTTTAACAGTTTGTGATAAATCAATATCATCATATCTTAAAAGTTCCATCTAAATTACCTCAATATAGCTCCAGTATCTGCTGATTG
Organism: Methanobrevibacter sp. TLL-48-HuF1; assembly: GCF_023617305.1. Classification (NCBI taxonomy): domain Archaea; kingdom Methanobacteriati; phylum Methanobacteriota; class Methanobacteria; order Methanobacteriales; family Methanobacteriaceae; genus Methanobrevibacter; species Methanobrevibacter sp. TLL-48-HuF1. Next base: position 1,089,817 of record NZ_CP081485.1, read on the forward strand.
AACAACTTTGCTGTATATTGATAACCATCCGTCAACATCTCTTTTTGGATTCTTTCTATTGGCTAATCTATTTGATATTTCCTCATCAGATAATTCCACATTTATAAATCTGTTTTCAATATCAATTTCTATTATGTCTCCATCTTCAATAGCTCCAATAGGACCGTCAGACATTGCTTCAGGTGATACATGTCCAATACAGGGACCCCTTGTTCCTCCAGAGAATCTTCCATCTGTAATAAGACCTACATCTTTAATTTCCATACCTGCAAGTGCAGAAGTAGGATTTAACATTTCCCTCATTCCGGGACCGCCTTTAGGGCCTTCATATCTGATTACTAAAATATCTCCCTCTTCTACTTTATGGTCAAATATAGCCTGAGTAACTTCTTCTTCACTATTAAATACTTTGGCAGGTCCTTTAAGATGCATTAAATCTGGTGAAACTGCACCTTTTTTAACAACTGATCCGTTAGGTGCAATATTTCCTTTTAATATAGCTATTCCACCATCTTTATGTATAGGATTATCTAACGGATGGATAACATCAGTATTTGTAACTTCAACATCTTCAATGTTTTCTTCTAATGTTTTTGTTGTAACAGTAACAGCAGATGTATCAATTTTATCTCCAAGTGTTTTTAATACTCCAGGAATTCCTCCAGCTTTATGTAAGTCCATCATTGTGTCTGTACCTGCTGGAGAAATTAGACAAATATGGGGAACTACTCTGCTGATTTTGTCAAATAAATCAAGAGTAACTTCAACACCTTCAACTTCATTAGCTATTGCAGGTATATGAAGTGCAGTGTTACTTGATCCGCCAAGAGCCATGTCTACTGTAATTGCATTGTTAAATGCTTCCTGTGTTAAAATATCTGACGGTTTCAAATCAGCTTCTACTAATTTGATGATTTGTTTACCTGAATTGTAAGCCATTTCTTCATTAGCTTTATCTGCTGCATGAGTTGTAGCACAAAATGGCAGGGATAATCCTAAAGTTTCTGTTACACATGCCATAGTATTTGCAGTAAATAATCCGGAACAGCTCCCTGCACCTGGACAGGCGCATTTTTCAATTTCGTAAACTTCCTCTTCTGAGATTTTACCTGCAGATTCCTGACCGACAGCTTCAAATACAGTAATCAAATCTGCATTTTTACCGTTATATTGTCCGGCAGCCATTGGCCCACCGGTAACTACGATTGCAGGAACATTTACTCTGGCTGCACCCATAATCATACCTGGAACTACTTTATCACAGCTAGGCATAAGTACTAATCCGTCAAAACTATGTCCTTTAGCCATACTTTCAACAGTAGCAGCTATAATTTCTCTGGAAGGAAGGGAATATTTCATTCCTTCGTGATTCATACTTATTCCATCACAAATAGCCATAGTGTTAAATTCAAATGGAATACCTCCAGCAGCTATTATTCCTTCTTTTACAAATTCAACAAGTTTTCTGAGATGAATATGTCCGGGAACAATTTCTGTAAAACTGTTAGCTATTCCAATAAAAGGTTTATCAAAATCATTATCTCCAAGACCGCATGCTCTAAGTAAAGACCTATGTGGTGCTCTTTGAATTCCTTTTTTAATATTGTCACTTTTCATCTAATCACACAATTTAGTCTTTAGTATTTTAATATATAATATTTAATAATAAATAAAAGCTATGTTACTTATTTTAAAAGGGAATAATTTAATCTGTTGATTTATTCACGATTTAATAAAGTTTAATAATTTAACTGATTTTATACATGATTTATATTCTTTTTTATTAATTATTAGCTGATTTTAATCTGTAACTTTTGATAATTAATCTTTTTAGAGCTTCTGATTTTATTGAATTAACTTATAAAAAATGGATTTTGGCCTGTTAATCAAATACTTTATTAAATATAAAAATTAAATTTCTTAATATAATGAAAACTTAATTTTATTATAATTATTTTTTTAAAAAACCTAGAGGTGAACCAATGCAAGGTTTATTAAACGAATGGAGAAGAACAAATTATACTAAAAATGTTACTCCTGATTTAACTGGACAAGATGTCATCGTCATGGGTTGGGTACATGAAATCCGTGATTTAGGTGGAATCATCTTTGTTATTATTAGAGATAGAGAAGGTAAAGTACAAATTACCGCACCAAGTAAAAAAGTGGATGCAGAAATACTTGAAGATATCAGAAAACTTAGAAAAGAATCTGTTGTAGCTATTAAAGGTACAGTTCAAGAAGCTAACCAAGCACCTACTGGTGTTGAAATTATTCCTAAAGAAATTAATCTTTTAAATTTAGCTAATCAGCCACTTCCTATGGATCCTACTGATAAAGTTAAAGCTGAAATTGATACAAGATTAGATTCAAGATTCATTGATTTAAGAAGGGATAATGTCAGTGCTATTTTCAAAATTAAAAATAGAATGTTCCATACTGTAAGGGATTTCTTCTATGAAAATGGATTTATGGAAATTAACACTCCAAAACTTGTAGCTTCTGCTACTGAAGGAGGAACTGAACTTTTCCCAATTACATATTTCGAAAAAGAAGCATTCTTAGGTCAATCTCCACAATTATACAAACAGATGATGATGTCTAGTGGAATGGATAGGGTATTTGAAATCGGCCAAATTTTCAGAGCTGAAGAACATGATACTTTAAGACATTTAAACGAAGCTGTTTCTATTGATGCAGAAGCTTCTTTTATGGATGATGTTGATGTAATGAAAATACTCAACAATATGATTGAACAGGTTATTATTGACATCAATGAAGACTGTAAAGAAGAATTAAACATATTGGAACATGAAATGCCTGTTCCAGACGGTCCTTTCCCTGTTGTAACTTATGATGAAGCAGTAGATATTGTAAACTCCAGAGATGTTGAAATGAGCTGGGGTGAAGATTTATCCCGTGCAGGTGAAAAAGCATTAGGTGATGTAATGGGAGGATTCTACTTCTTAACTGAATGGCCTTCTGAAATTAAACCGTTTTATGTAATGCCTAATTCTAAAGATCCTACTAAAGCACATGCATTTGATTTAATGTATAATAACTTGGAATTATCTTCTGGTGCTACCCGTGTACACCAATACGATGTTTTAGTAAAACAAATTGAAGATAAAGGATTGAATGTAGCTTCATTTGGTAGCTACTTAAAAGCTTTCGAATATGGTATGCCTCCTCACGCTGGATGGGGTGTAGGTGCTGACAGATTAGCTATGGTACTTACTGGTGTTGAAAATATTCGTGAAACAGTTCTCTTCCCAAGAGACAGACACAGATTAACTCCTTAAATTTTGATTGTTATGGAAGAATTTGATATAGCTGTAATTGGCGGGGGTCCTGCAGGAATAATGGCTGCAATAGTTGCTTCTGCAGATTCAAATGTTGTATTGCTTGAAAAAAACTCCTCTTTAGGTCATAAACTTCTTATTACTGGGGGAGGCAGATGCAATATAACTAATGAAAAGCCAATTAAAAAGCTATTAAATTCTTTTCATGATAAAAACTTTTTAAAACACTCTTTTTACACTTTTACAAATGAAATGCTACTGGACTTATTTAGAAACAGAGGTCTTGATTTTATAATTGAAGATAATAATAGAGTATTTCCAGAAACTGAGAAATCTCAAGATATATTAGCTATTTTAAAAGATTACTTAAAAGATATAACTATAAAATACAATTATAAAGTTTCAGATAGGGTGTCCGCCAAAATTGATTTTTGATTTTTCGTCAAAAAAATTTTTGGGCTTAATTTTTATTATTTTTAATATATTTCAATTAATTTTTGTTTATTTTATTTTATTTGGTTTAATTATTTTTTAAATTATTGTTTAGTTTTATTTTATTCTTATTTTTGATTTTTAATGGTTTTAAGACAGTTAAGTTTATATACTTTGTTGTACATATTTTATATTAGATATAAGTTGTTTTGGTGTTGTTATTTATGGTTAAAAGAAAGTTTGATAGGAATCAGGCAAAATTGGGCATTAATACTCTTGATTGGAATGTTCCGGAGAATCATATTTCTCGTTTTGTTGTTGAATTTGTTGAAGAAGTTTTTCCACTTTTAAATATCAAAGAACCCAAGAAAAAGAAAGGAAGAGACTCCCTTCCAGTGGATTCCATGTTAAAATTGCTTATTTATGCCAAAATCCAACATATTGATAGAACATCAATAATTGCAGATATGGCGCGATACCATGATATATTTAAATACGTGTGCGATGATATTAGACCTTCTGAAAGATCAATCCAAAGATATCGAAGAGAATATGGCCATTATTTTGAAGTATTGCTGCAAATGACATTAAAAAAGGCCTTTGATGAAGGATTCACTGAATTTAATCACGTTGCCATTGATGGAACCATCAAAAAAGCATACAATTCCAACAACAACACCATTACAAAAAAAGAAACTCAAATATTGATCGATTACTACGAAGGACGACCTATTGACCCTGAATGTCTTGAAAAACTTCACAAACCTGCTCAAAGATTATTGGAAAAGAAAGACATAGATGATGAAGATAAATTAGAACTATTATATGGAATAAAAACACAATTTACATTCACAGGACAGGATAAAATTCCAGTAAATGATATAGAAGCAAGATTTATGAAAGGAAAGAAAGGAAACTTCATGGTTGCTTATAATATCCAATCTGCAGTCGATTATGATACCAAATTAATCTGTGCAATAAACGTCACACAAAACCCGACAGACCACTACGAACTACCAATAATCGCAGAAAGAGCAATAAGAAACATTAACACCACACCAAAGTATATAAGTGCCGATACAATATACTTAAACCAAATATCACTATCATACTTAGCAGATAAAAAAATAGATGGTTTAATACCAAATAGAAAGCAAAGTAAAGAAAAAATAGGAAAATTAAATCCAAATCCATACCATAAAGACCATTTTGAATATGATTATGAATTAGATGCATTCAAATGCCCAAAAAATCAATATATGCACTTTTTCGCAAAATACATCGAACCACACAAAGATCCAGAAAAACCAGACAAAATAAAAAGACTCTACAACAATTATGAAGCCTGTAAAAACTGCAAAGCACGAAACAAATGCTTAACAGGCAAACAAACACACAAAACCATCACAGAATACGGATCAGAAATGCAAAAAGCAATGAACGAAAAAATGGAAAAACAGGAATATAAAGACGAATATAGCAAAAGATCAAGCGTTGAAGGACCATTTGGAATATTCAAAGAACAATTCCAAATAGAAAAAGAAGTAGTCATCGGAATGGTAAAAACAGAAGAAAGAATAAACTTAGATGCATTAGCATATAATTTAATACGACTACACAACATAAAACAAGAAATAAAAAACACAACAGAAGATTTAGAAGATTTCTGCGAAAGCACATCCATTAAAAACCAATTAAAACTTGATGTAACAATATTTTAAAAAAAATCAACAAGTCAGCCAAAATTCAATTTTGGCGGACACCCGATATTAAAAAAGAAAATAATTTTGTAATAAATAATGACATTATTGCTAAAAAAGTCATAATAGCTACTGGGGGAGCTACATTTCCAAAAACAGGTTCTGCAGGAGACGGATATTGTCTGACAGATAATCCGGTTACAGATATTAAATATGGGCTGGTTCCTTTAATAACTAAAAAAGACTTGTCAGATATTGCAGGAATTACCTTATATGATGTTGTTATAAAATATAAAAACTTCAAAATTAAAGATAATGTTCTAATAAGTCATGTTGGTTTAACAGGTCCTGGAATTTTAAATATAAGTAGTGAAATTTCCAGAAATGTGGATTATAATATTTTGGATAATGCTGATGTTAAATTAGATGAAGTCTTGTCTGTTGATTTATGCCCTGATTTTAATCAGGAAGAATTAAAAACTAAATTCACTAATGATTTTCAGGATAAAGGAAAAACATACATTAAAAACTACTTAAAATACTTTTTAACTAATAATTTTATTCCATTCTTTTTAGAATCTGTTGAAATTGAAGGGGAAACTCAATTAAGCAGAATTAATAAAAAACAAAAAAATAAGTTAGTTGAAGCTTTAAAAAATTTTAAATTTGAAATATCCGCTTTCAATAAAGATTTAAGTCATGTTACTTTAGGTGGGATAGCTATTGAGAATATTAATCCTAAAACTATGGAATCAACAATAACTGAAGATTTATATTTTGCAGGTGAAGTTTTAGAACCTGTCGGTCCTACAGGTGGATATAATCTCAAAATAGCATTTTCTACAGGATATTTGGCAGGTTTATCTGCATCTAAAAAATAAAATAGAATTATTTTAGCTATTCATTTTTTGCAGATAATTTAGATGATGTATTATTTTTTATGGATTCCTTTAGTTCACCAAGAGTTGCCATTCCAATATTGGTTACATAGGATACGTCATATAAATCCATTTCTTTTTTTATCAGTTCCTCAGCTATTTCAAAGCTGGATTCTTTTATTCCTCTTTTTATTCATTCTTTGAATCCTTTTTCGAATCCTTCGTTGTATTTTTGTTCTCCATATTCTTCTTCTAATGTAAACATATTATGACCTTACTTTTTGTATATTGTTTCTAATTCTCTTGTTGGGATGTCTGTTATCTCTGATACAAATTTCATTGACAAATCTCTTTTTAATAATTTTTCAGCTGTTTCTACTTTATTTTTTTCTATGCCTTTTTTTTCTCCAGCTTCAAATCTGGACTGACCAAATTCTTCTAATAATCTCATATTATCACTTAGTATATTGCTTAATTTTATTCGTGTTTCTTTATTTTCAATAAATTTATCTACTAATAGTCAAGTTATGCCTAATACAAATTCTGACTTGTGGTGTATTGATTTTATTAATTTATTTAGTGTCTGCACAGTTTTTTCTAGCTGTTTTTCTATAGTGCATTCAAAACTCATTAATGGTGATAATGCAAGGTTTATCAATTCAGTCCAGTTTATTTTTTGGTTATTTTTTATTTTATTTTCAATAATAGTTATAGCTTCATCACCGTCTTTGTTTTTTAGAGATATTGCTAGTATTTTAAAGCTACAGCTATTATTAATCTTGTAATCAATCACTTTGGTTTAAGCAAAACAATATTGTAACATGATTTGTTTTTTAAAAAACCTGAATCAGAAATATATTCTTTTTAGTATTATGTAAGTGAAGCTTATTTTCATTTTAAGAGAATAAAAGCAATATTATTGTTTTATAGGAGTATTTGATTCATACAGCTTAAAATAACATTTTTAACGGTAAATAATTGCATTTTTAAAATTATAAATATATTAACATTATATATTATATTATGAAAAATCAGATGTTTATGGGCGCATCAACTAAACAAGGTTATGATATAGCTACTAAAAGTAGGGAAATTATTCGTGGCCTTATTGGTGATGACATTAAAGATTTGGCTCCGGCTGAAAGAGATATTGTTGAACGTATTGTTCACTCTACAGCTGATCCAGAATATGCTAAACTTGTACATATGAGTGCTGATTTTGTTGAAGCAGCTATGACTTCTTTAAGAAATAATGAAACAATTTTAACTGATATTAATATGGTTAAATATGGTATAACTCAATATGATGGAGAAGTTGAATGCTTTATTAAAAATGAGGAAGTTAAAAAAATAGCTAAAGAAAATCAGATTACAAGAGCGGCTGCTGCTATGAGGTATGCTGCAGAAAATGATTTTGAAGGAATTGTTGTTTCTGGTAATGCTCCAACAGCTGTTTTTGAAGCTATGGACTTATATGAAAAAGGTGAAATGAACCTTAAAGCTATTGTTGGAGTTCCTGTTGGTTTTGTTGGTGCTGCTGATTCAAAAGAAGCTTTGAGAAATTCAAATATTCCAAATATTATTGTTGAAGGCCCTAAAGGTGGAACACCAATAGCTGTGGCCTGTGTAAACTCTTTAATTCAAAATTTATAATGTGATAATATGTTTTCCAAAGATTTGTTCCAAGAATCTAAAAAATTCATTCCTGGAGGAGTTAGTTCTCCAGTTCGTGCATTTGAACCGTATCCGTTTTTTGTTAAAAAAGCTAGCGGTTCAAAAATATATGATGTTGATGGAAATAAGTATATTGACCATTGTTTAGCTTATGGTCCTTTAATACTTGGACATGCAGATCCGAAAGTAGTCAGGGAAGTTTCTAATCAATTAACAATTGGTTCTGCTTATGGTGCTCCAACTGAAAATGAAATTATTTTAGCAAAAGAAGTTGTTGACAGAATACCTAGTGCTGAAATGGTAAGATTTGTAAATAGTGGTGGGGAAGCTACTATGAGTGCTATTAGATTAGCCCGTGGTTTTACTGGTAAGGATAAAATCATTAAATTTGATGGTGCTTACCATGGCGCTCATGATTATACATTGGTTAAGGGAAAACCTGGTGAGGCTTGTGTTCCGGATACTAAAGGAATTCCTCTTGATACAGCTAAAAACACTTATTCTGTACCTTTCAATGATGAAGAAGCTTTAAGTGATTTAATCCAAAAAGATGGAGATAACATAGCATGTCTTATTATGGAAGTAGTTATGGGTAATATTGGATGTATTGAACCTAAAAAAGGATTTTTGGAATTTGTAAGAAAAATCACCAAAGAAAATAATATTTTATTAATATTTGATGAAGTTATAACAGGTTTTAGATTAGCCAGAGGCGGTGCTCAGGAATATTATGGTGTAACTCCTGATTTAACTACAATGGGTAAAATTGTAGGTGGAGGTTTGCCTATGGGTGCCTTTGCAGGTAAAAAAGAAATAATGGAATTGATAGCACCTAACGGTCCAGTTTATCAGGCAGGTACTTTTAGCGGTAATCCAATATCTGTTCAGGCAGGAATATCTACATTAAAACAGTTAGATAATCAGTTCTACAAAGATTTGGAAAGAAAAGGAAACTTTTTAAGAAGCAATATTCAATCAGTAATTGATGAACAGGGATACAATATTACTCCTGTAGGCTGCGGATCAATGTTTCAGATATATTTCAACCCTGCTCCAGTTTACAATAATGAAGATGCCCATAATTCTGATGCAAAAAGATTCTTGAGATACTTCAGAGCATTACTGAAAGAAGGGGTTTTCATTCCTCCAAGTCAGTTTGAATGTAACTTTATTTCAAGTGCTCACACTATGGAGGACTTAACACAGACTGCAGAAGCTATTGAAATGGCTTTGGAAGTAGCTTTTAAGAAAAAAGGATAGTGTCATCTGTTTGACATTATTTTTTATTTTATTTTATCAGTAATTTAACCATCAATCCAATTTCATGTTTAAAAATATTTTATAAGTTTTAGCTAAATTATTTATAATTATTAATATATATTTAATTATTAAGGTGTTAGCGTGACAGATTATAAAGAAATCATATCTTACATCGTTATTCTTGCAGTAGTTTTAATAGCTGCCCAACACTTAAATGTAGTTGTTTCAGGAAGTATGGAACCTGTTTTCTATAGGGGAGATATTGTAGCTGTTGAAAAAGCTGATTTTTTAGGAATTCATGAATTTGATCCTAATGATGTACAGGTAGGAGATATTGTTGTTTATGATGCAACATGGTATAATGAACCTGTAATTCATAGGGTAATTAATATTACAGAAATAAATGGGACAACGTATTATATGATTAAAGGAGACCATAACAGTCATCCTGACCCATATTATGCAACAGCAGATCAAATAAATGAAAGGGTATTGACTTGGGATGGCCATCCTATTGTTATTCCATATATTGGAAATATTTCTCTTTGGTTAAGAGGTTTGTAATTTAAAGGTGAGTTAATGTATTTTGAGATAGAAAAACAGGCGATTGATGCTATAAGTGATGCTTTAGACAAGTTTGAAGTAGATGATACTTTAGAAAATTTTCAGGTTGAAGATGAAAAGAATTTTAGATTGGAATTTCCCCCAAATCCGGACATGGGAGATTTAGCTAGTACTATTGCATTTTCACTTGCTAAAAAATTAAGGAAAGCCCCTAATCTTATAGCTTCTGAAATTGTAGAAAAACTTGAAATTCCCGAAATATTTGAAAAAGTAGAAGCTATCGGCCCATATGTTAATTTTTTCATTGATTACTCAGCTTTTTCTAAAAAGCTTTTAGAGCATGTCGGAAAAGATTATGGTCAGCTTCCAAAGGCAGATGAAAAAATAATATTGGAACACACTTCAGCTAATCCTAATGGTCCGTTACATATTGGACATGTAAGGAATTCTATTTTTGGTGATTCATTAAATCGTCTTTTAAAAGTAGCCGGTAGGGAAGTTGAAACACAGTATTATGTAAATGATATGGGAAGACAGATAGCTATTATTGTATTTGGAATTACTGAACTTGGTTTAAAAATTGAAGATCAGGAAGGAGATAAAATCGACCATAAGATTGGAAGATTATATTTCAAAGCCAATCAAAAATTAAACGAAGATGAAAGTTTAGTTTCACATGTAGATAATCTGATTGAAAGATATGAAGGTGGAGCAGAACCTGAATTAAATAAAATATTCGAAGAAGTAGTTGAAAGCTGTCTTTTAGGAATTAAGGAAACACTTCATAGAATCAATATAAACCACGATGATTTTGTATGGGAAGGTCAGTTTGTAAGAAGTGGTGAAGTGGATGATATGATTAAATACTTTGACCATGAAGGATTTGTCTCATATGGTGATGTAACTTATATTGATTTAACCTGCTTCCAAATCGAAAAAGAATTTGTACTTAGAAGGTCTGACGGTACTTCACTTTACTCAACAAGAGATTTAGCTTATCACAGATACAAAGCCACTCAGGGAGATGTGGTTTTAGATATTTTAGGTTCAGACCACAAATTAGCAGCTCAACAGATTAATGTAATCTTTAAAGAAATTTTAAGAGAAATTCCTCCGGAAGTTATATTCTATGAATTTATTACGCTTCCTTCAGGATCCATGTCTACAAGAAAAGGAGTATTTGTTTCAGTTGATGAACTGGTTGATGAAGCTGTAAAAAGAGCAGCTGATGAAATTAAATCCAGAAATCCTGATTTAACTGATGAAGAAATTAAACCTATGGCTGAAGATATTGGTGTTGGAGCTATCAGGTTCTTTATAGCTAAATTATCCCCTGAAAAACACTTAACCTTTAAATGGGATGAGGCATTAAGCTTTGAGCGAGGATGTGCTTCTATTCAGTATGCTCATGCAAGAGCATGTAAATTACTTAAAAAATCAGGTAAAGATGTATCTTCTTTAGCTGTATCTGATGACTGGGTCCCTGATGAAAATGAAAAAGATTTAATTAGGACAATAGCTAAGTTCCCACAGGTTATTGAAGACTGTGCTAACAAAAAAAGGATTCACAATATTACACAATACTGTCAGGATTTGGCTGGTGCATTTAATAAATTCTATAAAGCTGAACAAGTTATTGGTTCAGATGTAGAAGATACAAGACTTGTTTTAGTTGATAGGGCTAAAACTACTTTAAAAAATGCTTTAGATATTTTAGGAGTTCCAGCTCCTCAAAAAATGTAAATGAGTTGAAAAACTCATTTTTCTTCTCTTTTTACTATAGTTGAATATATTTTTTTAAGTGTGGTTTTAAATTCTTCAAACTCTTTTTCGCTTAAATTTTCACTGCAAATTTTGTCCCACTGTTTATCGTAGTCCATAACTTCTTTAGCTATTTTGGCACCTTTGGAAGTAACTTTGACATAATTTTTTCTTTTGTTTTCATAGTTTGGGTGTTTTTCAATATATCCTTTTTCTTCTAGTTTGTTTAGTGCTCGTGTTATGGTACTTTCATTAAGTTGGAATATTTTAGCTAGATTTTGCTGTGTTGACGGTCCTTTATCATATAATTCTATTAAAAAGGGGTACTGTCCAAAACTTAAATTATACTTTTTCATTTTATTATTTATGAATATCCCATATTTTCGGTGTATTGTTCCAACAAAAGGAATTGTGGGAACGTCTTTTTCGTCTTCAAGCCCCATTTTGATTTCTCCTGATTAGGCGTTTGACATAAATTTCAATAATTCCGTAAGCTATTACGGAACCGATAAGTCCTCCTATAAGCATTCCAATATACACTCCAATTTCACCCATATTAAATACAAGTCCTAGGAGACATGCAAATATTAAAACTAATATCAATTCTCTGAATGTTGTTAGTACAAGGGAGATTGTTCCTTTTCCAAGTCCCTGGAATACATTTCCTGCAGTTGCACCAAATGGTACAAACAATACAAATAAGCACATTATTTTTAAGAAATCTGTGATTAATGGAGCTAATGCAGCACTTGTTGATGAATATGAGAATATATATGCAATTTGACCTGCAAAGAAATGGATTAATAAACATGTAATTAATGAAACGATAAATCCGATTTTAACAGCATATCTTACTGTTGTTTTTATTTTATCATAATTTCGAGCACCATAAGCTACTCCCGCTACTGTAACTGCTGCTGTTCCTACTCCTACTGCTGGTATGATTCCAACTGAAATAATTCTCCAGCCTGCTGTATATACTGCAACTGCTGTTGTTCCAGCTACGATAGTTAGTAAGAAGTTAACAACAATAGCTAGTACAGACATAATAAGCTGTTCTAAACTGGCTGGAATTCCTACTGTTAAAATATCCAAATACATTTTCATATTGTTTTTAAAGTTTTTAAGAGAGTATGAAAGATAAGTGTTCTTTTTAACATAAATCCAGTAAATTTGCATTAAAAGACCGATAAATCCAGCTATTCCTGTTGCCATAGCTGCTCCGGCAATTCCTTGATTTAATGTGTAGATGAATATTGGGTCTAAAATCATATTTGCAATAGCTGTAACTGCAAGGGGAATTGTTGCTCTATTTACATCTCCTTCTGCTCTAAATATTCCTCCGATGATTGTAGGTATTACTAATGCAAAAGTCCAGATAAACAGTACTACTCCATATTGTTTACAGTAATCCAATACTTCAGCAGCTCCCATAATTTTTAATATAGGATCTAAAATTATAAGAAAAAGCACCATAAATGCTATTGAGATAACTATACTCAGTATTAATGAATGTGCTGTTGCACTGTCTGCTCCTTTTTTATCTTTTGCTCCGATGAATCTTGAAATAAGAGAGTTTGCCCCTGCTCCTATACCATTTCCTACTCCTACTAAAATCATAAATAATGGAGTAATATAACCTATTGCAGCTAGAGGGTCTGAACCTAAACCTGCAACCCATACACTGTCTATAATGTTATTTAGCATTATCAGAAGCAAACTTCCTATAATAGGGTAAGCTAATTTGTTTATTGCTTTTTTTGGGTCTCCTCTTAATAATTCCACATTTGCATTTTCTGACATTTTCCACCTCGACTCTTGCATGTGCAAGTATTACTCTTGCATATGCAACTGTTAGTATATAAATGTTGTGGCAGTTAGTGGAAAATTGATTTATAATTGTTTGATTATCCTTTTTTAAAAAAATTACTTTCCAAACAATTAGAAACATTCCATTTTCACTTATTAATGCTTTTAGATTCTTTTTACATCTTTACATTATAAAAATATATTCTGAATTGGTTTATTATCTGTACTTTTTTTAATTATTTTTACATTGGCTATTAACAATTCTATTAAGTAATGGAAAATTTTAAATATATTAAATACACAAGTTATATACATAGACATTAAATAAGGTGAAATTCAAAAATGAGCAGATATTTTATTGAAGATGTTAAATGTGGATATGATACATGTTTCGATTGTTGTGGCCCTCATACAACTGTTGCTTCAGCTATAAAGTACAAAAATGATGATGGAAAAACAGGATGGCTGTATTGCATACAACCGGAAGGCTATGATCCGATAATAGCATTACATGACGATGATGTTTATGAAGAAATAATAAGGGGAGAATTTCCTGAAATTGATTATGAAGCAGATAGTTTTGGAGATGTTAGTTTAAATATAGGTAGTGGAAAAGAGGAGTTTTTCGAATTCTTTTATAGGAATAAAAACAGTGGTGCAGCAAATCTTATTCATTATGCATATGATTTATGCATATGTCCTACACACATAGAAGCAGACCTTTTAGCTCTTGGAAAAGGTCACTATAGTGATGAAATAGAAGTTCCAATATTGGATGATGAAAAAACATGGCTTAATAGATAAAATTGAAGATGTGATATAATGGGAATTTGTCCAAGATGCGGTAGTTGGGTTGATGAAGGAGATGTATGCAGATCTTGTGGTGGAGTCAGAGAGGTTGAATATGATGAATATGATGAATATGATGAAGGTGATGAAGAGGTATGTGATGATCCTTATGTGGATTTAGAGGCAATAAGGTACAGTGCAGACGAAAAATTAGAATCTGCAATGTTTGAAAAAAGGGCTAATCATAATTTAAAAGAGGCTATGAGATTAGTTAATAGTGCTATTGATGAAATTGGTAGTTATGGTGAATTAAATGATTTAAAACAATGGGCATTGTCTTTAAAATCTGAAATTAAGGGAGAAATGGAGGATGTTGCTGCCGATAAACGCTATGAAGGTATTTTAAAAAGGAAAGGTAGGGATAAATTAGTTCATATGTGCGGATATGACCGCATGTTTAATTCCAATGATTTAGTTTTTAGATTGGTAAAAGAAAAGAGCGGATTTATTAACGTATGTTATGGTGACATGAAAATAGGTTATGTTTCAGAAAATTGGGGTCATGAAATATGTTATTCATCAGTTAGTGAGCTTACAAATCTTCCAAAAGTATCATATGCCAAGTATTTTTGCAGATATCCTGGAAGATATAATTATGTGCCTGATTCTGGTTGGGTAATACTTGAATTATTAGATGATTATTCACCAAGAAAATACTGGACAGAAATTAATAAAGAAATAAAACTAAATATTGATGATGATTTACTAAAAAAAAGGGAGACAGAAGCTAGAAAAAAAGTAAGGCAACTAATAACTATTAATCAACACTCAAAAAAAGATTTAATTACAATAGTTGGGACTTCTTTTCAAAAACAGGTACAATTTAAAGAAGGAATGAAATTAAAATTAGTTAAGGAACCGGATAATTCTTACGATAAGGATGCAATAGCTGTCTATGTAGGTAGTGATAAAGTAGGTTATGTTGCAAATAGCAATGAAACTAATTTTAGTAAGTCTTCCATGGCTTCAGAACTTAAAAATCTTCCAAAAATAAGTCATGCCAGGTATTTGACGGATTATTTTGATTATCATATAGCTAAGTTAAAATGGGAGTAGAGGGGGGTGTTAAATACAATTAACTATTTGCTTTTTTAAGTAAGCGGCTAATAAATATTTCAATACATAAAAGTCCTACAGCAGATCCGATAGCATTACCGATAACTAATCCGTAATAAACTCCACGAACTCCTAATGACAGGCAGATTCCAAGGATAAATGTAAATATAATCACTAAAATAGCCTCTCTTTGCATTGTTAAAAGAAAACTTGTTATTCCTTTACCCATTCCCTGAAATGCATAACTTGCTGTTGCACCGAAAGCTACTGGAATTATAAATAGCCATACAAAATTTAAGATGTAGCTGATTGTTGGAGCAAGTGAACTGCTGTTTGCCGAATATGAAAAGAGAAACGCAATTTGGTTGGAAAATACAATAAATATCAGTGAAGTTACAATTGAAAATATAAATCCTAAATTTAATTGAATATCTTGTAGCTATTTTGATATTTTTATAATTCTTTGCTCCATAAGCTATTCCGACAACTGTAATAGTTGAAGTTGCAATTCCAATAGTTGGCATTATTGCAATACTTATTAATCTCATTACAATCGTATAGGTAGCTACAGCTGATGTTCCTCCAACTATTTCAAAGATTAAATTAACTGCAATTGCAACAACTGCCATTAGAAGTTCTTCAAGTCCTGCTGGGATTCCTACATTTAAAATCTCTTTATACATTCCTAAATTAATTTTAAAGTTTTTAAATGTGTATTTGAAGTAAGTATCTTTTTTTATAAACATCCAATAAAGAATTATCAGCAGTTCAATAAAAATACTAAGTAATGTAGCTATTGCTGCACCACTTATTCCTAAATTTAAAGTATAAATAAAAATAGGATCTAAAATCATGTTTAGAATAGCTGAAATACACATTGGAAGGGTTGCTCTTTTAATATCTCCTTCAGCTCTGAATATTCCTGCATAAGCTACCGGAAGTATTGTAACAATTGAAAATATAAATAATGGCCTACCATAGTCAATTGCATAGCTAAATACGTCTTTAGCCCCCATAATGTAAAGTGTTGGTTCTAGAATCACTACAAAAATAACTGTAACTATTATGGAAACAATAATACCTAAAACTACTGACTGAACAGCTGCTTCATTTGCTTTAGTTTGATTTTTGCTTCCTACATAGCGGGAAATTAATGAATTTACACCTGCACCAATACCTGTTCCAATTCCTACTAAAATAAGAAATAATGGAGTTACAAAACCGATTGCAGCTAGTGGTCCGGGACCTAATCCAGCAACCCAAATACTGTCAATTAAATTATTGCTCATTATAAGAAGCATACTTATTATAATGGGATAAGCCAGTTTTTTAACAGCTTTTTTAGGATCTCCGGTAATATCTTTCATATTATTATTTAGTTCCATTCGATTTCCCCTTAAAATATAGGTAATATATTTTAATGTCAATTTATATAAATTTATAATATATTAAGAAATTGGTGAATTATTATGAAGGTCTTAGTAGTTGGAACTGGTGCTCGTGAACATGCAATAGCTGATGCACTTAAAGATGATGTTGAGTTATATTGTTATATGAGTAAAGTAAATCCAGGTATTTCAAAAATAGCCGAATTTGCACAGGGTGATGAAGGAGAAATTGAAAAAGTAGCCAAGTTTGCTGTGGATAACAATATTGACATAGCATTTATTGGTCCTGAAGCTCCTTTAGGAAAAGGAATAGTTGATGAACTTGAAAAAAATGGAATTAGCTGTGTCGGACCATCTCAAAGTGCAGCCAGAATAGAAACTGACAAATCTTTCATGAGAAAATTATTTGAAGATTATAATATTGAAGGATCTCTTGTTTACAAAGTATTTGACAATTATGATGATGTTAGTGCATTTTTAGATGACTTTGACAGGGATGTTGTAGTAAAACCTGTAGGTTTAACTGGTGGAAAAGGAGTTAAAATCGTAGGTGACCACTTAAAAGATAATCATGAAGCTAAAGAATATTCCAAAGAAGTAATTGACAATGCAATGGGTGGTTTTACTCAAGTTATCATTGAAGAAAGGTTAATCGGTGAAGAATTTACTATTCAGGCTTTTTGTGATGGAACTCACCTTGCACCAATGCCTGCAGCACAGGATCATCCTCATGCTTTTGAAGGAGATGTAGGTGCAATTACTGGTGGAATGGGTTCTTACTCTGATAAAGGAGGATTATTACCATTTTTATCTCAGGATGATTATGATAAAGCAGTAAAAATAATGGAAGCTACATTGGAAGCTATTGCAAAAGAAGCAGAACCTTATAAAGGTATTCTTTATGGTCAATTTATGTTAACTGCAGATGGGCCTAAATTAATAGAATATAATGCAAGATTTGGAGATCCTGAAGCTATGAATGTTTTACCATTACTTAAAACTCCATTAGCTGATGTATGTCAGGCTATTGTAGATGGCAGTTTAGATAAAGTGGAATTCAATGACAAAGCTAGTGTATGTAAATATATAGTTCCTGAGGGATATCCGGAAACTTCTCATGGCGGAGAACTCATTGAAGTGGATGAAAGAGCTATTGAAGAGTTGGGAGCTAAAGTATTTTATGCAGCAGTCGGTCTTGAAGATGACGGTATTCACCTTTCAGGTTCCAGGGCATTAGGTATTGTAGCTGATGGTGACAGTATTGAAGAAGCTGAAAAAATAGCTGAAAAAGCATGTGCTTGTATAAAAGGTAATGTATATCACAGAAGTGATGTGGGAACTACGGACCTTGTTAATAAAAGAGTAGAACACATGAAAGAAATCCTAAATTAAATTTTAGGATTATTATTTTTTAAAAAATAGGTAAAAAAGATTTTTAAATTCTTTTTCAATCCTTTTTTTAAAACTTTCGCTTTATTTTTCAGGGTTAAACCTTAAAAATCCTTTTAGCTTTATAATATGCTTTTATTTCTGTTTGTTATATTAAATGCTATAGAAAACTTTAATATATAATAATTATATATATTTTATTTTGTTAAGATTAAAGAAGGGTTAAACTATGAGCAATTTATTGTCTGTTTGTGACATCAAAGATGAAGTACTGGATATTTTAGAATTAGCTAAAAATTTCAAAGAAGGAAAAATGGAAGAAAAACCTTTAGCAGGTAAATCATTAGCTATGATATTTCAAAAATCATCTACAAGGACTAGGGTATCTTTTGATGTAGGTATGTATCAGTTAGGTGGTCAGGCTTTGTTTTTATCCTCTTCAGAATTACAAATGGGTAGAGGAGAACCTATTCCGGATACTGCAAAAGTTTTAAGTCGTTTTGTAGACGGAATAATGATACGTGCTATTGAACATGATGATGTTGTGGAATTAGCTAAATATTCTGATGTTCCGGTTATCAGTGGTTTAACTAACTTGGAACATCCCTGTCAGGCTTTAGCTGATATGTTAACTATTAAGGAACATTTAGGTAAATTGGAAGGCAAAAAACTTTGTTTTGTTGGTGACGGAAACAATGTATGTAATTCTTTGCTTTTAATGGCACCTCTTGTTGGAATGGACATGTCTGTAGCATGCCCTGAAGGTTATGAACCTAACGAAGACATTGTTAATACGGCCAAAAAATTAGCGAAAGATCATAATAAGGAAATTACTATCAGTTCTGATTTAAAAGTCGCTCTTGATAATGTGGATGTAGTCTATACTGATGTTTGGGTAAGCATGGGTGATGAAAAAGAAGCAGAACAAAGACAAAAAGATTTTGCACCTTATCAAGTTAATTCAGATTTAATGAGTTTAGCTAATGATGGGGCTATTTTTATGCATTGCTTACCGGCTATTCGTGGTCAGGAAGTTAGCGGTGAAGTTATTGACGGTCCCCAATCAGTGGTCTTTGATGAAGCTGAAAACAGACTTCATGCACAAAAAGCGGTTCTTTATCACTTTTTAAAATAACTTTTTTTTCAAATTTTAATTTTCACTATTTTTCTTAAAAAAACTAAGATACTTTTATATATTTTCATTAATAAACTTTAATTATTAAATAAAAAAAATTAAGGTTTTTATAATGAGAGGCGGAGAAGCAATAATTGAATCCCTAAAAAGAATGGGGGTAAATACAATCTTTGGTTATCCTGGAGGACAAACCATACCGTTTTATGACATGTTATATGATGCAGACATGGATCATATATTGGTTAGACATGAACAGTGTGCAGCTCATGCAGCAGATGGATTTGCAAGAGCTTCCGGTAAAGTGGGTGTGTGTTTGGCTACTTCTGGCCCCGGTGCAACTAATCTTGTAACTGGTATTGCTACTGCTTATATGGATTCTTCTCCAATCATAGCTATTACTGGTCAAGTACCAACACATTTAATAGGTAATGACGCTTTTCAAGAAGCTGATATTATAGGAATTACCATGCCTATTACTAAACACAGTTTCCAGCCAAAAGATCCTAATTTAATACCTTCCATTGTTAAAACAAGCTTTGAAATAGCTGAAAGTGGAAGGCCAGGTCCGGTTTTAATTGATGTTCCAAAAGAAATTCAGGAAGGAGAATTGGATTCTTTTGATGATTCATTAATTTCAACACCAGGTTATAATCCAACTTTAAAAGGAAACATTAAACAAGTTAGAAAAGCCCGTGATTTGATAAGGGAATCTAAAAAACCGATTATCCTTGCAGGTGCAGGAGTTATATTAGCTAATGCTTCACAGGAGTTAAAAGAATTATCTTATTTAATAAATGCTCCGGTCATGACATCCTTACTTGGTAAAGGAGCTATTGATGAAACAGATGATATGGCATTAGGTATGCTTGGAATGCATGGAAGAAAAGTAGCTAATGATTCAATAAATGATAGTGATTTGATTATAGCTGTAGGTATAAGATTTTCAGACAGGGCAACAGGAAGATTAGACAGTTTTGCACCTAATTCTAAAATTATCCATATAGACATTGATCCTGCTGAAATAGGTAAAAATGTAGATGTTGATTTGCCTATTGTAGGTGATGCTAAAAATGTTTTATCTTCATTAATTAATGTTTTAAAAGATTATGAAAGTAATGAAGATGCAAAAAAATGGGTTAAACTTCTTATAGAACGTAAAAAAGAATGTCTCCCTAGAGTTACTTATGATGATATTCCATTAAAACCACAAAGTGTTATACGAGAAATCAGTGAAGTTTTAACTCCTGATTCTATTTTAACAACTGATGTAGGTCAAAATCAAATGTGGGCGGCTCATTTCTATGATACTCAAAAGCCACGTAAATTCATATCTTCCGGAGGTTTGGGAACTATGGGATTCGGATTGCCTGCAGCTATTGGTGCTAAAGTAGCATGTCCTGAAGATCCTGTTGTATCTATTAACGGTGACGGAGGATTTTTAATGGTTTGTCAGGAGTTGGCTACTATTAGAGATTATGATATTCCTGTTATTGCAGTTGTTTTAGAAAATAGGACTCTTGGAATGGTTTATCAATGGCAAAACTTATTATATAATGGAAGATATTCTGAAACTAAATTAGGAGCAAGTCCTGATTTTGTTAAATTAGCTGAAAGTTTTGGAGTTAATGCAACCAGAATTACAAAACCTGGAGAAACTAAAGAGGCATTAAAATCAGCTATTAAGGATAATGAACCTATTTTGCTTGATGTTATAATAGATAAAGATGAAACTTTACCTATGGTGCCGCCAGGTGCAGCTATTGATGAAATGATTGGTGAATATAAACTTGAAAAAGATGTATAGGTGAGTTAAATGGCTTTAGAGTATCATGTTATAAATGCATTAGTTGAAGATAAGCCGGGAGTATTGCAAAAAGTTGCTGGCCTATTTACAAGAAGAGGTTTTAACATTGACAGTATTACAGTTGGAGAATCTGAAGTTGAAGGATTGGCCCGTATGATTATTACTGTTAAAGCAGACCAAAAATTATTGGAGCAAGTTACAAAACAACTGAATAAGCTTGTAGATGTTATTAAAATAAAAGATATTACTGAAAATGCTGTTAAAAGAGAGTTATGTCTAGTTAAAGTTAATATTCCAAATGAAAAAGCTAGAGCAGAAATAATGCAGTATGTAAACATCTTTAGAGCTAAAATTGTAGATGTTTGTGAAGAAGCTTTAATTATTGAAATTACCGGAGACATTGAAAAGATAGATGCATTCCTATCCCTTTTAAAAGGATATGGTATTAAAAAGATTTCACGTACTGGTCTTACTGCAATGTCCCGTGGATTTCGTTCATGATGATTCTTAATGAAATTTTGGAGAATAATAAGAAATTTGTAGATGAATTTGAAGGTGAGGAATTATCCCACCATCCCCAAAAAAAGTTAGCTATCTTAACTTGTATGGATTGTAGATTAACTGGATTTTTAGAACCAGCACTTGGTATTGGAAGGGGTGATGCTAAGATAATCAAAAATGCAGGAAATACAATTGTAGGTGAAGACGCTATTCGTTCAATAGCAGCTGCAATTTTCTCACTTGGTGCTGAGGAAGTTTTGGTTATTGGCCACACCGAATGTGGAATGGCTGGTTCTGACCCTGAAAAATTAAGAAATGCTATGATTGAGAGAGGAATCCCTCAAGAAGAAATTGACAAAGTTGATTTAAAATCTTGGATTGGCGGATTTGAAGATGAAGAGGAAAATGTTATAGACACAGTTGAAAAAATTAGAAATCATCCTCTTATTCCAGATGTACCAATTCATGGTCTTATGATGGACATTGTTACAGGTAAATTAGATGTTGTAGTAGATGATAGATAAATTATTATCTACTTTTTTCTATTTTTAGCTATTTTAATTAAATATTTCACATCTAAAGCAATTTTTTAAGGTATTATCAATTTTTCTTTTGTTTAAACAGAAATTATATATATTATTATTGACTACTAATTAATAAGCAAAGCCAAAGGTGTTTGCTTAATTTCGTATAGTTTGTAAGATGTGAAATCTTTTATTCGATTAAAATGCTGTTATTGGGGGATTATAAATATAAATTTATAATCATAACAGCATAGTTCTATTTTTAATTATTTTTTTATAGTTATGATTATTATTTTGAGAATTAAATTGGAAAAAATGATTAGACTGTGCTAAATTGGGGATTTAGCAGAGATAAAAAACCAATTTCAATTCTCTTAATCTATATTATTGATTATAATATTTTTTCAAGAATTAAAATTATGAAAAAACATATAATTATATGAATTATAGATAAATTTCGATAAAACATAAGAGTACCTCCTTATTACTTAGTAATAAGAGAATATTGACATTTGTCAATGTTGTAATGCCTCTTATTCGATTAATTTTCAGTCTATATTTTTAAAATATAGTTGTATTTTAACTTATATAAATTTAAACGTATTTTAACCAGTTAAAATTACTTTTAATTGGAATATTGTTCTTATACTTTAAAATTAACCTGATTGGGAAATATTGATGTTAAATCAATAAGTTTTCTATAAAATAATAATTTTTCTTAACATTAGTTACTTTTATAAGTAGAAAAAATAATATATACTATTTGATATTTGAAGTACTTTAAATATCTCACATTTATCAATTATATAGGAGAAGTTAAAATGAAAATGTATTACGAATCAGATGTAAATACTGATGCTCTTGAAGGTAAAACCGTAGCTGTAATGGGTTATGGAAGCCAAGGTAGAGCACAATCTAGAAACATGGCTGACAGTGGTGTCAATGTTATTGTTGGACTTAGGGAAAATGGTAATTCCTGGAATTTAGCTAAAGAAGATGGTATGACTGTAAAATCCTTCTCTGATGCAGCTAAAGAAGCAGATATCATCCACATTTTACTTCCTGATGAAATTCAAGAAAAAATCTACAATGAACAAATTGCACCTTATGTTGAAGCTGGAAATACCATTTCCTTCTCTCACGGATACAACATTCACTTTGGTTTAATCAAACCTGATGAAGATGTTAACATTGTAATGTTTGCTCCTAAAGGACCAGGTTCTAGAGTAAGAACTACTTACTTAGACGGTTTTGGAATTCCTGGATTAGTAGCTATTGAACAAGATGCTACTGGTGATGCATTACAACTTGCATTAGGTATGGCAAAAGCTTGTGGTTTCACTAAAGCTGGTGTAATTGAAACTACTTTTAAAGAAGAAACTGAAACTGATTTATTTGGTGAACAAGCTGTTTTATGTGGTGGACTTACTGCATTAATTAACGCTGGTTTCCAAACTTTAGTGGAAGCTGGTTACCAACCTGAAATTGCTTACTTTGAAACCTGTCACGAAGTAAAACTTATTGTTGACGATATTTATGAACATGGTTTCGGCGGAATGTGGAAAGATGTAAGTAATACTGCAGAATATGGTGGATTAACCAGAAGGGACTATGTCATAACTGAAGAAACTAAAAAAGGTATGAAAAAAGTTTTATCTGAAATTCAAGACGGTACTTTCAAAAAACAATTTGCTGATGAAAATGCAACTGATGCAGCAAACTTAAAAGAAATGAGAGCTGCTGAAGACCAAGAAACTATTGAAGTTGTTGGGGAAAGACTCAGAAAAGCTTGCGGATTACAAAAAGATGATTAAATAATTTAATCATTATTCTCTTTTTTCTCTTTTTTTTATAATTATTTTTTGGATGCAATTATTATGGTTTTTATAGGAATGGATCATGGAACTACTGGAATCTCTTTTTGTATTATGTCTGATGATGGTGAAGTTGTAGATGTTTTTAAAATTGGAAGGGAAGAAAGTAAACAGGGCAAAGTATCAGCTATTGAGGAATTATCTAAAAGAGTTGATTTGGAGTCTATTGATTTAATGGCAGTTACTTATGCAATGGGGGATGGAATAAATAAGATTCAAAACATTGATCAGGTAAAAAATAGGGGAATTTTATCTATTAACGGGGCTGGAAAGGTCACTGGCGGAGGAACCTCTGTTTTTAGTGAAATAGAAGACTCAAATATTCCTGCGGTCATGATACCTGGCCTTCATAAAGATTCTGATTCATTGGATAAATTATTTAGAGCAGCTTACTCTCATCAGGCCAGTCCAGAGAAAGTTAGCATATGCTATAATGCTTTTTTAGAAACTGGTTGGAAAAATATGATTGTAGCAGATATCAGTTCCAATAGTGTAGATATTTTAATTGAAAACGGTAAAATTAAAGGGGCTATGGATGCCTGTTTAGGTGCTATGGGTATTGTCCATGGGCCAATTGATTTGGAAATGATAAGACAAATTGATGAGGAAGATTTTTCAGCAAATAATCGTTTTTCACATGCGGGAGCTATAAAAATAGCTGATATTGACGGTAAAGTAGCTAATATAAAAGATCAGTTATTAAATAATTATGAATCTGGAGATGAAAAAGCTAAATTAGCTATTGATACTTTAATAATGACTGTAGCTATGGAAATTGCAGGATTGGATGTTGTTTGTGAAAATGAAATTGAAGGTATTGTTTTAACAGGTTCTGTAGGTAGTGCAACCAAACCTTTTAATTTTGAAAATGAGATTAACAAGTATTTTAAAAATAAGTATTCTTTAAAAGTTATTTCTAAAGAATCTGGAGCTATTGGTGCAGCACAAATAGCTATGGATGTTTATAATGGTAAAAAAGAGATTTTGGGGATTTTAGTAGATTATTAGCTAGTCTTTTAAACTAACTAAAACTACATTTCCACCTTTTATAGTTTCTAATCCGTTTTCAGTTTCAAGGACTAGATTTAAGTAATTATCAACAGCTATTACTTTTCCTTCACTGTGATTATCGTCTCTAAGATCTACACTAACATTTTTACCTTTAAACTGTAAAAATAATTTATTAATTTCTTCATTGTTGTTCATTAAATCAACCCTTGATTTTTATAGTATAATATTAATTTTTTAGCTTTATATAAGTTATGCAGTGCCTTGTTAAAAAAGTTCATATACTTAATTGTTACATAAAATAAATTATGGCAATTAATTTATTAGAACAAAATTTAGAAGCAATTACACAAACCTTAGCCAGATTGCAAAAAGAAGGCTGTAATGACGAGAAAATTTTAAATGAACTTCGTGAAGAAAGAGATAAAATACTTAAAGATTTAAAACTTTAAGCTATTTTAACCATTCTTTTATTAAATCCATATCTCCAGTTAAATCAATTGTAAGTGGGGTTATGGTTGCTTTATTTAGTTTTTTAAGGCAGTGACCATCTGTACCTTCACAATCTGAATTGTAAGGGTCTCCACCAATCCAATAATAAGGTTTTCCACGTGGGTCCAATCTTCTTTGAATTATTGGGGTGTACATTCTATTTCCAAGTTTTGCAACTTCAAATTCTTCATCTACCGGATTTTCAGGTATATTTACATTTAATAAGTCAATACCTTCAGGCAATCCTTTTTTCAATACTATTTTTACAAGTTTTTTAAGCATTTTACCTGCAAAACTAAAATCAATATCTACGGTTCCATTTTCAAATTTAATATAATCTCTTGTAACTTCTTGAGAAATAGCTATTGAGGGTATTCCAAAACTTGCAGCTTCAAGTGCTGCACCTATTGTTCCAGAAGTTGTTAATTCAGCTTTTCCAATATTGAAACCGGTATTTATTCCAGAAATCATTATATCCGGTTTTTCTCCCATAATTTCAAATAATCCAAAGGTAACTGCATCAGTTGGTGTTCCAGTTACTCCATAAGCTTGGCTTTTATCTCTTAAAGTTGTTGGATTTATTCTTAAAGGATCATAAAGAGTTATTGCATGTCCAATTCCACTTTGTTGGGTTTCAGGAGCTACTACATAAACATCACATAAATCTTCAATTGCATTTTTAGCAGCTAATATTCCTGTGGCATTTACTCCATCATCGTTACTTATTAATGCTTTCATATATTTTAATAATATTTTGGTACTTAAAATAATTTATGCTGATATGATAAACTTTAATAACAATTTAATGTATAAAATATATTAGTAAATTTTTTTTGAAATAAACACTTACGGGTGGAAAATTGGAAAAACCACAATTGATTAATTTTATAGCTAAAGTGATGGAGGATTCAGGTTTTAAAGTTTATAAGAATTTTAAAACTTCACAAAGGGTTATAGATATTTATGCAATTTTACCTACAACAATCGGGGATTTTGGTGTAGTTGTAGCATGTAAAAACTATGATAAAAATTTTGAAGTCGGTGTTGATGTATTAAGAGAGATGGAAAGCGTAGCTGAAAGTTTAAAAGCTTCTAAAGTAGCTATTATTGCATCATCTAGTTTCACCAATCAAGCTACTAATTATGCTCTTAGAAAAAATATTAAACTTGTTGATAGGGACGACTTAGTTGAATTAGCTAAAAAATATCAAGATAAAACCGAAACTCAATCAACTTTGGATGTTGAAAAAGAAGAGGAAGTAGTTAACGAAGATTATTACGATTATTCGTATGATTCAGATGACATGGATTATTTAATGAGAAAACAGGACGAAAAAGAATTTATTTATAATAATTCAAATTCTTTGTATCCTCATGATAATTCCCATCATTCTCATAGATTATTATCTAAATTTGGTGGGCATAATGAGTCTCAACAAAGAGCAAGTTTAGCTCCTGTAAACTCTTATTATTATGATTCTAAACCAAGAATGAATTTTAATATTGGTGAAACAGTATCTAAAATCTTAGCTAATCCTATTGCAGTTATACTTTTAGTTGTAATTGTTTCTTATGCATTATCCTATCTATTAGGCAGTGTTTTAAAAGCTGGTGGTGGAATAGGTGGCTTAGTCGAAATGCTTGTTGCATTAGTCATGTCCTATGGATTGACTTATTTCTTTTCAGAAAGAAACAGATATTTCATCATTAGAGGAACTGTCATATTCTTTATTTCATTAATTATATTGATTATATTAATTTTTATTTAATTTAATATTTTTATAATTTAAAATAATTAAAATAAATCCTAATAAATACAAGAACCATATCATAATATCTGTAGGGCCTGTTTCAATCCATATTAGGGTATGTGCTAAAATTATGGAATAAATTCCAATTCCAATTTCTTTTTTATATTTTCCAACTATATTGACGACTTTTAAGAATACTCCCATGAAGAACATCTGTATTAAAACACCTATCAATCCGAAATCAAGATATGCAGGTCCAAACATAGTTGAAGTTATGCAGACATTATCTGTAAGAACATACTGCCCGATAAAAGTTCTTGGACTGCCGCTTGAAAAGATCATTGATAAAATATGACCATGGGTAGTGCCCCCTAGGTTTAAAATTCTTTGAAATACTTCCAGGGTAAATCCTGCTCTGTAAAATATTAATTCAAGAGGATTTAACATCCAGTGCTGGCCAGAAATAGACTGTGATGCAATATAACCAATAGCCAGCAAACCAATTACAATCAATCCTACAAATAAAATTCCTATTTTTCTATTTATTTTATTAATATAATACATTGTAATAAATACACTAGCTAAAATTCCAAGTACTGATGTTCTATATCCATTTAATCCAAAAATTAAAGCTCCAATTAAAACCAAAATCAGATATCTCTTTTTATAATATTTTGCTATTAGTAGATTTATCATAATTAAAAATAATGGATAAGCTATTCTCCAGATGTTTGTAGTTGCATTGGATTTCAATACGCTGTTAAAAAGTGGGATTCCTCCAATAAGAATCATATTTATTGATTGAAGTATAATAGCTATTAAAACAAGTGCAATTAATATTTTTCTGTTAAAAAAATCATTTATTTTCGCATATATTGGAGATGATGCTGTTTCATCTATTGTAACTTTGAATTTTACAATTCCCGCTCCAATTAAAAATACCAGTGTTGTAAGTAGAACGGTTCCGATGGTTTCTAAACTTAAGGGATATTCGAATCTGTAATTAAATGATCCAATATATCCCATTGATAAAAACACTATTATTGCAGCTGCTACAATATATGGTGAAAAAAAGTCAAAGTTTTTAAAGTTCATGAAATTATCCTCCAACTTCTCTTGCAGAAATTGCCAGATTCCCTCCAAAATTAGGCATAGCTGCTACATGTGTATGAACATAGCTTGCAAGTGTGTTTTTTTCTATAAATCCGTCCTGATTGTTATATGAACCTTTTCCTCTTAAAATATTAAAAGCTAAATTGTGTTTTATATTGGAAGAGTCTACTAAAACTTTTGAGTAATGGAATTCATGTCCGTTAAATTTTTCACCTTTTTTGGAGATTATATTATCTTCCTTTACTTCTGCTACTGTATATTTTAAGGCCTGAACTTTATCAGTTAAAATGGCATTATATGGATAAATTCCAACCTGTTTGTCTCCATGAATAGAATTCATAAGATACATCAAACCGCCACATTCAGCAAAAATAGGTCTGTTTTCCATATGGAACTGTTTTATCTGTTTCAGCAGATTTGTATTTTCGCAAAGCTCTTTAGAAAATAATTCAGGATAGCCTCCTCCAATGTATAATCCGTCTACATCAGGTAATGATTCATCTTTCAGAGGTGAAAAATATTCTATTTTGCAGCTGTTGGCTTCCAGAGATTCAATATTTTCTTTATAATAAAAATTAAATACTTCATCGTAAGCCACTCCAATTTTAACTTTCTGTTTATTTAGTTTATTCCAGATATCTTCTCTTGGTGAAGTTAATTTAGGAGCTTCTTTAGCTATTTCAACTAATCTGTCTAAATCAATAGATTTTTTTATTATATCTGACCAGAGTTCAATAAAAGACAGGGAATTATCTCTTTCAACTGCAGGAACTAATCCTAAATGCCTCTGTTCAATGGATATTGCATCATCACGGACAATTCCTCCAATTACCTCAATGCCTGTAATTTCTTCAATGGATCTTTTAGTTTTTAAGTAATGGGCGTTGTTTTTTACTTTATTTAATATAACTCCGGCAATATTAATTTCTGGGTCTAAAGCTTTAAATCCTAAAACTAAAGCAGCAGCACTTTTCACTAAACTTCTGGAATTAATAATTAAAATAACAGGAGCATTTAAAGATTTAGCTATTGATGCAGTACTTCCAATATCATTTATGGAATCAATACCTTCATAAAGTCCACGGACTCCTTCAATAATTGCAATATCTTTTTTTTCCATAGCTTTTAAGAAAGCATCTCTTACCTGGCCTTCTTTCATAAAAAATGAATCAAGATTTCTTGAGGTATTTCCAGTAGCTAATGTGTGATAAGTCGGATCAATATAGTCTGGCCCTACTTTAAATGGCTGGACATTATATTCTTCGCTTAATGCTTTCATAATTCCAGTAGCTATTGTTGTTTTTCCAACTGCACTACCAGTTCCTGCTAATATAATTCTCATAATATTATTTTATGGATTGTTGTTGTATAATTATTTATCGCATAACATGTTTTAAATAAGATAATCAATATATTTTAAATTAATATATTTATGGTGGTTAAATGAGAATACTACTTATTCATTCTGATTATTTAAATTACAATGTAAAAAATAAGACACCTGTAGCTGAAGAAATCGAAGATGCTAAAAAACAAGGAGCATTTGATGAATCTTTAGTTGTATTTACAGCTGTTGAAAAAGACGACGAAAATAACCCACAAGGGATTGTTAAAAATTTAGTTAAAGAAGTTATTAAAACTAATGACCAAGTTAAAGCAGAAAACATAGTTTTATATCCATATGCTCATTTATCTTCTTCTTTAAGCTCTCCAAAAGTAGCTGTTCAAGTATTGAAAGATGCTGAAGAAGCTTTGGTTGGCGAAGGATTAAATGTTAAAAGAGTACCCTTCGGATGGTATAAAGCATTTGAAATCTCCTGTAAAGGACATCCGTTAAGTGAACTTTCAAGAACTATTACTGCTGAAGAGGAAGACGAAGAGGAAGTAGAGAAAAAACCTTCTTCATGGTCTATTCTTGACGGAGATAAACTCATTGATATTGATGATTTTAAATTTGAAAATGATCAGTTAGAAAAACTTGTTAGCTATGAACTTGGTACCGGAGCATCTGATGCAGGTGAACCTCCTCATGTTAAATTAATGAGAGAAAAAGAGTTATGTGACTATGAAAGTGCATCTGATGTAGGAAACCTTAAATGGTTCCCAAAAGGACGTTTAGTTCGTGATTTACTTGCTGATTATGTTTATAATTTAGTTGTAGAACAAGGAGCAATGCCTATTGAAACTCCGATTTTCTATGATTTGGATAATGAAGCTATTAATGTTCATGCAGCTAAATTTGGAGAAAGACAATACAGAACAGACACTAAGAAAAACTTAATGCTTAGATTTGCATGCTGTTTTGGTGCATTTAGAGTAATGGCTGACCCATTTATTACATGGAAAAATTTACCAGCAAAACTCTATGAATTATCTACTTACAGTTTCCGTTTTGAGAAAAAAGGAGAAGTTGTAGGTCTTAAAAGATTAAGGGCATTTACCATGCCGGATTTCCATAGTTTCTGTGCTGATATGGATAGTACCTTAGAAGAATTCTCAAAACAAACGGATATGTGTATTCAGACTGGTTTGGATTTAGATGTTAATTATGAAATAATTTTCAGAGCTACTAAAGACTTCTATGATGAAAATAAAGATTGGATGTACAGTATTGGTAAAAAAATAGGTAAACCTGTTTTACTTGAAATTTTACCTGAAAGAAAACATTACTGGTCCTGTAAAATTGACTTTGCAGCTATTGACTACTTGGGAAGGCCAATTGAAAATCCGACAGTTCAGATAGATGTTGAAAGCGGTAAAAGATTTGACATTACCTATCTTGGAGAAGACGGAAAAGAACATTATCCAACTATTCTTCACTGCAGTCCAACTGGAAGTATAGAAAGGGTTATCTGCAGTTTACTTGAAAAAACAGCTATTGAAATAGATGAAAAAGCTCCAATGTTACCTACCTGGTTAAGTCCGATTGAAGTAAGAATCATAACTGTTGGTGAAGATCACAAAGACTTTGCTAATGAATTATATGATAAAATCAATGCTGAAAATATTCGTGTTGATGTAGATGACAGAGATGAAAGTGTCGGTAAAAAAATAAGGAATGCAGCTACTGAATGGATTCCTTACATATTTGTTGTTGGAGACAATGAAAAAGAATCTGGCGTATTTTCTGTAACAGTTCGTGAAACCGGTGAAAAAGTTGACATGACTGTTGATGAGTTAATTAAAGAGGTTCTTGATAAAACTAAAGGAATGCCTTACAGAGGTCTACCTTTACCAAAAGATATCTCAACAAGGATTAATTTCCAATAAACCTTCTTTTTTGAAGGTTTTTAATCTTCTTTTTTTGAAAATAATTCTTTTAATCTCTCTTTTTAGTGTAAACTAATTAAAATATATTTTATAGATATGTGGGGGGGATAAAATCCACATATCTGTTTATTTAAGTGATGTGTTTTGAATATATGGAGGTTTGATAATACATTCACGACTAAGTTTTTGAAATATGTTTTAATCACATATTCCAGATTATACTCTGTAAAGACTTGTATATATTTTTTATCTTTTTTTAAGCTTTAATTATATGTTATAATGTTATTATTGTATTTTAAATCAAAATTTACACTTTTAAATCAATATTATCATAATCTGTTTTTTAGTAGTTAGCTTTATTTAATTAAAAAAATATAATTATATACTGTATATAATATACGGAGGAACTATTTAATGTACAATATAGGAGAAGCTCTCATTGGTGATGGAAACGAGTTAGCTCATATTGATTTAATAATCGGTGAAAAAGAAGGACCTGTAGGTCAAGCTTTTGCAAATGGATTATCAAATTTATCTGTTGGCCACACTCCATTAACCACTGTAATTAGACCAAACTTAATGACTAAACCAGCAACTTTAATTATTCCTAAAGTTACTGTTGGAGATTTAGATGATGCTGCTAAAGTATTCGGACCTGCACAAACTGCTGTCGGTAGAGCAGTAGCTGATGCAGTAGAAGAAGGATACATTCCAAAAGATATTGTTGAAGATATCGTAATTAATGTAAGTGTATTCATTGACCCTGCTGCAAAAAATTATAGGAAAATATATCAGTACAACTATGGAGCAACTAAATTAGCTATTAGAAGAGCTATGGAAGGTTATCCATCTATTGACAAAGTACTTGCAGAAAAAGACCGTGGAACTCACCCAATTATGGGCTTCAGAGTACAAAAACTTTGGTCTCCACCATATTTACAAGTTGCACTTGATTTAGACAACTTAGATGCTATGGAAAGAATCATTAATGATTTACCGGACAAAGAAAGAGTTCTTATTGAAGCTGGAACTCCACTTGTTAAAAAATTCGGTGTTGGTGTTGTTGGAAAAATTAGAGAATTACGTCCAAGTGCATTTATTATAGCTGACTTAAAAACTTTAGATGTTGGTAGGGTAGAAATAAAAATGGCTGCAGATGAAACAGCAGATGCAGTAGCTATTTCTGGTCTTGGAACTATTGAATCTATTAAGAAAGCTATTCATGAAACTCAAAAACAAGGTATTTACTCAATTCTTGATATGATGAATGTATCTGACTTTGAAGAAAAATTATCTGCTCTTCCAGATGATTTAAAACCAGATATAGTTTTATTACACAGAAATGTGGATTTAGAAACTTACAAAGCTGAAAAAGGTGAAGATACCAGTGAAATGACTGAATGGGGTAATATCAAATCCATTAAAAAACTCATTGGTGATGGTTTAGTTGCAGTAGCTGGAGGAATCACTCCTAATAAAGTGGAAGAAGCTACTTCAAAAGGTGCAGATATTATTATTGCAGGTAGATACATTATTGGTTCTAGAGATGTAAGAAGAGCTGCTGAAGACTTCTTAGCACATTTCCCACAAGATCCAGATAGTATGAGACTTGCACTTGACGAAGACGAACAAGTAAATTAAATCTTTTTGATTTAATTTATTTTACTTTTTTTTAAAAAAGGAGATTATAATATGGGATTTTGTAATTCTTGTGGTAGGCCAATTGTAAAAGCAGATTACGGCACTAACGCAGATGGTAGTTTAAATGATGAATATTGTAAAGATTGTTTTCAAAATGGGGAATTTACAGAACCAGATATAACTCTTGAAGAAATGATTATAAGAAAAACAAAAGAAATGATGGAAAAAAATCCTAGATTACCTGAAAACCAGGCTACAGGTATTACTGTTGGATTTATACCAGGTTTAAAAAGATGGTGTCCCGAAGAATATTGGGACGATAAATTTTAGTCTGTTTTTAAAATAAATTCTTTAATTCTATTAGCTATATACTCATCATGACTTTTATTTGATTTGAGGAAGTAATTTTCTTCTTCTAATTCATTATATTTATCAACTAATTCGTTGTATTCATCATACATACTTTTAAGTTCTTTTTCTAGCTTTTCATTACTCTCAAAAATGTTTGCATAGCTGGTTTTGGTATTAAGTGTATCCTGTTTTAAAGTAGTATATTTATTGCTTATTCTTTCATAGCTGTCTTTAATACTTTTGTTTTCTTCTTTTATGTAGGAGCATTTGTCTTTAAGGTTTTTGTTTTCTTCTTTTATGCTTGTGAATTTGGTTTTAATATTTTCAGTTTCCTGCTTGATATTTACGAACTTGGTTTTAATGTTTTCATTTTCTTCAATTAATTTAGAATGCTTGTCTTTTAAACTTTCTAATTTTGAAGATTCATTTTCAAGAGTAGCTGATAACTGTTCTTTTTCCTGTTTAAGTAGATTAATTTCATTTTCAAATGCTTCAACATCTACTTTTGGGGTGGTTTCTATTTGGTTGGTGTATAGATAATTAGCTATTTCAAGTGCACTAACTTTATCTTCCAGGTTTTCAAACTCTTTAACTTCACTTTGAGGAATAATTAAAACTTCTTCTTGATCTTCGTATATGTCATCATGTTTAGGTATTGTGATTTGTATCTGTTTTGTTGTGTATTTTTTCTTTTCACCATTTTTAAGAGTCCTGTTGTATTCTCTAGAATATTTTTTTACAATACCTTTTCCAGTTTTCATATTTTATTCCTCAATATTTTAACATTATAATTTTGTAGTTTAGTTATTATATCTTTTTCTAATTTTCTCATCGTTTAATGTTAATGTTAGACATAATCCGACTGTTAGCAGGATTGCCGTAACATCCATTACAAGTTTCATTGCATCTTTTAATATGGTATCTACAATTTTTTCAGTTAAGCTGTGTTCGTGTTTTAATTCTGTTGTGTTTACATGCCCTAATTTTTCAAGATATTTTCCACTATGGTGAGTAAGATTGTTGCTGTCTAGATAATCTGGCGCATAAGTATCTACTGCATCATGTAATCCGCTAAATGCTCCAATTATAAGAATACAACCGATTATAGCAGTACCCATTGATGAACCTAGTGTCTGGCTTGTTGTAATAAGTCCTGATGCTGTACTTTGCTTTTCTTCAGGAGTAGTATTAAGTGAAATGTCCACACCTAGGGAAATGACAAATCCTAAACCTAATCCAAAGACAGTTAATCCCGGAGCTATGTCTATAAAGTGAGTATTTAATCCAAATTGGTATTTGAGTAAAAATGTTGATCCGATAGCTAATATAAATCCTATAATCATTATGATTTTATGGTTGAATTTCATAGCTAATTTTGGAGCAAGTATGGAAGTTACTAAAAGTCCAAATGTAGCCGGAAGTAAAGTTAATCCGGTTCTGAATGCACTTAAATGCAATACACTTTGTAAAAATACAGATACTGCAAATAATGCTCCTCCTAATGATAAATTAGTTATTAAACGTATTCCCATTCCTGTTTTTAAATTATGGTTTTTAAGTAAACTGATATCTACTAAAGGTATTTTTCCTTTTTTCTTTTGTTTATTTTCGAATATTCCAAAGGCTACAAGTAAAATAACTGACAATGAAATTAAAATCAGTGTTGTTAGGTGGTGGTGTTTTAAACATAATATTCCTAAAACAAGGCTTATCAATCCGCTTACACATAAAATAGCTCCGATTATGTCGAAATCACTTTTATTGAGGTGAGGTTTAAAGTTTTTAATTTTATATGAGAATAAAAATATGAACACAACTATTAACAGTTCAAGTATGAATCCAACTCTCCAGCTCAAAAATGTAGTTACAACTCCTCCAAATAATGGTCCTATAGCTGCAGCTATTCCTGCAATTGCACTGCTGATTGCAAGGGCAAAGGTACGTTTGTCATCTTTGTATGTTCCGCTGATAATGGAGATTGTAGCAGGAGTCATTAATGCTCCCCCTAA
The DNA here is from genome assembly GCF_023617305.1 of Methanobrevibacter sp. TLL-48-HuF1. NCBI lineage: Archaea > Methanobacteriati > Methanobacteriota > Methanobacteria > Methanobacteriales > Methanobacteriaceae > Methanobrevibacter > Methanobrevibacter sp. TLL-48-HuF1. The sequence continues at coordinate 1,125,352 of NZ_CP081485.1, forward strand.
TCCCTCAAGCAGAGACCATCCAATAAATAAAGTAATTGCATTTTGACTTACAGATGCGATTAATGCACCGATTCCATAAATTAGCGCACCTGCTAAAAATATTTTCTTTTTTCCAACGATGTCTTGTAATTTAGATCCAACAAGCATCAGTGAAGCGGTAATTAAAGTATAAAAACAGATAATTAATTGTATTGTGCTTAATGAAGTATTCAGGTCTATAACCAGCTGTGAAATACTTACATTCATGAAAGTCGAGTCCAGAGTTATTATAAATGAAGCTAATGCCACCAGTATAAGTGGGAGTCATGTTGTTTTATCTTTTGTAATATTTCTCACCAAATTTAATTTAATTATTTTTAAATTTGTTTAAACTATTTAAAGTATTTAATTATAAACATTTAGCTGAGGCTGATTAAATGAAAGTTTTTGGTATTTGTGGAAGCCCTAGAAACAGTACAACATATTATGTTTTAAAAGAAGCATTAAATAAATTAGAGGACAATAGATTTGAAACATATCTGTTTAGTTGTTCTGGAAAGAATATTGGACCTTGTATGCATTGTGATTATTGTTTGGAACACAAAAAATGTATTAATAATGATGATATGCTGGAGGTATATGAAAAACTTCAGCAATGTGACGGACTGATACTGGCTACTCCGGTTCAAAGCGGAGGCATAAGCAGTAATCTGTCAGCTATTATGGACAGAACACGTGCTCTGGAAGCTGTTGATTATAATATTTTAAGAGGTAAAATTGGAATGAGCATAGCTGTTGGCGGAGACAGAACTGGCGGTCAGGATTTTGCCCATTTAAAAAATATAACTTATTTCATGATACATGGAATAATTCCGGTAAGTGGAGGTCCTTTCGGATCTAATTTAGGAGCTTCTTTCTGGTCTAGGGATTCTCTTGAAGATATAAAAAAAGATGATTACGGATTTGAATCATTAAACAGAACATTAGTGGAATTTGAAAAATTTTTAAAAAAATATATTGATTAAGTTATTGCAATGAGTATATTTATATAGTAAAATTAATTTATATTAGTATAGTTTTTTTAATTTAATCAAATTTTTTTTATTAGGTTATGTTATGGCGAGTAAGTTAGTTAGAGGCAGCTTTATTATTTTTATAGGTAATATTATCTTCCGTATTGGAGGATATCTGTACCGTTTTTTAATGGCTGCTCTTTTAGGCCCAACTAGCTGGGGTATTTTAGCTACTACTTTGCCATTTCAGGGAATATTCCAAACATTGTCTGCTGGGGGGCTTCCTCCTGCAATAGCTAAGTATGTTGCAGAATATGAAATTGTAAATGAACATGACATGGCTCGTAAAACGATTTATGTAGCTTTAAAAATCATGGTATTTCTGGGAATATTCTTTGGAGTGATTATGGTTTTCGTTGTTGCTCCATGGCTTGCTTACAATTATTTGGGAAAGCCTGAAACACTTGTTCCTTTGCAAATTGTAGGTCTTATTACTCCTTTTAGTGTTATTGTCGGTGCTTTTAGAGGAGCATTTCAGGGAGTATATAAAATGGAGTATATTGTATATACCCGTGCTGTAGAGCAGTTGGGAATGATTTTGTTTGCAACAGCATTTGTTTTAATTGGATTTTCTGTTACTGGTGCATTATGGGGTACTGTAATAGGTTTTGCAGCAGCAGCTGTTTCTGCAGTATATATATTTAAATATCATATGGCAAAATATATTCCTCCAGCTAGTGTGGATTTTAAATTTACCTGGAGAGATGAATTAGATTTAGCCACTACTTTAGTTAAATTCTCAATTCCAGTAATTATTACTGCTATTGCTGAAATGCTTATTTATAATATCTGTACTATGGTTATGGGTAAATTTTTAACTTTGGAAGCTGTTGGATTTTTCGCAGCTGCGGATCCTATATCCAGATTGCCGTTGATGATTTCTATTTCAATAGCTACAACAATTTTACCTGCTTCTTCTGAAGCATTTAAATCTGGAAATAAGGTAGCACTAGAAAAATATGTTTCTGAAGCATATAAGTTTTCTTTACTGTTTGTTGTTCCAATGTGTATAGGATTAGCTTGTTTTGCAGCACCTATTTTAAGATTGCTTTATTTCACTAATCCTGCTTATGTTGCAGGGGCATCTGCATTAGCTATTTTGTCTGTTGGTATGACATTTTACTCATTGTTTTCAATTTCAACAAGTATTGTTCAGGGAATTGGAAATCCAAGGATTCCTATGTATATATTAATATTTGGATCTATTTTAACAGCTATTTTAAATTGGGTCATGGTTCCTACATTAGGTATTGCCGGAGGTGCTGCAGCTACTTCAATAGCTTGTTTTGCAATGATGGTGCCTATACTTTATATGGTATTTAAATTAACTAAAGTTAAAGCTCCTAAAGTTTCAGTAGTTAAAATATTAGCTGCTTCAATGATAATGGGTGTTGTTGCATATATTATGCCTAAAACAACTTCCTGGTTATTTGTAGGAATTATTGTCTGTATTATTGTGTACTTCTTTGCATTAATACTTGTAAAATTCTTTACTCAGGAGGATATTATTAGTTTAAGAGCATTATCATCTAAATTCGGACCTTTATCTAAAATTATGAACAAAATGTTAGACTTGGTCGAAAAAATCGAATTCAGATAAGGCACGATTATATTTTTTTAATTTTTCTTTTATTTATTGATATTTCTTAAAATAGCTAAAAAATAATATTTTAAGTTTTATATTTGATTATTAAGATTATTTTATTTTTATTTTTATTATTTTAATTTATTCAGCATATATTTAAAGATACATTGAAAAATATCGATAATTAATAAATATTGCTTTTTAAAATAACTCTGTTTGATTATTTAATGATTTTTTATAAGTATTTATTTATATTTTTAATATTTTTCATCGAAACATTATTTAATTATAAAAATCATATTAATTCTATATTATATTTTGGAGGAATTTTATGACCGATGTGAAGGCAGGTGTTGAGTATAAGATTAATGTTGATGGGAATTCGTTCTTATTGGACAGTAAAAAATATCAGTTGCTTGAAAGTATCCTTAATACTGAGTCAATGACTGAATCAGCTAAATCAATTAAGGTTTCTTATAGAACTGCATTGAATTATATTGATAAAATAGAATCTGCACTTAATGTTAAAATTGTTAATACAACTAAAGGTGGAAAAGGTGGGGGTGGGGGAACTACCCTTACTGATGAAGGTTATTCAATTTTAAAAGAATGTAAGAAAATCAATGCTATTATGGAATTACATAAGGATGTTAATGAAATTGAATCTGAAGTTTTAAATGTTGATGAATCTAAAGGAATCATGACTATTAAAATGAACCAGTTTGAGATTAACACTCCATTAAACAGAAATTATAAAGTGGGAGATAAATTACTGGCATTAATCAGCTATGATAATATTTTTGTTATGCTGGAGCCTCAAACTTCCAGTATTCGTAATATTATTAAAGGAAAAATCATTGAAATGAAACTGGAAAAAGAGGTTATTCGTGTAAAGATAGATGTTGGTGGGCTTGGTTTGTATTCTGACATAACTCTGTCTGCAGAAAAAGATTTAAATCTTACAATTGGTAAAGAAGTGTATATTGGATTTAAAGCCATGTCTGTTGCTACTTTAAAGTTATAATTTTGGGGGAATTCTTATTTTAAAAATTGAGGTTGATGAAAGTAAGTGTACAGGGTGCGGATCCTGTTATGATATTTGTCCAAAAGCAGGCAAAATATGGAAAATAAATACTGTTGCACATGTATTGGATTTAAGATATTGTCATGTTTGTACTATATGTGCAATGGCATGCCCTGAAGATTGCATTAAAATTATACGCAATGCTCCGGAAGAGTGAATTATTTGCTCTTCTTTTAATTTAACAATAGTTTGAGGAATAGCTATGGATAGAAAATCAAATGTTTCAAGAACTACATCTGAAACAGATATAAAAATAAAAATGGATCTTGACGGAAAAGGTAAATATGATATTTCAACTGGTGTGAATTTTTTTAATCATATGCTGGAAGCATTTTCAAAGCATTCAATGATTGATCTGATTGTTGATGCAAAAGGAGACATTGAAATTGATGATCATCATACTATTGAAGATGTTGGTATATTGTTGGGGGAAGCTTTCAATCAAGCTATTGGAGATAAAAGAGGCATTAAAAGAATGGCTGATGCTACAGTGCCTATGGATGAATCAGTAGCTAAAGTAGCTGTTGATATTGGAGGACGCAGCTATTGTAATATGGAATTTGACTTTACTAATGAAAAAATTGGGGACATGACTTCTGAAATTGTTATTCATTTTTTCGAGTCTTTTGCATCTTCAGCTAAATTAAATATTTATGGTGTCTCAAAAGGAGCAAATGACCATCATCAAGCAGAAGCGGTCTTTAAAGCTTTTGCTAAAGCATTAAAAGAAGCAATAAAAATAGAACATGATGAAATTCCAAGTACAAAAGGTGTTTTATAATTGGCAGGTGAAGACTTTTCTCAACGTGCATCTCATGATCGTTTAAGTGCAATAACTGATGGAGTTTATGCTGTAGCTTTAACTTTACTTGCTTTGGAGATTGTTGTTCCATCAGTTAATTCAATACATTCTTCTTCTCAATTAAATATTTATGTGCTTAATAATTTGTTACCTCAGTTATCTTTGTATTTTGTTAGTTTCATTATACTTTCAAATTTTTGGGCATCTACTAATGCTATTCCAATGTATAAAAAAGTGGATAATACTATTCTTACAATAAATTTAGCTATTTTGGCATTAGTGGTTTTAATACCCTTTTCAACTTCTTTTGTATTGTCTTTTTATCAATACAGTCAAAGTGTAATTGTTTTTAGTTTAATTATCTTATTAGTGGGATTACTTTATTTAATTTTATATATTTATTTATTTAAAGAAAATTTAGTTAAAGAACGGATTTATAAGTTTATAGAACCTCATAAAAGGATAATGATTATTGGATTAAGTATTCCTCCAATATTGGCTTTGATATCAATAATATTGGCACTGTTTAATCCTTTAGCAGGAATGTATGTTTATGTTGTTGTGCTTTTTGCAGCAGTGATAAAAAAAATAGCTAAAAGATTTATAAAGAGTTAATTTTTTTTAGATGTATAAAAAAAGATAATGTAAGTAGCTAAAAAGCTACTTTTAATTTTGTATTTATTCTGGTTTGCTGATTAAATCTGTTTTGCAACCAGTATTTCCCTCTTTCATGTGAGGGGTTCTTAAAACAGAATCGTTACCTTTTTCAATTTCTCTAGCTTCATCAGCTAATGCTGCTGCAGATGCTGCCATTTCGTGTGCCGCTGCTACTAATGGGATGAAGTTTTCGAAACCTTTGGTCATGAAACATCCTTTCATATCTAAGTTTGCAACAGCTCCAGCCATTTCATATGCTGCAATAGCTTTTGCTTTTGCATATGGGTTTTCAAATCCTGCTGCTTCAACAGCTTTTTCAGCAGTAATTATAAGTTTAGGCAATTCGATATTTCCTGCTGCAGCTCCGTCAATTACACCGTCAATTGTGTTTTGAACTAATCTTAAAGCTCCGGTTTCTGCAAGCACTTTGAGAATATCTGCATTGAAAATAGCCATTTCAGTTGGGTCTAACCATTCTCTTTTTGCACCAATCATAGGGTCAGACATTACAATAATGTAACCTAATCCTTGTTCATCCATTTCATCTTTTTTACCTTTACCTGGTGCATCACCAATGATAATAGCTGGAATGTCTTTTTCAGATAACATTTCTCTTGCTTTAGCTGGTCCTGGTGCTCCTGGGTTTGGGCTAATGAAGATACAGAAATCTGGGTCAAATTGATCAACTTTTGGTACAACATCTTCAACTTGTTCAGGATTCATTTTTGCTCCAGATCCAAATACTCTTACATCAATATTTGGTCTGTCTGCTCTTTCATCTAAAAGAAGGTCTAATACTGGAGAGGTTCCAATATTTCCACTTTTTATAATACCTATTTTTACAACCATTTTAATTCACCTATTATTTTTATACAATTGTTTATAGAATTGTATATTTATTAATCTTTTGATTTAGCTCTGATTAATTAATTTGAATATTTTTTATATTTTGTTCAAAAATTTTAGAAAAAGTAGTTAGAAAATGATAAAATATTCATGAAATAATAGTTAAATTTTTAAAAATAGTTGGGAAGTGGTTCCGACGAGATTCGAACTCGTGATCCCCTCCTTGTAAGGGAGGTATCATACCACTAGACCACGGAACCATAGCACATCATTATTTATTGATGTTATAATATATAAAGCTTTTGGTTTTTTAAGGAATTTATATTTTATTTCCACAATTGAAACAAAAAACATCATCTTCTTTTATTGCACTTCCGCAATTGCTGCATTTCAATTCATGTTTTAATTTGTTTCCGCAGTTGGTGCAAAATGCATCATCATCATTTACCTGATGTCCGCACTTATTACAAGTTAATTCATATTTTAATTTGTTTCCGCAGTTGGTACAGAATATATCATCTGCTTTTATAGTATTTCCACAATATTTGCAGGTATTGGCAGAATGCTTATTTTTAGCTGCACTTATTCCTGATACTTCAGCACTTGCAGTACCTAATGTAGGTACTTTTTCAAGCATATTTGAACTTGTTGATGTGCTGTCGGATAAAACTGGCTGACTATAAAAGTCTGTTCTGTTTTCTATTTCAAATATCATTTCATTCATTGCAGCAATTCTTTTATCATCAGAGGGGTGGGTAGAAAAGAAATCAAAATCATTGGCATTTTCTTCACTCATGGACTGCCAGAATGCCGGAATTTCACTTATGTCATAACCTGCCCAGTGAATTATCATCATTCCAAGTTTATCAGCTTCTATTTCTTGAGACCTTCCAAATGGCTGTATTAAAAAAAGTTCAGATCCGATATCTGCAATATTTGTAATTGCACCTGCAGCAAGTCCCAGCTCTTCCTGACCTAAAAGAATAAGTCCGATGCTTCCGATTCTGGAAATGGTTGTTATTGTATTTTTTGTATTTCTGATACTGGATTCGGTTCTGGAGTGGTCTAAAAGAGCATGGGCAATTTCATGACCTAAAATAAATGCTATTTTTTCTTCAGTATTTGCTATTGGCAAAATTCCTGAAAGTACAATGATTTTTCCTCCGGGTATACACATTGCATTTACTGTGTCATCTTCAACTAAATGGACTTCCCAGTCATAATAGTCTGCAGTATAATCTGACCTACCGATTTTAGCTAAATATTTTTCAACAGCATTTATTAAATTTGAAGTAACTTTTAAGATTAATTGGCCTTGTTGTGTTTGGTCTAATATTTCATACTTGTTTATCATATCGTAATAGTGATTATAATATTCATCTAAAAATTTATCATCATCTACATTGTCATAATGTGATTTTCCAGTAAATGGGTTAAGGCCACTTCTATCATCTTTACTCATTTTACCACCATATTTGTTATTACTTTATTTTTTATACTTTATAAAATCATGGGTTTACTTTGTGTATAAAAGTAGCCTATATCTAAAAGTAACTTATAAATAAAAATAAAACCATATTATATATTAATAAATTATTAATTAAAAGTGATATAAATGGCATGGGATGATTCTGCTAGCAAAATATGGATGGACGGAAATATGGTTGATTGGAAAGATGCAAAAATTCATGCACTTTCACATGTAGTCCATTATGGTACAAGTGTTTTTGAAGGTATTAGGGCATATGATAATAAAAAAGGCACATGTATCTTTCGTTTAAATGAACATGTAAAACGTTTATTTAATTCTGCAAAAGTTTATAAAATTGATATTCCTTATACTCAGGAGGAAATTGCACAGGCAATTAGGGATACCGTTAAAATCAATGAGTTAGCTTCCTGTTACATACGTCCTGTTGTATTTAGAGGGTATGGTCAGTTAGGAGTAAATCCATTAACCTGTCCTGTTAATAGTGTAATAGCTGCTTGGGAATGGGGATCATATTTAGGTGAAGAAGGAATGGCTAATGGTGTAAATGTCGGAGTTTCCTCCTGGAGAAAACCAGCTCCAGATACTTTTCCAACATTAGCTAAATGCGGTGCTAATTATATGAATTCCCAATTGGCTAAATTGGAAGCTATTGAACATGGTTATGATGAAGCTATTATGCTTGATTATGAAGGCCATGTTTCTGAAGGTAGTGGAGAAAACATTTTCATTGTAGAAGATGGTGTATTATACACTCCTTCAATGGATTCTTCCAATCTTAAAGGAATTACAAGAGAATCTATCAAACAGCTAGCTAATGATTTAGGATATGAAGTTGTTGAAGAAGGAATTTCAAGAGAAAGATTATACTTTGCTGATGAAGTATTTTTCAGTGGAACTGCTGCTGAAGTTACTCCTATTCGTTCAATTGATCATAAAATCATTGGTGCAGGTAAAAGAGGTCCAATTTCAGAAAAATTACAAAAAACTTTCTTTGACATTGTTGAAGGTAAAAAGGATGATAAATTTGGCTGGTTGGATTATATTTAAATGGTGTGGGAAATGGATATAATTCAGGCAATTATTATTGGTATTGTTCAGGGATTAACTGAATTCTTACCTGTAAGTAGTTCAGCTCATTTAATCTTTGCTCAAAATGCATTAGGGGTAGAATCTTCTCTTGCTTTTGATGTTTTTCTTCATTTAGGAAGTTTAATGGCTGTATTATGGTTCTTCCGTGCAGATATTATCAGAATGATTCAGGCATTCTTATTAAGTATTGGAGATATTATTCAACACAGATTTAAGGAGGGATTTTACTCTGATCCTTATAAAAGATTGGTCTGGTATGTAATTATAGCTACTATTCCTGTAGGTTTAGTTGGAGTATTATTTGAAAGTCAGGTAGAGTCATTGTTTGCAGGTGCATTGTATGTTCCGGCATTTTTCCTATTTGTAACCGGTACTATTCTTTACTTGTCTCAAAGAATGAATTCTGGAGAGGTTGATTTATCAAATCTTTCACTTAAAGAATCAATATTTATGGGATTAGGTCAGGCATGTGCTATATTACCTGGTCTTTCACGTTCAGGTACTACAATAGCTGCAGGTCTTGTAATTGGATTGGATAAAGAATTTGCTGCTAAATTCAGTTTTATATTATCTATTCCGGCTATTTTAGGAGCATTTATAGTTCAACTTAAGGATATTGGAACAATTACTGATTTCAATGCTTTAGCTGTTTTATTAGGATTTTTAGCAGCATTAATATCTGGTTATTTGGCTATTAAATGGTTACTTGAATTAATTCAAAAAAGAAGTTTGGATATTTTCGCATATTACTGTTGGATTGTAGGAATAATAGTATTTATGGGTTCAATAACCCATTTATTCTAAATACTATTCACTGCAAATCTTTTCTATTTTTTTTCTTAATCTTTCAACAGAGTTTCCTCTAATTAATGCTGTAAACATTGCACCCCCAGCTCCAACACCTTCTTTAACAAAACCGTCCAGATAATTTTTCAATCCAGGATATTCTGCTTCTTCAAAATTAGGGTCTACAATATTGACTGTAATATCTTCATCAATCTGTTTTACAAGGTCAAATAAATCAGCTGTTTCATCATTAGCCACAAAAACTGTAGTAGCTAAGTTTATTCTTGAGAAATCAAAATTAGGATTTATGGATTTTACAATTGCACAAACAGCAGCCATTTGTGTTCCCCCGCCTAAAATTATTGGGATATCTGTAGATATTACAAGTCCAGCCATTCCTGCAAGGGTTGGATCTCCAACAGCTCCAATAGCTTGCATTGCATCAATTTCATCAGTTTCAGGGTCAAGACCTGCATTTTTCAATCCTTCATCTACTACTTTTGTTTTTAAATCATGAGGATTTGTAGGCATACTTCCGCTGACTTTCTCATTAGCATCATATCCAAGAGCTCTTAAGACTCCAAGAGCAGTAGTTGTTCCTGCAGCTATACTTTCTCCGATTACTAGATAATCATGCATCATTGAAAGCTTTGCTCCAAGTTCTTTTGCATTTTCATAAATTTCCAATGGATTTAAAACTCCTTTTCCGGTTCTGATATCTCTTCCATATTCATTTCCAAGTCTGTTGCATTCTAAATGAGGGGTAACTTTAGAACCAGCATCTACTATAACAAATGGTATATCAGCAAGTTGTAAGGATGCTTTAGTCAGCATTGATGGTGTTGGTGCAGCAGTTTCTCCAACCACTGTTTGTGGAATTTCTTCCATACAATGAACACTTCCATGAACCATTATTTCAGCATCTGCTGCAGGAGTATATTCAGTTAATTCGGGAGTTGCTCCAGCTCCAGATATTCCAGGTATTTTGGAAGTTTCAGTTGTACCAATTACACATATAAATACTGGTTCCCCATATTTTATTTGGTTTATTAATTCATCAGAACCGTATGTTGTTATTCCGTCAATCATTTATTCACCTTTTTTAATTCTTCAATAATAATTTTATTTTGATTTATAATTTTTTGATTTTGCTTAATAATTTTTTCCAACATCTCTTTTTGAGTCAAATCCGTGCTGAATGTTTTTCCGTCTCTGGCTCTTGGAGGTATTTTGATTTCATTTGTTTGAGGTCTTGGAGGAATCCTATTTTGACTGTCAGAATCTTTTTTAATGTCTTTGGTGTAAATATTTGAGACGGTCTGTTTACTGTTTTCTTCTAACAGTTCCATTAATCTTGAATCTACTTCATCACCTTTAAGCTGTCCCTGTTCAACTTCAAATCTCAGTCTTTTTTGGATGTTGTATCCCTGGTAAATTGGTATTCCTCTGTTTTCGATTTCTTCTTTAAACTCTTCACTAAGGTGTACATCTCCTGTTAATTGCGTAACTCTTTTTTCTTCAGAAGTTTTCGTGCTATAAAATCCCATAATTTGTAATTTATTTTTGAAATTTAAATATTTGTAGGAAATGTGAAATTAATAAAATGTGTATTTCTGCAATATTTGTGAACTGTATCTTATTTATATTTCAAATAACTAATATTAAATTAAATTATTTTTTTAAGTTGATTATTTTGATATGTTTAGGAATTGAAGGAACTGCTGAAAAGACAGGTGTAGGAATCGTTGATAGTGATGGAAATATATTGGCTATGGCTGGGGAACAGTTATTCCCGGAAAAAGGAGGTATTCATCCAAGAATAGCTGCTGAACATCATGGATATTGGATTCCAAAGTTAATTCCAAAAGCTATTGATGAAGCTGGAATCTCTTATGATGATTTGGATTTAATATCTTTTTCACAGGGTCCTGGTCTTGGTCCTGCTTTAAGAATTGTAGCTACTTCTGCAAGAACACTGGCACTATCTTTAAATAAACCAATAATTGGTGTTAATCATTGTATTGGTCATGTTGAAGTGGGAAAATTAGATACTGGTGCAGTTAATCCTGTAACTCTTTATGTAAGTGGTGGAAATAGTCAGGTAATCTCTCATGAAAGCGGAAGGTATAGGATTTTTGGTGAAACACTAGACATTGCTGCGGGAAACTGTCTTGATCATTTCGGTCGTGAAACAGGTTTAGGCCATCCTGGAGGTCCTGTAATTGAAAAACTGGCTAAAAAAGGTTCTTATGTTGATTTACCTTATGTTGTAAAAGGAATGGATTTCTCATTTTCAGGATTGCTCTCTGCAGCTTTAAGAAAAGTTAAAAAAGGCACTCCAATTGAGGATGTTTGTTTTTCACTTCAGGAAACAGCTTTTTCAATGCTTGTTGAGGTAACAGAAAGGGCATTGTCCCATACACAAAAAGATGAAGTTATGTTGTGCGGTGGTGTTTCTGCAAACTCAAGACTTAGGGAGATGCTTAAGACAATGTCTGAAGAGCATGGAGCCAAATTCTATATGCCTGAAATGAAACTATGTGGGGATAACGGAGTAATGATTGCATGGCTGGGATTGCTTATGTACAATCAGTTTGGTCCTTTGGATATTAGGGATACTGGGATTATTCAGCGTTTCAGAACTGATGAAGTAGAGGCTCCATGGGTAAATAGTGAGGAATCACATTTGAAATTACCTGATAATTTAATAGCTAAAGGTGCTGAATCAGATATTATTAAAAGTTCATATTTGGGCAGAAATGCCGTATTGAAAAGCAGAATTCCGAAAGCTTACAGAATTGCTGAGATTGATTCTAAAATAAGAAAGTCAAGAACCAAACTTGAAGCCAAATTATTGTCTGATGTTAAAAAAGCAGGTGTAACTGCTCCTGTATTATATGATGTTGATTTGGAAAATAAATCTATATTGATGGAAGCTATTGAAGGGAAGATGCTTAAAGAAGTTATTGATGACAGTTTAGCTTATAAAATCGGAGTTGAAATAGCTAAAATACACAGTTTGGATATTATTCATGGAGATATTACAACTTCAAATATAATGCTTAGAGACGGAAAATTGGTATTTTTAGATTTTGGTCTTGGAAGACATTCTGATTTATTTGAAGATAAGGCAGTTGATTTGCTTGTATTAAAGAAATCTCTGCAAAGTATAGACAGCACTACAGCCAGTAAATATTTTGACGATGTTTTAGACGGTTATGCTGATTCATACGGGGAAAATAAAGATAAAATAATTAAAAAAATAAAAGAAATTGAATCAAGAGGACGTTATACCCATTAGGAAATCATAATTTAATTCTTTATGTATTGCTGAACCTCTTTTTCTAGTGTATGAAATATAAGGGATGAGAGTAAATTTCTAATCAGTTCATATAATTCTGATGCTTATTGATTTTTGCACTAAAACTCTGATACAAAATTTCTTTTGTAGTTATTTGAAGAATATGCATTCAGCAGTTATTATGTTAATCAGGATAACTGACTGGATATATTAAATACTATCTTAAACAACCGATTGGAATTACTTTAACACCATCCGGACGAGTATATGCATCTTTTCCGCCAGTCAGCACTGCAAGAAATGTGGGATTATCCAATTTTTTATTCTTTTCAATTAACTTATTGATTTTAAGAAGATTTTGGGCACCTTCCTCTATTCTTTCACTTCCAAGCTTGCATTCTATTAATGCATATCTTCCGTCTCTCAAGTGAACAACACAGTCAATTTCCAAATCTGACTTGTCATGATAATATGAAACTTTTCCGCCATAGGAATTTGTATAAACATTTAAGTCACGAATGCATAAATTTTCAAAAATAAATTCGAATGTTTCCAAATCATTTTCCATTGATTTAGGATTTGCATTCAATGCTGCTACGGCAATTGAAGGATCAATGAATACTTTTTTATTTCCTGATCTGATTGCTGATTTTGATTTGATGTTTGGCGACCATCCTCTGTTGTCTTCAATTACAAATAATTTTTTCAAGGCATCAACATATGAATAGTATGTGGGTCTACTTATATCCATAAAATTAGCATTAATATCCTCTATAATGGTTTGATTTTTAGCCAGTGGGGAATTGTTTCTTGCAAGCGAACGTAATAATACTCTTACCCTATCAGGATCTCTTTTAACCCCATCAACAGCAGAAACATCTGTGTTACAAATGTTTTCCAAATAATTATATGCAACAAAGAGTTTGCCTTCTCGGGTTTTTTGATTCAATGAATCTGGCCAACCCCCACGGCAGGCAGCAAATATCAAATCATCTATTGTTAAAGAGGATTCACAGTCATTAATGTTAATGTCTGGATTGTCAAATAAGTCCATAATTGAAATCTGCCCGTTTGATTCACCGCTTTCATACAAACTCATAGGCCTCATTAACATTCTATGGATTCTTCCGGTTCCTGAGTGCATAATGCTGTCTTCATCAACCACTGTTGAACCGGTTAGAATATATAATCCATATCCTTCGCTTTCATCTACGCTTGTTCTGACGGAATCCCACAATACTGGAGCCACCTGCCATTCATCAATCAATCGCGGTTTGTTTCCTTTTAATAATCTGGAAGGCTCTATGTCTGCCCACATCATATTTGTTTTATAATTATCTTTGTCTTGTAGTTTTAATACACTTTTGGCATGCTGTTCAGCAGTAGTTGTCTTGCCACACCATTTTGGTCCAACAATGAGAATTGCACCAATCATTGTAAGATATTTTTCCAAATCTTCATCCAATATTCTCGGCAAATACTTAACAACCATAATGATTACTCCTTAATTTTACAATTTTTCTATATATTACTTTACAATTTTTCCATATTTTATTTTACATTTTTTCTAATACAAAAATCTGTTACTTATTTTATTTAGAGCATTTTGAAAAGCAATATTTTTTTTCGAAAAATAGGTATGTTTTCTTGTCATATCGATTGTTTCATCATTTTGGTTCATTTTCATTTTTTGTTTTTTGAATATGCTTGTTTTAAATAATATTGGATAGTGTAACTTAGGCAAGTTTATCACTATCTAATTAATCCAGTATCCTGATTTATACGTAAATTTTGCAGGTATAATTTGAAAAGATTACTTTTTAATTTGTATTTGCCTCTTGCTGGTTTGATTATCATGTTTTTGTTAATTAAACTTTTTAGCAATGCTGAAGGTTCTGAGTTTAGGTGAGCATTATCTTTGATATGGGAATAGGATAAAATTGTTTCGTTGCTTTCAGCCATTAAGCATAGTATTTTTCGCTCTTCCGTAGTGGATTTAGAGAATAATGATTTAAATTCACGTTGGGCCAAAATGTTTAAGGAATACACAGATGCCTTTTTAAACTCATCCATAGTCACTTTATCATCTTCATTTGTTTCTTCAAAGCAGCTGTAAGCTAGGATTTGCATGTAATATGGAATTCCGTTTGATAATTCATATATTTCTTTTATGACATTCTCTTCAAAGGCCACATTTTGTTCTTTAGTAGGAATATTGATTGCATCATATACTTCGCCGTATGATAATGGTCCAATTAAGTAAGGTTCGAATATCCGTACTGCTGAGTCAAGTTTGTCTTGTATTTTGTTGAAAATGTCTTCTGAACCAGTAGCTACAAACATTATGTTTTTTCCTTTTAGATTTAATTCTACAAGAGCATTCTGCAAGATACTCAATATCTTCATTGTTTCATCATTGCCCATAATCCTTTGAAGATCATCAAACAACAGGATTAAAACAGGATTGTCAGAGCCTAGCTCATCATAAATCACGTTTAAAATTTTTTCAAATGCAACTGCAGGGCTGCTTTGGGGAATTTCACGTGATACAGATATGCCTCCGATAAATGGTATATTAATACCTAATGAACTTATTTTCTCCCAAAAATGGCTAATATTAATATTTAACGTGTCAGAACATTTTTCTATTATTAATGAGTAAATGTCTTCAAAATTTCCTTCCATTAATGGAATTCTAACTGAATATACATCATCAAGATTAGTTATTTCCTCTTGAAATTTTAATAATAAAGATGTTTTTCCAATATCTTTTGGTCCATATAATATTAAATGGCCGGGAATTCCTATTTTAGTTGAGTTATATATTTTTTTAAGTTCATTTAATTCATTTTCACGCCCAGTGAAATACGAAGGCAAAATTCCAGTTCGTTTTCTAAAAGGATTATTTTTCATGTTTATAACCTCTGATAATACATTTCATAAAAAACATAAAAAAAATTTATGTTTCTTATGTTTCTTATGTTTCTCAAGAATTTTGAAATTTACATATAATCAATGCTATTCTAATAATTTTTTAAATCATAAAATAAAAAGTATCAATTTTCATAAGAGCATTCGCTAAAGGATTAAGTTTGTAAGAAAAGCAAATAAAACAATAATGTTCAAGTTTTTTACATATTGGGAAATGATAAAACTATTGGAAGGGAATTTAAACCATTATTGGAGACTGATGATAATATATAATTACTTTAGATTAGCTAAAATTTCCTAAACAATTAATTGTTCATTTAAATCTTTTAACTGATTATGGTTAATTTTATAAAAAATTTAGTTCATAATTAACTTTATGATAACATTTATAACTGGTAACAAACATAAAGTTATAGAAGCAGAGAATATATTTAAAGATTATGACATTAACTTGGAGCATATTGATTTAGGTTACTGTGAACCTCAGGGAACTCTTGAGGAAGTAGCTATATCAGGTGCAAAATATGCTAGTCGTAAACTTAATAAACCTGTGATTGTTGAAGACGCTGGTTTATTCATAAAAGCTTTAAAAGGTTTTCCGGGAACATATTCTTCTTATGTTCAAGAAACTCTTGGAAATCAGGGAATATTAAAGCTTTTAGATGGTGTCGATGACCGTTATGCCGAATTCAGGTCAGTTATTGGGTACTGCGCCCCCAATTCTGAGCCCAAGATCTTTTTAGGTAAGGTCATAGGTGAAATCGCAGTTGAGGAAAAAGGAGATTTAGGTTTTGCTTTTGATCCTATTTTCTATGTTCCAGATGAAGATAAGACTTTTGGAGAACTTACAACTGAAGAAAAAAACCAGTTTTCACATAGAAAAAATTCTTTAGAAAAATTTATTAAATGGTATTCTGTTCAATAATTTTCTAATTTATTATTATGGGCTTACTTTATAACTAATATTAAGAGGTAATTATTATGGCAAGACCAGAATGGGTAACTTACAGTGATGAAGAAATTGAAGAAATGATTTTAAAATTTAACAAAGAAGGAAAAAGTACCAGTGAAATTGGTATTATCTTAAGAGACCAATACGGTATTCCTAGTGTTAAAGAAGTAACCGGTGAAAGAATCACCCAAATCTTAAAAAGAAATGATCAAGCTGGAAAATACCCTGAAGATTTAATGAACTTAATCAAAAGAGCAGTAAATATAAGAGATCATTTAGCTGAAAATCCTAAAGATTTACACTCTAAAAGAGGTTTAACTATCATTGAATCTAGAATCAGGAGATTAGCTTCATATTATGTAAATGAAGGTGCATTACCTGAAGGATGGAGATACAATCCAAAAGAAGCAGCACTCCTTGTTAAATAGAGCTAGTGAAGCTAGTAATGTGCTTAAAGAGCACATAGAAAACAACAACGTTATAAGAATTATTTCTCATAACGATGCTGATGGAATTTCAGCAGCAGCTGTATTAGCTAATGCTTTAAAAGAGGAAAAGGTTCAGTTTCACACTACAATTGTTCCTCGTCTTAAAGAAGATTTAATAAATCAGTTAAGACATGAAAAACATGATTTGGTCATTTTTTCAGATATGGGAAGTTCTTTTGTAGGTGAACTTAATTCCTTTAAATGTGATGTTATTATAGCTGATCATCATCAGGTCAGTGATGTTGAAGCAGAAAGCAATGTGGTTCACATAAATCCTCATCTGTTTGATATTGACGGAAGCAGGGATTTAAGTGGAGCAGGTTCCAGCTATTTGGCAGTTAGGGACCTTGATAAAAAACACTTGGCTTATTTTGCTTTAATTGGTGCTTTTGGTGATATGCAAGGTCAGGACGGATTTACTGGAGTTAATAAACTCATTATTGATGATGCTAAACAAAGTGGTAATCTGGAAATTCATGACGGTTTGAAAATAGTTTCCAAATCCTCTGAACCACTTTTCAAGTCTTTAGCTTACACTTTTTCTCCGCCGCTTCCCGGAATAACTGGGGATTTGGAAGGTTCAACTGAGTTTTTAGAAAGGATGAATCTGTCTTATGGAATTAAATTTTCTGATTTAGGTGAAGAGGAAAAAGATATTCTTAAAGATGAACTTATTAAGATTAATCCGGATATTTTCGGTGACTGTTATACAGTTCCAAAAGAAATACCTCTGCTTCGTGATTTGGAAGAGTATTCATATATTCTTGATGCATGCGGTAAAAATAAGAAGTTTGGATTAGGTTTAAGCATTGCTCTTGGAGAACGTGAAAAAGCCTTAAAAACAGCTACTGATTTGCAGCGCAAATATCGCGATCAGCTTGTTAAAGGTTTGGAATGGATTAAAAAGGAAGGTTCAGTTAATCTTTCTCATATTCAATATTTATACAGTGAAGATAAAGTGTTGAAATCTGTAATGGGTACAATAGCTAGTATAGGTTTGTCTATTAACCTGTTGGATGATTCAAAACCTGTTTTAGGATTATCCAGACTTCATAAGGATATTAAAGTTTCCGGAAGAACAACCAGACAGCAAGTTGAAAATGGAGTTAATTTGGGAAAAGCCTTACAGGACAGTTCCAACAATTTCGGTGGCCAGGGTGGAGGTCATGATATTGCTGCAGGAGCTATGATTCCATTTGACAGTAAAGACAACTTTTTAAACTTGGTTAATGATATGGTTGAATATCAAATAAATAATGATTAATATGTTTTTAACAAAAAAAGAAGAACAAATGTGTGATGGGGAGTTTGGAGAAACTGTTAGAAAAAGTATGGATATTTTAGTAGCTTTAGGAGATATTTATGGTGCTTCTAAATTGGTGGATATCACTTCAGCACAGGTTTCTGGAGTTTCTTATAAAACTATTGGTGATGCGGGACTGGAATATCTTCAGGATTTAGCCAGTGATGATAAAGGAGTAGCTAGTGTTAATTCTTCCCTAAATCCTCCAGGAACTGATTTGGATAATTGGGAAGCTCTCGGATTTCCAAAAGAATTTTCAGTTAAGCAAAATCAGATTGTAGAAGCTTACGGCAAACTTGGAATCTCAAAAACATGTACTTGTACTCCTTATCTTGTTGGAAATGTTCCCAGATTTAGAGACCATGTGTCCTGGTCAGAATCTTCAGCAGTAGCTTATGTTAATTCTGTAATTGGTGCTAAAACTAATCGTGAAGGTGGTCCGGCAGCATTAGCTGCAGCTATTGTTGGTAAAACTCCTCTTTATGGATTCCATTTAGATGAAAATAGGAAGGCTAATTTAGTAGTGGATGTTGAAACCGAACTCGCAGGTGCTGATTTCGGAGCTCTCGGATATATTGTTGGGAAAATTGTCGGTGGAGGAGTGCCTTACTTCACCCTTAAAAATATTCCTGATAATAATAATTTAAAAACATTGGGAGCAGCACTTGCCTCATCAGGTTCAGTAGCTCTTTATCATATGGAGAACGTTACTCCGGAATATGAATTGGCTGCTAAAAGTGAAGCTGATGATCATATTACAATCTCTGAAGACGACATTTTAGACACCCGTAACAAATTATCCACTACAGCTGATGAACCGGATTTAATCTGTTTAGGCTGTCCTCATGCTTCATTGGAAGAAATAAAAGAAGTTGCAAATATTGTCAGGGGAAAATCAATTAAAAATAAATTATGGATTTGTACATCAGTTAGCGTAAAAGCAACAGCTGACAGAATGGGTTATACAAAAGCTATTGAAGATTCAGGTGGTAATGTGGTCTGTGATACCTGTATGGTCGTAGCGCCTATTGAAGATATGGGCTTTGAAGTAATTGGTGTAAATTCAGCAAAAGCAGCTAATTATGTTCCCTCTATGTGCGGACTTGATGTTGTTTATGATGATGTGGAAAATTTAATTCACTTTGAATAATTTTTTCCACTATTTTTTTTAAATTTCAATAAATTTCTATAGAATACTTTTCAGCTATTTTTCTTAAAAGCGTATTTTATAGGAAACAGTTTATAATTGGTATTGAAAAATATTATTTAAATGCAATTAACTTTTTAAGGAATGGTCTTCAACTTTAAATTTAATAAAATCATATAATAATTATAGGTGGATAAATTTATGAATTATTTAGTTATTGGTGCGGGAAATGCCGGCAGACCTGTTGCAAGGTTGCTTAATAATCAAAATCATAATGTTATTATAACTGATCCGAAACATTTGTCTGATTTTAAACAGGATGTACAAAGTATTTTAAAACAGATGGAAAAGGAAGGTGTCGTTTTAGATTTGGAAAATGATAATCCTTCTGTTGAGGGTATTGATAAGGTTTATATGGCTCCAAGTTTGCCTGACAGTGCACCTATTGCAAAAAAGGTTGCTGAAGCTGATTTAGATGTTATTACTAATGAAGACTTTTCAAAAATGGTAAATGATTTAATTCCTGTTGATATTATTGGAATCACGGGAACTATGGGTAAAACAACTACTACATTTATCACAACAAGCATTTTTAAACAGGCAGGTTATAAAGTATGGTCCTGTTCTTCTTTAGTTAATAATTTAGTTAGTGAAGCTATTATTGATGGCATAGTTAAAGGTAAAGCTCAAAATTGTGATATAGCTATTTTTGAACTTCCTCATGGAACTATCGGACTTCTGGATGAATTGGATATTAAAATTGGTCTTTTAACCAATATTGCTGAAGACCATCTGTCTGAATTTGGAGGTTCTCTTGAGAAATATCAGCAACGTAAACTGATTTTGGAAAAAATGAGTGAAATATTTATTGCAAATAATTCCTGTAGAGACATTATAGCTCCGGTAAGGGACAATGCTCTTTATTATGCTTTAGATGATAACTGTGATTTCATTGGAACTGCAGGTGATGAAAAATTAACCGTCAGATATTCAAAAGGGGAATTTACAACACCATTCCACATGGTCAGCTATTTCTTTGAAAACTCTGTAGGGGCCAGCAGTGTTGCTTTAACTTATGGCGTTTCTCAGGAAGATATTACTGATGCATTATCTGAATTTAAAGGACTTCCGGCACATATGGAGGATGTTGGTGAGTACAATGGAAGAAAAGTTATTCTGGATTCTGCATTTTTATATGATGGAATGAAAATCACTCTTGATTATTTTAAAGATGACAATGTTGTACTGTTTTTAGATCATTTTGATACATTGTCTAAAAGAGATAAGGCAGAAGTTGGAAAGCTTGTTGGACAATATGTAGATGTTATAATAGCTAGCGGATTTAATGAAGTTAACCAGAAAGTTGAAATGGATGCGGCATATGAAGTTTTAGATGCTGTTGAAAATCCGAATGCGGTTAAGGTAGCTACCAGAGATATTACTGAAGCTGCTGCTTTAACATTCAAATATTCCAAACCTGGAGACATTATTTTGCATATGGGGCCACTTATAGCTTATGACAGACTCACCACTGTTGAAAAAATCATGAAAGGACTTGAAGAGGGAAGTAAAAAATATGAATGAGTCTGATTTTTCGAAAGATACCACATTTGGTGTAATTGGGATTTGTGGAGCTAACTGTAATCTGGTAGCCAGAATTCTTAAAGACCGCGGATTTGATGTTATTGGAACAGACATGGCATCTGCTAATGACTGCAGGTTTAAAAAATCTTTGGAAGGGTATGATATTGAAGTATTTTATGAATCTCATCCGGAAGAGTTTTTTGAAAAAGCAGATTATATAATTCCACCAATAAGTTTACCTAAAACAGCTAAAGTATTTGACATTATTCAGGAAAAAAACATTCCTGTTTTGGAAGTTAGTGATATTATAGATATTTTTAAAGTAAACAAACCGGTATTTGGAATAACCGGCACTAACGGTAAGACGACTACCACAACTCTTTTGAAAAAAATAGCCTGTGATAATAATATTGTACCTGTTGAACATAACTTGGAAAAAATGCAGGGAAATGCCGAGTATATTCCAATTTTACAGTCCCGGTTAAATGGTGATGTGGGAATTTTGGAAGTAGGCACATTTGGAGTTCCAGGTACTATTGAGAGAATAGTTGGAAATTCTCAGTTAAGTTCCGGACTAATAACTAATATAACTCCTGATCATTTAAATGATTTGGGGAGCTTTATGGAGTATGCACATGTCAAGGCAGAATTTATAAAAGGATTAAATGGAAAGCAACTTATTGTAAACGGTCAGGATCCGACAATTATGGGGCTTTTAAGGGAATTGAACTTTGCAGGTGAAGTAATTACTTTTGGAGTAGATGAAATGCCTGTATGTGTATCTTCTAAAGAATGTGTTTGCGGCAAAACCGTTGATGTTAAAGAGATTATTTCAGGTTCAGGATATTATTTATGTGAATGCGGTCTAACAACTCCGCAGCTGGATTATATTGCAACTAATATTGATTTGAAAAATAGATCCTTTGAGTTACATACTCCAGATGAAAAACTGGAAGTTAAAATGCTTCTTGATGGAATTCATAATGTTTATAATGTTTCAGGCGTAATTATTGCAGCTCATGAATTTCTAAAATTACCTTATGATAAAATATTGGAATCAATAGCTACTTTTGGAGGGGTTTCCGGTAGAATGGAAAAAGTAGCCACCATTGGCGAAAAGGATGTTGTTGTAGATTTTGCACATAACCCTGCAGGTGTTGAAACGGTTTTACGGGAATTTAAAAAGTTATATGGTGATATTACTACAGTTATTACAATTTCATCAGAATCCGGTGCTAAAGGGGATTTGGAAATATTTGATAATGTTTTAGAATTTTCCAAATATGTTGTTCCTGCTTCAAGTGCTTCTCAAAAAATAGCTAGTGATAAAATAAGTGAACATCCTGAACTTAAAGAAAAAATTATGCTGAATCATGTTGATGATTTTGTTAAAAAAGGCACTCTTGGTGCAACTTTTGATGAAGTCCGGGAGGGAATTAATCAGGCATTAAAACTAGACTGTAATAAGGTAATAGCTATTGGGGAGGCTGCTACAAAATTTAAAAAATGTGTTGATAATTTATAAATTAAATAGTTTATGTTTAATCATGTTTTTTAAATTTTAGCTATTTAATATATATTTTGTTTACTTATTATTATTTTTAATATTATTTTTTACACATAATTTAATTTTTATTTATTAATCCTATACCTTTTTTTACTTATTTTTATTATTTGGTTTATTTTAATTTTGTTCATTTTTATATTTTAAAAATGGTTTTTTGTTTGATTAACTATTTGATTGATTATGTTATATTTTAATTTATTCATATTAAATAGGTAGTTTTATATAAGTTGTGTAAAAGATATATACATTGTCTAACTATTTGTTAGTTCAGTTTAAATTTTAATGTGTTTAATTGTAATTTTTAGAAAAGGAGAAAAATCTCATGAGTCTAAAAAAGAATATTGGTGTGTTAGTTCTTTTATTAGTACTTTTAAGCATGTCTGCAGTTTCTGCTGAAGATGTATCTGTTGATACTAATAATACTTATCAGGCACCAAATGAAATTCAAAAAGATTTCACATCTTTACAAACAGACATTGATAATTCTCAAAATGTATTTGAGCTTAATTATGATGTCAAACATGGAGATGATGAAAAGGATAATTATGGTATTTCTATTACAAAGACTACTATAATTAACGGAAATGGTCATACAATTGATGCTAATGGTCATGGAAGTATTTTTTTAGTAAAAGATCCTTCTGTTACATTAACATTAAATGATTTGACTTTAATTAATGCAAATCCTGTTTCTGATAGTTCAGGAATTGTAAGTAATGGTGGGGCTGTTTACTTTGATGGTTCTACTTTAATTGTAAATAATGTGAATTTCAAAAACAATACTGTCTATAAATATGGTGGTGCAATTTACACTACTGGAACTTGTATTGTAGACAGTTCTGTTTTTGATGGAAATGATGTGCAATTCAGAAGTCAAAATATTGATAATGGAGGTGCAGCTATCTATGCAGATAATGGTGCTTCATTATTAATCTCTAATTCACAAATAATTAATAACCATAAAAACATGGTTATTCGTGACAATAATGTTGGAGATCTTGTAGACGGTGTAGTAGTTGCAACAGGATATACTAAAATTTCAAAATCTTACTTTAGAAATAACAGCGGATGTTATGGTGGTGCTGTAACTTCTTTAGGTTACACTAGCGCAGGTAAAAATCAGATTATCATTGAAAATTCAGTATTTGATGCAAATAGAGCATTCCAAGGTGCAGCTGTAAATGTTATAGGTTCTACTTTCAAAATATCCGGAACCAATTTCACCAACAATAAAGGTGTTGGTTATGGAAGTGATAATCCTAATGTAGGGGCTCTTCTTACATGGTATGGTTGTGAAGGTACAATATCTGATTGTAATTTTATAAACAATACTGCAGAGAATGGTGCTGCTTATAGATTAGGTGATGATCATAATGGTGTTTCCAGTGCCAGTGTTGACAGCTGTACTTTTATAAACAATACTGCAACTAATCAAGGTGGTGCTATATATGAAGGTGGAAAAACAGGTAAAGCTACTTTAGATATTAAAAATTCCACATTTACCAATAACTCTGCAAAAAAAGAAGGTAGTGCTATTTATAATGGATATACTTTAAATATTGATGATGATACAACATTTACTAATAATATGGTTTATATGTATTATACTGGTACTTTAAACATAAGTGAAATTAAAACCTTTACTGATTTGCAAAAAGCTATAAATATGGTTGAAGGTGATATCCATTTAAGTTCTAATGTAACTATGTTAGATAGTGAAGCTGATAAGTTTGTAAATGGTATTGTTGTTGACCATCTTGTTAATCTTAAATGTGACGGTTTTACTATTAATGCTAATAATTTAGGTAGGATATTTAATGTTACCTCAACAGCTGATAAATTAAATATATATAATGCTAATTTAATTAATGGTAATGCTGATATTGGTGGTGCAATATATAATACTGGTTCTGTATATGCATACGACACTGCTTTTAAAGACAATACTGCTGCTACTATGGGTGGTGCAGTATTCAACAAAGGAACTTTAACTATTCAAAAATGTATAGTGGATAGTAATGATATAACCAAACGTACTTCTTCTGCCTCTGAAGATTATGGTGGTGCAGCTATCTATAACTGGTATGATAGTACATTATTTATTAAAAATAGTACTATTTCCAACAACCTTAAAAATTATAAAAATGGGGATTATATTGTTGGTGCTGTAACTTCTCTTGGTAAAACTACAATTTCACAAAATTCTTATTTTGTTAATAACTCTGGCCGTTGGGGTGGAGCTATTACTACTTCAGGCAGTTCATTACCTGGTAAGAAAGTTAATGAATTAAGTATTAGTGAGTCTACATTTAGTAAAAATGGAGGATTATACGGTGCAGGTATATTTATAGAAGGTTCTAAGTTCACGATTACTAGTTGTGTATTTGATAGCAATACTGCATCTGGTAAAGGTAATATGACTCCAAATGATAATAATGGAGCAGCTATTGAAGTAACCAATACTGATAAAGCTATTACTGGAACTATAAGTAAAACTAAATTTACCAATAACAAAGCTCAATATGGTGGAGCTATTGATATTTGTGCAGGAACCATTAAAATTTTAAATTCAAAATTCATTAATAACTCTGCTGATGTTGAAGGTGGAGCTATAGATATTAATGCTGCAAATGGTAACCCTAAAGTTACAATTTCCAGTTCTAATTTTATTAACAATAGTGCACCAGTTGGTGGAGCTATATGCAATGTACATGATTTAACTGTTAAAGGATCTACTTTTATTGACAATACTCCTAATACTATATTTAATTGGGTAGGTGCTGGAGGTAATCTTAATTTAAATATAAAGACTTTTACTGATTTACAAAATGCTATTGGTCTTGTTACAGGTACTTTAACTCTTAATCAAAATGTTGCAATGACTGCTAAAGAAGCAGCTAACTTTGTAAATGGTGTAGTTATTAATAAGAATATTGCTATTGATGGTAAAGGTCATACTATTGATGCTAAGAATTTAGGTAGGATTTTCAATATTGGTGAAGGATTTACTGTTACTTTAACTAATGCTACTTTAATTAATGGTAAAGCTGATAAAGGTGGAGCTATTTATAATGATGGTTCTTTAACTTTAAGTGATGTTAAATTAAGTGATAACACTGCTGATAGTTATGGTGGTGCTGTATTCAACAATGGTAACTTAGTTGTTGGTAATTCTGTATTTGATTCTAATGATATTGTTAATCGTGGTAGTGCTAGTGTTGATTATGGTGGTGCAGCGATTTATAACTGGTATGATGGTGTTTTAACTGTATCTGGTTCTAATTTCACTAACAATATTAAGAATTATAAGAATGGTAATCGTTTAGTAGGTGCTATTGCTACTATTGGTGATGCTACAATTTCCGATTCTTACTTTGTTAATAATACTGGCCGTTGGGGTGGAGCTATCTCAACTGCAGGTTATTTGCTTGCTGGTGATGATGTAAATACTTTAACTGTATCTGGTTCTACTTTTAAAGAAAATGGTGGATTGTATGGTGCTGGTATTTTTGTAGCAGGGTCTGACTTTACAGTATCTGATTGTGTATTTGATAAAAACTCTGCATTTGGTAAAGGTGATATGACTCCTAATAATAACAATGGAGCAGCTATTGTAGTAACTGATACTGGTAAAGATATTACTGGTATTATAACTGATTCTAACTTTACTAATAACAAAGCTCATTTCAGTGGAGCTGTTGATATTTGTGAAGGAAAAATCACAATTAAAAATTCAATATTTGTAAATAACTCTGCGGAGTATTGTGCTGGAGCTATTGCTGTTGATTCACAGATAAATAAACCTGCTGTAGAAATAATTAATTCTAAATTTGATAGTAACTCTGCAGAATATGGTGGAGCTATATATAACTATTATAATTTAACAGTTGTTGATTCAACATTTACTAACAATTCCAAAGATACCATTTATAATTTCAGAGTAGCAAATCTTGATTTAGGTATCAAAACTTTCACTGATTTGCAAAATGCTATTGGTCTTGTTAGAGGTACTTTGACTCTTGATTCTGATATTGCAATGACTGATGATGAAGCTGCTAACTTTAAAGATGGTGTAGTTATTAATAAGAATATTGTTATTGACGGTAAAGGTCATACTATTGATGCTAAGAATTTAGGTAGGATTTTCAATATTGGTGAAGGATTTACTGTTACTTTAACTAATGCTACTTTAATTAATGGTAAGGCGGATAAAGGTGGGGCTATTTATAATGATGGTTCTTTAACTTTAAGTGATGTTAAATTAAGTGATAATGCTGCTGATAGTTATGGTGGTGCTGTTTTCAACAATGGTCATTTAGTTGTTTCTGATTCTGTATTTGATTCTAATGATATTGTTAATCGTGGTAGTGCTAGTGTTGATTATGGTGGTGCAGCGATTTATAACTGGTATGATGGTGTTTTAACTGTATCTGGTTCTAATTTCACTAACAATATTAAGAATTATAAGAATGGTGATCGTTTAGTTGGTGCTATTGCTACTATTGGTGATGCTACAATTTCCGATTCTTACTTTGTTAATAATGCTGGCCGTTGGGGTGGAGCTATCTCAACTGCAGGTTATTTGCTTGCTGGTGATGATGTAAATACTTTAACTGTATCTGGTTCTACTTTTAAAGAGAATGGTGGATTGTATGGTGCTGGTATTTTTGTAGCAGGGTCTGACTTTACAGTATCTGATTGTGTATTTGATAAGAATACTGCATTTGGTAAAGGTGATATGACTCCTAATAATAACAATGGAGCAGCTATTGTAGTAACTGATACTGGTAAAGATATTACTGGTGCTATAACTGGTTCTAAATTTACTAATAATAAAGCTCAATATGGTGGAGCTATATATATTTGTGAGGGTAATATTGCAATTTCTGATTCATTATTTGAAAATAACTCTGCTGATGTTGAAGGTGGAGCTATTGATATTGGTTCTGCAATAAATAATCCCGTAGTTACTATTGAAGATTCTAAATTTGTTAATAATACTCCACAAGCTATTCACAACTCTAAAGAATTGCATTTAGGTATTGAAACATTCACTGATTTGCAAAATGCTATAAATCTTGTTGATGGTATTTTAACTCTTGATTCTGATATTGCAATGACTGATGATGAAGCTGCTGGCTTTGTAGATGGTGTTGCTATTAATAAAAATATTAGAATTGATGGTAAAGGTCATACTATTAGTGCAGAAGATTTAGGTAGGATTTTCAGTATTGGTGAAGGATTTACTGTTACTTTAACTAATGCTACTTTAATTAATGGTAAGGCTACTGAAGGTGGGGCTATTTATAATGATGGTTCTTTAACTTTAAGTGATGTTAAATTAAGTGATAATGCTGCTGATAGTTATGGTGGTGCTGTTTTCAACAATGGTCATTTAGTTGTTTCTGATTCTGTATTTGATTCTAATGATATTGTTAATCGTGGTTCTGCTAGTGTTGATTATGGTGGTGCAGCGATTTATAACTGGTATGATGGTGTTTTAACTGTATCTGGTTCTAATTTCACTAACAATATTAAGAATTATAAGAATGGTGATCGTTTAGTTGGTGCTATTGCTACTATTGGTGATGCTACAATTTCCGATTCTTACTTTGTTAATAATGCTGGCCGTTGGGGTGGAGCTATTACTACTTCTGGCGCTTTGATTGCTGGTGATGATGTAAATACTTTAACTGTATCTGGTTCTACTTTTAAAGAGAATGGCGGATTGTATGGTGCAGGTATTTTTGTATGGGGATCTGACTTTATTGTGTCTGATTGTGTATTTGATAAGAATACTGCATCTGGTAAAGGTGATATGACTCCAAATAATAACAATGGAGCAGCTATTGAAGTAACTGATACTAATAAAGCTATTGCTGGAACTATTACTGGTTCTAAATTTATTAATAATAAAGCTCAGTATGGTGGAGCTATTGATATTTGTGAAGGTAACATTAAAATTACGGATTCAGAATTTGTTAATAACTCTGCTGATGTTGAAGGTGGAGCTATTGATATTAATACTGTTAATGGTAATCCTGAAGTTTCAATTTCTGGTTCTAAATTCATTAACAATAGCGCATCCTATGGTGGTGCTATAGTTAATGTGAAAGATTTAACTGTTAGAAACACTGAATTTGTTAACAATGCTCCTGATACTATATTTAATTATGTTGGCTTTGGAGGCAACCTTGATTTAGGTATTGAGAATTTCACTGATTTGCAAAATGCTATTGGTCTTGTTACCGGTACTTTAACTCTTAATCAAAATGTTGTAATGACTGATGATGAAGCTGCTAACTTTGTAAATGGTGTAGTTATTAATAAGAATATTAGAATTGATGGTAAAGGTCATACTATTGATGCTAGGGATTTAGGTAGGATTTTCAGTATTGGTGAAGGATTTACTGTTACTTTAACTAATGCTACTTTAATTAATGGTAAAGCTGATAAGGGTGGAGCTATTTATAATGATGGTTCTTTAACTTTAAGTGATGTTAAATTAAGTGATAATGCTGCTGATAGTTATGGTGGTGCTGTTTTCAACAATGGTCATTTAGTTGTTTCTGATTCTGTATTTGATTCTAATGATATTGTTAATCGTGGTAGTGCTAGTGTTGATTATGGTGGTGCAGCGATTTATAATTGGAAAGAGGGCACATTAAAAGTAACTAATTCTAATTTTACTAATAATATTAAGAATTATAAGAATGGTGATAATTTAG
The DNA here is from genome assembly GCF_023617305.1 of Methanobrevibacter sp. TLL-48-HuF1. Lineage (NCBI taxonomy): Archaea > Methanobacteriati > Methanobacteriota > Methanobacteria > Methanobacteriales > Methanobacteriaceae > Methanobrevibacter > Methanobrevibacter sp. TLL-48-HuF1. The sequence continues at coordinate 1,154,746 of NZ_CP081485.1, forward strand.
TTGGTGCTATTACTACTATTGGTAATGCTACTGTTAGTGGTTCTAACTTTGTTAATAACTCTGGCCGTTGGGGTGGAGCTATTTCAGCTACTGGTGCTGAATTAAGGAAAAATTCAAGTACTTTAACAGTATCTAATACTATATTTAGGGATAATGCTGCTTTATATGCTGGTGCTGTTTACATATGGGGATCTAATTACAATATAGCTGATTGTGTATTTGATAACAATACTGCGTTTGGTAAAGGTAATATGACTCCAAATAATAATAATGGTGGTGCTCTTGTTGTATCTCAAGTAAGTAAATTCAATGAACCAATCACTGGTACTATTTCCGGTTCTAAATTTACTAATAATAAAGCTCAATATGGTGGTGCTGCTTACTTCAATAAAGGATTTGTAACTATTACTGATTCCGTATTTGAAAATAACATAGCTACTGCTGAAGGTGGAGCTGTTGGCTTTTCTCGTGCAAGTGTTAAAGATTTAGTTGTATCAATAAATAATTCTTCATTTGTAGGTAATAAAGCACCTGTTGCTGGAGCTATTTTTACAAATGTTGATTCAAAGATTACAAATTCAAACTTCACTAAAAACACAGCATCAAAAGGTGGAGCTGTTTTAAATGAGAATGGTGCAAAATTAACTGTTGATAATTCTACATTTAAAGATAATGCTGCTGATAGTTATGGTGGTGCTGTATTAAACAATGGTGAATTGATTGTTACTAACTCTGTATTTGATGCTAATGATATTCTTAATCGTGGTTCTGCTGGTGTTGATCATGGTGGAGCTGCTATCTACAACTGGGAAAATGCTAAATTAGATATTTCAAAATCTAACTTTACAAACAATATTAAAAACTATGTAAATGGTGATCGTTTAGTTGGTGCTGTAACTACTATTGGTAATGCTACTATTCGTGATTCTTACTTTGTTAATAACTCTGGCCGTTGGGGTGGAGCTTTAGCTGCAACTGGTGGAGTATCTGGCAGTGCTATAAACACTATTAGTGTAGATGGAACTAAATTTGTTAACAACACAGCTTTATATGGTGGAGCAATGTTTGTATGGGCATCTAATTACACTATTTCCAACTCTGTATTTGATAACAATTCAGCATTTGGTAAAGGTGATATGAGTCCTAATGACAATAATGGTGGAGCACTTATAGTAACTCAGGATAATATACCTGTTTCAGGTAAAATAGTTAACTCTAATTTCACTAATAACAAAGCTCAATATGGTGGAGCTGCTTGGATTAATGAAGGAACTGTTGATATTGACGGTTCTAACTTTATAAACAACACAGCTACTACTACTGCTGGAGCTATTGGATTTGATTCACAATATACTAAAATTATCGCTACTGTTGATTCTTCTAAATTTGTAAACAATACTGCAGGTTCTTATGCTGGAGCTATTTATAATCTTGGTGATTTAACAGTTTCCGGTTCAGAATTTGACAATAATAAAGCACAATTTGGAGATATTATTTACAATAATAAGATTTACAATAAGGAAGGTATCTTAAGTATTAATGGTAACAAGTATAGTAATTACACTGAAAACAAAGCTCCAATTATTAATATTGGTGATATAAATACTATTTCAAGTACTGGTGGAATAATTGTAACTGTTTTAGATAATAAAACTGTAAATGTTTGTTACGGTGATGTTGTAACTTTACATGCTACTGTTGTTGCTGATGGTGTTCTTGTAGCTGGTCAAAAATTATTCTTCGTTATTGATAATGTTGAGTATATAGCAAATAGTTTAGGAAACGGTTCTTATATTGCATCTTATGAAGTAAAAGATGTTGGTAGTAAAACAGTCGGCATTGTTTATGACGGATCAGATGTTAATATTAAAACAGGTATGTTAAATATATCAAAAGCAACTCCTGATTTAACTGTCGGTGCATTAAATATTACTGTTGGAGATCTTGAAATAATTACTGTAACCGGACCTAAAGATGCAACTGGTCTTATAACTTTAACTTTAAATGGTATTGATTATATATTGCCTATTTACAATGGTGAAGCTAAATTCTACTTCCAAGATTTAACTGCTGATGAGTATGAAGTATCTGCAAGTTATTCTGGTGATAATCATTATGTAGCTGCTGAAAATTCAACAGTCTTTAAAGTAGATAAAGTTTTAGCTAACTTAAAAATAAATGTTGAAGATATTACTTTTGGTGAAAACGGACTTGTTATAATCACTTTACCTTCTGATATTGACGGTTCAGTAGTTACTGTTAATGTAAATGGTAAAATTTATCCTGTAACTGTTGAAAATGGATTTGCAAAACTTCCATTACGTGAATTAAATGCTGGTGATTATAATATATCTGCAGTATTTGCAGGTAATGATAAATACTTGCCTGGTGTAAGCAATGCTTTATTAACTGTATCTAAAGCTGACCCTGCATTAAATGTATTTATTTCAGATGTTGATTATGGTGGAATATTTAACATTAATGTTGCCTTAACTGGTGTGGATGCTATTGGTTTAAATGGTAATGTGATTGTCACCGTTAATAATAAAGATTATACTGTTGCAGTTACTGACGGTAAGGGTAATGCTACTGGTGTTAAATTAGCTGCTGGTACTTATGATTTCACTGCTAAATTCGCAGGTAGTGATAATTATAATGATGTTAGTGATTCCGGTAATTTCAAAGTTAATAAGGTAGATTCTGCTATTTATGTTGCTGTTAATGATATTAAAGTTGGTGAAGATGCTGTTATTACTGTTAAATTATTTGGTGATGCTACTGGTAGTGTAACTGTTAATGTAAATGGTAAAGATTATACTGAACCTGTTGTTAATGGTGTAGTTAATGTAAAAGTGTCTGGTCTTAAAGCTGATACTTATGATGTAGCTGTTAAATATTCTGGTGATAACAATTATAATACTGCAGTTGCTACTTCCAGCTTTACTGTGTCTAAAGTTGACTCTATCATGGATGTAACTGTTGATGACATTGTATTTGGTGAAGATTTAACTGTTGAAGCTGTTTTACCTGATGATGCTACTGGTGAGGTAGTTATTGTTGTTGATGGAACTTCATATCCTGCAACTATTATCGATGGTAAAGCTACTGGAACTATTAAAGATTTAACTGCTGGTGATCATACTGTAGTTGTTAAATATGCTGGTGATGATAAATACTCTGGTGTTGAAGTTACTGAAGTTGTTAATGTTGCTAAAGCAGATGCTGTTTTAGGTGTTGTTATTGCTGATGTTGATTATGGCAATGGATTTGTTATTGAAGCTACTTTAACTGGTGTTAATAATGCTCCTTTATCTGGTAATGTGATTGTTACTGTTAATGGTAAAGAATATACTGTTGAAGTTGCTGCTGATGGTAAAGGTATTGCTACTGGTGATAAATTAGCTGCTGGATCTCATGGTTTTGCTGCTGTCTGGGCAGGAAATGATAATTACAATATTGTTACTGAAAACGGTGATTTCAAAGTTAATAAGGTAGATTCATCTATTGATGTTGCTGTTGATACTATTGACTTTGGTGAAGATGCTGTTATTAGTGTTAAATTAGCTGATGATGCTACTGGTGAAGTAGTTATTACTGTAAATGGTGAAGATTACACTACAGCTATTGAAAATGGTGAAGCTACTGTAACTGTATCTGATCTTAAAGCTGATGATTACACTGTTTCTGTTAAATATGCTGGTGACAACAATTATAATGGAGCAACTGGCAGTGCTGAATTTAGTGTACTTAAAATAACTCCGGACATGGATGTAACTGTTGATGGTGCTGTATTTGGTGAAGATTTAACTGTTGTCGCTGTTTTACCTGCTGATGCTACTGGTGAAGTAGTTATTACTGTTAATGGTAAAGATTACTCTGCAGTTATTGAAAATGGTGTAGCTAGTGCAACTGTTTCTGGTATTAACGCTGGTTATTACACTGTTTCTGTTAAATATGCTGGTGATAACAATTATAATGCAGTTGATGTTACTAAAGGTGTTAATGTTGCTAAAGCAGATGCTGCTTTAAATGTTATTATTAATAATGTAGATTATGGTAATGTATTTACTGTTAATGCTGTTTTAACTGGTGTTAATAATGCTCCTTTAGATACTAATATAATTGTAACAGTTAATGGTAAAAACTACATTGTAGCTATTGTTAATGGTAAAGGTACTTTCCATGCTGATAAATTAGCTGCTGGATCTTATAACTTCAATGCTAGATTCGCAGGAAGCAATAATTATAATGAAGTTAGTGATTCTGGTAAATTCAATGTTTATAAAGTAGATTCTGCTATTGATGTTGCTGTTAGTGACATTAATGTCGGCGAAGATGCTGTTATTAATGTTAAATTAGCTGATGATGCTACTGGTGAAGTAGTTATTACTGTAAATGGTGAAGATTACACTGCAGCTATTAATAATGGTGTAGCTACTGTAACTGTATCTGATCTTAAAGCTGGTGATTACACTGTAGCTGTTAAATATGCTGGTGACAACAATTATAATGCTGTAGTTGCTACTTCCAGTTTTACTGTGTCTAAAGTTGATTCTACTATGGATGTAACTGTTGATGATATTGTATTTGGTGAAGATTTAACTGTTAATGCTGTTTTACCTGCTGATGCTACTGGTGAAGTAGTTATCACTGTTAATGGTAAAGATTATCATGTAGCTATTGATAATGGTAAAGCTATTAAAACTATTGGTGGTTTAGCTGCTGGTGATTACACTGTAGTTGTTAAATATGCTGGTGATGATAAATACTCTGGTGTTGAAGTTACTGGTGTTGTTAATGTTGCTAAAGCACAACCTGTTTTAGGTGTTGTTATTGCTGATGTTGATTATGGCAATGGATTTGTTATTGAAGCTACCTTAACTGGTGTTAACAATGCTCCTTTAAATGGTAATGTGCTTGTTGCTGTTAATAGTAAATTCTATGTTGTGAATGTTATTAATGGTAAAGGTACTTTAACTGGTGATAAATTAGCTGCGGATACTTATGGTTTTGCTGCTGCTTGGACAGGAAATAATAATTATGCTAGTGTTACTGAAAACGGTGATTTCAAAGTTAATAAAGTAGATTCTGCTATTGATGTTGCGGTTAGTGATATTAAAGTTGGGGAAGATGCTGTTATTAGTGTTAAATTAGCTAATGATGCTACTGGTGAAGTAATTATTACTGTAAATGGTGAAGATTACACAGCAGCTATTGAAAATGGTGTAGCTAGTGCAACTGTATCTGATCTTAAAGCTGGTGATTACACTGTAGCTGTTAAATATGCTGGTGACAACAATTATAATGGAGCAACTGGCAGTGCTGAATTTAGTGTATCTAAAATAACTTCTGATATGGATGTAACTGTTAATAACATTGTATTTGGTGAAGATTTAATTGTTGATGCTGTTTTACCTGCTGATGCTACTGGTGAAGTAGTTATCACTGTTAATGGTAAAGATTATCATGTAGCTATTGATAATGGTGAAGCTGTACAAGTTGTTAAAGATTTAGCTGCTGGTGATTACACTGTAGTTGTTAAATATGCTGGTGATGATAAATACGCTGGTGTTGAATTTACTGACGTTGTTAATGTTGCTAAAGCAGATGCTGCTTTAAATGTTATTATTAATAATGTAGATTATGGTAATGTATTTACTGTTAATGCTGTTTTAACTGGTGTTAATAATGCTCCTTTAACCGGTGATGTGATTGTTACTGTTAATGGTAAAGATTACACTGTAAACGTCGTTAATGGTAAAGGTAATGTTACTGGTGTTAAATTAGCTGCCGGATCTTATGATTTCACTGCTAAATTTGCAGGTGATAATAATTATAATGCAGTTAGTGATTCCGGTAAATTCAATGTTAATAAGGTAGATTCTGCTATTGATGTTGCTGTTAGTGACATTAAAGTTGGGGAAGATGCTGTTATTACTGTTAAATTACTTAGTGATGCTACTGGTAATGTAACTGTTAATGTAAATGGTAAAAATTACAATGGAACTGTTATCAATGGTATGGCTAATGTAAAAGTGTCTGGTCTTAAAGCTGATACTTATGATGTAGCTGTTAAATATTCTGGTGATAACAATTATAATGATGCAGTTGCTACTTCCAGCTTTACTGTGTCTAAAGTTGATCCTACTATGGATGTAACTGTTGATGGCATTGTCTTTGGTGAAGATTTAACTGTTGAAGCTGTTTTACCTGCTGATGTTACTGGTAAAGTAGTTATTGTTGTTGATGGAACTCCATATACTGCAAATATTACTGATGGTAAAGCTACACAAGTTGTTAAAGATTTAACTGCTGGTTATCACACTGTTGGTGTCAAATACGGTGGTGATGATAAATATAATGATGTTGTAGTTGACGGATTTGTAATTGTTGATAAAGCACAACCTGTTTTAGGTGTTGTTATTGCTGATGTAAATTACGGCAATGAATTTGCTATTGAAGCTACCTTAACTGGTGTTAACAGTACTCCTTTAAATGGTAATGTAATTGTTACTGTTAATGGTAAATTCTATGTTGTGAATGTTACTGACGGTAAAGGTACTTTAACTGGTGTTAAATTAGCTGCAGGTACTTATGGATTTACTGCTGTTTGGGCAGGAAATGATAATTATGCTGCTGTTGATGAAAACGGTGATTTCAAAGTTAATAAATTAAACTCAACTGTTGCAGTTAATGCTGATGACATTAAAGTTGGTGAAAATGTAACAGTAAGTGTAAATGTGCCTTCTGATGCTACAGGTAATGTGATTGTTACTGTTGACGGTAAAGATTACACTGTAGCTATTGTAGATGGTAAAGCAGTTAAAACAATATCTGATCTTAAAGCAAACAATTACACTGTAACTGTTAAATACGATGGAGACAACAATTATAATCCTAATCAGAACACAACCAAATTCACAGTATCCAAAATATCTGACTATAATATGAACATTACTGTTCCTGGTGATGTTAAAGTTGGAGAAGATGCTGTTATTATAGTAAACGTTCCTAAAGACGCTTCAGGTAATGTTACTGTTAGTGTTGGTAAAGATGTTTATAATGCTGTAATTAGTAATGGTTCTGCTAAAGTTGTTGTTTCTGGTTTAGGTGCTGGTGTTTATAATGTTTCAGCTACTTTCGCTGATGACAAATATGCACAAAACAAAGCTAATGCAACTGTAGTTGTATCTAAAGTAACTGATTATAACATGAATGTTTCTGTTCCTGAATTTAAAGAAGGAGTAAACTCTACTATTAGTGTGGATTTACCTAAAGATGCAACTGGAACAGTTACTGTTGAAATCGACGGTAAAAAATACACTGCAAATGTAACTAACGGAACTGCAAAAGTAAATATTCCTGCTTTAAGTGCTGGAAATCATAATATCACTACAACTTACTCTGGTGATGCTAAATATGATTCCATGACTAAAAAAGGAAACATAACTGTAATTCCAAATGTAAACTTAGATGTTAATGATGTTGTAATGTTTTACCATGACGGAACCCGTTTAGTTGCTAAATTAACAGATTCTCAAGGTAAACCAATAGTTAATGCTACTATATACTTCAATATTAATGGTGTGGACTATGCTAAATCTACTGATGATAACGGTACTGCATCTATGGGTCTTAATTTAGATTCCAATGTATATGCAGTAACTGTAACTTATAATGGATCTGATATCTACAGTAAAATCTCCAAAAATGTTACTGTTACTATTAATCCAAGTATCATAGCTAAAGATTTAGTTAAAATGTATCAAAATGATACTAAATTCTATGCTAAATTCATTGGCAGTGATGGAAAAGCATTAGTTAACACTACTGTCAGATTTAACATTCACGGTGTATTCTACAATAGAACTACTAATGATGATGGTATTGCTGAGTTAGGTATTATGTTAAGACCTGGAAATTATATTTTAACTGCTTACAACCCTGTAACTGGTGAAGAACAAGGATTTAACATAACCGTAAAATCATTAATCGTGCAAAATGACTTAACCAAATATTACTTAAACGCTTCCAAATTTGAGGCAACTATCTATGATAAAAACGGAAGCTTAGCAGTAAACAAAACTGTAACTTTCAACATTCATGGAGTATTCTATACTAGAAGCACTGATGATAAAGGTGTAGTAAGTTTGGGAATCAGTTTAAGACCTGGAGAATATATCATTACAACAATATATGAAGGATTAGCTGTAGGTAACAATATAACTGTTTTACCTACTTTAGTTACCCGTGACCTTAATATGACTCATGAAGATGGCAGTAACTTCACTGCACAAACACTAGATGGTCAAGGTAAACCATTAGCTAACCAAAATGTAACATTTAACATAAATGGTGTGTTCTATAATAAAGTCACTGATGAAAATGGTGTTGCTTCATTAGCTATGAGATTAATGAGTGGAAAATACATTATTACATCTTACTGGAATGATTTCCAAACAGGAAACACAATAATAATATCTTAATTTGGGAGATTTTAATTAATCTCTCCTTTTTCTTTTTTTTAACAAGTTCTTTACTTTAAAATTAAATTACACTACTTTTTGATTAGTTTTCACATGCTCTTATTAAACATTTATAAACATTCAGTTACTATGTTCTATCATGGCACATTATATTGACCACCCATTAATAAAATCCGATTCTATCGAAGCTAGGTTATATCAACAGGTTTTAGCTGCCGATGTGTTAAAGAAAGGAAATACGATGATTGTTGCACCTACGGCATTAGGTAAAACTATAGTAGCTACTTTAGTAGCAGCAGATAGATTGGATAAAGTTAAAAACTCTAAAATATTAGTATTGGCTCCAAGTAAACCATTAGCTATACAGCACGAGTCTACTTTTAAGGAATTTTTAACTGTCCCCTGTTCATCAATTACGGGTGCTGTTAAAACTGATGAAAGAGTTAAAAGATGGGAAGAATCTCAAATAATCTGTGCAACTCCGCAAACTGTTGAATCTGACTTGTTGAAAGGAAGATATTCTCTAAAAGATGTATCTTTAGTTGTTTTTGATGAGTGTCATCACGGTGTTGGATCTTATTCTTATGTATATTTGGCTTCAAGATATGTTAAAGAATCTAAATTTAACCTGATTTTAGGACTGACTGCTTCTCCAGGTTCTGATAAAGAAAAAATAAAAGAAGTTTGTGATAATTTATATGTTCAAAATATTGTAGTTAAAACTGAAGAGGATTATGATGTAAGGCCTTATTTTAATCCGGTTGCAATCGATTGGGTTAGGGTTAAAATGAGTTCTGAATTGGAAAAAATTAAAAAACATGTTGATAAAGCTCTTAAAGTTCGTCTTAAAGGTCTTAAGAATATGGGAATTATTAGAACAGTTTCTGTTAACAAAACAGATATATTGAGAGCAAGAGGAAGAGTTCAAAGTGCAATTGCAAGAACTGTAAATCCTAAAAAGGAATGTTTCCAGGCTATTTCAATTTTGAGTGCAGTTATCAATATACAACATTCTCAGGAACTTATTGAAACACAGGGAGTAGTTACATTTAACAAATATGTAGCTAGATTACGTAAAAAGAAAACAAAAGCTGCCAAATCATTAATTCAGGATCCTAATTTTGGTAAAGCTATTTATCTTGCAAGAGAAGCTGAAAAACATGGTTTGGAACATCCTAAACTTAAAAAAGTAACTGATATCATTAAAAAAGAATTGGGGCAAAATGGTCAAACCAAATTGCAGTCTGAGAGGTATGTTAAAGATGCTGACCAGAAATCTTCAAAAATAATGGTTTTCACTCAGTATAGGGATTCTCTTGAAATGATTCATCAGAAACTTGAAAAAGAAGGAATTAAATCTGCCAAGTTCTTTGGTCAGGCTTCAAGAGATGGTGAAAAGGGATTAACTCAAAAGGAACAAAAAGAAATCATTAAAGCCTTTAAAATTGGTGAATATGATGTACTTCTCTCAACAAGTGTAGCTGAAGAGGGAATTGATATTCCTGCTGTTGATTTGGTTATTCTGTATGAACCTGTTCCTTCTGAAGTTAGAATGATTCAAAGGAGAGGAAGAACAGGCCGTAAACGTTCAGGTCGTGTAAAAGTTCTTATTACAAATGGAACCAGAGATGAAGGTTATTACTGGGCTTCAATTAATAAGGAACGCAGAATGAAACGCCAGTTAATTGATCCCGAGGTATTGGAAGAGTTGAATTCCAATGCTATTGAAAGGATGGAAAATGAAAAAAGAGTAAAAGTTTTAGATCCTGCTCCCAAAAAGGAAGAACTTCCGGTTGTTTTTGCAGATACTCGTGAAGGTAATTCAAAGGTCATACGTCATTTGTCTGAAATGGAAATTGATGTTAAAGTTCAGGCAATGGCTGTTGGTGATTATCAGGTAAGTGATGAAGTTGTCATAGAACGTAAAACAGCTAAAGACTTTGTTGATTCAATTGTTGATAAAAGACTCTTTAAACAGGCAAGGTCTTTAATGGAGGAATTTAAACGTCCTTTAATTATTCTTGAAGGGGATGATTTGTACAATGGTATGATTAATCCGAATGCAATTAGAGGTTCAATAGCTTCAATAGCTCTTGACTTTGGAATCAGTATTATACCAACAAGAAACGCTCAGGATACTGCAGCTATGATTAAAAGAATAGCTATCAGAGAGCAAAGTGGTGAAAAAACACCAATTCAGATAAGAACTGATAAAAAACCTGTTAACTTATGGGAACAGCAGCTGTTTATAATAGAATCTCTTCCAAATATAGGGCCTGTTAATGCTAAAAACTTATTGGAGCATTTTGGAACAGTAGCTAATATTATTAATGCTTCTGAAAGTCAGCTTCAGGAAGTTGAAGGTATCGGTAAAAAAACTGCAGCCAATATTCGAAAAGTAGTTGATTCCAAGTATCTCTATTTCCAAAATGAGATTAAGGAAAAAAAATTATTGTAGGAAAACTGAAGGTAATTTAACCATCAATCTCCTAAATCTTCACTATGTACCGGAGTATAATATTTTTCAGCTACAAATGTAGGTAAAATAGCACTTAATACGAGTATTCCAGTTATTACACTATATTCTGTCTGATTGATTAATGCATTATTTAGTCCGAATACTGCAGCAACAAGCCCAAAGGTTAAACCGGTACTCATCATCATTGTAACATAGTTATAGTTTTGTTTTAAAAAGATTTTACTTGGATAATAAACTCCAATGTATTTGCTTAGTTGACGTAATACAAATAATGTTAAAAAGATTCCAAAACAGCTATATATTAAAGGTATTGAAACTTTCATTCCTCCAATTATGAAAAATATTGGAGTTATAATAGCAAATGCAACGGTTTTGAATCTGGCTTTAACTTCTCCTTTTTGTGTGTTTTTAAAGTGATCGGAAAGTATTACTCCCAATATAAATGCAGGTAATATGGCTTGTCCGCCACCAAGACTTCCAAAGAATATAAATCCTAAAAGTAAGACAAAAACATATTTTATTTCCAGTTCTCCTATTTTATTTTTAAATAATGGATTTTCGAAAAATAAATCAGATTTATAATAAGCCATTACAAGAACTGCTAAAGACACTACATAAAATAATAATGTATAAATGTCAAATTTTGTAAATAAAACACTTAAAGCTATTGCAGTACATATGTCTGTTATAAATGTTGCAACCATTATTAATTTTCCGATTTTGTATTTAAATAGTCCTTTTTGAGTTAAAACGGAATAAACAACTGCAATACTTGTTTCAGATAATGCGGTACTTGTTAATAGCGCAGGATTTAATTCCCATCCTATAATGTAATAAGTTACTAAAAACACTATTACAAAAGGAATTAGAAATGATAAAAATCCTATTGTAAAACTTTCTTTAAAATTATCTTTCATTAAGTCAACATCAATTTCGACTCCAGCTAGAAATGTAAGCAATATTCCTCCAAAACTAGCTATATAAATCATCCAAGATTCGCTGTGGAAGAGTCCCAGATTTCCTATTATTACTCCTACTGCAATTTCAACTACTGTTACACTAATTCCAGTTTTAATAGAAATTACACTAGCTAGAAGTATTATTATCCCTAAAATTAATGGAAATACATCAGCCATTAAATTATCCTCCTAAGTATTTTTTATATAACATAGGAGTTATCAGCAATTTTTGCGGTTTGAAAATAAGTTTCTGGTGAACCCCATCACCAAGTTATTATTTTAAATATTTTATTATTTAAAACTTTCATCATGATTTATACAACTTGCTATGATTCTCCTTTGGGAAAATTAACATTAGCTAGCAAAAACAATAAACTGATTGGTTTGTGGATTGAAGGTCAGAAACATTTTTTTGGAAATTTTAAAGATAAAACAGGGGAAAATAATGATTTAACTATTTTTAAAAAAACTGAAAAGTGGCTGGATAGCTATTTTAGAGGGGGAAATCCTTCAGTTAAAAATTTGGATTTAAATCTGCAGGGAACTGAGTTCAGATTAAAAGTCTGGAATTTGCTTAAAGAAATTCCTTATGGTGAAGTTGTTAGCTATGGGGATATTGCAAAAAAGATAAGTTCTGATATGTCTTCTCAGGCAGTTGGCGGTGCTGTAGGTCATAATCCTATTTCTATTATTGTTCCATGTCATAGAGTTGTTGGTTTTAACGGCAAATTAACCGGTTATGCTGGCGGTTTGGAAAATAAGATTAAATTATTGAAATTGGAAGGTGTAAAAATAAGGGATTTAAAAGTTATTTTTTAAATAATCATAACTTTTTTTAACCCAATCCTTCTCATTTACTTCTATGATGTAGGTACCATTATACTTTTTATCTTCAAAAGTAGAGATGATACTTTTTAAATCAATAGAGCCATCACCTAATGCATAGTGTGAGTCATCATCACCATTATTATCATGGGCATGTATGTGTTTAATGGAATCAAAGTACATATCCTCCGGCCCATATCCTGCATGATTTGCATGACCTATATCTAAGGTCATAGACATGTCCAAGGAAGTAACCAGTTCATTTAATTCATAGGGATTTGAGTATATGTATCCTTCAAAGGTAGGCATATTTTCAATAGCTGCATTTACACCTAAATCTTTTCCATATTCTCCAATTTCTTCAATAGACTGTTTATTCAATTTAAAAATTTTATCTTCAAAGTCTCTGCCTAAAAAAGGAATGGATCCTGGATGAACAACAACAATTTCAGCATCAATTTCATTTGCAAGGTCAATGGATTTTTTAATTTCAGCTATTGAAGCCTGTCTGATGTTTTCAGTTAATGATGCTATGTTCAAATTGATAATAGGAGAATGGACAGTATATTTTAAACTGTAATTCTCAAAGATATCTGTATCTAAATCCTGATTTGGATACTGATGCAATATCTCTGCATAATCCAGTCCTAATTCCTCAAAATATTCTAAATTTGTTCCTATATCATCTTTAAATCCTGATAATGTTGATGCACCTATTTTCATTTATTTCACCTATTTTTTAACTGCAGTTATCTCTAAACCCATTTCTATGGCATCGAGCAACATGTCAGATAATTCGATGCCTCTTTTTATTTTAATTTCTCCTTTTCGGCTTGTTGTAGCTGTAAGCAAATATTCTTCTCCAACAAAAATATCAAAGTTTTGTGTACCATTGACTTTTCCCAAATCTAAAATCAGCTGTTTTTTAGTGTGGATAATATCTACTTCAAATTTTTCACCGCGGGCCAGATGTCCCGGAGTGTTTTCAAGAATTTCAACACCTAAACTTATTCCAATATCCTTTTCAATCTCAGCTATTCTTTTCCCGTTTTTACCGATGATTTTTGGAATATACTTTTCATTAATGTAGATATTTGCCCTTTCAGGAGAAATTATTTCTACTCCTACTTTGGATTTTGGAATTAATCTTTTAATTTTTCTAAGGATTTGCTGTTCAGCTAGTCTGTCTACAGCAGATTTGGAAGTAGATGAATCTCCTGAAGAATTGTTAACTAAATCAAGGTCCATTACAATTGTCTGCTCACCATATGTGTAGATTTCATTTTTAAGCTCTCCAGTTTCAAAATCACGAATTTCAATAACTGGTCTGGCTAAATCTGCTTCCTTCATACCTGATGGAACTTTAACAGTCATTTTTGTTTCAAATACTTCTTTAATATCTCCATCTTCAATGTAAATGCTGGTGTCTACTACTGAAGTAATTATTCCAAGTTCAACTCTTGATGAAATCCTCTGTATAGCATCTATTGGTCTTGTAGCATGAACTACTCCAATCATTCCGACTCCGGCCATTCTCATATCTGCAAATATGTTAAAATCACTGTTTTTTCTAAGTTCATCATAAATTGTGTAGTCCGGTCTGACAAGCAATAAAACATCAGCAGTATTTTCCATACTTCCTTCTAAAGGAGCATATTGTGTAATTTCTGCCGGAAGTTGCAGATCTCTTGGAGATTCCATTGTTTTTACAATTTTATTTAAATCTTCAGCATAATATTTAGCTAGTGCCTGAACAAATGTACTTTTACCTGCTCCTGGAGAACCTGAAATAAGTATTCCTTCAGCGCTTTTGCTTATCCTTTCCATCAGCTTTTCAGAGATGTTGTATTCATCCAAACTAACATTAGCTACAGGTCTGACTGCGGTTATTTCAAAAGCTTCTGAAAATGGAGGTTTGGCCATTGAAATTCTATATTCTCTGGATTGAATAACTGTTGATCCGTCTTTGTCTGATTCCAGATAACTTTTAGGATCGCTTCTGCTTTTTTCCAGGATTTCATTATAGATATCTAACATGTCAGAGTATGTGTAAGCTTTGTCTCCAATTTTTACAAATTCCACATGTCCAGGGTTTCCTTTTTTAGCCATTGGAACAACATTTTCTTTTAAATGAACAGACATTGTGTCGTCGTCAAATAATTTTTCAATAGACAGTTCTGCATGTTTATATTCCTGTTTGAAGTAGTAAACAGAAATTCCCTGAGCTTTTGCAGTTTCAGCCTGAACTTTATCGTTTGTAACTAATGTTCCAAATTCACTTCTGGCTAAATCTCTGATTAAGCTGTCAATTTCTCCGCTTTTGGCATATCTGATGTCATAATTAGTCGGACGTTTTCCTTTAAAGGTAATAGCTAACTCGCCATTGTCTTGAGCTTCCTGTAATTTCTGAAGTTCTTTTAAACCATTTATTCCTTCATTTCTATTTGTATTTGCCTGATGTTCAAGTTCACAAACAACAGCTTCAGGAACAATAATTTCAGGATAATCCAAATCCTCTTTAGCTATTATTTTACTTATAGCTCCTTCTATTACAGCACTTGTATCTGGTATTATTGTTTTCATTTTAATACACATCATCGGGATTGAAAACTTTTTCTAAAATTGTTTCAAGTTCCTCTTCTTTTATGTTTTCAATATTTTTAGTGTTTAATTTTCTAAAAAAACATGAAAAGTAGCCTTCATGGCATGCAGCTCCGTTCTGTTTGACTTTCAAAACAACTGCATCCATATCACAGTCAACAAGTAATTCTTTAACTTCCTGAGTATGACCTGAACTTTCACCTTTCAGCCATTGGGAATTGCGGGAAGTACTCCAGTAATGGGCTTTTCCAGTTTCAACTGTTTTTTGAAGGGCTTCTTTATTCATATTGGCCACCATCAGTATTTGCCCAGTTTTCCAATCTTGGGCAATAGCTGTAATGACTTTCTGACCATTTATTTCATGTCTAAAATTAATTTCCATTGTTCATACACCTTTAATATATTCCACTATATTGTCAAGGTCTACTAATTCCTGGTTACCGCTTTCCATATTTTTAATGGTAATCTGATTGTTTTCCAGGTCTTTAGCTCCAATAATAGCTACCTGTTTTACTTTGATTTTATTTGCATGGTTCATTATTTTCTTGAATTTTTTGCCGTTTAAATCAACATCACAGGCTATTCCTGCAGACCTTAAAGTTTGAGTTATTTCATAAGCTTTAAGTCTTACATCATCAGAAATTGGAGCTATGTAAATGTCAATAGGGCATGGAAGTTCTTCCGGTGTTGCAAGTTCTTCAATTGCATTCATCAATCTGTCAAAACCAAATGCAAAACCTGTGGAAACTACTTCTTCACCGCCAAATATTTTAATTAAACTGTATGTTCCTCCTCCGCAGACCTGCTTTTGAGCTCCGAGAGATGGAATATAAACTTCAAATACAATTCCGGTATAATAGTCAAGTCCTCTGGCTACACCTAAGTTTAAAGTGTAATTTTCCATTTTAAAACTGGCAAGTGTATCAATTAACTCTTCAAGCTCATTTAAAGCATCATGTGATTCAGGGTATGGTGCAACTAACTCTTCAATGTCTTTAATAATGGATTTGTCTCCAACCAAATCAATTAATTTAAATAAAACATTGTTTAACTCCTCATTGTCGATAATAGGATTTTCACCAGTTAATGATTCTTTTAGAAGGTCTTTATCTCCTTTATCAATAACAACCATAACTTCTCTTTGGGTAGCTGTATCTATGTTGAAATGTTTGAATAATCCGCGGATAATTCCTAAATGATTTATATTAACATCTGCACCAGGAATTCCAAGTTTTTCAATGGATTCTGAACACATTGCAATAACTTCAGCTTCGCCCTGCGGTGATTTTGCTCCGATTAATTCACAGCCAAATTGCCAGAATTGTCTGAATCTTCCTTTTTGCGGTCTTTCATATCTGAAACAGCTGCCGTAATAATAAAGTTTGATAGGTTTTGATGCAGTTTTTTGAAGTTCATTTAAGTATAATCTAGCTACTGGAGCAGTAATTTCAGGTCTTAAAGTTAGTTCTCTATCGGATTTGTCTTTGAAATTGTATAATTGATCTACAATTTCCTCTCCAGATTTTGTTGTAAATAATTTTAATTCTTCAAATAAAGGTGTTTTAATTTCTTGATAAGCATAATTTTCAAATACATTGCGCAATATGTTTTCTGCTTTTTTTCTCTCTCTCATTTCATCAAAAAGAAAATCTCTAGTTCCTCTAGGTCTTGTAAATTCCATAATTGCCCTCCATTATTTTATCAATAATTTTATAATATTATAGATTTTATTATTTAATATATTTATAAGTGGTAGTTAATAAATTAAGAAAACAAGATTAAATAAATAAATTGGGAGTTTAAGTAAGGCTTTTTACCTTCTTAAACCCTTTATAAATGTATAAAATTAACAAAACAGCAGATACTACTGAAATAATCAATGTTGGAATTATCCAAGGAAATTCTAACATTATCATATCAATATATGTTGATTCTAAGAGAGTTACAACTAAATTATTGATGAAATGGACAGTTATTGGAATTAGAATATTGTCTGTTTTCAGATATAAAATACACATACAGATTCCAAATAAAAATGCACTTATCATTCCTCCAAATTCATGGCCAATTCCAAATAAAAATGAAGAAACTAAAATAGCGGGAATAATTCCGATTCTTAGTTTTAACCGATTAAGCAGTACTCCTCTAAAAACTAGCTCTTCAACAAGAGGTGCAAGAATAATTGTTCCAAGGGCATCTATAAAAAATGCAACTGGTGTAAGGCTAGTATAATCAAATTCAAATCCTGTTTCCCAGGTCGGGTCCAAAAATCCGATTATAATATCTAAACCAGAAAACAATGCAAGGAAAAGCATTGCAAAAAACAGGTTTATTAAAAATACATAAATGATTTCTTTTTGATTTTCAGTTTCAAAAACTTTATGGATATTTGAATTTAATCCATGAGTACCTTTCAGAGCATAAATAAAGAATATTAATATTAAAAATGTAATTACAACAAAATATAATTCATCAGAATCATAAATGGCCGGAAATATTTCACTTAAAATTACTCCAAGGATTATAGCTGCTATTCCTGCAACTACCAACTCTCTAAGTTTTACTGATTTTAATCTTTCATTGAAATTAGTGATATTAAAATCCATAATTAAATATCTGTAAAAAGAAATATTTATACAATTAAATAAATATCACTAGTATATGATTAGTGGAAGTACAAAAATTGTAGGTCTGATAGGTCATCCTGTAGAACATAGTTTTTCTCCACCTATGCATAATGCAGCTTTTGGGGAATTGGGGATGGACTACGCTTACATTCCATTTAATGTTTATCCTGAAAACTTAAAATCAGCTATTTTAGGAGCAAAATCTCTTAATATAAAAGGATTTAATGTAACTATTCCTCATAAAATCAATGTAATGAAGTATTTGGACAAATTGGATCCGATAGCTGAACTGATTGGTGCGGTAAATACAATTGATTTTAAAGAAATGAAAGGATACAATACTGATGGAATAGGATGTATTAGAGCAATTGAAGAAGTAACTTCGATTAAAGATAAAAATGTTGTAGTGGCAGGTGCTGGAGGAGCTTCAAGAGCAATTTCTTTTTATCTGGCTCGTGAAAATCCTCAAAGCATAGCTATTTTAAACAGGAATATGAATAAAGCAAAATCATTAGCTGAGGATGTTAAAAACTCTAAATTAATGGATAATGTTAATTTTGATTCAACTGATAAAATAGCAGGTTATGTAAGTGATGCAGATATTTTAATAGATACTACTCCTGTAGGAATGAGTCCCCATACAAATGACGAAGCTATTGTTAAAGCAGAGGATATGCATTCTGATTTGGTTGTTAATGATATTGTTTACAATCCTAATGAAACTGTACTTCTTAGTGAAGCTATTAAAGCAGGTGCAACTCCTGTTTATGGAATTAAAATGTTATTGTACCAGGGTGCAGAGAGTTTTGAAATCTGGACAGGAAAGAAGGCACCTGTTGAAGTCATGGAAAAAACACTTAGAAAAACACTTGATTTGAGTAGATAAAATGGATTCTATATTTAATTTTGCCATTGAAAGGGATGAAGATAAATTTACAGCCTCTAAAAAAGATGTGTTGAAATTTTTAAAAATAATTGGCATTGATACACGTTTTGTTAGCTATACTGCTGAAAAAATTTATATTAATAACCTGAGATTTTCCAAATTTTCAAGAAAAAGACAGGCGACATTTAATAAGGAATATCCTGACATTGAAGTAGTTAGAAACTCTTTATTTCAGAAAATCTGCTCCAAATCTTCTAAAGTCCTTGCTGATGAAATAAAACCGAACAGCACAATTCTGATTCCTGAAAATAATGCTCTGATTGAAATTATACTGGAGCCATATACTCGTAAATATGGTGTAAAACTGGTTCACGGCGGAAATCCTGATTTAACTGTTAATCCGATTATTTTAGACAGTAAAGTAAACTCCATATTTTCAGATATTTTCAAAGGAAAAGGATTGACATTCAATAAAAAAGATAATGAGATTTATCCTTTAATTAATGTGCCTTTAGATTGGATTAATTCATTTTTGGAAATGGATGGTAAAAAAATAATCGAAACTGAGGATTATGATGATTTGTCTACATCATTTATGGAATTTTTAGAAGATGTAGCTCCTCAGTATCGTGAAAATGTTTTAAAAGCTTATGAGTATATTGAAAAAGAATTAGAAGTTAAATAAGGAAACTTGTTTGTCTGTTTTCTTTTTAGGTTTTTCTTTAACTTCTTTTTTTATTTCTTCAGCAGGTTCTTTTTCAACTTCTTTTTTTATTTTTTCGGAAGATTCCTTTTGAGGAGGAATGGTAGCAAGTAATCCGTCTTTGATTTCCTGAGCTCTCGCATCTCTTTGTTCAACTCTTTTTTGAGCTTTTTGCTTTTCCATTTTTTCAATAACTTTTTTAGGTATTTTTCTGGTTCTGAAACGTTTTATTTCATCTTCTTCAAAACCTAAAAAGTCAGATATTTCCCAGGCAAGCTCATTGTCTTCAAACATAATTTCAAGGTATGGAAACATTGAAATAGCTACACTATGTGAAATATGCATTTTTTGAGACATTTTTTCAGCTATTCTGTCTCTTAAATTTCTTTTTCCTCTGTTACGTCCCATTAATGTAAATACAGTAGGGGAGGTAATCCTTGTAAACTTTTTATAAGTTTCATCTTTCGCATCACTGACTCCAACTCCCATGAAATCAGTTGCATATTTCCAATAACCGTAATATCTGCTGCTTCTTGCTCTTCCAAAGTATAAATCAGCTTTTGAAATGTTTTCATATGCTTTTTTAATTTCTTTTTTCTTTGTGTATTCACGAGGAATATTTTCTGCAATGTATTCCATTACAAGTGTAGGGTCTTCTTCAACCATTAATGCCTTTTTAACATGATTCGGATTTTTACTTTTTAAAACAGCAGTAACTCCGTTGATTATTGTTGATCTGTCATCTTTTGTAGTTATATTTTCAACATCACTTAGTTCAAGAATTTCATTTTTACTTGCCAGTGCCTGAAATGTGTTTATTGCTGAGCGCATATCTCCGTTGGATTTTTTAGCTAATTCCTTAAGTGCTGCAGGATTTGCTTTGATTCCTTCATTAGCAGCTATCTGTTTAAGCAATTTGTTAATACTTGGGCTTCTGACTTTACTCATTTTTAAAACATCACATTTTGTTTTAAGTGATGCAATACGTTTTGAATAAAAGTCGTTAGCTATTAAAATCATTGGATGTTTTGCTTTTTTAATAATGTCTCCAATAGCTCTTACTCCTCCGCGGTCATTGGTTCCATGAATTCCGTCTACTTCATCAAGGATAAGCAATTTGTATTCATCACCAAATAATGATCTGCTGGAAGATGATTCTCCAATGGTACGTTTAATAACATCCTGGGAACGTTTGTCACTTGCATTTAGTTCTATGTATTCTGAGAATTCTCTGGCTATTGCCTGAGCAAGTGTTGTTTTTCCAATTCCTGGAGGACCAACCAGAAGCAACGGCTTTTGAGGATTTCCCGCTTTCCAGTTATCCACCCATTTTTGGATTAATGCTTTTTCTTTGTTATTGCCAACCACTTCATCTAGTGTTTTTGGTCGGTATTTGTCTGTCCATAACATTTCTATACCTTATAAGAATTGGGTTAAAAGAGCTTCTAGTTGGATTCTTGGATTTGCTCCTTCCCTTATTCTAAAATCACAATCAGCTATTGCTTCAATTAAATCAATATAAATGTCTGCTTCCATTTTTCCTTCAAATACTCTTTTGGAAACATCCTGGTAAATTTGACTAACCATGTCTTCTCCGCTTGTCCCCTGTAAAACCATGGTTTCTCTTAAAAGGTTACGTGCACCCATAAAATCTCCAGATAATGCTTTTGTTATGAGATTATGAACATACTGAGGTTTTGCTTTTGAAACAACTTCGTAAACTGCATCTTCATCAACATGTTTTCCTTCAGAAGCAGCTGCCTGAAGTACATTAACTGCTTTACGCATATCTCCTTCTGCAAAGTATTCAATAGCTTCAATTCCTCTGTCAGTGTATTCAAATCCTTCTGATGTGCAAATGTATTTTAATCTGTTTGCAATTTCTTCTCCTTTAATAGGTCCAAATCTGAATATTGCACATCTTGACTGAATAGGGTCAATAATTTTAGAAGAGTAATTACAGGAAAGTATAAATGAAGCAGTTTTAGTATACATTTCCATTTCACGACGAAGAGCATGCTGTGCATCTTTAGTCATGTTGTCTACTTCATCTAAAAATATTATTCTAAATGGGGCTCCAACAGGTTTCAGTCTGCAGAAATTTTTAATGTCGTTTCTTACAGTATCGATTCCCCTTGCATCTGATGCATTTAATTCTAAAAAGTTTTGTCTCCAGTACTCTCCAAGAATAGCTTTTACAAGAGCTATTGCAGTAGTTGTTTTTCCAACACCTGCAGGTCCTGTAAACATTAGATTAGGCATGCTTTCTTCCCCTACATATTTTTGGAGTCTGTTTACAATCTGTTTTTGCCCTATAATATCATCTAATTTTTGTGGTCTATATTTTTCTACCCAAGGTCCGCTCATTCAATCACCGTAATTTATATGCTAATAATTTATGTATTTTTTATTAAATTAAGATTTTGGTACTGCCTAATTTAATACTTATAAAATTTATATATTAAGGTGTGATGATATGGATAATAAATATGTGGTAATTATAATTCTGATTGTTGCATTAGTTGCAGTTGTTGCAGGGTGTCTTTATTTTGTTTCAATACCTGCTACAGATAATAATCATGTAAATGAAACAAATATAACTAATAATGCTACTAATAGTTCTCAGGAAGATGCTCCGGTTTCAACTTCTTCAGATAATTCTGACAAATCTTCTGACTCACAAAAGGAATATGATGACTGGCAGGAAGATTATGAAACCGGGGAGTATGATGAAAACGGAAATCCGATTTATAGAAGTGTATTTTCAACTTCAGGTGGTCAGTATAATCCTGGAGTATATGAGTCATACTGGTCTTCAAGCGGCCCAATTTCTGAAGAAAGAATAGGTTAATAAATAGGTAGTTATAAAGTATATAAAAAATTTATAAAATTATGAGGTATATTAAATGAAAGGTACATGGAAACTTAAAGCAAGAATGGTACTTACCATGATTATATTGTTTACTATTGTGTATTTCCTTGTTGTATTGGCTGGCAGCTATTTGGGAATTGGCGGACCATCATTTTACTTAATTATGAGTCTTTGTATTGTAGCTGCACAGTACTGGTTTGGTCCTACATTAGTTAAACATTCAATGAATGTAAGACCATTATCTGAAAGTGAAGCTCCAAATATTCATCAGATGGTTGAAGAGCTTGCACGTGAAGCAGGAGTTCCAAAACCGCAGGTTGAACTTTCTGAAATAAATGTTCCAAATGCGTTTGCGTATGGGAGATCTAAAAGAAGCGGACATATAGCTATTACTCGTCCAATTTTAGGTTTGCTTGATAGAAATGAGTTGAAAGCAGTTTTAGGTCATGAAATGGGTCATATTAAACATAATGATATGATTGTTACAGCTATTGTAAGCTTAGTTCCAATGATTTGTTATTATATTGCATTATCATTTATGTTTTCACGCAGTAATGAAAATAATGCAGGTATTATCATCGGAATATTGGGTTATGTATTCTATCTTATAGGACAGCTCCTTGTACTATTTATATCAAGAACAAGAGAATATTATGCAGATGAAGCTAGTGTGGAATATGGTAATCGTCCTGCAGATTTGGTTTCAGCTCTTTATAAATTATCTTATGGGGCTGCAAGATGTGATGACGAAACAATTAAAGATGTAAATACTGTTCGTGCATTTTTTGTTAATGATGTAGATAATGCTAAAAGAGATTTAAATGACTTCAGACAAATAGATTTTGATGGTGATGGATCCATTTCTGAAGAAGAGTTAAAAGAACTCAGTCAAAGAAATGTTGATGTTTCCACATCCAATAAAATTATGGAATTATTCTCAACACATCCGGATTCATTAAAAAGAGTAAAAAGACTTTCTGAGTTAGAAAATTAGGTGATTGATTTGAAAATGATTTTAGATGAACGTGGTAAGAAATATCTTCTTAAAGAAGACTGTGAATTTCAAAGTGATTTAGGTATTGTTACTAAAGAGCAGATAGCTAATTGTGAAGTAGGTGATGAGCTTAAAAGTCATTTAGACCACACATTTAAAATTGTTAAACCTACTGTTAATGATTTCATTGATTTGATGGATAGGCGTTGTTCCATTTTGGTTAAAAAAGATATTGGAACAGTGCTGGCTTACACAGGTTTAGGTTCAGGAGACAGAGTTGTTGATTCTGGAACTGGTGCGGGAGCTATTGCACTTAACTTTGGAAATGTTGTTGGAGACACAGGTAAGGTTTATACTTATGAAATAAGGGAAGATTTTGCCAAAGTTGCTCAAAAAAACATTGAAACATTTGGAATTACAAATATTGAAGTTAAAAACAAGGATATTAAGGAAGGCATTGATGAAAAAGATATTGATTTGGTCTTTTTAGATTTGCCAAAGCCTTTTGAAATATTTGAAGAAGTTTATGAATCTTTGAAAGTCGGCGGATGGTTAGCAGTTTATGCACCATATATTGATCAGGCAGAAATAGCTTATAGGGTAGCTAAAAAACTTAATTTTTATAATATTGAAATATTGGAAACATTAGAAAGAGGTCTGGAAGTTAGACCTCAGGGAGTCAGACCAAAAACTCGCATGGTTGGCCATACTGGATACTTGGTCTTTGCCCGTAAATTATAAAAAAATTAAAGAGCATTTAAACTCTTTAATTAATCTTTTTCTAAAACAGTAATATTGTATCCCATATCTAATCCGTTAAATGGGTCATATGCTGTTAAAATATATTCTCCAGGGATTAACCTGATATTTAATGTTGCAATTCCAGATTCATTAGTTAATTTTTTGTAAAATACTCCGTGAATATTGAATGTTATGTTTGTATTGGTTACAGGGTTTCCTTTTTCATCTAAAAGGGTTGCATGAAATTGCGTGTCATTTAAATAAGTTTTTACAATACTTTTAGCTACTATAGTTGGTAAAACATTAACGTTGTATCCTATATCCAATCCTGTTAATGGGTCAATGCAGGTTAAAATATATGTATTCGGTCTTAAGTTAATATTTAATTTAGCTATTCCATTTTTATCAGTCTGTTTAGTGTAGAACACTCCATTAATGTTAAATGTCACATTGGTATTAGCTAGTGGGCTGCCATCTCCTTTTAGGAATGTGGCATAGAATTGAGTTCCGTTTCTATACATTTTAACAATATTTTTTCCATTAATTGTTGAAAGTACAGTAATATTGTTGGTTATAACATTCCCAAGGGTGTAAGTTTTCATGGTGTAATTTCCGGGTCTGAGATTAATGGACATTGAAGCGATTCCGTTTTTATCACTGGTTTTAGTGTAATTTTTTCCATTGATTTCAAATATCACTTTTGTATTGGCTAATGTTTTAACAGCAAATTGGGAGTCATTTTTATAATATTTTACAAGATTGTTGCTTTCTATTTTGAAGATATCCAATGTGAATTTTTGATTTCCGATACTTGCAGTTATATTGTCTCTATTTTTAGTATCAAAACTTAATTTAGCTATTCCATTTTTCAAATCAATGCTTTGAGTGTAGTTTAAACTTTCAAAAAGAACTTCTCCGTTTATATTCATATTTTTGGAAGTTGTTGTTTTGGTAAGGTTATTATAGAGATTATTTAAACTTACAGTTATGTTTCCTTTTGAATTTTGAACAAGTGTAGAGGGATTGGATGTAATTGTAGCTACTGCCCAGTTACTTAAATTCATTCCAGTTACATTATTTGTTCCCCACCAGTTGTAGGAAGCATCAATATTTATTCCTTTAACTGTTGAGTTTAAAATATTGTTGTAATTTAGGATTATGTCTCCTTTTTGGTTTTGATTTTTAATGTCATTGTTTTTAAATACTGAATATGTTATTGTTGTTATTTCTGGAGTTAATTCATTTTGAATATTTATTATAGCTCCTCCGGAATATGCAATGTTGTTTATAAATTTACAGTTTTCAACAGTTAATGTTGTATAAAAATTGTAAATAGCTCCTCCTTCGTTAGCTCCGTTGTTATCTTCAAATATGGAATTGGTAATTGTTGCAGGTCCCCAGTTTTTAATAGCTCCTCCTAACTCTCCATGTTTTCCGCAGCTGTTTTTTTGAAAGATTGATGAATCTATTGTTAAAAATCCGTGGTGATTGTATATTGCTCCGCCACGTGTGGCCTGATTGTTGATGAATGTGGAATTGGTAATTGTTACTTTTCCTGCTTCATTGTGCAGGAATCCCCCCTGGCTTTCTGCAATGTTATTTTTAAATACTGAATTTTCTACATTTAAAGTTCCAAGATTATTAAATACAACCCCTCCGTAGCCGTTTACTTCACAATTTGAAAATGTGGAGTTTTTTATAGTGGTTTGTCCGTTATTGTAGATTATGCTTCCACCATCTCCTTTTCCATTTATGAAATTTATTCCAATCAATGTTAATTTTGCATTTTTGTTAACAGTAAACACTTTATTGTAATTTGCATTGATTGTTACATTTCCACTGTTTTTTGAGGATATGGTTAAATCATGGTTAATGTTAATGTTATTTTCATTATAGTTTCCAGTTTCTATGTAAATATTGTCTCCGCTTTGGGAATTGCTTACAGCTTCACTAACTGTTGTGTAATCACTTCCATTGCCTCCAACGTCAATATCTGTTGCACTGGCTGAAGCGATTGTTAGCACAAATAGGAAAACTAGTAAAACTGATATAGCTATTTTATATTGTTTATTCAATTTTCATATCTCCTATTAAAAATTTTAAAATAATCACTATTATTTAATAGAAGTTTTGGTGATGATTGTATTTTAAATTTATCAAAAAGTTATTAAATTAAAGTGGAAATGTCAGCGGTATATTGAAAGGTTCTATATGAAGAATCATATAGGGTCCGTTTTCATAAAGCAGTACACAAAGTAGTATGAAACATATTAGGCTTAGAATTATTCCTGAATTTTCATGGTGTTTAATGCACAAAATAAGATAAATAGCTACTAAAAGCATTAAAATTATCTCTATAAAGTGTGAAATAGGAAATGTCATCCAGTCTATATGTGAAATCATTGTGATGATACTTACAACAATTAATAAAATAACTATTTTATTATAGTTTTGGAAGTTCATAATTGTTATTATATAAGTATATATATATATAATTTTGTTTAATGTATTTAAAAAATAAGTGAATGAATAAGGTTTTTAACCCTTATTCCATAAAAATAGCCGGTTTGTAAGGCATTGCATTTCTGGCTTTGTTTTCTGGATCATAGCTGTCATCAGTATGTATGATGACTTCATCGTCAGTTTCTTCACCAATATAATCTAGTGCATCACTGATGATTTGATTTTCATCAATTTTACCTACATATTTGGTTTTAGTCATTTCACGACCTATTTTTTTAGCTACTGCAGCTATTTCTTTTTTGTCATCATAAATATTTGCTCCAATAGCTCTGCCCATAATCTGACCAATATCCGGTTTTCCAATTTCTTCAGCTATTTCATATAAGTCCCATTTCCAATCCGGAGCAAGGTAAACATGGATTTTTTCCACATCTCCTTTAACCATTTTCTTGATTTGGTTAATATCTTTAATGATATTTTGAACTAATTCTTCAGATTTTTCAATTTGCGGACTTACTAGGCTTTCATCAGCTTCCGGCCAGCTGGCCTGACTTACGTAACCTTCTCCACCATATGTTGCCCATAATTCTTCACAGGTATGTGGAGTAAATGGAGCAAGCAATCTGATCCATGCTTCAAGAACTGTTGAAAGCACATAGATTATAGCAGGGTCCTGGGAGTCAAGCAGGTGTTTTACTCTGTATAAGTAATGATCAACATCTTTTTTAAGTAAGAATAAAGATTCCTGAAGTGCTTTTCTTGTTTGGAATCCTTCTAAAGCTTCAGTAGCTTCTTTAATGTGCTGATTTAACTGACTTAACATCCAAATATCAATGGTACGAGTTAATTCGACTTTTTCGATATTGGTTAAATCTAATGGGGAGTTTTTAATTTCTTCTACTTTAGCGGCAAATTCTCTAAACCATTCCAATCTTCTTTTGGTTCCGAGAACTTCTTTTTCTCTCCAGTCAAAGTCTTGCCATGGTTCAGCTGATGCCATTAGGAAAAGCCTTACAACATCTGCACTGTACTGTTCAATAGCATCTTTTAATAAAATAACATTTCCTTTTGAGGAAGACATTTTATTTCCCTCTAAAAGACCCATACCGAAGACTACAGTTCCTCTAGGCCATTTTTCTTTAGGATAAATTGCACTGTGGTGGAACATTAAAAAGCTTAAGTGGTTTCCAACTAAATCTTTTGCAGATAATCTCCAGTCAAGAGGATACCAGTAATTGAATTCATCCTGGATTTCAGCTACAGTTTCACTGTCAACTTTTACATCATCGCTGTCAATATCTAAAAGAACTTTATCAAAGAATGCAGGGTTTAAATCATCAGCATTCATGTTTCTTAAATATTTAGCTATTGTATAATAGGACATATAGATAGTTGAGTCTGTAAGAGGTTCTAT
The DNA here is from genome assembly GCF_023617305.1 of Methanobrevibacter sp. TLL-48-HuF1. Classification (NCBI taxonomy): domain Archaea; kingdom Methanobacteriati; phylum Methanobacteriota; class Methanobacteria; order Methanobacteriales; family Methanobacteriaceae; genus Methanobrevibacter; species Methanobrevibacter sp. TLL-48-HuF1. Next base: position 1,182,796 of record NZ_CP081485.1, read on the forward strand.
TAACCATTGTTTGTCCCAAGGAAGTCTGGTTCCAAGTCCGACATTCCTGGAACATGCCCAGTCATCTAACCAGTCAATATAATATTCAAAGTTGTTTTTAACTTCTTTAGGAATGATGGTTTCACCATTAAGAACTTCATGGGTTTTTGCAGTCCATTCTTCATCTGAATATTTAAGGAACCATTGATTGTCCATTATTTTAACAACACAGTCTTCACCACATCTGCAGATAACTGGCCTTTCTGCAAAGTCATACATGATGGTAGCCATGTTTTTAGCTATCATATCAGCTTTAAATTCTTCTCTAGCTACTGATACTTTTTTACCACCATATTCCGGAATATGTTCGCTGATAATACCTTTTCTGTGCTCTACTTTGTATAATTCATTAGTAGCATCATGAAGTTTAGGGTCATTTTGATCTTTAATGCCTAATTTTTCAATTATTTCTGCAGCAGGAATTTCTCCGTATCCTTTTACACTACATACGTTAATCGGATTTACATCATCAATAATGTCTTCTAAATGATATTTGGCTATTAATTCTTTATTGTTTTTTAAGTCCTGAAGAGCAATGTAGTCTGCCGGTGCATCTGCAGGTTCTGAAAATACTACTCCACTACCATATGAACCACTTACGAAGCTAGCAGGGAATATTGGTAATTTGTCGCCGGTAAAGGGATTTTCAACAAATCCTCCAATTAAGTCATTAGGGTCTATTTCCTGAATAATGTCCAAATCTTTAATTTGATGTTTTAAATTGTGGTGAGCTTCTTTTGTAATAATCCAGTGTTCGCCTTCAGCATTGACCTCAATATATTCAATATCAGGATTTAACCAAATGTTGGTAGCTCCGATAATAGTTTCTGGTCTTAAAGTAGCTGTAACAAGGATTTTATCATCCATTTTAAATTTAAGTAATGTTAATTCATTAACTCCTACTCCTTCCCCTTCAAGTAAATCATGATCTCCAACAGGGTTTTTATCTCTTGGACAGTATTTTACTGGATGTTCTCCTTTTATAATTAATCCTTTATCTTTTAATTTGCCGATTTGCCATTCTACAAATTTTTTGTAAGTCGGATCAATGGTTCTGAATTCTCTTCTCCAGTCAATGGAATATCCCATATCGTGCATTACTTCATTGTATTCGCTACTGAAATATCTTACAATGTATTCCGGGTCTGCTAAATTAGGAAGTTCCTCTTTAGGAACTTTGTGAACATTTTCATATAAATCCAAGGTCCATGGATCTTTTCTTCTAACCCTTTCAGCTATTCCAATAACGGGAGCTCCGGTTACGTGCCATGCCATCGGGAATAATACGTTGTAGCCTTCCATTCTTTTAAATCTTGCATAAACGTCAGGAACAGTGTATGTACGCCCATGTCCAATATGCATAGCACCACTAGGATATGGAAATGCTACAGTAAGGAATAATTTTTCTTTATCGTTAGGGTCAGATTCAAAAAGTTTGTCATCTTCCCATTTTTTCTGCCATTTTTTTTCTATATTTTCTGTCACTAAATCACCATTACAGTCTTTTCAGGGCTTTCAGGAACTTTGCTTTTATGTGCGTTCCTTTTTACTTTATTTATAATCATATCAATTTCATCAATTGAAATATCTAAGTTTTTAGCTATTTCTTCTTTTGAAGTTTCTTTATCTTTGTACTGGTAAAGAATTTTATCTAAGTTTTCATAGGTCATTCCTATTTCATCTTCATCAGTCTGATTGTTCCATAAACCTGCGCGGGGAGGTTTATTGATTATTTCTTCAGGAACTCCTATATATTTAGCTAATTCAAATACATCAGTTTTGTATAAATCTCCAATTGGTTCAATATCACAGGCTCCGTCTCCGTGTTTTGTAAAGTATCCAATTAGTATTTCACTTTTATTTCCGGTTCCGCTTACAAGGTAACCTTTTGAATTTGCATAATAATATATGATAGACATTCTGATTCTGGCTTTAAGGTTTCCAATAGCTAACTGTTCGTTTTCTGTTTTATATTGTGTAACAGATAAAAATTCGTTTAAAATACTGTCAATAGCCATTTCCTTATAATCAATACCTAATATTTTAGCAATGTCTGTTCCATGAATTTTATCTTCTGTTGGGGTGGTTGTAGATGGCATAACAATTCCAAATACATTTTCTTTACCAACAGCTTCTGTAGCTAAGTATGCAGTTAATGTTGAATCTATTCCACCACTTAATCCAACAACAAGTCCTTTTGCATTAGCTTCAGATACTTTGTCTTGAATGAATTTGATTATGCTTTCTTTTGTTGTTTTAGTATCTAATTTTGGAAGCTCGTTCATGCTTTACACTCCTTGGAAAAATTTTAATGATAATTATTATGATTTTTTTAACTTATATATTAGATAGTAAACTTTTATATATGAAAAAATTATAAAATTACTTTTAGTTACTAAAATTAAATTTTTAATATGGAGGTAATTTTCTTGGCATTTAAAGATTATTTTAAATTTAACAAAGATGAAACAACTTTTATGTTTATTGGAGGAAAAGGAGGAGTTGGAAAAACTTCAATTTCTTCAGCAACAGCATTATGGCTTGCAGAACAAGGTAAAAAAACATTAATTGTATCAACTGATCCTGCACATTCTTTATCTGACTCTTTGGAAGTGCCGATTGGCCATTATCCTAGAGAAATTAAAACAAATTTATTTGCAGTTGAAATAGATCCTGATGAAGCTATGGCTCAAAAACAAGCAGTTCTTGATGCTCAAAAAGCTAATTCCACTTCAGAAAGTTTAATGGGTTTAGACTTCTTATCTGACCAAATGGATATTGCATCCTCTTCTCCTGGTGCTGATGAAGCTGCTGCTTTTGAAGTATTTTTATCTGTCATGACTTCAAATGAATATGATGTTGTAGTATTTGATACTGCACCAACAGGACATACCTTAAGATTATTGTCATTCCCTGATGTAATGGACTCATGGGTAGGTAAAATGATGATGATTAAAGCAAAATTAGGTTCTGCAGCTAATTCTTTAAAAAATCTCATTCCATTTATGGATGCTGCTGATAATCCTCAAACTACTGAAGAGCTAAAAAGAACTAAAGAGCAAATTGATGAAGCTAAAAAAGTTTTATCTGATCCTGACAGAACCACATTTAAAATGGTTGTAATTCCTGAAGAAATGTCTATCTATGAATCTGAAAGAGCATTAGGTGCTTTAGAAAATTATAACATCACTGTAGATAGTGTAATTGTAAATCAGGTAATGCCGGATATTACAGATTGTGATTTCTGCCACTCCAGACACAGATTGCAGCAAAAACGTTTAGCTTTAATTGATCAAAAATTCCCAGAACAAATTATAGCTCAAGTTCCTTTATTTAAAGATGAAATTAAAGGTCAGGAAAAGTTATTGAATTTAGCTAAAATTTTATACGAAGATCAGGATAATACAGAAGTTAAACAGGAAGCTATTCAGCTTTAAAAAAAGAAATAAAAAGTTAAAATTAATATTTTAACTTAAATTTTTTTATTTTTTCAATTTATATACTATTTCTACTAAGAGAAATATAGCTATTAACACCCAAAAGATCATATTTAGAGTTCCAATATCTATTGGGAGTTGTAATCCACAAAGTTCTACCAGAATAATCAAAATTAACACAATAACTGTTAAAACATAAAGCACTTTTGATATTGTCGGTTCCTTTTGAAAGTTTTCTTTTATTTTTTTCCAATTATCTCCCATAGCATCACCATTTAATATTTTCCTAATTTTCTAGGAGTGTTGAGAGGATCCCAATATTCTTCATCAAAATACTGGTAGGTCTCTTCTTTAGTTAATTTTCTCACATTTCCATTGCTTATATATTTCGCTTGGCTGCGGTTTAAGGAATTATCTGGGTTGATATGTACTTCAACATAATCTACTTCAGGGGTTCCTTTAGGAATTAAAAACAATTTGGTATCCTGGAAATAACCTGGTCTGCTTGGTGTAAAATGACTGTACCAGTAATGTGTGTCTTTTTCATCAGCAAAAGTGACTCTGATTTTATTAGCTACTGCTTGAAATGCTACAGCAAAGGTAGCTGGGAATAATACAATTGTTGAAATTCCTGAAACAGCTCCTCCAAGAATTTTTAGAGATAAAGCGCCGATATTGTATCCAATTATGGTTGCCGGATGGATATTTTTCATGAAATTATCAATATTTTTATTTATCTGGAATATTCCATTATCTATAGTTTCCCGGATATTTTTCAACTGTTTAGCTAAACTTTCTTCAAGTAATTTAGGAATTATGCATATTGTACATTCTCCTTTTTCTGTTTTTTGAGTAGCTCCTTTATATGCAAAACCATCATCAACCAAAACAGTCTTGCAAATTCCTGTTGTTGTGTTTATGATAAGTACAGATTTGCTCCCATTTTCACAAAATACATATATTGAATCTCCGCGATTAACAAGACTGACTTCTGACTTTAAAAGAGCATTTATCACATCATCAAAAGAGCTAGTTATGTTATTGTTATAAATAATTCCAATTGGATTCATTACATGCTGTTCTATTTTTGATAAAAATAATGAGGTCATAAAGTTAAATTCAGTTATTTTACTTGTATTTTTTCCAGTTGCAGACATTCCCATATTTGGATTAGCCATGTGAAGATAAAGTTTGTCATTATCAATTCCGCCTAAAACAACTGCTGTTTTTGTTCTCTGCCAGTTAAGAGATAAATTTTTAGCATATTTATCTGCATACAAATCGCTTAAATAAGCAGAATTCAGACCAGCTAAAAACATTCCCTGGATATGTTTCAATTTATAGCTTGTTAAATAATCAAGTCCAAAAGCTAAGTTTTCTACATCTGTTTGGGTAATTTTAGAGTTAATAATAGCATATGACTGAAGTATTTCAAAGTTATTGTTTGTATTATACTTTGGATGAGTTCCGTAAGTTATATTTTCTGTTTTTTCAACTAGATTATTGTTAGTTTTAAATATGGTGCTGATTTTTTCATCAGTTATGTATCCAACGATTTTTTCTCTAGCTGTATTTAATGTCACGGTTTCATTGGTTGAGGTGAACTTTATTGGACTTATTTGGTTATTTGTAAGTTTTATATAATTAGTATTTAATTCAGTTTCGGGATTTAAACCATTAGCTAGTGCTAAATTATATCTGATTCCATATTCGTCAAATCCAGTAGTGTTAAATAGGAGACTTGCTCTTATTTCACCATTTTCAATGTAACTAATTCTCTCAGCCATTTTTCCCTCTTTATCTATTGTAACTCCAAATTGACTGATGTCTCTATCAGCAGTATTATAATAACGAATATGTGTGTAATTTTCACTGGAATAAATTAAAAGACCACTATCTTTTTGAATTCTAGTTGTTTTACCTGTTTTAATTTTAATTTCATCAAACGGTATGAAAACATATTTGTCATTAATTAAAACACTTGTTTTATTGTCTGTTTTATAGTTTGAAAGTGTGTAATTTTTTAATCCGTTACTGACTTCAAAAATTTGTTTTTTTGGTAATTTTACAATTCCTTTTTCTCCAGCTTTAACTGTATAATTATTTTCAGCTTCTACTTTAGGAAGGGTTACATTTACATAATTGGGAATAGCTATTTCATAAGTAAAATCTCTGTTTAAGTTTTTAGATATCTTTGTTGAATTTTCAGGGTGAACAATTATTTTATTTCCAATTTGAACATTCTTATAATAAGTGGTTATTATGTATTTTCCAGGGTTTAAGTTAATATTTAGAGATGCAATACTGTTTAAATTTGTAGTTTTAGTATAGAACACTCCATTTATATTAAATGTAACATTTTCTCCAGATCCTACAGGTTTTCCTTCGTTGGTTGTTACAAATGTTTTAAAAGCACTTCCATCTTTGAAATTCATTTCTAAATCACTGGTTTGAATTGTAGGTTTAACAAGTATGCTGTTTGAAACAAAACAATTCCTGTACATTGCTGTTATTATGTAATGGCCGGGATTTAAATTAATGTTTAATGATGCATAACCTGTATTATCTGAGGTTTTAGTATAGAATACTCCGTTTATATTAAAAGTCACATTTGAATATCTGGCATAGCTGCCGTCTAAATTATGTAAGTAAACAGAGTATGCTTTTTTATTTTTGTAGTATTTAGCTAAATCGTAGTTACAGCTAATTGTTGCCAATACTGTTACTTTATTGGAGCATTGTTCATTAGTTTTTGGATTATATGAAGTTATAATATATTTTCCGGGGTCTAAATTTATGTTTAATTTAGCTATTCCTTCAGTATTTGTAGTTTTTTTATAAAATACTCCATTTATGTTAAATGTTATTTCAGTGTTGGTTAGTGGTGTTCCTTTATTGTCAGTAAATCCAACATAGTACTGTGTATCATTTTTATGGTATTTAACAAGGTCGTCACCATTTATTGTAGGTTTAATTGTTATTTTGGAAGTTGAAGTTGATGGGTGATAAAAATCACAACCTTCAAATATCACTTTTGCCATATACTCTCCGGATTCTAAATTTAGGGATAACATAACCTGACCATTTGAATTGGTAATTTTGGTATAATTAGCTCCATTAATATTAATTATAACTTTAGCATTACTTATTGGGTGGTGCATATCGTTATTATTGTCGGTTAATGTTGCTATAAGTTTACTCCCATCTTTATAATGCATTTCAACTGGTGGTGAATTAATTACAGTTAATGTTTTAGCCTTGGGTGTGGAAAGTATTTCATTTTGAGGTTCTATATTATTTGTTCCTTGAAATTGGTGTTCATTAGTGTTTTCTAATTTGCTATTTATTGTTTGAGTTTCATTTTCAATTGTTGTGGCAGAAACAGTGCCTATCAAAAAAATAAATAGGAAAATGAAACTTATCAGGTTTATTTTTCTAATCATAGTATCTACCAGCTGTTAACTTTTTTTAAAAAATTAACACTTAAACTATGATTAACTAATTATAAAAGTTTTAATTTTAAAATCAAATGATAAATGCTTTTTAAAATGAATTTTAAAGGTAAATATTCCTAATAGATTATCATAATACACATGTAAGTAAATTCACTACTTGCAATATCTTTTAATGTAGATTGAACAATTTTTTCATCATCGTAACTTAAACGTTCACAGACAACTACCTGGCGGTTTTCATTTACTCCGTTATCTAATAGAAATTGTGCCATGTCTCTAACTTTTTTAGAAGGAAGCGCTATTGTTGTTTTACCGTTGTTTATAACTTTTAAAATGTCTTCAATGTTTTCTCTGCCATGAAAAGTCATAACATTTGCATTATCCCACTGAATGTGGTTACGGGCAGCAGCTAACTGAAGAGAGCTGATTCCTGGAATTACTTCTATTTTTTCTTTCGGGAAATTTTTATCATTGGCTATTCTTAAAACAGTATTTAAAACACCTGAAAATCCCGGATCTCCAGTGGATAATATTGATACAGTATTACCTTCAATAGCCAAATCCACTCCTTTTTCAAGTTTATCTAGTAAATCTTTCACATTAAATGCAAGTTTATTGTTGACATCATCAAATAAATCTATTGCTCTTGTACTTCCAACAGTGTAATCGCTACTTTTTACGGTGTCTATAGCTTTTTTAGTTAAATATTCACTTGATCCTGGACCGATTCCAATTATATAAATTTTATTTTCCATTTTATTCCTCTTTCAGTTTTTCCATTCCATTTTTTAAGAAGTCATATATTGATTTGGCTCCAACAAGCTCTTCAGGGCAATCCCAATCAGAAGGGTATAATATAAAGGGTTTGGTTTGAGTTCCACCAAGTCCGCCATGGCTGCCTATCAGTTCTTCAAATGCACAGATATCTCCACTTTCAGGGTCATAAAAACTATTTACAAGAATATCTGGCATATTTTTAAAGGCATTATGTCTTTTAAGATGTTTCGAAGCATTTTTTCCGAAATTAGCTAGTGGATTTTCTCCGATTATTCCATCACTTTCCAAATAATAAATACCATTTTCTCCAATAACCATTCCTCCGTTAGCTATTGAATTAACAAGTATAAATCCGATTCCGGGATGTTTTACAAGTCCTGGAATTAAATCGGGGAATAATGATATTATTTCCTCATAAGTTAATCTATTTTTCCATTGTGTTAAGTAAATCAGACCTAAGTTTCCAGATCCTAAAACAATCAATTCAGAGTCGGATGCTTTTTTAGTAGTGTGTTGTGAAGCTTCATATCCTCTAATATAATCAAAGCTGTCGTTATATTTTTTTCTAAGTTTTTGAATTTCTTCTGTTTTGCATAATTCATCGATTTTTAAAAGATCCATACTTTTTTCTTTAAAGTTTTGTAATGCTTCATATTCATTAAATATGTCATAATTTTTTATAGTATCCATTTTTTCTTTTATATTTTCAATTGATTCATTTCTGGGAATATATGAATTTTTAAAGTGGTCTAATTCTTCATCTATTTTTAAGGATTTCATATCTTCAGGTAAAAATCTCCTTACAAAGTTTCCTAAAGTTATTCCGTATCTTTGTTTAAATGTAGCTCCGTTTCCCTGTCCGTGGTCTGAAAGAATTACAAAATCATAATGTCTTTTAGAAATACTTTCAGCATTTTCCAAACGGTTGATCTCTAAATCAATCTCTTTTAAAACACTCCAAACATCATTATCACGTATTCCGGAATGGTGGGCTACTTCATCATAACCTACATAAGTTGCATAAGCTGAATTTATTTCTCCATTAAGAATATCTCCAGCCAAAGTTTCTGTTACAACTTCTCTTAAAAATACATTTCCTCCGGCTCTTAATGTTGCATATATTATCCCTCTTTTCATTCTGGGACGTATGTTCTTGATTTTGTGAATTATCTGGGATTTTAATTCCTTAAGAATGTCCCATAAAAATAATACAAATATTCGCTGAAAGCTATTTGAGGTGGTAAATACAGAGTACCATGTTTTATTAAATAGTTTATCCAGTTCTATGATTTTAGATGATGTAAATATGAAATCATCACTATCTCCGCTGAACATATTTGCTCTACTGGCTCCATTATCACTTAATAATCCATTTCCATCAGATATTTTATTTTCAATTAATGGAGCGTGGGAGAAATTAGATGAAACTATGATTTTATTATTATTTTCTTTTTCAACCCATCTGTAAGCTATAATGTCTTTATTATTTCCATGTAAAATTCCCGCCTGACTTGCTCCTGTTTGACTTGATAAGTCAGTTTCCCATTCTTTTAGAGTATGTGTTTTATTTTCAATCCATCTTTTAAGTGTAGGCATATATCCTTTGCCAATAGCTTCATCTAAAATTTCTTTAGCTAATCCGTCAATTTCAATCATTATTACTCCGGAATATTTTCTAGCAGCTTTTTTGTCAGTATTAACTTTTTTAGAAAGTTTTTTGATGATATGTCTATTGTAAAAGTCAATATTAGCTATATTAAATATAAGTGTTGTAGCTATGTTTATGAATAATGTTGCGATTAAAGCTCCGCCTATTCCTATATTAACTTCTGGAAGATAATATGCAACTCCATAAAACATAAGTCCATTTAGAAGAAGTGCACCTATTCCAAATGTTATAATAAAAAACCTCATCAGTATTCTGGTAAAAATAGGCCATAATATTGTGTTTGCAATTGTTAATAAAAAGATTATAATTATTGCATTTGTCCAACGGCCCAAAACAAAATCATCACTAAGCATAGGCATAGCTAAAACTATTAATATATTAGCTATTCCAATTGTAATTGAAGTTAGAATTATTTTAGCTTTATTAACATTTGACTGGTTTGTATTTTCCATAGGAATCTAGATAATTTCTATTTTTTGTTTTTCATTACTTTTTAAATGGAATAATGTTATTTCAGGTTTGCAGTTTATTCTCATCCAAAATGTATTTGTTCCAAGACCTCTGCTCGTATATTGAATCATATTTTTAACTTTATATTTTCCAACAGGATATCTGGTTGATTTAGGACCTCTAAATGGAGCTATATTGGTTCTAGGAATAATAAACTGTCCGCCATGTGAGTGTCCGGATATTTGAAGTCCGAATCTTCCGCTTTCAGAAGATATTTTAGCAAAGTCTGGTTCATGAGCAAGTAAAATAGCTGCTCCTTGGTTAGGTAATTTCTTTAAAACACTATCCAGATTATCAGCACCGACAGTATAACTGTCCACTCCTGCAATATTGAGCAGTTTTTCGTGATTGTCGTTTTTTTCAGATTTTTTAAGTGTGTATACATCATTGCTTAAATCTTTAACATCGGCTTTTTTTAAGATGTTTCTTATTTCACTGGCTCCAAGCCAATGGTCATGATTGCCTAAAACAGCTAATTTCCCGTCTTTTGCTTTTAATTTTTTAAAAGATTTTTTCAAATCCTCTTCATAGCCTTCTAAAATATATGAAACATAATCTCCGGTCAATGTTATCATATCTGGTTTTAAGGTATTTACATACTCAACAACTCCCTCTAAATACTCGGGATTTAACCATTGGCCAATATGTATGTCTGTTAAATTAATAATTTTATAATTGTTAAATGCAAGGTCTAAGTTGTTTAATTCAATATCAACATTAACAACATCAAAGAATTCTTTGTTAAATTCTGTTCCAAAGCTCATTTCTCTTGATTGTGTCATGAATTCCTGTAATCCTTGACGAACTTTTAGAGCAGAAGGTTTATTGCCATCCATGTTTTTTCACTTATGTTTTTTGTATTAGATTTATATAATTTAAATCTTAAATATATAATTAATTATTTATTTTTTATTGTGATATTATGCTTCAAATTGCAGTTACTGGAAAACCAAATGTTGGAAAATCTTCATTCTTTAACTCTGCAACTTCTTCAAGTGTAGAAATGGCTAATTATCCATTTACTACTATTGATGCTAATAAAGCAGTTGCTCATGTTATTAGTGAATGTCCTTGTAAAGAATTGAATGTTACTTGTAATCCTAGAAATTCCATTTGTATTGATGGAAAAAGATTGTTGCCTGTTGAATTAATAGATGTTGCAGGTCTTGTTCCTGGAGCTCATGAAGGTAAGGGTTTAGGTAATCAATTTTTAGATGATTTGATGCAAGCTAAAGTTTTAATACATGTTATTGATGCTTCCGGTTCTACTGATGCTGAAGGACAAAGCGTAGAAGCCGGTTCTCATGATCCTTTAGAGGATATTGAATTTCTGGAAGATGAAATTGTAATGTGGATGTATGGAATTCTTAACAGAAATTGGGTTAGACTTGTACGTAAAATTGAAGCTGAAAAATTAGACATAGCTAAAGTAATTTTTGACCAATTGTCAGGTACTGGAATAACTTTGGAAGATATTATTGAAGCTAAAAGAAAAGTTAATCCTGATTATACCAAATGGGAAAAAGAAGATTTCATGGAACTTATCCGTAATATATTGCATATAGCCAAACCAATGATTATTGTAGCTAATAAAGCTGATTTACCAACTGCTGAGGAAAACATTAAAAGAATGCAGGAAAAATATCCTTATGTTATACCTGCATCTGCAGAATCTGAAATAGCTTTAGTTAAAGCAGCTGAATCTGGTTTAATTAGATATACTCCGGGAGATTCTGACTTTGAAATTTTAGAAAAAGATAAATTGTCAGATAATCAGCTTAAAGCTTTAGAATATATTAGAACTAATATTTTAGAAAAATATGGTGGAACAGGTATTCAAACAGCATTAAATGAAGCTATATTTGGTTTACTTAATATGATTGTGGTTTATCCAGTTCAGGATGAACATAAATACACAGATCAAAAAGGAAATGTTTTGCCTGATGGAATTTTAGTGCCTAAAGGTGCGGTTCCTAAAGAATTAGCTTATCTTGTTCATTCAGATATTGGGGATAACTTTATGCATGCAGTAGATGCACGTAAAAACATGAGAATTGCTGCTGATTATGAATTGCAAGATAAAGATGTTATAAGTATTGTTACAAGAGGTTAATTGCCTCTTCATGTAATATCTTTTTGAATTTGAGCATAAATCTCTTTTTTAACACTTTCTGGTTCATCTAATTCATTTAAAATTTTTCTTAAAGTATTCCACCATATGTCTTCAGGTGTAAGCCAATCAAGAGGCAATTGACCATAAACATCAAGAACTTTTTCATTAAACTCTGTGCTTTTCATAGTCTTAGTTTAGTTTAATAAATAGTATTTTCTTTTTCTAAGAGGATTTGAAAAGTATTTATGAAAAAAGTAAAAATAAGATTTTATTCTTTTAATAATTTTATTGCTTCGTTAGCTGCATAAACACAGCAGTCAACACATGGGGATTTGTCTTCTCCATTTTTTGAAATTATACCGCATTGAACTGAACCATATTCTTTTTTAAAAGCATCATATAATTTTTTAGCATCCATTTTTATTTTAATTTCGTCATCTTCTAAAAATCCCAATGCTATTAATGCTCCAGTTAAAGCACCACAGGTTCCTTCATCAAAAGTACCTCCAATTCCACCTGAAAATCCACTAGCTAATGCGCATAATCTGGCTTGACTCATTGGATGATTAGCTACTTCACAAAGCCCCATGAGGGTTGATTGGGAACAACTTTTAAAAACACGATATTTTCTAATTTTTTCTTCTACTAATTCTGAATCTAAGTCCATGATATCATCTATAAAAAAATAAGAAAAAAGGAATTAATTTATCTAAATTTTTCCTTTTTATTTAATTGACAGACCAGTGTCGTCAAGTTCTTTAGTTATACTATCAACAGTTATTGTACCAATATCTTCACCATTGTCATCTGTAATATAGAATATATAAATGTCTCCCTTATGTTCTATATGGTCTATATCATAATTGCTGTCGGAGAGGTATGAGATAACCATTTCTTTACATTCTGATTTGGATAATGGTTCTTCATCGGAGGAAGAACTTGAATCATCACTTTCAGAACTTGGTTGAGAATTAGGGCTGCTTGTGAACATTGAATCAACTGAATTATCAGCGCCTAATTCTGCATTTACCATATCTCCAGATTCTGTTGGGTTGTCTGATGATGAATCGCTAACATTTACAACTTCGGTTATGTCACTAATATTTGAGTCCATATCCGTATTATTTTCATCCATATCTATATTTCCTTCATCTATATCTATATTAGTTTGATCAACAGTGGTTATGATTGCAGTATTGTAATTATCAATGTTAATTTCAGTATTGTCGACTAATGCAAGGATTCCTACCATAAGGTTGAAATCTTTATCTTTATCAAGATGTTTTTGACCTACTCCCATAACTCCGTGGTTTCTTTCAGATGGATGTCCATTACTGAAAATTACACTGTTTGCCATTTTAAGCACTAAATTTTGATCAGGAGCACCAACACAGATTCCTTCTTTTCCATTAGTTACTAAGATGTTTGTAGTATCACCTTGAGTAAATGCAACAGATTGTGGTGGTTGATCCGGTAAAGACACGATTTTTGCATTTTGTAAACTATTTAAGAAATTAACCATTGATTGGTTATCTTTAAAGGTGTGAATTGTTATTCCATATGTATTTTCTTTAAATCCGTCAGGTATTTGTATAAATTTAGCATCGTGAGGAACATTTATTTTTATTCCATCAAATGTATTTTGCTTCATATCGCCATCACTATTAATTACAGTTGCCCCAACACAGGTTAATGTAATAAGTATGGCGGCTATTGAAAGAATAATCGCTATATTTTTATTCATTTTATCTCCTTAATTTATTTAACATATTTTATATACATTAGATATATATTCTTTATACTATTAAAACTTAATTTTATAAATTAAGAAAATTTAATATTATATATAAAAAATTTAGTGAATAGGTGAAAAAATGCATCCAAGACCAAGTCCCATAGCTGCATCTCTTTATACTTTAAGAGACATGAATGTTGATGTTATTATAATGCATGGACCTCATGGTTGTTGTTTTAGAACTGGCAGACTTTTAGAAAGTGATGGTGTACGTGTTTTAACTACAGCAATGGCCGAAAATGACTTTATTTTAGGAGCTAGTGAAAAACTAGAGAATACATTAAAAGAAGCTTATGATATGTTTAAACCGGAGTTTATAGGTGTTGTAGGTACATGTGCCAGTATGATTATTGGTGAAGACTTAAAAGAAGCAATTGCTAATGCTGATTTAGATTGTACAGTTATTCCTGTTGAATCTCACGGAGGATTTGGTGAAGGAGATAATACCGAAGGAGCAATTATGGTTTTAGATTCTGCTGTCGAGTACGGGATAATTCCGCGTGAAGAGGCGGACCGTCAAATTGAAATGCTTAAAAAAGCCACTGAAATAGAAAAAACCAGAGGAATGGCTCAGGGAAAATACATTCAACCTAATTTTGGAGATAATAAGGAAGATGTGGCTAAAAAAATCATAAAAGCATTAAGCGATGGTAAAAAAGTCGCATTTGTATTAAATGCTAAAAAAGAAACTTCCTATTTATTTGCAGATATTTTAAACTTTGATTATCGTGAAGTTAATCCGGAAAATAAACCAATAATTATAGCTAATTTAGATGAAAATATCGGCCTTTCAAGAATTAGAAATCATGCAGTTAATATTAAACAGGAGTTAAAAGCAGATATTGATTATATTACTGGTGGATTAGATGAGTATCCGGTAACTGGAAAAGCTGCTGCAGACTACTTAAAGAAAAACCCTGTTGATTTGTATGTTGTATGCGGTGTTCCTCATGCATTTCCTGTTGAAGAAATTGAATGTGAATCAATAGCTGTAACTGATGGGCCTCGTTTAGTTGAACCATTAAGAGATTTAGGTTATGATAATGTAGTTGCAGAACTTGATGCTCACTCAAAAACTTTAGGAACTGATAAAATTGTTTTTTCTGACTTTGGAGGAATGATTAGGTCAGCTATTGACTGGAAGTAGAATTATGATAACGATTATTGATTATAAAAGCGGAAATTTAAAAAGCATTTCCAATGGCTTTAAAAAAATTGGATGTGATGTTGAAATTACCAGCAGCATTGAGAAAATAGCTGACAGTGATTATCTGGTTCTTCCGGGAGTTGGAGCTTTTGGCAGTGCAATGGAAAATCTTGAAGAATTTAAAAAAGTAATTCATGAACATGTAGACAGTGATAAGGCATTTTTGGGAATTTGTTTAGGTCAGCAGGTTCTTATGGACTCAAGTGAAGAAAGTCCGAATGTTGAGGGTTTAAAATTATTTGAAGGTCAGGCACAATATCTTCCAGAAGGGCTTAAAATACCTCATATGGGCTGGAACAAATTAAATGTTGTTAAAGAATGCCCAATTTTGGAAGGTGTTGATAAAGAGTACTTTTATTTTGTTCATTCTTTTCATGTTGTTCCGGATAATGATGAAATAATTGCAGGCACCTGTAATTATGGAATTGATGTTGTTGCAGCATTAAGTAGAAATAATTTATTTTCAACACAGTTTCACCCGGAAAAAAGTGGAGTTGCAGGTTTAAAGATATTAAAGAATTTTGTTAATTTAGAATTATGATTGGAGATTATATTTATGGATATTGAAGGTTTTGTAAGAAAAAGAATTGATGATTACTCATATGAAGATTTAACTGCTCTTTTAGCAAGTAGAATTAGAGAATACAAAGATTTGTCTGAAGAAAACTCATGTAAAATGGCTGAAGCTGTTATTGATGAAGTAAAAACTACTTTGGAATTAAATTCTCTTGATGATGATTTTTTAAAAGAAATTGTAGATATTCCAAAAGCAGATGTGGCTATGGGAAAAATGGGTGTAGGTTCTCGCGGAGCTGGAGATTTCTTTGTTCACAGAAAAATTGCAGAAATAGTTTCCAGTACAGATACAGCTTCATTGGTAAACCCTTCTGAACAGGATGATGGGGGAGTAGTTAAAGCACCAGTTAAAAATGATGAAGTTTATGTAACAACTGCAGTTGATGGAATACATTCTCGTTTAAGTGACTATCCGTTTTTAGGAGGATTCCATGTTACAAGAGCTACTTTAAGAGATGTTTGTGTAATGGGAGCAGATCCTGTAGCTATTTTAAGTGATGTTCATCTGGCAGATGATGGGGATGTTGGTAAGATATTTGATTTTACTGCAGGTGTAGCAGCAGTATCTGAACTTGTTGATGTTCCGATAGTGGCAGGAAGTACATTACGTGTAGGTGGAGACATGGTTTTAGGCGATAGATTTGTTTCTGCTGTAGGAAGTGTCGGGGTATCAGATTATCCTCCAACTGCAAGAAAAGGAGCAACTGAAGGTGATGTGATTTTACTTACAGAAGGTTCTGGTGGAGGAACTATTACAACAACTGCATTATATAATGGGTTTTTTGATGTAATATGGGATACATTAAATGTAAACTTTGTACAGGCATCTCATGCACTTTTTGAAGCTGATTTAATTAAAGATATCCATGCAATGACTGACGTAACAAATGGGGGATTACGTGGAGATGCACATGAAATATCCAATACAACAGGAGTAGGTTTAGAGTTCTATGAAAAAGAAATTCGTGACTGCGTAGCTCCAAAAGTATTAAACATGCTTGAAACATTAAATATAGATCCGTTAGGTGTTTCAACTGATTCATTAATGTTGATTGCACCTCCTGAAATTGTTGGAGATATTAAAAAAGCAGTAGCTAAATATGATGTTCCTATTCGTGAAATTGGTAAGGTTGATAATTCTGGTGAACCAAACTTAATTAAAGAAGATGGAAATGTTGAAAAACTGGTTCCATTATTTAGGGAAGCTGCTTATACTAAAGTTAAAAAGTTCGTTGGAGATACAACACCTGAAGACTTTGAAATCATGAAGGAAAAAGTTCAAAAGGCATGTGATGAATCCATACTTAAAAAAGAAAAAGTGGTAAAACACATCCGTGAAAATTAACTTTTTCACACTTCTTTAAATTTTATCTATTTTTTATTATAATCCTTATATCATGAAAGATGAAAAAGGATATTTTTACATTATTGATGCATTTTTAACTATTGTAATTTTACTTATAGCTATTTTGATGGTTAATTCAATTGTTTCTACTTCTAATCCTAATTATTCTAGCACTTCACATGACTTTAAATCGGCTCAAGACACAATGGAGTTATTAAGTGCTAAAATCAATTCTACAGACAGAGTTTTCATAGAAGATATTTCCAATATTTTAGATGAAAATCATAATTCAAAACACTCTGTAAGGGAAGTTTCTAAGTTATGTCGTGAGAAATTTGAGAAATTAGGTCTTAAGAATTATCAGTTTAAGGAAAACAATGTTTTGGGAGGAAAGGTATTGGCTAGCTCTGGAGCGGTAGGTGAAGATGTTAGTGTAGCTAGTCGTAGTTATGGAGATTATTCATATACATTATATATTTGGTAATATTGATTTGATTTTGAAATATTGCTTTCTAAACTTAGGAATACTTTATATACTCCTTGTGATATAGTATATCTTGGAATAAAGTTTTTTTATTTTTTCTTTGTTCCCTTTCTTAAATAATATTTGAGAAAGTAAAAACATTTTTAAAGTGTTTTAAGTCGGAGAATAGTTTTTTCTGGATAATTTAATTTATCCTAGTATTTGATATTAAATAATCAAAACAAATTATCTCCTTTTTGATTTGTTAAATCACAAATGAAATTTTGCATGTATTGGTTTCATTTGGAATAAAATGGGATTTATAACTTTTTAAGACCTGATTGCTGGGTTTTAAATTATTTTTCTCATTTTATTTAAAAAATATTGTTTTCACTTTAAATTGTTTATGTGCTTTTGTTTTTTTATAATACTTTTTAATAATTGTTGTATTTGTAAATAGAAAATTTTAAATAAGTTTTAAGTTATATTACTTATTACAAATTAGATTTTATTTAGGTGAAAATTATGACAACTCAGCATTTCGATAAGTTTTTTAAAGGGCTTGGAATAAGTGATGCTTTTAGTTTAATTAATATGATTCCTTTGAGGATGTTAGATATTGATCCAAAACAATTATTAACTCAAATGGTTAATTTTAATCCTACTGAGTTGATGGAAATAGATTTAAAGGCTTATCGTGCAGATTTAATTATGGAATTGGATCATGTGATTTTAATGTTTGAATTTCAATCGACACCTATCTATTTGGATGATAAACGGCGATTTAATATTTATACTGCAATTAAAGATAGAGCTAGGTTTGGAGACAAACCAATATATATTATAGTATTTAGTACTGTAGAAGACACTAAAGTAATTGATTATAAAGTAAATCCAGTATCTAGTTTTAAAATATTGGTAATATCTTTAAAAGATTACAATGCAGGCGAAATTATAAATAATATTGAAATTAAAATAAAAAACAACCAAAAAATAAACCAGAACGAATTAATAAACCTTGCATTATCACCATTAATGACACTTGATGGCACAATAGCTCAACATTTGGAAAAAACAGTGCAAACACTAAGTAAGCTAAAAAAATCCATTAAAGAGAATTCAAAATTTGTATTTACTTTAACTTGGATATTAGTTGACAAATTCATCGAAGATGGAGAAACACGACAAAAATTAAGCAACATATTAAGTGATAACATGAGATTAATGGAAGAGTTCGGTCAGTCAAAATATGAAGCAGGCGAACAAAAAGGTGAGAAGAGAGGTATTAAGAAAGGTGAGAAGAGAGGTATTAAGAAAGGTAAAAATATAGGTGAGAAGAGAGGAATTGTGAAGACGAGGCAGGAGATAGCTGTGAATTTATTGAAAGAAGGGTTGCCTTTGGAATTAATTTCGCAAGTAACTGATGTGTCTGTAGAAAGATTGGAGCGGTTTAGTAATAATGGAAAATAATGATGTGGATAATTTATCTAAAGTGATGTAATATGAGTTTGATGGAAGAGTTCGGTCGGTCAAAATATGAAGCAGGCGAACAAAAAGGTGAGAAAAGAGGAATTGTGAAGGCTAGGCAGGAGATAGCTGAGAATTTATTGAAGGAGGGTTTGCCTCTGGAGTTAATTTCGCAAGTAACTGATGTGTCTGTGGGAAGATTGGAACTATTGAATTATTGTGAGAAACAAGATTGATGATTTAAATAGCTAAAAGAGAAATTATTGCTAAAAATAAAACATATCTATAAATCAGGTGTTAATATGGTTACTGTAGAGGAATTTGGTAAGGAAAAATATGAAGAAGGGTTTAGAAAAGGAATGTGGAAAGGAATTAAGGAAACAAAATTTGAAATAGCTAAAAAGTTAATAATAAAGGATGTTAGTTTGTATAACATTTCTTATGCCTGTGATATTGGTATGGCTACCTTAGGTGAATTAAAAGAATCATTGAAAAAATGATTCGTTTTTATTTTTTTATAAATGAAATATTATTTTTTTTAAATTAGAATAGGGGTTTAAATCAATAAATTATATTTTGTTTTTTTGTAAAGCTTTTTAATCAAATAAAATTCTTAAATAAAACAGTGCTTTTAAATACTATTAAAATCATAATATTGACTGATAACTATTTTTAATGTCGCCCCGATGGTGTAGTTTGGATAACACATAGGACTGCGGATCCTATTCCCCGGGTTCAAATCCCGGTCGGGGCATTATATAATTTTTTTAAATTCCGTGATACAATGTTAAATGCTAATACTTATGTAACTGATGAAGAAGGAATTGGCGGAACTATTAGGAATCAATATGAAGATTTTTATGTTGAAGAAATCCCTGAAGTGACTCCAACTGGTGAAGGACCTAATATTTGGATTTGGATTGAGAAAGTAGGTAGAACTACTTTAGATGTTGTTTTAGATATTGCAAGAGATTTGCACATTAGTAGAAAAAGAATGGGCTTTGCAGGAATGAAAGATAAAAAAGCCCGTACTCGTCAATGGATTTGTATATCTAATATGGAATCTGAAGAACAGTTTAGGCAAGTTAAGGATTTGGAAGGAACTATTTATAAAACTGATTTTTTAAAAGTTGTTCGTGGACGTAAAAAACTTAGAATGGGACAGCTAAAGGGAAATAAATTCAGAATTCTTATCCGGGATATTGATGATATTGAAAAAAGTGCTGAAGTAGCTAATAATATTTTAAAGGAACTGGAAGTTACTGGTGTTCCTAATTACTTTGGATGGCAAAGATTTGGTAAACCAAGAACAAACACTCACCTGGTAGGTGAAGCTTTAGTTCAAAATGATTTAAAAGAAGCCGTTAGAAGATACATTGGAAATCCTACAGGTGAAGAACATGAAGAAAATCAGAAGGCAAGACAGGCTTATGATGATGGAAATTTAGAAGAATCTTTGGAATTTATGAGTAAAGGAATGCGTTATGAAAAAATGATGGTTCGTGAACTTATTAAAGATGCTAAAAAAGGACCATTAGATGATAAAGCTTATAAAAATGCATTATATGCACTTCCAAAACCTCTTCAGAGAATGTTTGTTCATGCATATCAGTCTTATTTATTTAATGATGCCGTTAGCAGAAGGGTAGCTATGGGAATTAACAGATATGTTGAAGGAGATATTATTATTGACAATGAAGAGAGAATTGTTCGTGATAAAACTCCTGAAGAATATCAGAAATTAATAGATAATTTTGAAGCTAATCCTACTTCTCCATTATATGGAACTAAAGTACCTTTTGCCGATGGTGAAGTTGGTGAAATGGAAAAATCAGTTTTAAATAGCTATAATTTAACTAAAGAAGATTTTGAAGTTCCTAAAATGCCTCGTTTAGGAAGTCATGGTTTAAGAAGGTCTATGAGAATTCAAGTTTGGGATGCTTCAGCTATTCCAACAGATGAAGGGGTTTTAACTGAATTTTCAATAAATAAAGGTTCTTATGCTACGGCTGTTTTAAGGGAAGTCATGAAAAAAGATGTTGTCTAGATTTATAACTCTTTTTCATCTTTTAAATTTTTATTAAATTCATTAAAATCATTTACACATGTTTTTTTGGTTTTGAAATTTTCATATAATTCATTTTAATATGCTCTTTAATTTTAAGTAATAGTTCTTATAAAATTATATCAAAGAATTATTGCTTAAGTGATTTTTATGATTGACTGTAGAAATATTGCTAAAGGAAAGGATAGTGGAGAATTAATAGTAAGCAACGAACCAATTAGTTTTTTAGGTGGGGTGGATCCCGAAACTGGAATTGTAATTGATCCAAATCATGAACTTAAGGGTCAATCCATTAAAGATAAAGTTTTATTCATTCCCGGAGGAAAAGGTTCAACTGTCGGATCTTATGTTATATTTCAAATGAAAAAAAATAATACTGCACCTAAAGCCATCATATGTTTAAATGCAGAACCAATTATTGCTACTGGAGCTATAATGTCTGATATTCCAATGGTTGACTCTCCAGAAGTCACTGATAAACTAAAAAATGGTGTTTTAGTTGAAGTTGATGGGGACAATGGTAAAATAGCTATTTTATAAATAATGTGGTTATTATGGAAACTTTAATTAAAAATGTAAATATTTTAAATCCAAATGAAGAAATTCAAACTTCATGCAATGTTTTAATTGAAGATAAGCACATTAAACAAATATCTGGAAAGGAACTGTCTGTTAAAGACAATGTTAAAATCATTGACGGACAGGATAATTATCTGATGCCGGGGTTTATTGATTGTCATGCACATATTATGGCTAATGGCTTTCACAAAGAAGAAAACATGGCAAATCCTTTAGCACTACATTTTTACAATGCAATTAAACATGGAAAACAGACAGTTGATGCAGGTGTTACAACAATTAAAGACTGTGGTCCTGCAGATATCGGAGTTAAAATAGCTCAAAAAAAAGGTTTATTTATAGCTCCTAAAATGGAAATATCAGTCACTCCTTTAGTATCAACAGGAGGACACTTTGATTTATTTTTACCATCAGGTTTTGACATGGAAATAGTTTATCCTGGATTTCCTAAGGGAAGATGTGATGGGTCTCTGGAAGTTCTAAAAAAGACCCGTGAAATAAAAAGAGCAGGAGCAGACTTTATTAAAGTCATGGCTAGTGGGGGAGTCTTAACAACAAACACGTCTCCAGATTATCCTCAGTTCAATGTTGAAGAACTTAAAACAATAGTTGATGAAGCTCATGTTAATGATTTAAAGGTTTCAGCTCACTGCCACAGTTTAAAAGGGATTAATAACTGTATAGATGTGGGATTTGATTCTATAGAGCATGGAACATTCATTGATAAAAAAACATCTCGTAAAATGGCTGAAAATAATGTAAAATTAGTTCCAACAATGTTGGTTCATGATTTTTTATATCATAGCGGATTTCCTGCATGGGATAATTATGCAGCTGAAAAAACAGCCAAATTAAAAGAAATAGTTAAAGTTCACAAAGAAAATATAGCTGTAGCTTATGGGGAAGGAGTGGATTTATTAATGGGAACAGATAGTGGAGTAATTGCCCATGGACATAATCTGGAAGAATTAATTCATTTAACAGATGTTGGAATGAGTAATGATGAAGCTATAGCTAGTGGAACAATAAAAGCTGCAGAGTTCATTTGTAAAGAAGATTCATTAGGTTCAGTTAGTGAAAATAAAATAGCTGATTTAATTTTAGTCAATGGTAATCCTTTAGATGATGTAAGTATTTTAGCTGATAACGACAATATTCTAAAAGTTATTCAGGACGGATGTCTTGTTAAAGACATTTAATTTTCTTTTTTTAAACTTTATTTAGGCATGCATAAATTTTTATTAAAGAAGCATATAATTTATATATGTGTGATTATTACTTTTAACTAAAAATAATTTATTTAAAATTAGGTTGTGATATAATGGCAAAACTTAAAGAAATGGATTTGCCTATTGAAGGAATGCATTGTGCTTCTTGTGTTTTAAGTTTAAATAAAACTTTTGAAAAAGTTGAAGGAGTGGAATCAGTAGATGCAGATTTAGCTTCAAATAAACTGCATTTAACTGTCAATCCAAAAAAGCTTCCCTTTGATGAAATTGAAAGATTGGTTAAAAATTTGGGATTTGAACTTCACACTGATGAAGTTACTCTTAAACTTAATGGGATGCATTGTGCTTCTTGTGTCATGAATGTTGAAAACTTTTTAATACGTTTGGATGGCATTTTTGATGTTAAGGCAGATTTAACTTCACAAACAGCACGTATCAATTATGATAAAACAAAAGCAACTGTTAAAGACATGGAGGAAGTTATAAACTCTTTAGGATTTGAAGTACTTGGAATTGAAGGGCAACTTGAAATAAATGAAGATGAAATTTATAAAAATGATTTGAAGGATAAAAGAAATAGGATTATAGTTGGTTTTGCAGCATCAGCTGTTTTAATGGCTTTAATGTATATTCATTGGCATCCATTTGGATTATCTATGGGAATAATTTCTTTAATCATAAGTATTATCCCATTTCTTTATGTATCGTTACCTACACTTAAAGCAGGGTTCAACGGTCTTGTTCATAAGAATTTAAATATGGATGTAATGTATTCAATGGGTATAACTGTTGCATATCTTTCAAGTATTCTTGGAACATTTAACATTGTTCTTGATCATTCATTCATGTTTTATGAAACAGCTATTATGCTTCCATCATTTTTACTTATTGGTAGGTATCTTGAAGCAAGAGCTAAAAAGAAAACTTCTGATTCAATTCGTGAACTTATTGGTCTTCAGCCAACAGCAGCTACTTTAATAGAACTTGACGATGCTGGAAATATAGTATCTCAAAAAGAGGTGGATATTAAAGAAATTCAAATTGATGATACTTTACTTGTTCGTCCTGGAGATAAAATACCTGTAGATGGTGAAGTAATTGGTGGTCATTCTTATGTTGATGAATCAATGATTAATGGTGAACCAATTCCTAAAGCTAAAAGAGATGGTGAAGAAGTATTTGCAGGTACTATTAATCAGGAGGGCGTTTTACATATTAAAGCTAAAAAGATTGGTAGTGAAACTGTATTGTCAAATATTATTCGTTTGGTTGAAAAAGCTCAAAGTTCCAGACCTCCAGTTCAAAAACTAGCTAATACTGCAGTTAGTTATTTCATACCAACAATTTTAACAATAGCTGTCGTTGTATTCATGTTGTGGTACTTTGTATTTGACTCTACTTTGTTGTTTGCACTTACAACTTTAATTTCAATTTTAGTTGTAGCCTGTCCATGTGCATTAGGTTTAGCTACTCCGACAGCAGTAACTGTAGGTGTTGGCAGAGCTGCAGAATTTGGTATTCTGATTAAAAATGGCGATACTCTGGAAAATGCAGGTAAAATTGATGTAGCAGCATTTGATAAAACAGGAACCATAACTGAAGGTCAGCCGGAAGTGGATGATATTATCTGCTATGGAATCAGTGAAAATGAACTAGTTGAACTTGCAGCCAGTGTAGAGAAAAATTCAAACCACCCTATAGCTAAGGCAATTGTCAGAAAAGCAAATGACATGAATCTGGAACTTAATCAAACTTCATCATTTGAAACCATAACGGGAAAAGGTTTAAAAGCTCAAGTTGATGATAAAGATGTTTTAGCAGGAAATAAAAAGCTTTTGGAGTCTCAGAATATTGAAATTCCTCAATGTGTTCTGGAAGAATACGAGAATTTAGAAAATCTTAGCAAAACTATAATTTTTGTAGCTATTGATGGTGCAGTTAAAGGTATTTTAAGCTTATCTGATAAAATTAAAGCTAATTCTAAAAGAACTATTGAAGAATTGCACAAAATGGGCATTGAAACATATATGCTTACAGGAGATAACAAGAAAACTGCATTAAATGTAGCTAGCCAAGTGGGTATTGATAATGTAAAAGCAGGAGTTTTGCCTGAAAACAAATTAGACATTGTTAAAAACCTTCAAAAAGAAGATAAAACAGTTTTATTTGTTGGAGATGGTATTAATGATGCGCCGGCACTTACTCAGGCTAATATTGGTGTAGCTATGGGTAATGGAACAGATATTGCTATGGAAAGTGGGGATATTGTTGTAATGGAAGGAGATTTGGAAAATGTGGTTGCTGCTGTGCAGTTTTCTAAAAAAGTAATGACTAGAATTAAAGAAAATTTATTCTGGGCATTTGCATATAATGTTATATTAATTCCACTTGCAGCTGGTGTGCTGTATGCCGGCTTTGGAATAATGTTTATGCCGGAATGGTCTGCTCTTGCAATGGCATTAAGTTCAGTAACAGTTATATCCTTGTCACTTGCTCTTAAAGGATATGTTCCTGCAATAAAAAAAGAAACAAAAAGTTAATTGATTTAATTGTCAATTAACTCTATTTTTAATTTTCCAAGTTTTGTAGCTAAGAAATTATAGAATATAGCTAAAAGACCGCCACCTATAACTCCGTTTATTAATCCGCCAACAATATTGCCTAATGCTTGGTAAGCATCTCCGCCACTAACTAATGAAATGATAGCTAAAATAATGTTGAATACTAAGCTGATTACTGTTAATACAATAACTAAACTAAGTGGGTTAATGGAATTTAGAGAAGTCATTTCACTATCTTTAGATAAGTCTAGGACAATTCCTTTGCCTTTACTTCCAAGCAAATTATAGATGTAAGTTGCAATTAATGTAAATACAAAAGTTATAATAAATGATCCGACTATAATCATTGCAATAACTGATGGCTGCATTATAACTGCTGCAACTTGGTAAAGTGCAAATGCCATTACAGTTTGTCCACTAAACATTAAAGTTTGAACTATTGATGATAGTATAATTGGAACAATGAATATAGACACTGCACAAAGTAAAATAACAAGAATTGTTGTTATAATTGATGCAATAAGTGCAGTTGGCACAGTTGAAATTTTAGTAATTTCTTTGCCGTCTTTTAATTCAAAAGTAATTGGATTCATCCTTTTTGTTAACCAGTTGTAGAGATATCCTTCTGCAAATCTATTATATATAGAACACATTATAGTTCCAACAATTAGTGTTGGGATGATATAAGCCACTATTCCAATGCTTTGAGCATTTAATATACCTATAGCTACTAAAAGAATTATGGAGGCTAAAACTGAGAATAATACTCCAATCCCAGTTCCCATAATTGTGTATGATGTTATATCAATAGATTTTAAAATTTTTACATCACTCATGTATTTTTCACCTCATTTTACTTATTATGTCTATGTTCTATTTAAACCATTCTTTAGATTGTTCAAGTAATTCATTAATAATGGTTTTAGATGAACCGATATATGTATGAGGATTCATAATTTTTTCAACATCTTCAGGTGTTAGGTATTTTTGGACATCTTCTTCTTCTAAAATAAGTTCTCCTAAAAGACCGCCTTCTTTATTAGCTTTAATAGCATTTCTCCTTACGATTCCATATGCAGTTTGTTTTCCCATTCCGCTTCTTGTAAGTTCTGCCATTAATCTTTCAGCCATAATTAATCCGTTAGTTAAGTTTAAATTTCTTTCAATATTCTCGTCGTAGAATACTAAATTGCTCATTAATTTAATAGTTAAATTGAGGATGTAATCAGTTAAAATACAGCTTTCTGGAAACATTATTCTTTCACATGATGAATTGGTTAAGTCTCTTTCATGCCAGAGAGGGTTGTTGTCAAGTGCTGCATTTACAAATGATTTTACAATTCTTGCAATACCACAAATACGTTCTGCTGTAATTGGGTTCATTTTATGTGGCATTGTACTGCTTCCCACCTGTTTTTCAGGATCAAAGTATTCACCAAGTTCCATGAGTTCAGTTCTTTGGAGGCTTCTGATTTCTAGAGCTATTTTATCTAAAGTACTTGCAATATTAGCTAATGTTGAAATGAATTCCACATGATTGTCTCTTTGAACAACCTGATTGGTAATTGTAGCTGCAGGTAATCCTAAGATATTAGCTACTTCTTTATGGATTTTCCATCCGTCTTCACCAAGAGCTGCTGTAGTACCAACTGCACCATCCATCATAGATACACAAACATTTTTTTGAGCATTTTCCAATCTTTCATATTGTCTGTGAAGTTCATCAGCCCAAATACCGAATTTCATACCGTAGGTAGTTGGAAGTGCATGCTGACCATGGGTACGGCCAATGCAGACTTTATCGATATTTTCTTTAGTTAAATCAAGCATTATTTTAGTTAATTTTTCTACTTTTTCTTTTAAAACTTCAATTGAATCATTTAAAAGTAAAGAATTGGAGCTGTCTACAACATCATTTGAAGTAGCTCCGAAGTGGACATATTCTCCAGCATCATTATCACAGACTTCTCCAATAGCTTTAACTAATGCAGCTATGTCATGTTTAGTTTGAGCTTCAATTTCATCTACTCTTTCTAATTTAACATATTTGGTATTAGCTTTAGCTGCTATTTCATCTGCTACTTCTTGAGGAATTATGCCAAGTTTTCCTTCTGCCTGAGCTAGAGCAGATTCTACATCTAATTTTCTCTGTAATTTGTTTTCAGTTTCCCAAATGGATTTCATTTCAGGAGTACCATATCTGTATTCTATTGGATGTATAGCCATTTTATATCATCTCAGTTTTATTTAATAATATTAATATATTGATTTTTTTAGTATTTTATACTATTCTTAATTAAATCTTTTTTGATGAGTGGTGGTGGTTAAGTTTATAATATATGATATGAATATATATTAGTAAATTATTTTTTACTAAGTATAAAAAAACTTAGGTGATTTTTTGGAAACTAAAATTAAAGAATTTCGTAATGAAAAAGGATTAAGTCAACAAAAATTGGCAGATTTAACTGGTGTCACAAGACAAACAATAAATGCCTTGGAAAATGCTAGATATAATCCTTCTTTACTTTTAGCCTTTAGAATAACTAAGATTTTAGATAAAGAAAACATTGAGGATGTTTTCATCATTGATGATGGTGAGTGAGAGATGATATTAGATATTTATAAAGATTCCTTTGAATATGCTTCTAAAAATGTAAAAAATCTCTTGATTTTAGGAGTGTTTTACTTATTTGGTTTTTTAGTCATTCCTATGTTCTTCATTTTAGGTTATAATTATAGAATTATTAAAATAGCTACTGAAGGAATGATTAATGGTGATGATGAACTTCCTGAATTCGAAAACTGGACTTTGATGCTAGTTGAAGGAATTAAATGTTTTGTTGTGTATTTAGGTTATTTGATTATTCCAATCCTTGTATTTTTGGGTATTCTATGGGGCTGTGGCCAAGCTAATAATCTTTCTTTAAGTATTGTTGGGTTTATAGTAGGGATTGTTATTTTATTAGTATTTGCATTGTATTCATTTTTAGCTATTTCTCATATGGCTACAAATGACGGATCAATGAAAGCGGCATTTGATGTAAAAGAAATAACAAATATTGCTAAGTCCATTGGGTGGACAAGATGCTTTACAACATATATTGGAATGGTAATACTTGTCAGTGTAATTATTTGTGTTGTTGTTAGTATAGTTTTAGCAGTTTTAATGGTTTTAGGGGTTGCTACTGTTTCTGCAGTTCCAGTAATGGGTGTAGCTACTGTAGCTGGTGTTGTATCAACTTTAATCATTAACTTTGTAATAACATTTATTGCAATGCCTTACTTACAGATATTCCAAAGCCGTTGTCAAGGTCTACTTTATAATATTAGGTGATTTTTCACCTCTTTTTTTTATTTAGGGCTTTGTTATTATGCCATCATTAAATAAGGCAATTAAACAGACTACTTTGATTGAATTATTAATTATAATTTTGTGTTTTTACTTAATATATCTGGTAGCTGGGTTTTACGGTTTTAATGTAGATATGGAATGGATGTACCTAGTTATTGTTGCTTATATTCTTATTAAATCCAGAAAATATGCAGCTGAAACTGATGTAAATATTTTTTCTAAAATTAAATTTAGATATGTATTTTTAATAGTTATTGTAAATGTATTTTTTTCATATGGGATGTTGTACTTAGCTAACACCTTAAATATAGGGAGTCTTTTAAGTTTTAGCTTAATTCCAAGTCTGAAAAGCATAGCTTTTATTGGAGGCTTAATTGGAACTATTTTAATCTCTCCAATTTCTGAAGAAATAATTTTCAGAGGAATTATTTTAAACAGGCTGAAATTAGTTGTTCCAGTTAATATGGCTATTTTGGTATCTTCATTATGTTTCGGAGTTCTTCATGGATATGGAAGTATGATTTCAGCATTTGTATTTGGATTGTGTATGTGTATTTTGTATATTAAAACAGACAACATTCTTGTTCCTGTATTTGCACATATTATGAATAATTTCTTTGCAGAATCTTTATTTTATTTGGATAGAGATGCAATACTTTTTAACAATGATTTGGTAATGATTACAATTACTATTTTAGCTATTCTATCTTTATATTTAATATTGAACTCTTTAAAGATTGAATGGAAATTTTTAGATAAGAAATAATACTTTATATATGCTGAAAATTAATTATATAATTAGGTGTTTTTACTATGAATATTAAAATGGTGGGCCTTGCAGTAGTTATTGCAGGAGTATCTTTATGTGTAATGTTTTTTGACTCTTATAAGTATATGGTTGCTGCACTGACTGTTGTTGTTTTCGGATTCCTTATAGCTTTAATAGGTTATTTGTCTGATGTTAAAAAGCAAAAAATAATTAATGACAGGTTAGATGATGATATTGAAAGGGTTATTCAACCTTTAATAACTAAATATTCTAATTTAAATAAACAATATTCTAGCCAGTATGATGGCGAGGAGTATGTTCAAAAAAGAATGGAATTGAATCGTAGTTTGGAAAAAGAACTTACTGAAAATCTTCCTTATTTGGAAAGCAGGCAAATTAAAAAGATTGTCATTAATTTTAGTAGGGAACAAAACAAATTATAATTTTTTTTCAAATAAATTATAATGTACAAAAAAGTACAACAAGGATTTAAATAGTACATTATTCTAAGTATATTATAGTGATTAAAATGTTTTCCCCAAGTTTGGATGAAGTAAAAGAAATTGCAAAAAATAACGAATATAAACGAATTCCGGTAGCTTATGAAATGTACTCTGATATAGCTACTCCAATAGAAGTATTAAGGATTTTAAAAGAAATTAGTAAACATTGTTATATGCTGGAAAGTGTTGAAGATTCACAAAAATGGGGAAGATACAGTTTTTTAGGTTTTGATCCACTTTTAGAATTTACCTGTCAAAATGGACGGGTTCAAATTAAAGGAGACAGCGAATTTGAAGACAGCTCCAAATTAACTGATGAGGATAAGATAATTATCGAAACAGATGATCCTGGTGAAGTTATTAAAGATTTGGTTAGACAAAACAAATCTCCAAAATTACCTGATTTACCTCCGTTTACCGGTGGTTTTGTAGGATATTTTGCTTATGATTATATTAAATATGCAGAACCTTCCTTAAACCTTGATGCTGAAAATCAGGATCAGTTTAAAGATATTGATTTAATGTTATTTGATAAGGTTGTTGCATTTGATAATTTCAGACAGAAAATTGTTTTAATTGCAAATATGAAAACAGACAATTTGGATAAAAATTATAAAAAAGCCTGTGATGATTTGAAAAAAATAGCCAAATTAATTAAAACAGGCAAAAAAGCAAAAATTGAACCATTAACTTTAAAATCAGATTTCAAACCGGTGTTTTCACGTGAAAAATATTGTCAAATGGTAGATAAGGCTAAAGAGTATATTAAAGAAGGAGATATTTTTCAGGTTGTACTGTCAAACAGAATTGAAGCAGACATTTCCGGAAGCCTGTTTGATACTTACAGGGTTTTAAGAACTACAAATCCTTCACCTTACATGTTTTATTTTTCAAGTGATGATATTGAAATAGCAGGAGCTTCACCTGAAACTTTAGTTAAATTAAACAATAGAAAATTATATACATTTCCACTAGCTGGAACAAGGCCAAGAGGAAAAACCGAAAAAGAAGATTTGGCTCTTGAAAAAGAGTTGTTAAGTGATGAAAAAGAACTGGCTGAACATAATATGCTTGTAGATCTGGGACGTAACGACATTGGAAAAATATCTGAAATGGGTTCTGTCAGTGTTGATAAATACCTGTCAATTGAGAGATTTTCTCATGTAATGCATATTGGTTCAACAGTATCTGGAACTTTAAGAAAAGATTTGGATTCACTTGCAGCTATTGATTCAATACTTCCTGCAGGAACACTGTCCGGAGCTCCAAAAATAAGGGCTTGTGAAATTATTAATGAACTTGAAAATAATAAAAGGGGAATTTATGGTGGAGCTATTGGATATATTGATTTAAGCGGTAATGTAGATACCTGTATATCAATTAGAATAGCTTTTGCACGTAACAATAAAGTTTTCATAAGATCAGGTGCAGGAATTGTAGCTGACAGTGTTCCAGATAATGAATTTGATGAATGTTTAAACAAGGCGGCGGCAGTTATTGATGCTTTAAAAATAGCTGATGGGGGAATTTTATGATTTTATTAATAGATAACTATGATAGCTTTTCATATAACTTGTATCAATTAATCGGACAGGTAAATGATGATATTGAAGTTTATAGAAATGACAAAATCACCCCTGACGAAATTGAAGATTTAAATCCTGAAGCTATTATTTTATCTCCTGGTCCTGGAAGGCCGGAAGATGCGGGAATCTGTGTCGACACTGTTAAAAAATTCCATGATAAAATACCAATTTTAGGAGTTTGTCTTGGTCATCAGGCAATATGTGTGGCATTTGGAGGTAAAATATCTTATGCAAGTAAATTAATGCATGGAAAATCATCAATAGCTAAATTAAATAAAGACCCAATTTTTAAAGGTTTAAATGATGAAATTACTGTTGGAAGATATCATTCTTTAAGTTTGGTTGAAACTACACTGCCTAAAGATTTAAGAATAATTTCCAAAACAGCAGATAATGGAGAAATAATGGCCGTTAAACATGAAAAATACGATATTTATGGTCTTCAGTTTCATCCGGAATCAATATTGACTCCTGATGGAATTACAATAATTGAAAATTTCATAAACAAAATAATTAGGGAGGATAATTAAATGATTAAAGAAGCTATTTTAAAAGTCATAAGCGGAAATGATTTAAATGCTGATGAAGCTTATAATACAATGGATGAAATAATGTCTGGGGAAGCTAGTGAAGTTCAGATGAGTGCTTACCTGACAGCTTTATCAATGAAGGGTGAAACAATTGAAGAAATTACAGCTTCTGCAAAAGCTATGAGAGCACACTGTGTAAAACTGTTAAATGATGAAGAAGTCCTGGAAATAGTTGGAACCGGTGGAGACGGGTCTAACAGTTTCAATATATCAACAACATCTTCAATTGTAATTTCTGCAGCGGGAGTTCCGGTAGCTAAACATGGAAACAGATCAGCGTCAAGTAAGTGTGGTGCAGCTGATGTTTTAGAAGCTTTAGGTGTTAATATTTATATTGAGCCAGAAAAAAGTCTGGAAATATTAAAAGAGATTAATTTATGCTTCTTATTTGCTCAAAATTATCATTTAGCTATGAAATTTGTAGCTGGAGTCAGAAAAGAATTATCTATAAGAACAATATTCAATGTTTTAGGACCTCTGACAAATCCTGCAGGCGCTGCAATGCAGGTTTTGGGAGTTTATGACGAATCACTTGTAAAACCTCTTTGTGAAGTCCTTAAAAATCTGGGAGTTAAATCTGCATTGTCAGTACACGGTCAGGACGGACTGGATGAAATTTCAGTTAGTGATAAAACATCCATCTGCGAACTTAAAGATGGAGAGTTAAAATGTTATGAAATAGCTCCTGAAGACTTTGGAATGGAGAGATGTTCTAAAGAAGATCTTGTAGGTGGAAACCCTAGGGAAAATGCAGAAATTACATTGTCTATTTTAAATGGCCAAAAAGGACCAAAAAGAAATGCAGTTGTTTTAAACTCTGCTGCTGCTTTGTATGTAGCTGGAAAAGCAGACTCTATAGCTGATGGTGTTAGATTAGCCAGTGAAATTATTGATTCTGGTAGAGCTAAAAAACAGCTTGAGAAATTTATTGAATACACAAACAGTTGATTTTATGTTAGATAAAATAGTTGAAAAAACAAAAGAAAGGGTGTCTGAAGCTAAAAAGGTTAATTCATTAGATAAACTCAAATATAAAATATTCGATCTTGATGTTTATTTCAATTATCCTTTTAAAAAAGCCCTAGGCAGTGATGATATCAGCATTATTGCTGAAGTTAAAAAAGCATCTCCATCTAAAGGTTTAATAGCTGAAGATTTTGATTATGTAAATATTGCAAAAGAATATGAAGCTGCAGGAGCATCAGCTATTTCAGTTTTAACAGAACCTTACTTTTTTCAGGGTTCTGATGATTATTTAAATGAAATAGTTAAAAATGTTAAAATTCCAGTACTTAGGAAGGATTTTGTTGTTGACGAGTACATGATTTATGAAGCCAAGTTACTTGGAGCATCTGCAGTATTGCTTATTGTATCTATTTTATCTGATGAGCAATTGGAACAGTATCTGACTATAACTCGTGTTTTGGGAATGTCTGCTATTGTTGAAGCTCATGATGAAAATGAAATTAAAAGGGCGATTGATGCAGGTGCAGATATTATTGGTGTAAATAATAGAAATTTAAAAGATTTTAGTGTAGATATTGAAAACAGTATTCGCCTACATAGATGTGTAGAGGAAGATATCCTATTTATTTCTGAAAGTGGTATTAAAACAAAAGAAGATGTTGCCAGATTAAAAGAAAATAATGTTGATGCAGTTTTGATAGGCGAAACTTTAATGAAATCACCAGATAAGAAGGCAATGATTCAGGAGTTTAAGAATGGTTAAAATCAAAATCTGCGGACTTAAACGATTGGAGGATATAGAGTTTGCAAACAAATACAAACCGGATTATGTAGGATTTGTATTTGCTGAAAGTAAAAGGAAAGTAGATTATAATCTTGCAAAACAAATGAAAGCAAAACTCTGCGAAGATATTCAAAGTGTTGGCGTTTTTGTAGATGCAGACATTAGTGAAATCCTGAAATTATGCAGTGACGGTACAATTGATATTGCACAGCTTCATGGGATGGAAAACAAAGAGTATATTAAAACTCTTAAAGAAAAAACAGATTACAAATTAAAGATTATTAAAGCTATTGAAGTATCTGAAAATACAGATTTTTCTGAGTATGATGATTCATTAGCTGATTATTTGTTGCTTGACAGTGGAAAAGGATCAGACAAAACCTTTGACTGGCGGCTGATTAGAAAAAACTTAAAAAAGGAATTCTTTCTGGCAGGCGGGTTAAACAGTGAAAATATCACTCAAGCTATTGGGGAAGTTAGGCCATATGCAATTGATTTAAGCAGTGGTGTTGAAACTGACGGATTTAAAGATGAATATAAAATAAAAAAAGTCATGGAGGCTAAAAATATGAATAATGGAAGATATGGGGAATACGGCGGACAGTATATCTCCGAAACTTTAATGAATGAATTAATTTACTTGGAAGAACAGTATTATCATTATATGAATGATTCGGAATTTGTAGAAGAATTAAATACACTTTTAAAAGAATATGCTGGCAGACCTTCTTTGTTATACTATGCAAAAAGAATGACTGAAGATTTGGGAGGAGCTAAAATTTATTTAAAGCGTGAAGATTTAAATCACACAGGAGCTCATAAAATCAACAATGTCCTTGGTCAGGTTTTACTGGCTAAAAAAATGGGAAAAACAAGAGTAATAGCTGAAACTGGAGCAGGTCAGCATGGAGTAGCTACAGCAACAGCAGCAGCACTTCTGGATATGGAATGTGAAGTGTACATGGGTGAATTAGACACCAAACGTCAGGCTTTAAATGTTTATAGGATGGAACTGCTTGGAGCAAAAGTTCATCCGGTAAAATCAGGAACAAAAACCTTAAAAGATGCAGTTAACGATGCTTTTAGAGACTGGATTGGAAGAGTTCATGATACAAATTATGTAATAGGTTCAACAATGGGTCCTCATCCATTTCCAATGATGGTTAGAGACTTCCAGGCAGTAATAAGTGCTGAAGCCCGTAAACAGTTCTTGGAAAAAGAAGGAAAACTTCCTGATGCAGTTTTAGCGTGTGTTGGTGGTGGAAGTAATGCTATGGGTGCATTTTACAACTTCATAGATGATAAGGATGTTAAATTAATCGGATGTGAAGCAGGAGGAAAAGGAGTGGATACTCCATATAATGCAGCAGCTTTGACTAACGGACAAATCGGAATATTTCATGGGATGAAATCTATATTTAATCAGGGAGAATATGG
Source organism: Methanobrevibacter sp. TLL-48-HuF1 (assembly GCF_023617305.1). NCBI lineage: Archaea > Methanobacteriati > Methanobacteriota > Methanobacteria > Methanobacteriales > Methanobacteriaceae > Methanobrevibacter > Methanobrevibacter sp. TLL-48-HuF1. The sequence continues at coordinate 1,218,073 of NZ_CP081485.1, forward strand.
GCAGATATCTGAAGTTTATTCTGTTTCAGCAGGTCTTGATTATCCTGGAGTAGGTCCTGAACATGCACATTTAAGAGATATTGGAAGAGCAGAATATGTGCCGGTTACAGATGAAGAAGCAGTGAATGCTTTTGAATATTTGTCAAAAATGGAAGGAATCATTCCGGCTATTGAAAGTGCTCATGCAGTAGCACACGCAATGAAAATAGCTCCAAAAATGGATAAAGATGAAATTATTATGATATGTCTTTCAGGAAGGGGAGACAAGGATGTTGCATCAATTGCAAGATATAGGGGAGTTGAGTTATATGAGTAAAATAGCAAATGCATTTAATGACGGTAAGGCATTTATAGGATTTTTAACTGCAGGTGATCCGACAGTCGAAAAAACCATAGAATACATTTTAGCTATGGAGGAAGCAGGCTGTGATTTAATAGAAATTGGAATTCCATTTTCAGATCCGATGGCTGAAGGAGTCGTAATTCAGGATGCAAATATAAGGGCATTAAGTCATAATACAACAACTGATGATGTATTTGAAATAGTCCGGAAAGTTCGCCAAAAAACAGATATTCCATTAGTATTTCTAACTTATATCAATCCGGTTTTCTTCTATGGTTATGAAAAATTCTTTAAAAAATGCGGTGAACTTGGAATTGATGGAATTATCTCACCTGACCTGCCTTATGAGGAAAAAGGTGAAATTAAAGACATTGCATTAGCTAATGGGGTAGATGTTATTTCTTTAATAGCTCCAACTTCAAAAGAAAGAATTCAAAAAATAGCCGGTGATGCAACAGGTTTTATTTATGTTGTTTCTTCTTTAGGTGTTACTGGGATGCGCAGTGAAATAAAAACAGACTTAGAATCTATTTTAGCTGATATTCGTGCAGTCAGTAACTTGCCCTTAGCTGTTGGTTTTGGTATTAACACACCTCAACAGGCTTCCAATATTGGAAAAATAGCTGACGGGGTCATTGTAGGAAGTGCTATTGTAAAAATTATTGAAGAGTATGGTGAAAATGCAACAGAACCTCTAAAAGAATATGTCTCAGCTATGAAAAAAGCCTGCAATGAATAAAATAAGGGAAAATATAATATTTTTTCCTTTTTTGAGTCTATAAAATTTTATAGGTTTATTTATTTTTGTGTTTTCTGTCTAATTTTGTATTTTGCTAGTCTAAAATTGGTATTGTTTAATAAAATAACTAGAACTACATAGGAGATTACACTTATTTAGAATCAACTGTTAAATCTTTAACTATTAATTATTTGGTTGTAAAATTTTATAGTTCATTAAATAAGATATATTCATTTTTAATTTAATTTTTTATATATTTAATCAAATAAGTATTTTTAGTGTAGGTAAAATAAAATTAAAAAGTTTATATTTCAAATTATTTTTGTAACATTTTTTACCTTTTTCTTTCAGCTATGATGACTTTTAAACAGGATTATGAATTTTTTATCCCAATATTTATAATAGGAATCAGTTTTTGGATACCAGAATTTATATTTAAAATATTCCTAAAAAAATAGACAAATAGTAATAATGTATACGATAAAATCAGATCAGACAAATTTTCATTTGATGGATATGTATTAGAAAACTTAATAAGGGGAATTAGTGTTTCTTCATCATTTTTAATCTTTTTTATAACAATAAAAGCAATATTGCTTGGATTTTGCATAGCTTTTTCCATGATTTATACAGTAACGTTCATATTCCTCTGAAGAAAAAAATACTGGAAAATGTCTGAACCTACATTTGAAGAAGATCCAGACCCAGTAATAATTACGAAAATTTATCAATATATTGTCAGTTGAAGGAGGAGTAATCTGTGGATGTGCTTCAGTTGGAGCATGTTTTGCTAATAGTTTTAATGGAACTAATCCTATACCAATAACTACTTTGATAATTGTAACAATAATTGCATTTATTTTATTTTCAATGTCATTATGCATTGATTTATGGAATAAAATAGTTCCTTCGGATTTGACAGAATTTGAAAATTATTGGAATTATTGTACTGCTGCAAATGGTATTTGTATTGGAGTTACATTAATATTGGAATGGTTAGTGACGGGTGTTTGGTTAGTTCAATGAATAATTGTTTTTATTCAAGATGGATTTTACATCTCCTTTTTTAGCAAAAATATAAATAAAATATCTTATTAATGTATAAATTTAGAGAATAATTTAAATGCTCTTAAAATAAAGCATATTAAATAATAACTTATCCTAGTTGTGATTAGAAATGAGGTCAAAAATAGCAGTATTGGCGGGTATGATTGGAAATAAAGTTGTTCAAAAGGCAGGCAGAAAAGGAACATCTTTAACTGGAAAAATAGCCCTTGCTGTTAAACCAGATATTTTAAAGGATTTTGCAAAAAAATGTGATAAAGTAGCACTTATTACGGGAACAAACGGGAAAACAACTACAAACAATTTGGCAAATCACATTTTTGAAGGTAAAGATTATGATATTGTATCTAATTTAAATGGTTCCAACATGATTACAGGAGTTACCAGCTCTTTTATTCAAAACCATCAAAGCCATTATGACTGGGGAATATTTGAAGTAGATGAGGGGTCTATGCCTAATGTTACCCGATATCTGCCAAGTGATTATATAATTATAACAAATTTTTTTAGAGATCAGTTAGACAGATATGGGGAAGTGGAAAACACAATTAAATTAGTTCAAAAATCAAGTAAAAGACATAATTCCACACTTATTTTAGATGCAGACAGTCCAATTTCTCTTTATTTTCAGGATTCCAATCAGCCAAAAGTGTACTATAGCTTAAAGAAAAATCCATTCAGTAAAAATGGTATTAATGTTGAAGAATCTGTATTCTGTCCTGTCTGTGGAAATAAACTGGATTATGAATATATCAATTATGGAAATCATGGTAAATTTTCATGTTCTAAATGCGGAGCCAAAAACCATGAAGCGGATTATGTAATTGATGATGTGACTTTCAAAAACGGAAGTTATAATTTCACAGTTAAAGATAAAAAAGAATCAGCTCAAATCAACTTAAATCTGCTTGGAATTTACAATGTTTCTAATGCTCTTGCAGCTATTGCTCTTGCAAGGGAAAACGGTTTCAGTTATAATGTAATTAAATCTCAAATTGAAAACTTTGAATATAAACGTGGAAGAATGGAAAGGATAGCTGTAAATGGCTGTGATGTTGTTTTGGTTTTATCTAAAAATCCTGTCGGTTTAAGTGAAGTTTTCTCAACTATAAAATTTGATGAAGATAAAAAATCCTTCATGTTTATTTTAAACGATTATGGGCCTGACAGTAAAGATATTTCCTGGATTTGGGATGCATATTTTAAAGAAATAGCTAATACTCCAAATATTGATAAATTTTACTGTGTTGGAACAAGAGCTGAAGAAGTAGCTTTAAGATTAAAATATGTTGATTTCCCAACCTCTAAAATTGAAATTTACCACTCAAAAGATCAAAGTGACGTTGCTGAATGTGTAGAGGAAATTGTAGCTGAAAATGATAAGGCATATATTATCGGAACATTTACAGCAATGCCTGAAGCTAGAAAAGTACTTATGAAACTTAAAGGGGAAAAAGCATGAGTTTTGAATTAAATGTTGTTGATATGTATTCTGATATTCTGAATATCTACGGGGACATAGGTAATCTAAAATGCATTAAAAAAAGATGTGAATGGAGAGGCATTAAATTTAATCAGAAAAGCTATTCTGTAAATCATGACATGGATTTTGATTATGATGATATTGACTTGATTTTAATTGGCGGAGGTTCTGACAGAACTCAAAGCATTGTTTCCAATGATTTATTGAAGCAAAGACAGGATTTAGAAAATTATATTGAAAACGATGGAGTAATATTAACTATCTGCGGAAGTTATCAGATGTTCGGCAATGAATATTGTGATGTTAACGGAGACAATGTTTCCTGTCTTGAAATATTTGATATTAAAACAACAAGTCAGCAGGACAGATTGATTGGGGATATTTTAATAGAAAATAACCTTGGTTTAGAACCGAAAGAAGTGGTTGGTTTTGAAAATCATGGTGGAAGGACATTTCATAATTATAAAAGCTTAGGCAAGGTTATATCCGGACATGGAAATAATGATGAGGATAATAATGAAGGGATGATTTATAAAAACTTCATAGGAACATATTTGCACGGACCGTTTTTACCAAAAAATCCTCACATTGCGGATTATTTGATATTTAATGCTATGAAGAATAAATATGATGTTGATTCAATTGAAGAGTTAAATGATGAAATTGAACTTAAAGCACATGAGGTTATGGTTAATAGATTAAAATGATCTATTTAATAGTCCTTTACTAAAATTTTTTAAATACTGACCTAATGTTTTATAAGTAATAAAGATAAAAATATAAATATCTAATTAATAATTAATAAATTCTTATTAGAGGATTATATATGTTCAAAGCGGAATTAAGTGATTCTAGTATATTAAAAACAAGTTTTGATGCTATTTCATCTATTGTTGATGAAGTACAAATTCAAACTGATAGTGAAGGTATGAGGTTAGATGCCTTAGACCGTAGTCATATAACATTCGTACATTTAGAATTAAAAGCAAGTTTATTTGATGAATATGTTTGTGATGTTCCTGAAAAGATTAATATTGATACTGGGGAATTCATGAGTGTTCTTAAACGTGCAAAATCTCAAGATAGAGTTATCATGTCTTTAGATGAAGGTAATTTTATAATTACTTTTGAAGGGGATGCTACAAGAACTTTCAAAATAAGATTAATTGATATTGAATATGATAATCCTACTCCACCAGAACTTGAGCATCCTGCAGCTTTCAAAGTTCACTTTGGAATCTTAAAAGATGCAATTAATGATATTGATATTTTCTCAGATAAAATAGCTCTTCAAGTTGATGAAGACTACTTTAGAGCATCTGCTGATGGTGAATTTGGTGATGCAAGTATTAAATATCTTCATGGTGAAAATATCACCACTCAAGAAAAATCTTTATTCTCATTGGACAAAATTAGAGAAATGCTTAAAGCAGACAAATTCTCTGAAGAAGCTGAAATCGGTTTAGGTACTGACATGCCATTAAAATTAACTCTTAATATGGTTACTGGTGATGGTAAACTTAGTTTCTTACTTGCTCCAAGATTAGAATCAGATGAATAATTTTTCATCTATAAACTTTTTTTTATTTTTATATTAAACTCATCAGAGATGGTATTAAGTGGATCAATTCTTTCAACAATTGCGTAAAATTCAAAAAAAAGAGCGTAGTAACGGTACATTAGCTCGTGTAGAAGACTCCTTTTATAAAGATATTCATAAGTATTTAGATGAGTTAAGGACCCATATAGGTAATGATCCATTTGCTGCAGAACAGTACTTGCTAAAAGATACTCAAAGAATAGCTACTGAGATTTGTGAAAGGCGCGAACACAAAATTACTGATGCGGCTGTTGTTAATATTCACAGGTCTTACCATTTATTTGCAGGTAAGCCACAATTTGATTTAATTGACACAACACCTCTTAATTTAACTCCTGAAGAAGAAAAATTTTACTTTTCTTTAATTGATACTTTAACAAATCATAGAAAAAGCATTTCACTTGAAAAATTATCTTCTGATGATGATACTCCAAGTGAAACTGATGTTCCTGTTAAAGAAACCCCAAAACCTCCGGTCAATACTTTGGATGATGAAGTTAAAAGTTCCCGGGATGATGCAGTTTTAAATAGAATTGATGAAATTTCCAAAGCGAAAGTAATCACTGATGAAAAGCCAGAGCCAATCGAAAAACAAATTCAAAAGTCAAATATTAAACCCGCTAAAGTTGAAGATGATATATCTGAGTTAGCAAGAGATAATGATGAATTTGTTGACTTGGAATCTAGAAAAATAGCTAAAGATTCAGAACTGGTTACAATGCTTGTATTTGATGATGTTGATTCTATTGTTGGAGTTGATGAAAAGGTTTATGGTCCGTTCAGACCTCAGGATTTAGTGGTTTTACCTAAAATCAATGCTAAAATTTTTGTTAAAAATCATAAAGCTCGTTTTGTTAAAATCTAAACCTTTAAATATTGTAAAGAATATAAATACAAACCGTATCTATTTGTGATAATAAGAAATTATATTTTTTTATATAATTTGGATTTCTGCTTTGTGTAAACGGAGTATGTTACAATACAGTTTTAATCCTCTAGATCTTTGATATTTTTCAGACTAGATAAAATTCTCATATAGATTTATAATAATTTAATTAATCGGACACTTTTTAGTGTAAAATTTAATGGTGGAAATATGAAAATACCAAAAGAAAAAAGAACTTACTGTCCACATTGTAAAAAACACACAATGCACGAAGTACATACTGCAAAAAAAAGAAAAGCTAGTGAGTTAAAATGGGGACAAAGACAATTCAGACGTGTAACTGCTGGATATAGAGGTTATCCAAGGCCTTTACCTGCTGGAAACAAACCAGTTAAAAAATTAGATTTAAGACTTAAATGTAAAGAATGTGGAAAATCCCAAATTAAAAAATCATTCAGAACTGGTAAAGCAGAATTTGTAGCTAAATAAGGTGGTTAACATGGTTAGTAAAGGTAGAGGAAACTTTTTAAAAGTAAAATGTTTAGATTGTGACAATGAACAAATCATCTTTGATCGTGCTGCATCAGATGTAAAATGTATCATTTGTGGTAAAACACTTGTCAAATCTCGTGGTGCTAAAGCTAAAATTATGGCACATATTGATAAAGTTTTAAACTAGATTCAATCGAAATTTTTTAATCTAGCTTATTATTTTTTCTATTTTTTTTTAAATTTTTATTTTATTTTTGGTGATTATATGGTGAGGAAAAATCAAGAATGGCCTGACGAAGGAGAACTTATTATTGGTACTGTTTATAAAGTTCTTAATTATGGGGCTTTCGCAAAATTAGAGGAATACCATGGTAAAGAAGCTTTTATTCACATTTCTGAGGTATCTTCTGGTTGGGTAAAAAATATCAGAGACCATGTAAGAGAAAATCAAAAAATAGTTTGTCGTGTTCTTAGGGTAAATCCTAAAAAAGGGCATGTGGATGCTTCTTTAAAAAGAATTAGGGAAGATCAAAGAACTAAAAAAATCCAGCATTGGAAAATTGAACAAAAAGCTGAAAAATTCTTGGAATTATCTGCTAAATCATTAGACAAATCTTTAAATGATGCTTATGAGGAAGTAGGTTATGAATTAATGGATATTTTCGGTGATGTTTACGGTGCTTTTGAAACAGCAGCTGATGATGGTGCAAAATCTCTTACTGATGAAGGTATATCTCAAGAGTGGGCTGATGCTATAACTGAAATAGCTAGTAAAAATATTACTCCTCCTGAAGTTCATATCAGTGGTTATGTTGATATTGAAACTTTTGTCCCGGATGGTGTTGATATCATTATTGAAGCTCTTAAAGCAGCTGAAGATAATGGGGACGAAGAGGAAGAAATTAAGGTTCAATGTGTTGGTGCACCAAGATATAGGATAACTGTAAAATCTACTGATTACATTTTAGCTGAAAAAGCTCTTAAAGCAGCAGCTGATAGATGTATTGAAATAGTTGAAGCTTCTGAAGGAAATGGTTCTTTCTTAAGAGAGTTGGATAGCTAGATTTTTATGAATATGAAAATGAATAAATGTCCTGATTGTAAGATTTATACAATGGAGGATGCTTGCCCTCAATGTGGCGGGGAGCTTAAAGTTATTTATCCTCCTAAATTTTCTATTGAGGATAAATACGGAAAGTATCGTCGCATATTAAAAAAAGATGCTATGAATAAAAAGGATGATTAGATGGAAATCACACAAATTACTGTTTTAGAGGATGTTGAATTAAATAATCCTATTTTTATAGAAGCATTGCCTGGTATTGGTCATGTAGGTAAATTAGCTGCAGATCACATGATTGATGAATTTAATGCTACTAAATTTGCAGAAATTTATTCTCCAAGTTTTCCTCCGCAAGTTTTTGTTGGAGAAGAAGGTTTAATTGAAAACATGATTAATGAATTGTATTATGTTAAAAATGTTGGGGAAGACAATTTGGATATTATTATTCTTGTTGGAAACACTCAGGCTTTATCTCCAGAAGGTCAATACTGCGTATGTCAAGATATATTAAACTTTGTTAAGGATAAGGGAGCTAGTAAAATATTCACATTAGGTGGAATGGCTACTGGCCAACCTGTTGAAGAATCTAAAGTTTTTGGAGCAGCTACTAATGAAGAAAACATTGAACTTTTAAAAGATGCAGAAGTTGAAATCAGATCTAATGATGGCGGAATTGTAGGAGCTTCTGGATTGTTTTTAGGTTTAGGTCTTCGTCAGGAAATGAATGGTATTTGCTTAATGGGTCAGACTCCGGGTTATTTCATTGATGCACAGTCAGCTGAAGCTATTTTAAATAAATTAGCTATTTTGCTTAATTTTGAAATTGGTACTGATAAATTAGAAGAAAGAGCTGAAGAAACTAAAGAAATGTTAGCTAAAGCTCAACAAATGGAACAAGACATAATTAACAAAGCTAATGCTAGCAGTAGTGATGATTTAAGATATATTGGATAAATATATCATTTATTTACTTTTTTTTTAAAATTTGGCTGTTTTAATAAAATGGGGAGGTATTAATCATGAAAGTAGCTGTTATTCCAGATGCTGCTATGATTGTAGTTCCATTAATTGAAAAAAACGGTCACGAATATATATCACCGACAAATTTCTCAAAATATAATAATATGGATGTTTCCAGTGGAAAATGTGATGATACTCAGGCTCCATATACTTTAAATAGGGATAATATTTTACTGGGCAGTTCTTATTTTTCAAATGAATTACCTTCAGGAGTTAAAGGCCGTTTAACATTATTTTCCAGAGTTTTGGAATTGGCAGATGCATTTATTGTTCTTGGTAAAAGGCCTGAGCATTATAAAAGAATGTATGATGTATTAAATGAGTTAATTTTATTTGGTGGTTCAGGATGTTCTAATGAACGTAACATGGTTATGGCTTTAATTAAAGATAAGGGAGTACCTATTTTGGAATTAGCTTATCCGACTACCCGAAATGATTTGATTGATGTAATTAACAGGACCAATGATTTTTTAAAAAATTTAACTTCCATTAATGGAATAGTTAATGAAGATAACTTAGACATTGATTTAAAAAAACCTAAAAAAAGTCTAAATTACAAGGAGTTTAAGAAAATATTAGATGATTTAATATATTATTAATAGCTAATTATTATCCATGTTAGTTAATGCTGATTTTCATGTTCATAGCTGTTTTTCAATGGCTTCATCTAAAGATATGCTGATAAAAAATATGGCTCCTAAATCAAAGCTTAAAGGATTGCAACTTCTGGGAACTGGCGATGCATTCCATCCGGGCTGGTTAAACATTATTGAGGAAAGTACAACATATAAAGGAGATGGAATTTACACTGCAGATGATATGGATTTTGTTTTAACAACAGAAGTTGAAGGAAAAAACAGGATTCATCATTTAATTATAATTCCGGATATTGGTATTGCAAGAGAACTGTCTGAAAAACTGGTTTCTAAAAATAAAGAAAGCGACGGAAGACCTAGAACAAGATATTCAGGAGCAGAACTTTTAGAAATGGTTAAAGAATATGACTGTTTAATTGGACCGGCTCATGCTTTTACTCCATGGACTGGAATGTACAAATCTTTTGACAGTATTTATGACTGCTATGATAAGGCTCCGGATTTTGTAGAACTTGGTTTGTCTGCAGATACATTTATGGCAGATACTGTAGCTGAACTTAAGAATTTTCCATTTCTTACTAATTCTGATGCACACTCTCCATGGCCACACAGGTTAGGTAGGGAGTTTAATCAAATTGAGCTTGAAGATATGTCTTATTCATCAATAAAAAAATCAATAAAAAACAAAGATATTAAAGCAAATTATGGGTTGGTGCCGAACCTTGGAAAATATCATATGACTGCATGTACCAAATGTTACAAATTAGTTGATCCGTTAATAGCTAAAGAAAATAAGATGAAATGCAGCTGCGGCGGAACAATCAAAAAAGGGGTGGATTTCAGAATAAGTGAAATAGCTGACTATGATGAACCGAAACATCCTGATTTTAGGCCTAAATATGTTCATTTAATGCCTTTGGCCGAATTAATATCAACAGTTTATGATAAGGGAGTTACAACAAAAACAGTTCAGGGAAAATGGCAAAATCTGATAGATAACTTTGGAACTGAAATTGATATACTGATTAATGAACCTGTAGAGGAAATAGCTAAAATAGATTCATCAATTTCTCCAGCTATTGAAGCTTTCAGAAATAAAAGCATACACATAACTCCGGGTGGTGGAGGAAAATACGGTGAAATTTCTTTTGATAAAAAATCAGAAAAAAGAGAAGCTGAAACTTTAACTACTCTAGATAATTTTTAAGAAATATCTAAAATTTATTTAAGTATTTTTTAATACTTTCTAACTCTTTTTTGCAATGCACTTTTAATTTATTTTGTAAATTATTTAAAATATGTAGTTTTTTATAAAAATAATTTTTAATTCTTAAAACAGTATTTAAAAATGAAATCAATAAAAAATAAGAAAAAATAGATAATTTGACTATATCTATTTTGCAAGCAATAAGGAGTTACCTACTACAAGTAAAGTAATTCCCATATCTCCAATAAGAACTGCTTCCCATAAGCTGATGTATCCTGCAATACCAAGTATCATTAATATTACTTTCACACTTAAACAGAAAGCAACATTGAATTTGATTTTGCCCATTGTTTTTTTAGCCAAATCAACAAGTAAATTAATTTTGGATAACTTGTCTTCAAGTAAAACAATGTCTGCTGTTTCAATAGCTACATCTGCACCTTCAAGACCCATAGCTATTCCTACATTCGCACGGGCAAGAGATGGAGTATCATTTACACCATCACCAACCATAGCTACATCCTGATGCTTTGATACAGCATCTGATACTATATTAACTTTATCTTGAGGAAGTAAATCTGCATGGTAACTGCTTAATCCAATTTCATCAGCCACTAACTTAGCAGTTGCTTCATTGTCTCCTGTAATCATAGTTGTTTTAATTCCTTTAGCATTAAGATTAGCTATTGTAGATGGAGTTTCATCTCTAATTTTATCTTTTAAGGTAATTAAACCGTAAACTTCATTTTCAGTTCCGATGATTACAGTAGTGCTCATTCCATTATTTTCAAGATTAATGTCCTGGCTGAATAAAGTTTTGTTGCCTATGAAGTAAGTTTTTCCGTTAATGTCTCCTTTTAAACCTTTTCCAGCTATTGATTCAAAGTTTTCCACTTCTTCTAATTCAATGCTGTGATCTTTTTTGTATTGAACAAATGTATGTGCAATAGGATGTTTTGATTTGGATTCAATAGAACATGCTATTTTAAGTATTTCCTCTTTATCATGTTCTCTACAGGTTTGAACTTCATTTATTTCAAGTTTACCTTCAGTTAAAGTACCGGTTTTATCAAATAAAACTTTTTTGATTCTGGCTAATTCTTCAACATATTCTCCACCTTTAATAATAATACCGTTTTTAGTACCTTTAGTAATAGCTGATACTATAGATACAGGAGTGGATATTACTAATGCACAAGGACAGGATATAACTAAAAGGGTTAATGCCCTGTAAGTCCAGTCAGTTATTGAAGCTCCATATAATATTGGAGGTAAAATAGCTACTAAAATAGCCAATACTACAACAATTGGAGTGTAATATTCAGCAAATCTGTCGATAAATACGTCGATATGTGCTTTGTTCTGTTCTGAATTTTTAATCAATTCAATAATTTTAGCAAATATTGTATCATCGTTGCCTTTGTTTACTTCAATTTCAATATATCCATCTTCATTTATTGTAGATGCATATACTTCATCTCCAATGCTTTTGCTTACTGCTAAACTTTCACCAGTAATTGAAGCCTGGTTAACAGATGTTGTTCCTTCAACAATAATTCCGTCAACAGGTATTTTGTCTCCAGGTCTTACAACAACAATATCTCCAATTGTAATATCTGCTACTGCTTTTTCGTGTTCGTGATCACCATGTTTTACCATAGCTGTATCAGGGGTTAATTTAACAAGTTCTATTAATGAGCTTTTAGATTTATTTAGGGAGTAATGTTCTAGGTATTCACCTAAGTAGAAAAGAATCATTAACATTGCACCTTCTTCTCCAGATTGAAGAAGGAATGCTCCAAAGGTAGCTATTGTAATTAATAATTCAATTTTAACTTTTCCTTCAAATAAATGTTCAATTCCTTCTATTATTATATATCTTCCTACATAAATTACAGCTATTAGGAAGATTACCTGACTTACAATAGGATTGACAACATTAAACATTTCTAATGCATATCCGAATGCTAAAAGGATTATACCTATTGCAAATATTCCTAATGGTTTTTTTGACTGTTCTACATTTGCTTCTTTATCAATATTTTCTAATAAATCTGCTTCACATGCACATCCTGGACCATGATCATGTCCACAGCAGTCATCTCCGTCATGATGGTGGTGATGTTCGTGGTGGTCGTGGCCACAGCAGTCATCTTCATCATGGTGATGATGATGTTCTTCTGAATGGTCATGTTTATGTGCAGCATGGTTAGTTTGCATATTCTTCGCCTTCTTTAAGGATATTGAGTATCTCTTCATCAATTAAAGAATAGAATATTTGTTTATTTTCTTTTCTAAATTTAACAATGTTACTATTTCTTAAGTGTCTTAATTGATGTGATATACTAGATTGGCTCATATCAAGAAGTAATGATAGCTCACAAACACATAATTCATCATATTGGAGTGCTAAAATAATCTTTACTCTGTTAGCATCTCCTAATATTTTAAAAAGATTACATGTTTTTAGAACAATATCATCATCTTTCATTTTATGAGCAATATCATCAACAATATCTGTTCTGATACTTTTGATTTCACATACATCATTTGAACTCATATGAACATATATTCATATGAACATATATAAAGTTTTTGTTTGCCTCAATAATTAATTTTTTTAAAGAAAGCTATCGCTAAATGATTGTAAATTAGTTAAAAAAAATACGGACTTGGAGGGATTTGAACCCTCGATCTTAAGATTAGGAGTCTTACGCCCTTCCAGACTAGGCTACAAGCCCATGTTAAAATATTATTTAATAAGTTCTGTATTTTTAAAAAAAGATTTTATAAGAAATACGGACCCGCCGGGATTTGAACCCGGGGTCTTCGGATTAGAAGTCCGACGCCCTATCCAGCTAGGCTACGGGCCCTTATATACAACAATACTAAATTTTGTATGTTTTAGTATTTATAGTTAACTATATTTAAAGCTATTATTTTAAAATTGAAAATTTTTAAAAAATAAAATAAGGAGGATAATTTAATTATCCTCTTCCAATAACCGCACCAGTATTGGCATTTATTTCGATACTGTCTACAGTTGCACCGTTTTGATCAAAAATTGGAACATACCAAACAGTTTTGTCTGCAGATAATGTTGGGGTTCCAGCATACCATCCAACTGCTTCAATATTTTGATTTGCTATTGATTTCGCTTCACCTGAAGTTATTTTTGGAGTGCTTGGGGTAGGTGAAGGTGTAGGATGATGACCTCTTCCAGATCCTGAGCCTGAGCCTGATCCAGAGCTTGAGCTTGAACCTGATCCAGAACCTGAACTAACACCACTTCCACTACCTGTTCCTGTTCCTCCATTTCCGCTTCCATGACTGTTGGTACTTTGGGAATCATGGTGTGTTGTGTTGTTTCCAATACCATTGCCAGAATCACCACTACCGGAGTCTACACTATTTAAATTACTGAAAACCGGATTTTCACTATTAGTTATTCCATAAGCAGCAACTCCAGCAGCAATACATATAACAATTATGATAGAAATTATTATATTTGATTTATCCAAGGTATTACCTCCATTTTTAATTAATAAAATTGTAATTAACTTTAAATAGAATGTACTATTTTTTTTACAATAATATATTATTAGGTTAATTTAACTTATAAATTTAATCCATATTATTAATTATTTTACTTCATTTAATAAAAATTTATATTATAGTATATATACTTTTCTATTTATTATACAAACTATATTATATATATGAATATTGGTTATAAATATTAAATGTTAGTTTCTAATTATTTTTTGAAAAGAGAGGTGACACATTTGAAAGACAGAATAGTTATATCCCCAACATCTCGTCAAGAGGGTCATGCGGAACTTGTCATGGAAGTCGATGATGAAGGGATTGTTACAAAAGGTAGATATTTAAGTATCACTCCAGTTAGGGGTTTAGAAAAAATGGTTGCAGGTAAAAATCCTGAAACAGCTCCTGTTTTATGTCAAAGGATTTGTGGTGTCTGCCCAATACCACACACTTTAGCTTCTGTAGAAGCTGTCGACCATTCATTAGATATCGAAGTTCCTAAAGCAGGAAAATTATTAAGGGAAGCTACTTTGGCTGCTCACAGTGTTAACAGTGCTGCAATTCATCATTTTTTAATTGCACCTGATTTTGTACCTGAAGAAGATTTCACTACTGCAGTTAAAAGTGTATCTGCTGTTAGGAAAAATGTGCAATATGTAGTTGATATGCTTGCTGGTGAAGGTATTCACCCATCTGATATTAGGATAGGTGGTATGGCTAGAAATATTACTTCAGCTACAAAAGACAAATTAATTGATAGATTAAAAGCTTTTAAACCTGATTTTGAAAAACATGTGGAATTAATGAAATCATTCATTGCTGCAAGAGAACTTCCTGAAGGTTTAGGTGTTGTTGATGTACCACTTTTAGCATCTAGTCCATCATATGGTAATCTTGATGAATTTGATTATGATAATTTCTCAGAAGTTTTACCAGAAGCTTGGTATGATGATCCTGAAATAGGTAAAAAAGCATGTACAACCATTCCTTTAATTAATGGTAAAAACGTTGAAACAGGTCCTAGAGCAAGAATGGAAAAATTCAACGGATTTAAAGACAAAGGTGTAGTTGCTCAACATGTAGCTAGAGCTGAGGAAATGTTAAATAATTATAATTTAACTATTGATCTTCTTGAACAAATTGATACTTCTGCTCCAGCTAGAGCTGATTATGATGATAGAGGAACTGGTAAATTAGGTATTGGTGTAATTGAAGGACCTAGGGGTACTAATGTACACATGGCTACTGTTAAAGATAGTAAAATCCAATTCTATTCAGCTATTGTACCAACTACCTGGAATATTCCAACAATGGGACCAGCTACTGAAGGTTTCCATCACGAATTTGGTGCAGATGTTATCAGAGCTTATGACCCATGTTTATCATGTGCAACTCATGTAATGGTAGTTGATGATGAGGATAAAAGCATACTTAAAAACGATATGGTGAGAATATAAGGAGCTAGGAGGAAATTATATGCCTTATCATGCAGAGACAATCGTAGTGGGATGCGGAAATATTTTATTTAAAGATGATGGTTTTGGACCATTGGTGATTCATAAATTGGAAGAATATTTCGAAGACAAAGAAATGCCTGACGAAGTTATGTTTATTGATGCTGGAACAGGAGCAACACACTTTATTTTTTCTCTTCCTGATGAATATTGGAAAAAAGTTATTGTAATTGATGTTGTTGAGTTTGATGCAGAACCTGGGACTGTTAAAGTATTTAGCCCTTATGACATGCCTAGAGGAAAATATGAAAATGTTCATTCCTGGCCTGTTGAAGAGCCTCTTCACGACCTTGCTAAAGATTGTGAAGTGATTATTGTTGGATGCAAACCTCAAGAGATTTCCTCTCCTGATGTTGAAATGGGTTTAACTGAACCTGTTGAAAAGGCAATTCCTGAAGCTATGGATATTATTTTAAAAGAAATCGGGGTAAAATAATGTTTGATAAAATTAGAAAAGCTTTTGGTGGTTCTGAAAAACCTAAAGCAGAAACCAAACAAAAAATAGAATCTGCTCCTGAAGTTGAAGAAACAGCAGCTCCTGTAGCAGAAACCAAAAAAGAAACAGCAACCAACAAACCACGTATAGGTTACATTCACTTAAGTGGTTGTACTGGAGATGGTATGTCCTTAACTGAAAACTATGACATTTTAGATGTTGTACTTACAGATATGGTAGATATTGTTTATGGTCAAACTTTAGTTGACTTATGGGAAATGCCAGAAATGGACTTATGTTTAATTGAAGGTTCTGTATGTTTGCAAGATGAACACAGTGTACATGAGCTTTTAGAAGCTAGAGAAAAATCTAATCTGATTTGTGCATTTGGTTCTTGTGCTCTTAATGGTTGTTTTACAACTTATGCTCGTGGAGGACAACAAGCTCAACCTAAACATGAATCTTTCTTACCAGTTAGTTCATTAGTAAAAGTAGATGTAGCACTTCCAGGTTGTCCAGTATCTCCTGAAATGATTGCAAAAACTGTTGTTGCATTATGTAATGGTGATATGGAATACTTACAACCAGCACTTGATTTAGCAACTTGTGCTACTGCATGCGGTTGTGATGTATTAAATAACATTATCCGTCAAGGATTATGTAGCGGCTGTGGAAGTTGTGCTCTTGCATGTCAAACTAGAGCTATAGATATGGTTGAAGGCAGACCGACTATTAATACTGACAGATGTATTAAATGTGGTTCTTGTTACACAATGTGTCCAAGATCATGGTTACCTTTAACACAAATTAAAAAGGATACAGGACTTTAGGAGGAGTTGATTATGGTATTAGGTACTTATAAAGAAGCTGTAGCAGCTAGATCCACTGATAAAAGAATTCAGGAAGTAGCTCAAGACGGTGGTATTGCTTCTGCATTACTTATTTATGCATTAGAAAATAATATTATTGAAGGTGCTGTTGTAGCTGGAGACCCAGGTGATGACTGGGTTCCTGTTCCAGAAATAGCTACCACTGCTGATGAAGTTCTTGCAGCTGCCGGAACTAAATATTCAATGTCTCCTAATGTATGGGGAATAAAAGAAGCAGCACGTCAATATGGTATTGAATCAATTGGAACTGTTGTTACTCCTTGTCAAATGCAGGGTATTAGAAAAATGCAAGCATATCCATTTTCCACAAGATTTATTGCTGATAAAATTAACTTATTAATTGGTATCTTTTGTATGGAAAACTTCCCAATGGCTTCATTAGATACTTTTACTAAAGGTTTAATGGATGTTGATTTGGATAAAGTAACAAAAATGGATATTGGAAAAGGAAAATTCTGGATATACACCGAAGGTAGTGATGAACCTCAAGGTATTCCAATTAAATCCACTCATGGATATGAACAAGCAGGATGTAATGTCTGTAATGATTATGTTTGTGAATTTGCAGATATTTCAACAGGATCTGTTGGTGCTCCAGATGGATGGTCTACTGTATTAACCAGAACTGGTGCAGGTGTAGATGTTTTTTCAGCTGCAGTAGATGCTGGTTTAATTGAAACAAAACCTATGGATGATGTAAAACCTGGTCTTGGTTTACTTGAAAAATTAGCTAAAGGTAAAAAAGACAAAGGTAAAAAAGAAATAGAAAGAAGAGCAAAAATGGGAGTTATGACTCCTACTTATTACTAAATCTTCTTTTTATTTTTTATTTTTTTTTATAAAGTTGTAACTGTACAACCTTCTTTTTCAACAATTACTGTGTGTTCTTTCTGACTTACAAGGCAGCCTGTTTTTTCTTTAAGTGGATGGTATGGATAAATGGCCATTGCTTCAGATAATTGTTTTAAAGATGCATTTAATCTGTTTTCTTTAAATTCTTCTGTTAACCATCTTCCGGAAAATGGTAAATACTGATAATTGTGTTTAATATGAGTTAATACATTTTTTGTGTGTTTTAATCTAAACGGTTTGTTAGCTAAGAAAGAATAAATGTATGTTCCTGGAGCATCATTTACAAATCCTATTCCGTCAGTTGCAAATGGTTCAATAGCTACTGCCTGACCTTCTTCCAGGATTGTTTCATCATGGTTGTCTATATTCGGAACTGAAATTCCTGCATGTAGGTTGTATTGTTCTAAACTGTGTCCTGTAAGATTAGCTATTGGATTTAACTTATATTCGTTTATAGCTTCTTCAACAGCAGCACCAATTTCTCCAACACTTACTCCTGCTCTAACAGTACTTATGGCTGCATCCAGTCCTGCTGCAGATGCTTCAATAATGTCCTGCCTTAAATTTATTTCATCCTGGCTAAAACGTTCATCTAAATTTTTACCCGGTGCCATTACTGTAATAGCTGAATCTGCAATATATCCGTCAATTTCAGTACCTAAATCTAATTTAACTAAATCTCCGGCATAAATCATTGTTTCATCATTTAATGGAGATGTATAATGTGCAGCTACTTCATTTATTGATACATTACATGGAAATGAAATACCTGCTCCCTGTTTAATAGTTTCATTTTCTACAAATTCAACTAAATCAAGTACTAATGTTCCTTCTTTAATCATTTTTGAGGCTTCTTTTCTTATTTTGGAAAGAATTTTACCTGCTTTTAAATAAGAATCAATCATCTTAACAAACCTTTCTTTAATTATTATAATAATATTTATATACTTTATTTTATATTAATTATTAATATACTAAATTAATATGGAGGCAATTATGGATATTCCAACAATACCTGACCAACTTTTTATTTTAATTATTTTAATTATAATAGCTTTTGTTGTGATTATTGTTGCTGCTCAATGGAAAAGTGTTGCTAAATCTAAAGCTTCTATAGTACTTCTTGAAAAAGAGATAGAACTTAAGAAGATGTCAATGGTTGAAAAAGATATTGAATCTAAACGTTTAATGGATAATCCAATTCCATTACCGCAAGAGCAACAAGACAGCCTTTCAGCTATAAGACAATCAACAACACAAGTGAGAAGTGAAGTTGGTTACTTACACAGTGAAATTAATGAACGTTTAGCTCGCCTGGAAGCACAAACAGAACAGAAAAAACTAGAAAAAATGCTTAAAGAAATCGAAGTTAAAGAAGCTAAACTCAAAAAACAATAAGGTGATATTATGAGTCCTATTGATGTTGTTGCAATTGTAATTTTAATAGTAGCTATTTTAGTTTTAGTTTATTATTATCTGCAAAATAATCCAGCATCTGTTCAGAAGTTACGCACTTATGTTCCAACTACTGCAGATCCGCATATGGGTGAAATATTACAAAATGATTCTGACTATGATGATTTATCTAGGGAAAAAGACACTGTTGAAGAGTCTAAAGAGGAAGAATCAATGAGTAAAAGAATTAAAATTAAATTAAGTGATATTGATATGTCTGGATTAAATACTGATGCATTTTCTAATAAAATTGATGCTTTTTTAGATGAAAAAAGTGAAGAATTAATTCAAAGTTGGTCTTTAGCTACTACTAATGATTTAAAAGACCTTGAAGACAGATTTGATAAAACAACTCAATCTGTTGATGATTTGGAAAAAAGCTTTAAAAAATTTAAAAAATCTTCTAAAGCTTTTCAAAAAGAGACTGAGAAAAAATTAGAAGAAATTGACAAAAGAATTGAAAGTTTGGAAGATAATTAATCATTATCTTCATCTTATTTTTATAGAAACATTTATATAGTTTATTTCATAGACTATATATTGTAGTTTTAAATTACTACCTTTTTATTATATAGCAGGGTGGGGTAGTCTGGTGATCCCGCGGGGCTCATAACCCCGAGATCCCTAGTTCAAATCTAGGCCCTGCTACTTTTTATAAATATGGCAAGTTAAAGACAGCTGTTGGTTTTTTAACTAAGGAAACTCCGCCCATCGTTACAGACTATGGCGTTGAAAAACGTATACTGAGAGGTATGACTCTGGAGCAGAAACGACACGTCTTTTAATGGTTGACTATGATATTTAATTGAGGACATTGAAAGAATCGGTGAAACGGCCATTCCATAGGATGCAAGAACAAAAAATGCTGATGACTACTGTAAGAGGCAAAAGTAGTTCGCTAAGATGAATGCTGTTAAACAGAAGGTGGGTTACTCTTAACATGCCATTAATATTTATTTTTAGTTTTTTTTATTTGGATGAAATTTGATTTAATCTTTTTTTAGCTATTTTTTTATTTTATGTATGAATTATTAACATTTTTTAATAATCTTTAAGATAATTTATAAATTAATTTTCATTTTATTGTTTTTTAGTTATTCAAAATTTTAGCAAGTTTTATATATTGTAAAGTATTATTTACAATTATAGTAATTTATAATAATATTGCTATACTTTTAAAATAATTAATTGGAACAGGGGGTGAAAAGATTAAAAGGTTAAATAAAAGTGCATTTATTATTTTTTGTCTATTATTAATGTTTATTATGACGATGGGCATAGTATCTGCGCAGGATGTTTCTAACAACGAAACAATAGTTAGTAATGATGTTCTAGGGGATGTTATAGGTGTTAGTGTAGATGAAGTTAGCAATATTTATTATACTGATGTAATTTCTGCTAATGCTGGAGACAGTAGTATTGATATTCATACTAAGGATTCTTATAATCCAACTACAAAAACCTGGGTTGAAGACGGAGTGGATTTAGCAGGTGTTAATATTACGGTTTTGGATTCATCAAATAATCTAGTATTTGCTGGTAAAACTGGTGCTGGAGGTGCTTATTCAATTGGTAATTTAGCTGCCGGCAATTATAAAGTTCAACTTAGCTATTCTACTTATGAGACTCACACAGAAAATGTAAATATTGGAAGTCATTCTTCTGTTTTAGTTAATTACATGTTTGTTCCAGATATTATGCTTTTAGTATCTTATGAATCACACTCAGAAAAAGTAGACTATTTAATGAGTTTATCTAAAAGGGTTGCATATATAAGTACAACTGACTATGACAAGACTAGAGAATGGTTATTAGAGTATGCTAACTTCGTGCATGTTGATATGTTTGCTGAAGGTTCATATAGTCTTTTTACTTCTCAGGTGTTAAAGAATTTGTTAAGCTCTTCACCAGCTAATGCAAAATATAATGTTGCTTATACTTTTGGTGTTTATAATGATGAAATAATTAAAAATATAGGTATTCATTTTGTAGGAGCAAGTGCAGCAGATAATTCTTACAATACTGTTGAAAATACATATATAGGTTCTTATTTCCAGGCTCAGGATATTAATAATTCTGATGTTTTAAAATCAAACATGGAAAATTACTTGAAATATGTTTATTATTTAATTAATCCTCAAAAATACACAAATCCTACACTTCAGGAAGGTGGGGCTCCCCAATTAAGTCCTGAATGCGGTATTTACCATCCGGATTTTGGAATGTTTTCTGTAGTTCCAAAAGCCAGTGAAATTAATCAGTGGATTCTATCACATCCGGGATATAATGATGATAAAAAGGGAAGTTTAAATTGGATGACTGGAGAATATGAGCAGTGGATGAAAACTGAATTGAATCCTGCAGAATTGTTCAGACAATTTGAAAACAAATATATGAATATGAAAAATCCAGAAACCAAATTTATAGCTATTGCTTCTTACTACTGTGGTGGAAGTGTTGTGGATGCTTTGATTAGAACTTATGAAGCAAATGGTAGATCTGCTTTTAATATATTTAAAACAGGTATTACTCCATCAATGTCTTCAATTTTATTAACTCTTACTCAAACTTCTCAAATTGGTATATCAGCTATAGCTTCATTATACAGCTGGTCTCTAGATTATGGTAAAGGATCTGCTGAAGATGATTTGGTTAAAATTAATTTAACTGTTGTTAAAGGTTTGGTGGATATTTCTCAAACCAGTTTTGACAGTGAGCTTGGTGCTCAAATGGAGTGGACATTTTCAGTTTCTATTCCTAGCTTTGAAGGAGTCTTTGGTCCTGTTATTTTATCATATAAAGATAATATGGGTAAAGTACATGTTGTGCAGTCAGGTATAGAAAAAATGGTCAAAATGACTACTGGATGGGCAGATTTGAAAGATATGGATAATTCTTCCAAAGTTGTGTCAGTTGTTTTGTACAATTATCCGCCGGGTAAAGCAGAAATTGGTGCATCTTATTTAGATGTTTTCCAAAGTGCTCATGATATACTTGAGCATTTAGCTGATGCGGGATATGATATTGGAATGGATAAGTCCGACATTCCGTCTGTTGATGATTTGTCTGATTTAATAATTGAAATGGGTAACAAAGGTACCTGGGCTCAAGGTTTGTTAAATCAGTATGTTGAAAAATATTGGAATCAGTTAATGGAACATCATCAGTTGATTACATTAGATGAGTTTTATAACTTGACTAAAGATATGAATCAAACATTGTATAAGCAAATGGTTGACCGTTGGGGTGCTGGTCTTGGAGAAATAATGGTATATAATAAGACATATATTGTAATTCCAGGAATGTGGTTTGGTAAGGTATTCATCACTTTCCAACCAAGTAGAGGTTGGGAGGAGATTCAAAATTATCACGATTTGACATTGCCACCTCATCAGCAATATGTTACCTTTTATAAATGGTTAGATAAGACTATTGGTTGTGATGCAATTATTAATTTAGGTACTCACGGTACTGTAGAGTGGTTACCTGGTAGAAATATTGGTGTTCATGAAGGTGATTGGACATTTGAGTTAACATTAACTCCTACTATATATCCATATATTGTATCAAACCCTGGGGAAGCTATGGTAGCTAGAGATAGGATAGGTTCTATGATGATCACTCATATGACTCCTGCAATGGTAATTTCAGAGTTATATGGTAATTATACTACATTATCCAATTACATCGACCACTATAATGAACAAGTAAAAAATAATGTTTCAGCTAATGCAGAGGCTTATAAAAAGTTAATTTTAGAATTAGCTCCTACTTTAGGTTTTGACAAACCTGCTGATGGTCAAAAATTTGATGATTGGCTTGAAGGATTACATAATTACTTGGATAGTATGGCAGAAGATTTCAATACTTTCGGTTTACATACTCTTGGTAAAGTTTTAAATGGAACTGAACTTGTTGAAGAAGTTATTACAATAACAACTTCAAGAACTGATGTATATACTCAAATATTGCATCATATTTATCCAGAATTAAAAAATAAGGATTACTATGATGATATTAAAGGTGACCGTCAGTATGAAGGTCAAAAATTAGTTGTAATTAACTGGTTCAGGTCATTTGTTGAAAATCTTGTAAATGGTACAGCTAGTGTTGATAAATTAGCTGGAATGGATGAGTTTAAAGTTTATAACAAATCTTCTGGATTATATGAATCATTAGTATTTGCTTCAAAAGTAATTTCTCAAATACAAAACAATAATGAATGGGATGCATTGTTAGCAGCATTATCTGGTAGTTATACTACTGCAGGTTTGTTTGCAGATCCTGCTTATAGTGATTCAATACCTACTGGACATATTGGTCACAGTTCTGATGCTTCAAAAATGCCTTCTAAAGCAGCTTATGAGTCTGCAGTAAATGTTGTAGATTTGCTTCTTGCAAATTATTATGAAGAACATGGATGCTGGCCTGAACTTACTGCTTTAATATTGTGGGGTACTGAAATATTAAGGACTGAAGGTATTGGTGTTGCAGAATTTATGTACTTCCTCGGCTGTAAACCGACATGGTCCAGATCTGGAGACATTACTGGTGTTGAGTTAATTCCAATTAATAATTTAACTGTAAAATTAAGTAATGGTTCAGTGGTAAACAGACCTAGAGTTGATGTATTTGCAAGTATGGTTACAAGTAATACTAATTGGATTAAATTAATGTTAACAGCTGTTAGTTTAGCTTTAAATTCCACTGATGATGATGTTTCAAACAACTTCCTGAAAAAGCATTATGCTGAAAATCCGATGACTGACAGGTTATTTGGTCTTCCGGGTGCTGTTTTGGAAGGTACTGGTATGAATTCTCTTATACCAAATACTGCAAACTGGAATATCACTACAATTAATTCAGATTTAGCGGATATTTATCTTAGCAGAGTATCTTATTCCTGGACTCTTGATGAACATGGTAATATCGTAATTAACAACGAAAGGAAAAACTATGAATACTTGCTTGGTAAAGTTGATTTGATTACTCAAAACTTTGATAGTACTTGGAGATTCTTCGATTCTGATGATTACTATGATTGGTTTGGTGGTTTATACAATGCAGCTAAACAGTTAGGTGCTAAACCTGACACTGCATTTGTAGATATAAGGAATAAAAATGACTATATTAGTAGAACTTACGATGAAGAGCTTGAATTTGAAATTCGTAGTAAAATATTAAATCCATTATATTATAATGCATTATTCAGTACACGTGCAGGTTCATTATCCTATGCTGCTCAAATGCAAAATTTATATGGTGGTTTGATTGTAGCTAATAAGAATTTAAACACTCAATTAGGTAATGAAATAGCTAATACTTATTTGGGTCTTGCAAGTGGTGTAGGTAATGTTGCTCAAGCAGCTGCTTGGCAATCTATGGCTGCATGGATGATGTATTTAAATTATCAAGGTAAATGGGATGCTAGTCCAGACATGGTGACTAAATTAGCAGATAATATGATTCAAATGGCTATTCAGTATGGTGTTGCTTGTTGTCACCACACATGTAAGAATTTGGATTTCAACATGAAACTTATACAGTCTAGTTCATTATCTTCTGCTGATAAAGCTAAGTATTCTCAAATATTGGCTCAAGCTACATTAACTGATCCTCTTTACAAAGATGACAGTAGCTCTGATAGTTCTAATCCTGATGATTCAAATGGAGATACTTCAGATACTGATGATAATAATAATGACCAAGTCTTGGTAAATGGAACTACTAATAATGATCAAAGTGGCAGTGGTGAAGCTGGTGGGGCAACTGCGGCTGGATTAGATACTTCTGTTGATCCGGCTGATGCAAAAATTGCATCACCTCAATCTAAAGATGCTTCTTCACAATCAGATTCATCTAAAGGTCAATCTGGAGCTACTGCTCATGAAATTTCTAAAAGTTCTGCATCTAAATCTGCAGCTGGTCAATCAAGTACTCCTGTTGTACTTATTATTGCAGTAATCTGTTTGATTGCAATATTTGTCGTCGGGTATGCTAGAAACAAACACGAAAACGATGAAGATGATTATTAAATCATTCTTCATTTAATTTCTTTTTTTATAGTAATTTTTAAATATTTTCCCTTACCATATCTTTAATTATAATGTATTTTTTGCAAGGTATACTTTATTGAACTTTGCTTAAATTATATTTAATATAATTAATGATGTGATATAAAATGGTAAAAAATATTAAATTTTCTTTAATTTTATTATTATTGATTTTTGTATCTCTCGGAGCAGTTAGTGCTGCTGAAGATGTTAATGCAACAGTTGATGATAATATAATTTCAGATAGTATGGTATCTTATGAGCCAGTTAGTTATAATTACTATTCTGATAGTGGTGTTATAGCTGCACCTGCGTCTCATACAGTAAGTTCATCTAATTATGGTACTTATTTTGATGATGAAGGTAATCTTAAATCTTCTTCTGTTAATTCTGGAGATACTATGAGTTTAGATGGAACTTTCGCTGATAAAAAATTTATTTTAAATAAACCTTTAAATGTTGTAGGTACATCAACTAATAAAATGCAGGATTGTACTGTGGTTCTTTTAAAAGAATCCTCTGGAAGTAGCGTATCTAACTTAAATATTGCAAATAAAGGTACTGATATTCAGGGAATATTCCTTAATGAGGCTACCAAATGTAATATTTTCAATAATAAAATAAACAATTCCGGTCCAAGTTCTTTCCCTATTACTTTAAATCCAGGTTCTAATTATAATAATATTACAAACAATGTATTAGCTACTTATGGAGCAACTTATGGGCATGGTTCCAGGTCTACTTCTTTAATTGTACTTGGTGGTGCTCATTACAATTACATAGCTGATAATTATTTATACACTGATGATGCAAATGGAATTTATTTGTCCAGTTATGGTGGGGGAGCTTTTGTTGGAGCTATATCTAATTATAATGTTATTTTCAACAATACTATAAAAGCAACTGTTCTTCCAACTTCCTGGAATTATGCTATCCAGCTTATGGGAAATTATAACAATGCAAGTTCCAATACTATCATCGGTAATTACAGATCCATTTCTTCTACTGGTGTAGGTACTATTGTAACTGATAATAAAATTATCAATGCTACAGGTAAAGATTTCAACACTAATGAAACTGTAGGTGGGGACTATGCAATTGCTGTAGGTAATTCCTCTTTAGTTTCCAATAATATAATTCAAAATGCATTACTTATTGGTGCTGGAATTCTTGCAGGAGATTATTCCAATGTAACTGATAATGTTGTTGACGTTCATGGTAAAGGTTATGGAATTCAGGCAGAAGGTAATTATATTTCAATTAAAAATAATAATGTAACTACCAATACTTCTGCAGGTATTTTTCAAATGGGTAAATATGATTATTTAACTGTTACAAATAATAATATAGTTTCCAATACTGGTGTTGGTGTTTTACTTAAAAAAGTGTCCAGCACTAAATTCCCTGCAAATATTGTTATTACAGGTAATGACATAACTACTACTAATAAATATGCAATTGATGCTGCTGAAGCAGATAAAGATACTTACACAATTTCAAACAACAACTGTCATGGTTCTTTAATATTAACTCCTGAAGGGGCTGTAGATCCATCAAAACCGGTGTATGTTTTTAATGGTACAATTTACACAGTTACGGAAAGTAATTATTCTAGTTTCTTTGATGAAAACGGTAATTTAAATTCAGCTATTAAAATGAGAGATACTTTAAACTTTGTTGGAAACTTTAACAATAAAATAATGCTTATTACTGAAGGTATTAAAATCCTTGGTAAAAATGCTGTTTTTACTGATTCAATGTTTAAAGTAACTACAAATCATGTATGGATTGAAAATGTAACTATCATTAATAAAAACTCTTCTTCTTTAAATAGATGGGGAGTTAATGTAGTTGATACTAATCAGGTAATGATATTAAACAATAATATTAGTGTTGTTGATCCGAATGCAGCATATGCTATTTATATTTACAGATCAGGTAATGTTGAAGTTGTAAATAACACTCTTTACTCTCACGGTAATTATTTAACTTACACAGTTCTCGGATATGGTGCAGAAAATTGTGCTATTTCTGGAAACGTAATTAATACTTTAGGAACTGGTGAATTACATTTATATGAAGCTTCAAAATGTATTGACGGTAAAAATGATGTTAAAGAAATTTTCAGAACCTATGGTATTTTAATGATTTATTCTTCTGACAATGAAGTATTAAACAATAATGTAACTGTTAAATCTTTAGTAAATCAACCTAGAGCTACTGTTAATGGTAATTTTTCCACTAATTCATTAGTAGGTATTGATTTCTACTTTGATTCAAGTAACAATATTATTTCTGGAAACAATATTCATGTTGAAGGAAAAGACAATTATTTATATGGTATGGGTGTAATCGGATCTGAAACCGGTTCAGGATCTTCTAAATATTCTTCAAATAATAAATTTGTTGACAATAATGTGGAAGTTATCGGAAATTATTTTGCAACCGGTATTATAGCAGGTTATAATTCAAAAAATAATTTAATTAAAGATAATGATGTAAAAATTTCAGCAGATAATGTAAATTATGGTATTACTTTAGAATTATCTCAATCTTCCACTATTGTAAACAATAAAGTTAATGCAGCTGCAGAAGTTATTTACGGAATGGAAGCTTATTCTTCCAACAACAATAAAATTTCCGGAAATATTATTTCTGGAACTGGAAATATGGTTTATGGATTTGCAGGTTATGCATCAAGTAATAATGTTATTTCCAATAATAAAATAACTTCCAATGGTAATGGTAAAGCAATTTCATTTAAAAATTATGATTCAATTAAAGAAGGAAATGCAGGAATTCGTTTTGTAGCTATTTCAACTGGTAATATAATAGATAATAATGAAATTGTATCTAATGTAGGTTATCCTGTAGATTTAGATACTAAATCTGTTAACAATACTATTACTAACAATTACTTGGTTGGAAAAGAAGGCAGTGGAAATGACGGTGTAAATAATAGTAAAAACAATATTGTCAACAATAATTACAAATATATCTTTGAAAATGTTGTATTTGCAGATGTAACTGTATCTTATTTAGACAATGCAACCATTAAAATAACTGCTAAACTTCCATACACCGGAGGTCTTGCAGCTCAAGCAGCATTCTACATAAACGGTGTAAAAATTGGAAGTGCTGTTTTCAATGATGGTGTTGCTACTTTAAAATATCAATTAAATGAGTCCTATGTTCCTGGATATTACTCAATTACTGCTGTTTTATCTAAAGTTAATTATAAATCAGTTAATGCAACTGCTAATTTAATTGTAACTAAAGGAAAATTAAACATTAAAGTAGATGAAGTAATTGGAAAAGCAGGTAATAAAGTTTATTTCACAGCTACTGTTAAAAATGCTTTAGGCTATGGTGTAAGCGGAATTACTGTTGAATTCTTCACTGATGGAAGATATGCCGGAAAAGCTGTAAGTGATGAAAACGGAATAGCTAAATTTGTTTATGAAATACCTAAATCTTTCACAGGATCACATCCAATATCTGCCAATGCTAGTGAAAATAATTACTTCTTAGGCAGTTCTGCTACTTCAAAATTAACTATCGGAGATATGGTTTATACTGTAATTTCAGCTAAAGATGTTGTAATGTATTATAAAAACGGAACCCGTTTAGAAGGAACTCTTAAAGATTTAAACGGTAATGCAATTGCCGGAGCTGATGTAAAAATAACTATTAATGGTGTAACTTACACTAAAACCACTGATAAAGATGGTAAATTCTCAATGGGTCTTAATTTAGTAGCTGGCGAATATTCAGTTTACATCAAATTTGATTCCAATGCTAAACAGTGGGGCAGTGATGCTAAAGTAAATGTTTTAATAAAATCTACTATTTCAAGTAGGGATGTTACTAAAATGTTTAGAAACGACACTCAATATTATGCTGTATTCTATGATGGGCATGGTAATTTATTAAAAAATACTGAAGTTAAATTTAATATTAATGGTGTATGGTATACTAAAAAAACCAATGCAGTCGGTACTGCTGGTTTAAATATTCAGTTATATCCTGGCAAATACATTATTACAGCTGTTGGTCCTAATGGAGAACAGAAAGGTAACACAGTTACAGTTTTATCTTTACTTACTGAAAACCATGATCTTGTAAAATACTTTAAAAATGCATCTGCATATTCAGTTAAAGTAATTAAACAGGATGGTAGTGTTGCAGGAGCTGGTGAAAAAGTAACATTTAACATCAACGGTGTATTCTACACTAAAACAACTGATGCAAATGGTGTAGCTACTTTAGGAATTGGTTTACTTCCGGGAGACTACATTGTTACTGCAATATACAAGGACTGTATGGTTTCCAATAAAATTACAGTTAAAAATGTAATGTTTACTGATAATTTAGACATGAAGTATAATGACGGCAGCAAATTCACAGCTACATTAATTGACGGTCAAGGTAAACCTTATGCAAATCAAAATATAACATTTAATGTTAATGGTGTATTCTATAATAAAGTAACTGACAGTAATGGTATTGCTTCTTTAGGTATCAGATTATTGTCCGGTAAATATATTATTACTTCTATCTGGGAGAATTTACAAATTGGAAACACTATTACTATTAGACAATAAGTAAATAACTTTTATTTACTTACTTTTTTCTTTTTTTGAATATTATTAATATTTTTTAATTGTTTAATTAACTTTTCATCAAATTTTTATATTATTTGTTTTTATTCAGATATGCTTTTTAAAAATTGTATAAAAATTTAAATATATATCATGTCAGATATTTATAACATAGTCAATTTAATAATATTTTTATTCTATTTTGTTGGACTATGATTTTATTTAATTAATTTAAAGGGAGGTGAAAATATTAAAAAACAGGGTATGTTGATTTTGGTAATGATTTGTTGTTTTATTTTATCATTAAGTGCAGTTAGTGCAATAGATGATACTGATAATTCTACAATTGTTTTGGAACAAAATAACAATGTAATTATTAACCATGAATCTAATAATTTGGATATTGGTAATCAGGATATTGTTTTAAGCCCAATTATTGGCGGCAAAACTATTGAAATTACTCAAAATAATTATGATAATTATTTCTACAAATTCAATGGTCAAATCAAAAATGAATCAGGAATTGTAGCTGGAGATACTTTAAAAATAGGCAATATATCTGATAGGGGTTTTGTTATTGATCGTCAGTTAACTTTAATGCCTTTAGATAATACTTCTAAAATTTCAAATGGATTTATTCATTTAGTTAAAGGTAGTGACGGATCTACAGTTTCAGGACTTACAATTAACAATACTAAAGGTGCATTATCTATTAATGGAATATATGTAGGTCAGTTACACGGTATTTGGATAACTAAATCTAACAATAATACAATTGTTAACAATACAATTAGAATAGCTAATGCTGCAGGTGTTTATGCAATGCCTATGGGATGGTCTAGCTATAATAGAATTATTGGTAATGATATGAGTACTTACATTACCTGTGTAATGGTTATGGGTCAATGTCATTATAATATAATTTCTAAAAATAAATTGGAAACTCTGGATTATAATGATTTGATAGTCAGTAATCTGATTTACTTTAATCCCTTTGGACATGCAGATTATGGTGGATCTCCGTTATGTTTGGGTAACGTTATTTCAGATAATTACCTTAAAGCATTTTGTAATGGGGCAATGTCTATTGTTTTACAGTTAGTTTATGAAAACCATATCAACACAACTATTGCTAATAATACTATTATTCGCGGTAGTTATGGTATTAGCTTATATTCAGATAATGCTACAGTATATAATAATACTATTATAGAAAGCAGTATTTCAGTTTCTGCAATGGGTAAGAATATATCTGTTACCTATAATAACGTAACTGGAACTAGTCAGGGTAATGGTATTTTAGTTAATGGTGAAAAAGGATATTCTGCTATTGTTGCACATAATAATGTAACATTTACAGATATTTATTGTGCTATCGGTTTAAGTAATTATACTGAAGCTTTTAACAATACTGTTAATATTAAGAATTATGGTGTAGGTATTAGTATCACTGATAATTGTTCTTATGTTCATGATAATAAAATTAAAGTTAATCATGATAATGCTATTACATTTATTGGATGTAACAATACTATTTCAAATAATATGATTGATACTCATGCTGTAGGTATATCTGTAACTTCCACATCAAATGTCATGAGATATTATTATAATAATATTTTAAACAATGTTATTCGCAGTGAAAGTTATGGTATTTCTATTAAAGGTTTAATCTATAAAACTACCATATCAGGTAATGTAATTGAAACTAATGCTAGTGTTGGTATCTACAAAGAGATTACTGATGAACTTGCAGACAATAACTCTGACAACATGATTAATGGGGTTATTTATGATGCAACAGCTTTAGTTATTAATGATGACAATTTCTACAAATACTTTGATGAAAGAGGTTATTTGAATTATACTTTTGAAGCAAATAAGACTAAAGTAATCTTCTTTACATTCTTATCTAACAAGGATGTATTCATAACAGAAAAAATCAATATTATTAGTAATAAACAAAGCAATCTTTTATTTAATGTTACTATTTCATTAAGTGGAGATGCTAGCGGATCATTAATTCGTGATTTTAATTTCTATAATATGAATAAAGAAGCTATAGTCTTAAATGGTGTAGATGATGTTTCGTTATCTAACAATAATATTACATTAATGTTGAAGGATAAAAGTCCTGCTAATTCAGCTATTTCAGTTGTTGATGTATGCAATGGCATAATTCTAAAAAATAATAATATTTATATTAATTCAAAAGCTGCTTATGCTTATGGTATTAGTATGCCTGCTTATAATCCTATAAGATTAACTTATAATAAAGTAATGTCTTCAGGATTTAGAATTTCCGGAAATACTATTATCATGATTGGTACTGGTGTAACTGAAGCTATTTATGCTGATGTTTTAACTGAAAGTGAAATTATGGGAAATAATATTAACATTATTTCTGATGGTGCAGCTTACGGTATAGCAAGCTGTAATGTTATTGGCAGCCCCCATGATTTGAATATTTCTAATAATAATATTGTTATTCATTCTAAGGATATGGCATATCTCATCGAGTTGCATAAAAATTATAATGTCACTTTTGTGAATAATTATCTTTATGGTAATTCTAACGGTGTTTATGGTATTGGCACATATATGTCAGACAACATTTCTATTATAAACAACACTTTCAATATCTTTGGCGGTAATTTATCTAAAATTACTGAAATTCATGATATATTAGGTATTGGACAAGGGGCTATTGGATTAATTAAATTTACAAATAATACAAATATTACTGGTAATTTAATTTATGCTAATGTAACAAATCCAATATTTGTTGAGAATAATACTTCTATTGTTGAGTTAGGTGTTACTTATTATGTTATTGATGATAATAATTGCGGAATATACTTTAATGATACTATAAACTCTAAAATTATTAAAAACAATGATGTGTTGCTACTTAATAATTTAACTAAAGGTCAAACTTTAAGTATTGATATTCCAGTTAATATCACATATTATAAAGAAAATGTAAGTTCAATTGTTAACCTGATTCTTAATAGTGGTGCTTCATCAGTTAATATTACTAATTTAACTTTAATTAACTCTACATTAACATTAAACAATGTTTCTAAAGTTTATATTAAAAATAATAATTTAACAAACTCTAGTGTAATTGTTGTTGGCGATATGGGTAATTATGTAATTAATAATAGTTTATCCGGTGGAAAAAGTAATGTAATGATTAAATTACTTGATACTTCTTCAAATCATATAATTTCTAATAATATGACTTTCAGCAATCTTGAAAATGTTGTAATTATTAAAAATTCTAAAGACAATGAAATTGCTCATAATAATATGTCCGGAATAGCTGATAAGGTTGTTTATTCTATTGATTCAGGATATACTAACTTTAATCATAATAATTTAACTATTAGTGGCTTTTCCATATTTGGATATTATGCTTATAATTCTGCATATGATTCAATAAAATACAATGATATAATCATTACTGGAAATTCAAGCGTTACTAATCAATCAGCTGTCTTCTTTACTGGCAAATCAGTAAGTAATACTGTAGCTCATAATAACATATTTTCTTATTCATTGAAAGGAGATGATTATGCAGTTATGATTATAACTAATGAGAATTTGTTTAATAAAGTCATAAACAATTATCTTATTAGTGGTAATGGATCTAAACGTGCAAATGCAGCTGTTTATGCATTGCATGATTTGGTTATAGATAATACTCCATTTGCACTTTATGTTGCAATTGGCGGTAGTGATACTGCAGGTGATGGTAGTAAAGAGCGTCCTTATGCTTCTCTGGCTTTTGCTTTAGGTAAATCTTTAAATCATTGTGTAATTTATTTACT
This sequence comes from Methanobrevibacter sp. TLL-48-HuF1, assembly GCF_023617305.1. Lineage (NCBI taxonomy): Archaea > Methanobacteriati > Methanobacteriota > Methanobacteria > Methanobacteriales > Methanobacteriaceae > Methanobrevibacter > Methanobrevibacter sp. TLL-48-HuF1. The sequence goes on from NZ_CP081485.1 coordinate 1,251,747, forward strand.
TGATGGAACCTTTAAAGATTCTAATCTTGTTATTGATAAAAATATTACTATTTTAGCTATTAATCCGGGTAAAGTATTTATTGATGCAAATAATAGTCAGTTATTTACTATTTTAACTAATGGTACTTTAACAATAAATGGATTAATTGTATCTAATGGACATAATGTTAATGGAGGTTCATTATTTGTTAATAATGGTACATTATACATTAATAATTCAATAATTTGCAACTCTTCTGCTTACTTTGATAATAGTAATCCTGATTTCATAAATAAAACTGTAGATGACAGAGGCAAGGAGTACTGGTATACTGTTGACTGTAAAAATACGGGATTAGGTGGAGCTATATTAAATTACGGTAATTTATTTATTAATTTGACTGAATTATCTGGAAATTATGCTCATAGAGGTGGAGCTATAGCGGACTTTGGTAAAACTACTATTGTTTCATCAGTAATTCGTGATAATAAAGGTGTTCATGGTGGGGCTATTTACACAGATTCATCTAAATCTTTTACAATTAATAATACTGTATTTTACATGAATGTTGCAGTTCTTAATTTGGATCATTGTATGCTTGAAAGGTATTCTACCGGATGGTCTATTGATGAAGGTGTTCGTTATGAACACAGATCAGTATGTGAAGTTCCTTTAGGTACTGGTGGAGCAATATTTAACAAAAATACTGTTTTAGAAGTTGCTAATTCAATATTTGATCATAATAATGCTTATAAAGGGGGAGCTATTGGAACTATTTCAAATTATGGTGAATATTCAACATATAAACCAAAAGCTTCATTGAACTTAACTAACTGTTCTTTTACAAATAATGTGGCTAATTCCACTATTGAAGGTAATAATTCTAACTTGAATTCTTATGTTTATAGAAATTATGGTGATGGTGGAGCAATTTACGGAACATTTGATAAATTCACTCTTAAAGATTCTATTGTCCGTTATAATAAGGCAGTAGTTAATGGTGGAGCATTATCTGTTCAGGCAAATGATGGACGTATTGATGGTTGTATAATTACTGATAATCGTGCAGGAAGTAAAGGTGGTGCTTTAGACATATCTAATAACTTCCTAATTACTAATACAATTATAAGCAATAATTCTGCAAGTTATGGTGGAGCTATCAGTTACGGTTCATATGTTTACTATGGCCACACTCAGAATAATTTGAATATCTTTAATTCAACTATCTCTAATAATCTTGGTTTGGAATCAGGTGGAGCATTTTATTTAGGATCTGCTAATATGGTTATACACAATTCTAATATTGTAAATAACAAAGCACCTAAAGCTGAAAGTTTCAGTGTATATGACAGTTCACATTTATATGTTGATGCAAGGTATAATTACTGGGAATCTAATGGTAAAAAAGGAGTCCCAGATGATTCTCCTTTTAATTTAGGTGATAAAATTGTATTTAAGCCATTAGTTAGGTCAATTATTAATTGGGCTCCTACTGTAGTACCAGACAAGCCAAATGGAAACGGAACTGTTACTCCTGGAGGTAATGATAAGCCTGCTTCCGGCCCTACAGTGATTACTAAGACAAATCCTATTTGGCATACTGGTCCTCAAATTGGAGGTCAAGGTAAACCTGGTGGAAATACCGGTCCTGGTCCTTCCGGTCCGGGTGGTGGAATTCCTGGTCCTGGAAGTAATTTAGGTCCTGGTGGTGGTGGCCAATATGGTCCTAATGGCGGACCTGCTCAAGGTGGAAATCCTACTTCAAATCAGGGAGTTAATGGCAGTTCTAATGCTAATAGCTTAAGCCAAATAGATGGTGGTAATGCTAATGAAAACTTACTTACTGTAGGTTTGACTGCAAATGCAGCTTCTTCAGCTAGTGCTGGAGGATCTAGTTCATCTGATGCTGGAGAGTCTAGTTCATCCAGTTCCAGCAGTGATGATGTTAAAGCATATGAGATTGATGAAGAGGATGTGACTAAGCAATTAGATAATCCAAAAACAATATTTACATTTATTGGTTTAATCATTATTCTTATAATCTGTCTGTTTATAGGTTATAAACGCAGAAAAGATAGGGAAAATGAATAATTAAACCTTCTTTTTTTCTTTTTTCTAATATTTTAGAAAGTTTTTTATACTTCTTTTTATTAAAAGTAATAACATTATGGTTGATTTATAACCAAGTATAATTTAATTAAGAGGTGTTAATTATTTCTGTTAAAAAGAATGCATTTATATTCATGTTATTTTTGATTATATTGTCTTCAATAAGTTTAGCTAGTGCTAGTGATGATTTTAACAGTACTAATGTTGATGATAATGTAATTGTTGAAAATAACTATGATACAGACTCTATTATTGGAGATAATGGGGATAACTATGTTTATGTAAATCCTTCTGCAAATTTATCTATAGTGCCGGATGGTAGTCAGGATAAACCGTATGCTTCAATTGGTGAAGCAGTTAATATGGCTAGTGATAATTCTACTGTTATTCTTATGGATGGAATTTATAGCAGTCCAGGTGATTTAAACATTGAAATAAATAAAAATTTGGTAATTAAATCATTAACGGGCAATGTAACAGTTAATGGTAATGGACAAAGTACATTTTTTAATATTTTCGAGTCCAAATCATTAATTTTGGAAAATATTAACTTTGTCAATGGAAAAACAACTGAATATTCTAGTTATTATGGTGTTATTTACAATAAAGGATTTTTAACATTGTCAAATGTGGAATTTAAGAATATTAATTCTTTTATGGGAGTTATTTACAATGAAGGCGACTTAAAAGTTTATGATTCTAAATTTTCTAATTGTGTTGGTTCTAATTATGCGGATATGATTTTTAATTTGGGAGGCTGTAGTGTTGTTAATAGTAAATTGATTATAAGCTATTCAAATAAGAATCCTGCAATTTATAATTTTCATAATTTATTTGTGAATAATTCTCAAACTTTTGGAATTTCTTCAAACCCTAATTTTGATGTTGATATTTTTAAAAGCATTACCATGACTGTTATTAACTCAAAAGTAGGGCAATTAGCATGTAATAATGGTACATTGGTAGTTAAAAATACAACTGCTGATGCGGGTTTTAGAGCAGAAAACTCTGTAGTTAATATAAGTGATGTGTACTTTAGAACTTCCGGTTATTCAGGTTTATCTTCTCTATTTAATTCTGATGCAACTATTAAATCATCATATTTTGATAGCAGTATTAATATTGGTAATTCTAATCTTAATATAACTTATTCTGTTGTATTAGGCGAAATTTATGGTAATGGTGCTTATGCAAATAATGTTTCAGCAAATTATAATTGGTGGGGGGTAAATAAAGGACCTTCTCTTAAGTATGTTAAATCAGACACTAAATATTGGGTTGTAATGACTTTTGAATGTGATGAGTCTCCGATTAAAGTAGGTACTAATGCGGAGTTTAGGGCAACTTTAAATAAATATACTGATGGGGATTCCATGAAATATTTGGATAATCCTTCTTTACTTCCTCAAATGAGTGTTAAATTCGAGTCTCAAAATGGTAAATTTGATTATAGTAGTGGAACTTTAGTTAATGGTACATTTTCTAATTATTTAAGAAACAATAATGAAAGTTCAATTGTTTATGCTGTAATTAATTCTCAAAGATTAAGACTTATTGTCGGTACAGGATTAACTGATTATGATTGGTATGTTTCACCAACAGGACACAACGGGTTTGGTGATGGAAGTCATGATAATCCATATAAAACTTTGGATCATACAATAGCTAAAGCATTAAATGGAAATACTATTTATTTGTTAAATGGTACTTATACAAATAATTGGAATTCAAATTTGGAAATTGTTAAAAATTTAACTATTGTTGGTGTTGGTAATGTAATTTTAAGTAGAGAAAATGACCGTAATATATTCATAGTTAAAGAATGGGGTTGTTTGACTCTTAAAAATTTAAATTTTACAGTTAATTTAAAACAGTATTCTAATGAATTGATTCTTGTTAAAGGAGGAAATTTAACAGTTTTAAATTCCAATTTCTATGATATCCGTTCTGTTGGTATTGTTTCAACAAGTAATGGTGTTCAAAATAACGGTAATGTATATGTGGACAACATCACTTTTAAAAACATTGTAGGTCCATTAATTAGAGGCGGAGCCAATATTACTATTAATAATATATCTGCTGAAAAATGCAGCAATATTTACACTTATAGGGGTATGGAAGCATACAATGTTTGTTTCCCTGTCTGGAATTATATTTCTATTTCCAATTCAGTATTTAGAAGCAATACTGTTGGCATTGTTAATTTAAATCCTACTATTTATTCTTCTTCATCTCCATTAGGTAAAAATATAGTTGGGGATTTATCTAAAAGTACTGTATTTGCATACATTACTAATTGTTCTTTTGTAGAGAATAATTTCATACCTAGTGATTATTATGCAAGTAATCGCATAGGACTTGGATTAGGACGCAGTGTTTATGGAACCTGTCATGGAGAAGTAAACAATTGTTCTTTTATTAAAAATAATGGTAGGTTAATTGGAGGGGCTGTTGTAAATAATTCTTTCTTTGATTCCAATACTGTTTGTTATGTAAGTGCTGATTTAATCAATAATTCTTATTTCTATAAAAATGACAATTCAGGTATAGGTAATCTGGATTCTACCTATTCATATAGGGGAATAGCTACTGCTAATGAAGTTTATTATTCTGTTTTTATTGGAAATAAAGCTGCTTATGGTGGTGCTCTTGCAGGTACTAAGATTGTTCATTATTCTGTATTTTTGAATAATTCTGCTACTTACGGAGGTAATGATATTTTTGTTTATGATGGCGAAGTTGATTATTCAAGTAACTGGTGGGGTTCTAATCAAAAACCTGATGGTAATAGGATTTTTGTACATATCGGATCTTTAACTCTTGATAATTGGGTAATCATGTCTTTAGATGCTGTTACAAACACTCATATTATTGCTGCTTTAAATAAATTAATTGATAATAATGGAAATATTAGTGGTTTGGATAAGGTTCTTCCAACTAGAGATGTTTATTTCTCATCAGATTATGGAATAATATCTCCACTTAACACGTCTCTTGTAAATAATAAAGCTGATGCATATGTTGTTCAAAATGAAACTACTGCTGACTTTAATGTTTATGCAAGGATTGATAATCAACTTTTAGACTTAACACTTAGAAATAATAACACTCAACTGGTAATGGATGATGTAGTATTTTATGGAAACAATAACAACTATGAAATTACTTTAATTAATGTAAACGGTCATAGAATTTTCAATCAGACTTTAACTGTTGTTATTACAACTCCAAAAGGTGAAAAAGAGTATTTCACTTTAGTAACTGATGAAAAAGGATATGCCAAGTTTGAAGTAACTTATCCTGTAGGGGTATATAACATATCTGTTTATTATGATGGTAATGGTTATTTTGAAGGGTGTAATAAATCTGCTCAGATTACTATTAGTCCATCTGTTACTTATTTGATTAGTTATAATTACACTTTTTATGGTAAAAATGTTAATTTTTATGCAGTTTTAACAAATGGGCAGGTAGGAATTGTTAATCAAAGTATAACAATCACTATTATTGATTCTAAAGGAGGAACAAGGACAGCTGTTATTACTACTGATTCTACTGGGCGTGCTGATGCACTATTAAGTTTGGATGTTGGAAAATATACTATTAAATGCGAGTATAAAGGTGACGGCTGGTATCTGCCAAGCTCTTCTGTATCTTATGTTGAAATCCGTCCGGTTAATTCAACAATTGAAGTGCCTGATGTTGTTTTCTATGGTGTTGGAAATGACTATAACATCACTTTAAGGGATGAACACGGTACATTAATTAGAGGCGAGTATATTAATGTTGTTATAACTCAGGGCAATTTGTCTGATACTTTTACTTTGCAAACTGGTGATGATGGAGTAGCTAGATTAACTATTAATTATCTTCCGGGTACTTATCAGATAACTGCCAGCTATGCAGGTGATGATGTTTACGGTTCTGCAAAAGGCAGTGGAACTATCACAGTTAATAAGGTTTTAACAGTTATTTCAGGTTTCCATTATAGTAAAATTCCATTAAATGGTGTTTATACTATTGTTTTAACTGATATGTTTGGTCACAGAGTAACTAATGCAACTATAAAATTAAATCTGTACAAAGGAGTTTTATTAAAAACTTATACTGGTGTAACTGATGGTAATGGAGAAGTAACTTTCCGTATTGCTCAAGGTGAAGGTACTTATTTAGCTACTTTTGATTTTGATGGTGATATATGGTATATTGATTCAACTGGTGCTGCTACTATTGTTGTTGATAGTCAAACTGCACCTGGTCAGGTTTCTATTAATGCAAGTGATTTTGTCCAGTATTATGGTGAAAATAGGTATTTTGTAATTTCTTTCAATGATACTAATGCATATAGTTTGTATGGTAAGAATATTGCTGTTACAATTTCTTCCGGTGATTGGCAGCAAACTTACAATGTTGTTACTGACATTTATGGGTATGGCCGTTTGCAGATTACTTTAAATCCTGGTATTTATAATATTACTTACCAATACACTAACCCATATTATGGTTTGTTTGCTAAAAATTTAAGTACCGTGTCTGTTTATCGTATGCCGACTACAATTCTTGCATCTGATGTTATTATGAATGTTGGTGAAGCTAAGTATTATGTGATAAAACTACTTGATAGCAGGAATGCAGCTGTTAAAAATATGCAAATCATGATTGATATAAATGGAACAAACTACACAGCCACTACAAATAATGATGGTGTAGCTCGTTTACTCTTAAGTCTTGGTGTTGGCAAGTATCTGATTAGTTATCATATAGATAATCCAAATTATATTCCATCATCCGGTTCATCTTATATATTGGTGGTTGATTCTAACAGGACTTCTACTAACATTGAATCTGGTGATGTTAATGGTTATGATAATGAGTCTATGAATTTCACTGTTGTTTTAAGTGATGTTTTAGGTAATCCTATTAATTATGCTACTATTTTAGCTAATATTTCTACAATTGATGGTGATTTTGTCGGATCTTACAAAGGAGTAACTGCAAAAGATGGTAAGGTAATATTTAGCTTTGATTTAGATTATGGCAGATATATTATTTCCACTTATTATTTAGGCAGTAATTCCTATCTTGGAAGTTATGGAGTTAACTATGTGAATGTGGAATCTGTAGGCAATACTACTAAAACAGTTTTAATTGCTGGAGATTCTGAATTAAGTGGTAGCAGTAATTACTATGTTGTTTTAATTGATGAAAACGGAACATATATCAAAGGCAAGGAAATTAAATTTGCAGTTGGTAATCAAAGTTATTATGCTATTACAGATTCTGAAGGTAAGGCATTTTTGGATACTGTTTTATCTCCTGGATTCTATGATATTAAGGCAACTTTTGGCGGTGACGATACCTATAAAAAATCATCTGTAAAAACTACTTTGGTTGTTTCAGGAAATTCAACATATCTGTTTGCCTTAAACTGCACTAAAAATTATCGTAATGGAACACAATTTTATGTACAATTATTGGATTCCTATTCAAATCCATTGGTAAATCGTACAATAGCTATAACTATTAATGGAAAAACTTATAATCGCACAACTGATGAAAATGGTTGGGCAACTATGAATATTAACCTTAGACCTGGCGAATATGAAGTTTTATGTGCATATTATGGCCCTACTGAATCAGACAATGCATTTGCAAAAGCTATTGTGAAAGTTTTACCGACAATATTGGGGGACAATCTGGTTAAATATTATCTTAATGAGTCTCAGTTCCATGTTAAAGTAATTGATGGTGCAGGTAATCCAATAGCTAATACTAATGTGTCAATGAATATTAATGGTGTATTCTATGTTCGCAAAACTAATGATGAGGGCATAGATACATTAGGTATTAAATTATGGGCTGGAAAATATGTTTTAACAGTACATAATCCTTATGATGGTTTATTAATGTCATTTAATGTTACAGTTCTGCCAACAGTAGAAGCTAACGATTTGGTCAAATATTATCGCAATGACTCTCAGTTCTATGCTAAATTTTTAGACGGTCAGGGTAATCCATTAGCTAATGCTAAAGTTAAGTTTAACATTAATGGTGTTTTATATACTCGTGAAACTGGTGGGGATGGTGTAGCTATGTTAAATATTAATTTAAATCCTGGGGAATATATTTTAACAGCTATTCATCCTGACGGTCTTCAAGTTGGTAAAAAAGTAACTGTTTTACCTACTTTGGAAGGTAGTGATCTGACTATGAATTATAGGGATGGCAGTCAGTTTAAGGCTCGTTTAGTTGACGGTACTGGTCGTGCATTAGCTAATGAGACTGTGACTTTCAACATTAATGGGGTATTTTATAACAAGATTACTGATGTTAATGGTGTTGCCAGCTTAAATATTAATTTGATGGCTGGTAAATACATTATTACATCTGTCTATGGTAGTTATGCTACTTCTAATACTATTTTAGTGAACAAATTATAATAATTTATTCACATTTTTTTTATTTTTTTTAATTTTTCGGCTCTGTCAAGGACTTTGGTGATTTGAATTTTTAATTTTTAATTTCAAAAAATTTTTTAAATGCTTTTTTGGGTTTTATTTTTTAAAATAAGATAGTAAATTTAATATATTAAGTGGAGCTAATATATTAATATGAATAAAGACAATACAAAAGCTCCATGTTCTATATTGGAGGATAAACAACTTAAACTTTTCGATTTTTTTGAAGAATTTTCTGAATATGAATCTTATGGGGAGAAATTAAGCAATGGATGTTTAAATTCGGATGATAATTTAATTAGGCTTACTAAACATGGTAATTTTTATTTTAAATATAAATATGCATTTTGTCCTGATTGTTATTCCTCAAATGTTGTTAAAAATGGGAATTATGTTCGTAAATTGTATTTTTTAAATGTTGGAGAACAAAAATGTATTATTCAGAAATATAAATGTAAAAAATGTGGTAAAATTTTTTATACTGATATTAAATCTATTGTTGATGAAAATTGCAATATTACAAAGCCTGTAATAGAATATATCAATGAAATATACTCTGTTTCTGGAAATAGTATTTATAAAATTCAGTATATGCTCAAAAGATTCTTCAATGTAGATATTTCACATCAAAGTATTGAATCTTGCATAATATCTGATGAAAATGATGATATAAGTGTGAATGAATCTTATTCTGGATATTATTTGTTTGATAGTCTTTGGACTAAAATTAACGGTGTTTGGAACTATTTTTTAGTCTTATTTGATGTTAAATTGAATTCTGTTGTTTCTATGGATCTGGTGGAATCAGAGGATATTGGAACTATATATAAGTTTTTAGATGATTCCCTACGTAATCAGCCTAAGATTTGTATTGTATCTGATTTAAAAGATGAGTATCATCCAGCAATTGAAAAAGTTGGGGTTAGACATCAATTCTGTATGTTTCACACAAAACAAAAGATAAACAGGAACATTAGAGAGGATAAAAAAAGAAATAATTATTCTGATGAAGAATTGGAATACTTAAATTATTGTAAACAATTAGTTTTTGATGTTTTAGATGCTAATGATTTAGAATCTGCTAAAAAAGGTAGAGATTATCTTATTAGTATACAAAACAATTTGCCGAAAGTTATTTTTAATTTATTGTGGTTTTTCATCATTCCTTACTTTAAAACAATAACATTTCATCTTGAAAATAGTAATGTTCCAACTACAAGTAATAAAATTGAAAATTTCTTTCAAAAAGTTTTCCCTAAGCATATTAAAAAAACATTAAGAACTTTTGAAGGAGCTAGGACAAGATTTTCTCTCAAAACCAAATACTGGGTGCAGAGAAACTTCCGAGGCATTCATCACCAAAGTTATTGACAGTGCCAATTTTTCATGATAACTATTAAATATGAGATTAAATATAGTTATTTTTTAATTATGCTTGATGTTTTTTAAGTATAATTTTAAATTTTTTTTGGTGAAATTTTAATGAGATTAAATAAAGTGATGTTAGTTGGTATTTTTTTACTGGCTATTTTGACTCTTGGCGCTGTTAGTGCTCAGGAGGGTTCTTCTGCTGATGTTTTGGCAGTTGATAGTGCTTCATCTCCTGTTTTAGGTGATGGGGTAAGTTATGATAAGACGATTTATGTGAATACTACTGGTGATGATTCAAATTCTGGTAGTCAGACTAGTCCTTATGCTACAATAAATAAGGGTATTTCAAGTGTTAATGCTTCTGATAATGCTGTTATTTATTTAAGTGAGGGAACATTCACTGGGGATAATAATACTGATTTAAGTATTAATTTGGCTCATAAAAATTATAATGGGTCTTTGACTTTTATTGGTCAGGGATATGATAAGACATTTATTGATGGGGAGCAGATGGCTCCTATTTTTAAATCAATGAGTGGGGATTCTATAATTGTTTTTAAAAATATTGCATTTATTAATGGTAAATCCAATACTGGTGGTGCTATTACAAGTAATGCTGTTTTAACTATTGATAATTGTTTGTTTGAGGATAATTATGCAACAGGTTCTAATGGTGGTGCAATTTATCAACGATCTAATGATTTTAAAGTAACTAATTCTATTTTTAGGAATAATAGTGTTAATAGTTATGGTGGATCAATTTTTGCAAGTAGTATGCAAAATGCACAACTTATGAATTGTGTATTTGAAAATTCTATTGCTAGAAGCACTTATTGTACTGGTGCAGGTGCATATATTGATGCATCTAATAGTACTATAATTAAGAATAATAGGTTTGTTAATATATCCACTTCAGGTAATGCATATGATGCTGCATTATATGCTAATTCCGGATATAATGGAAATGGTATTATTGTAAACAATACTTTTATCAACTGTAACAATAATGGGAAAAATGGTGCTGTAATTAATATTAATGGTAAGAATTTTGTTAAAGGTAATGCTTTTGTTAATTCTACTTCTGCAAGTAAAGGTCAAATATTTAATGGTGGAAGTATGAATGTAATTATTACTTTTTTAAATAATTCTACAACTTCTCCTACTTTTAAAGTTTCATGTAGAGTAACTGATGTAGACGGAAACAATGTTTCAGGTCAAACTCAGGCATATAATGGTGTTACTTTTTATATTAATGGTGAACAGGTAGGTCAGGCAGCAGTTACTAATGGTTTAGCTGTTTTATCTCTAACTAAGTTAGTTCCTAATGGTGATTTGGTTATTAATGGTACTTGGGGCAGTAATAATGTTTCTATGACTCCGGGTATTTTATCTGTTAATATTGATCAAACTCCTATTGATTTATGGGTTGACGGTGCACGTGGTAGTGATTTAACTGGTGACGGTTCTAAACTTAATCCGTTTAAAACTATTGGTAATGCTATAACTTATGGTTTTGGAAAATCTTTATATCCAACTATTCATATAATGGGTGGAGTTTATAGTGGTGTTAATAATACTAATTTAACTTTTTCTAATCTTGGTAACTTAACTTTGGTAGGTGAAGGATATAATAAAGTATTAATTGATGGTCAAAATAGAAATTGGTTTTTAAAAACTGGTAGTTACACAAATGTTGTATTAAAAAATTTAACTTATAAAAATGGGTCTATAACAAAATATATTAGTGGATTATATTCATTAATAACTACTAATGCACCTTCTGTTATTGAAGATTGTATAATTTCTGACAATGTTAACACTTATGGTGGTAAGATTATAGATGGAAGTTCTACTATTGATAATTTGACATTTTGCAATAATACAGGTATGATTACTGGTGTTTCATCTATTGATAAATCTTATTTAGCTAATAATAAAATAAATAATGCATATAATCTTTATTTCCTTGAAGGAGGTTATATTAATATAACTAATTCTGTATTTGAAAATAATTTTGGTTTAGTTAGGGCTACTCAGCAAGGTATTTCTATTAATAATAAGTTTATAAATAACACTGGTTCATTACTTTCTTTTATTTTATCTAAAAATGATTATTTCAAGAAAAATAATGGAACTGCATTTATAGGATTTTCAAATACTTATAATAATTATAAAATGCTTTGTGATGTGATTAATTCTACTTTTATTGATTGTTTTGGTGATAAAGGTGGAGCAATTCAAACTGTTATGGGTTCTATTGTTGATTGTACTTTTATAAACAATTCTGCAAATTATGGTGGTGCAATTTACTTAGCTCCTCATTATACTTCTGATTATTATTCTGTAGATTCTAATATTACATTAACTGGCTGTATTTTCAAAGATAACACAGCTGTAATTAATGGTAAGGATATTTACATAGAACATTCTGACAATAAGCAATATGTTGATGCTAAGTTAACTAATCTTACTATAACTTTCAATAATTTAACTACTCAATTTTTAGCAGATACTGTGTCTATGTCTGTATCTCATATTTCTGGTGCTGTAATTGGTGGAGGTTCTGTTAAGTTCTATTTGAATGGTACTTATATGGGAACTTCTGAGGTTGTTAATGGTATTGCATCACTAGATTATCTTGGATTTAAAAATGGAACTTATACTTTGTCTGGTGATTATGTATTTGCAGATGCAAGTGATAAAATCATTAATGGAACTGTTAAAGTAGCTTTAAAACCATTAAAAAATAATGTAACTGTTTATGTTTCTGATAAATTAGGTGATGATGTAAATGGTGATGGCAGTTTAGCTAAACCATTTAAAACAATTAAAAAAGCATTAAACTACGGATATTCTCAAAGTTCTGTGTTATTTATTCATGTTTTGGAAGGTATTTATTCAGGTGAAGGTAATACAAATATTGAGCTTTCATCTACTGTAAGCGTAACAATTACTGGTGCTGGAGTTAATAAAACTATTTTATGCGGTAATCAAACTAATGATTTCTTTACAATAGCTAAAGGCAGTAATATAATTACTATTGAAAATATGAGTATGGTTAATGGTTCTAAAGCAGATGCTAGTGCAGTATATCCATATCAAAATGTAAAAAATATTCATTCTCCTATTATTGCTTTGCCAGGTTCAAATGTTCATTTAAATAATATTTACTTTGAAAATAATAAAGGAACTCTTGGGGGAGCAGTATTAAACTCTGGAAATATGATTATTAACAACTGTTCATTTGTAAGAAATGGTTTTTCATCATATGGTGGAGGATTAACTAACAATGGTACTTTAATAGTTAATAATTCTTACTTCTTTGCAAATTATGCATACAGGGGATCAAATATTTTTGTAATTAAAGACATGACTTTACAGAATTCATTAGTTGAAGAAGCTTACTGGTGGAGTGGATCTCACTATGGAAACATTGTAGGAATTGATGCTGGTATAACTTTAATTAATACTACAATTCAAGACCTTGGAAGAACTTCAACTGATGCTGGAAGAACAGATATTCAAAATAAAAAAGGTTACATATATTTAGCTGGTTTAAATAGAGTTGAATCATATGGATGTATTTTCAGATACAATGAATCAATAGCTGCTGGAGATATATTTGGATCATATTATGGTTCTTCTGCAGAGTATAACTGGCAAAATATTATTAAATTTGATAATTGTACTTTTATAAACATCAATAACATTAACAATGTTGGTTTTAGACCTAATTTAAACAGATCTGGTAATGTATCTTTAAATAATTGTATTATTGATATTAAAGGTAAAGTTTTAACAACTAATGCATTTGGCATACTTAACATTACTAATTGTTATATTGTAAATCCAAATGCTGTTTCATGGACTAATTTAGGCAGTCCAACTACTGGAATCATTGATTTAAATAACAATTGGTGGGGTAACAATACTCAACCAGTATTTACTGTTGTTGATGCAAACAGAACCCTTGTTAATATGACTCCTGATACCTGGTTGGTTTTAACTTTAGATGTTACTAATAACACCGGTTTGTTGCAGGATGCTGTTTTAGCATTTAAAGTCTTTAATGGAACTAATTTAACTGATTATAATGGTTCTTTACCATTACGTAACTTCAATATGTCCATGGTTAATGGTACTTTAAGTATTGCTAATGGTACAATAGCTAATAATGTTGTTAATGGTTTTGAAGCTAAAGAAGGTAATTATACTATTTCTGCTACTGTTGACGGTCAGAGTGTAACTTATAATGGTGTTGCAAGTATTGGTAAAGGTATTATTGAAGTTAATGATGTTGTTGCTGATTATGGTGATGTTGTAATTGCTAATGCTACTTTAATGGATGCTAAAGATAATCCATTAGCTAATGTTAATGTGACCTTGAAAGTCAACGGTAAAACTTATACTTTAGTTACTGATGAAAATGGTACTGTCAGTTTTGTAATTGGACAGTTAAATGCCGGAAAATACACTTTAGTTTACTCTGTAAGTGGCAGTAAAGTTATTTCTGATGTAACTAATTCTTCAACTTTAACTGTTAATAAAGCTAAAGATTCCTTGAAAGTAGATGTTAATGCTAGTGTTGCTGGTGAGGATAGTGTAATTAATGTTGTTGGTCCTAAAGATGCAACAGGCAATGTAACTGTATTGGTAAATGGCAAATCTTATAATGTAGTTCTTGTTAATGGATCTGCAAAATTAACCATTAAAGATTTAGTTGCAGGAAACTATAATGTGACTGTTACTTATTCTGGTGATAAAAACTATGAAAAACAAGTAATCAGGACTAATTTCACTGTAGATATTAATAAAAAAGTTAATTTAAACATTTCTGACATTGTGATGATTTACAAAGACGGTACCAGAATGGTTGCTGTTTTAACTGATTATTTAGGCAATCCTATTGCTAATGCTACTGTGTACTTTACTATTAATGGTCAAACTTATGCTAAAACCACTGATGCTAACGGTACTGCTTCCATGGGATTAAACTTAGTATCTAACATCTATAATGCTGCTGTTTCATATAATAGTTCAGATATGTATAATGCAGTTTCTAAAAACATTACTGTAACTATTAATCCGACTATTGTAGCTGATGATTTGGTTAAAATGTATCAGAACGCTACTAGATTCTATGCTAAGTTTACTGACAGTACAGGAAAAGCACTGGCTAACACTGAAGTTAAATTTAACATTCATGGTGTTTTCTATACTAAAAAGACTGATAAAGATGGTATGGCTGATTTAGGTATTATGTTAAGACCGGGATCTTACATTTTAACTGCTTACAACCCTGTAACTGGTGAAGAAAAAGGATTTAACATAACTGTAAAATCATTAATCGTTCAAAATGATTTAACTAAATATTACTTAAATGCTTCCAGATTTGAAGCAACTGTCTACAACAAAGACGGATCTTTAGCAGTAAACAAGAATGTAACCTTTAACATCAACGGTGTATTCTATACTAAAACTACTGATAAAAACGGTGTTGCAAGCTTAGGAATCAGCTTAAGACCAGGAAACTATACTATTACAACAATGTATGACGGTTTAGATATTGGAAACAAAGTCACTGTCATGCCAACTTTAGTAACAAAAGATCTCTCCATGAAACACTTAGACGGCAGTAATTTTACTGCTTTAACTTTAGACGGTCAAGGTAAGCCATTAGCTAACCAAAACGTATCATTTAATGTAAATGGTGTCTTCTATCACAAAGTTACTAATAAAGACGGTATTGCAAGCTTAGGAATCAGATTAATGAGTGGGGAATACATTATAACTTCCTACTGGAATGACTTCCAAACAGGAAACACAATAAAAATAAGTCCTTAAAGAGAATTTCTATTATTCTCTTACTTTTTTTTCTTTTTTTAACATATTTCAAAAGCAATTTATTTTAATAAATTTTAAATATTATTTTAAATATACTTATATTTTAATTATACTTGATATTTTTTAAGTATAATTTAAATTTTTTTGGTGAAATTTTAATGAAATTGAATAAACTGATGTTAGTTGGTATGTTGTTACTGGCTATTTTGACTCTTGGTGCTGTTAGTGCTCAGGAGGATTCTTCTGCTGATGTTTTGGCAGTTGATAGTGCTTCATCTCATGTAGGTGATGGGATAAGTTATGATAAGACGATTTATGTGAATACTACTGGTGATGATTCAAATTCCGGTAGTCAGACTAGTCCTTATGCTACAATAAATAAGGGTATTTCAAGTGTCAATGCTTCTGATAATGCAGTTATTTATTTAAGTAAAGGAACATTCACTGGAGGTAATAATACTGATTTAAATATTAATTTAGCTCATGAAAAATATGGCGGTTCTTTAACTATTGTTGGTCAGGGAAATGATAAAACATTCATTGATGGTGGAAGTGTAAGTCCATTTCTTAAATCTGTTAGTGGAGATACTGCTTTAACTTTGATAAATATTTCTTTTATTAATGGAAAAGCTAATACTGGAAGTATGATTAATTGTGGAGGTAATTTAACTGTTGATAATTGTGTATTTGAAAACAATTATGCAACTAGCTCTCAAGGAGCTCTTGTTTCTAAAGGTATGGATTTAAAAGTAATTAATTCTATATTTAAAAACAACACTGCTTCAAATCAAGGTCCAGACATATGTTTTAATAACAATAATGGTAATGTTTATATAGGTAATTCTTCTTTTTACAATGCTATTAATAAAGGATATTCCTGCGGGGCATCTGTATTCATATATAATTCTAAAAATGCTAAAATAATCGGAAATACTTTTAAAGATATTGTTGGGAATTACAATGATGCCGCTCTTCAAATTTCCAGTGATAATGGTCAAATAATGAATAATGTATTTATTAATTGTACTAATTCCAATACTGGTACAAGTAATTATGGAGTAATCTATTTAGCAGGTAATAACATATTAAAACAAAACAAATTTATAAATTCTTCCTCTAAAATGGGATTAATTTATAATAATGGTTTTATGAATGCTGTTATTACATTTAATGATGTATTCACTGATAAAACTACTTTTACTTTAAGTGCTACTATAACTGATGATGTAGGAAATACTATTTCTTCTGTTAGAACTATTAAATTTAATATAGATGGTATGAAAGTAGGTGAAAGTGGTTCAGATAATGGTTTTGCATCAGTTTCTGTTTCCAAATTATTTGACAATGGTAAACATGAAATAAACGGTAATTATAATGGAGAAAATAATACTTTCAATCCAGCTACATTAACTGTCAATATTGACAGAACCCCTGCGGAATTCTGGGTTTCTACAAAAGGTAATGATACAACTGGTGACGGAAGTAAAAATAATCCGTTCAACACAATTAATCATGCAATAACTGCAGGATTAGATAAATCAATCAACATTACTATTCATATTATGGATGGTACTTATTTAGGTACTGGCAATGTTAATTTAAAATATAATAGAATAGCTGTTTTAAATTTAATTGGTGAAAATTATGGTAAAACAATTATTGATGGTCAGGATAAAGATTATTTCTTCTATTTTGATAAAGGATTAGATGTATCTCTTACTAATTTAACATTTACTAATGGAAAAGCAACTTTTGTTAATTGGAATTGGGGAATAATTTACGGATCTTCATTAACTATGAATGATTGTATTATTAAAAATTCCACATCTAATAGTAATTTATTATATGATATAGATACTCAAAACTCAAAATTAGTATTTAATAATTTAACTTATATTAACAATAAAGGAAATATGTGGTTAGGTTATGCAACAATAAACAATTCCTATTTTGCAGATAATGTAGGTGCTACTCTTGGTGGAGTTATAAGAGGAACTAACAATTTAACTGTTACTAATTCTAAATTCATAAATAATACTAATCCTAAAAATAGCAATGCTGAAGGTGGAGCTGTTTATGCCCAAAATATTATAAGTATAAATAATATTTATGATTCAAATTATGCTGGAACTAAAGGTGGAGCTGTTTATGTATCTGGTGGTGCAAAAGCAACATTTATAAATGATACTTTTATAAACAACCGTGCTGCTGGTGATGGTGGTGCTGTATATGCTTACATAAGTAGTAGCAGTTTTGTTCCTGTTGCAACTTTTGAAAATGTCAAATTTATAAATAACTCAGGAGCTAATGGTGGAGCAGCTACTGTTTCAGGAGCTACCTTTAACAATGTTACTTTTAAAGATAACACTGCTAACACTATGGGTGGAGCTATTTATTTATTTTCTGTAACAAATGGTAAAACCAGCAATATTCCAGATTTAACTATTTCTAATGATTCTTTATTTGAAAATAATAATGCTCCTGAAGGTAAGGATATTTATATTTCCACACCTGTTGCTAATAATGGTGTTGCAAATGTAACTGGACTTACAATTACTTTCAATGATTTAAATGTTGCAGAATTAGCAGGTAAATTAACTGCACAAGTAACACATCCTAGTGGAGCAGTTATTAGTGGAAACACTGTTACATTTTTAATTGATGGAAATTATGCAGGAATTGCTGATGTAGTTAATGGCATAGCTACTTATAATTATGTCGGATTTGAAGACGGTAAATATAGTTTAAGCGGAACTTATGATGCAAATGGTAAAAATTACATATATAAAAATGGAACTATAACTGTTAAAATTAATACTATTTTAGATAATATCACAGTTTATGTGTCTGATGCTAAAGGTAATGACAGTACTGCAGATGGATCTTTAGCTAAACCGTTTAAAACCATTAAAAATGCATTAGAATATGCTCAATCTAAATCTAGGACAGTTACTGTTCATGTATTGGAAGGTACTTATACTGGAAATCTTAATGCTGATTTGGATATTCAGGTAAATACGGATATTTCAATTGTTGGTGATGGAGAAAACAAAACAATAATTTTTAATCCTGATGCCAAATACTTTATCACAGCTTTACAAGGTAAAGGTTCTCTTAAAATAGCTAATATGACTATTAATAGAGTTGGAAAAGATACACAATCTGCATTATATGTTGAGAAAAATGTTCATGTAATGATTGATACAGTGGAATTTATTAATGGAAAAGGTAATTATGGTGGAGCTATTAACTCTGCAGGTATTCTAACTATTAAAAATTCATATTTCTTTAATAATGGTCATGCAGACCCAGTAAAACGTCAAAATGCATATGCTGGTGGAGCAATTTACAATGATGGTTATTTAACAATTGATAATACAACTTTTGTAGCAAATCATGCAACTAGAGCTTCAACAATTGCAAATCAGGGTAATTTATACATGAATAATTCTCAGATTATTGACAGTATATCTGCTTCTTCTTTGAACATGGATTATAGGGTTATTGCTTCTTTTAATGTAGGTCAAATTGGTAATATAACTCTTGAAAACACTAAAATTTCAGTAACTGGAAAAACTCCTTTGGAACTTGTTAATTCAAGTAATATCTATCAGGGAGATAGATCTGTAACCTGTCTTGGTTTTGGAAGTTCTGAAAAAATAGTCTTTAATAATGTAACTGTTGACGGAAATGGATCCTCTACTATGGGATCTTATGTATTTGGTGGATTTAACAGTTGGAATACTGTTGGAGGAGGTAGAAGTCAAAAACTCCTAAAGATATTTATGTATATAATTCAACATTTTCCAATTTGCTATCTGTAAATATATTTTATGAAAAAATTAACTCTACAAGAATATTTGACGGATGTATTTTTGATAATGTTGAATATTTAGTAGAGGTTACTTCCTCAACTATAAATGATGCTATTATAATTAAAAATTCTGTTATTTATGGTGATGTAAAAGTTGGTAAAGTTAATGGTGTTAATATAACTCTTAATTTAGATAATAATTGGTGGGGAAGCAATAATGCAACTTATTACAATGCAGTTATACGTCTTTCATCTGGATATAATAGTGTAATAACTGAATTAAGTAAAGAGATTGCTACTCCAGATAATTATTTGGTTTTAACTTTAGATGTTACCAACAAAACAGGTTTATTGCAGGATGCTGTTTTAGCTTTCAAAGTATTTAATGGAACCAATTTTACTGATTATAATGGTTCTTTACCAGTACGTAACTTCAACATGTCTGCAGCAAATGCTACTTTAAGCATGACTAATGGTACAATAGCTAATAATATTATTAATGGTTTTGAAGCAAAAGAAGGTAATTATACTATTTCTGCTACTGTTGACGGTCAGAGTGTAACTTATAATGGTGGTGCTTCTTTAGGAAAAGGAATCCTTGATGTTAAGGATATTTCTCTTGATTATGGTGAAGTTATAATAGCTAATGCTACTTTAAGGGATACTAAAGGCAATTTATTATCTAATATAAATGTAACCTTGAAAGTTAATGGTAAAACTTATTACATGGTTACTGATGAAAATGGTGTAGCTAGTTTTGTCATTGGACAATTAAATGCTGGAAAATACACTTTAGTTTACTCTGTCGATGACTCAAAAGTTATTGTTCCAACTACAAATTCATCTACTTTAACTGTTAATAAAGCTAAAGACTCTTTAAAAGTAGATATTGATGCGGGTGTAGCTGGTGAAGATGTTGTAATTACTGTTAATGGTCCTAAAGATCTTAAAGAAAACATTACTGTAACTGTAGATAAAAATGTTTATAATGTAGTTCTTGTTAACGGATCTGCAAAATTAACCATTAAAGATTTAACTGCAGGAAACTATAATGTGACTGTTACTTATCCTGGAGACAGTAATTATGATAAACAGGTAATCAGGACTAATTTCACTGTAGATATTAATAAAAAAGTTAATTTAAACATTTCTGACATTGTGATGATTTACAAAGACGGTACAAGAATGGTTGCTGTTTTAACTGATTATTTAGGTAATCCTATAGCTAATGCAACAGTGTACTTTACTATTAATGGTCAAACTTATGCTAAAACCACTGATGCTAACGGTACTGCTTCAATGGGGCTTAACTTAGTATCTAATGTTTATCAGGCTACTGTTTCATATAATGGCTCAGATATGTATAATAAAATAAGTAAGAATATTACTGTAACTATTAATCCTACTCTTATAAGTAAAGATTTAGTTAAAATGTATCAGAACGCTACCAGATTCTATGCTAAATTCACTGACAGTACTGGAAAAGCATTAGCTAACACAGAAGTTAAATTTAACATTCATGGTGTTTTCTACACCAAAAAGACTAATAAGGATGGTGTAGCTGATTTAGGTATTATGTTAAGACCTGGATCATACATTTTAACTGCTTACAACCCAGTAACTGGTGAAGAAAAAGGATTTAACATAACTGTAAAATCATTAATTGTTCAAAATGATTTAACCAAATACTACTTAAATGCTTCCAGATTTGAAGCAACTGTCTACAATAAAGACGGATCTTTAGCAGTAAATAAAGAAGTAACATTTAACATCAATGGTGTGTTCTATCACAAAAAAACAGATGAAAATGGTGTTGCAAGCTTAGGAATAGCTTTAAGACCAGGAAACTATACTATTACAACAATGTATGACGGATTGGATATTGGAAACAAAGTCACTGTATTGCCAACTTTAGTAACTAAAGATCTCTCTATGAAGTACCTTGACGGCAGCAATTTCACTGCTTTAACTTTAGACGGTCAAGGTAAGCCATTAGCTAACCAAAATGTATCATTTAATGTAAATGGTGTATTCTATCACAAAGTTACTAATAAAGATGGTATTGCAAGCTTAGGAATCAGATTAATGAGCGGCGAATACATCATAACTTCCTACTGGAACGACTTCCAAACTGGAAACACAATAAAAATCAGTCCTTAAAGAGAATTCATAATTCTCTTACTTTTTTCTTTTTTTACATATACATTATTTAATTTAAATATCTAGTTTTTTATAATAGCTAGTATTATAATCAAATCATCATTATAAATTTTTAAAAAAGTAGTTTAAATTATTATTTAATTGATTACAAATTCAATAATTTTGTAGGAAAAAAGAGAGGTGATAATTAGTTAAAATTAATTAACTAACTATTGATAACTTCTTTGACTTTGTCAAAAAGTCCTTTTTCAACGTGGTGGATTTCATTTCCACTTATTTCGTCAAATTCTTTTAATAATTTTTTCTGTTTGTGGTTTAATTTTTTAGGAACAACAACTTTTACAGTAACATAGAGATTTCCTCTACCTTTATGTCTTACTGAAGTCATTCCTTGATCTTTAAGTTTAAATACAGTTCCGCTTTGAGTTCCGGGAGTTACTTTAAATTCAACAGTTTTCCCTTCAATAGTTGGGATTTGAATTACATCTCCCAGTGCTGCCTGTGGGAAACTTATTTGCTGTTCGTAGTAAAGGTGGTCTCCTTCACGTTGGAATTCTTTATTTCTGCTAATGTGAACACTAGCTATAAGATCTCCTTCGTATCCAGGTTGGTCTCCACAGTTACCTTCGCCAGATACTCTTAAACGGTCACCTTCATCAACACCTGCAGGAATTTCAATTTTAATAGTTTTACTTTCCCTAACATTACCTTTTCCATGACATTCTTCACATGGGTCAGTAATGATTTTACCTGTACCGCCACAGTCTCTACAAGGTCTTACATTCATCATTTGACCAAGTATTGTGTTACTTACCTGTTTTACTTGTCCTGTTCCGTTACATGTTGGACAGGTTTTTGGTTCAACACCAGGTTTTGATTTATTTCCGTTACATGTTGGACAGATTTTACTTCTTCGTATTTTAACTTCTTTTTCTACACCATTAAAAGCTTCTTCTAAGGTTATTTTGACTTCGGTGTATATGTCTGATCCTCTTTGAGGTCCCGCTTGTCTGCCCCTTCTGTTTGAACCTCCTCCAAATCCGAACATATCAAATATGTTTCCTATATCGAAGCCCTGGAATATGTCCTCGAAGTTTACATTTTGATAGAAATCTTCTGCACTAAATCCATCCATACCAGCATGACCAAATTGATCATATCTTTGACGTTTTTCATCATCAGATAAGACGGCATAAGCTTCACTTACTTCTTTGAATTTTTCTTCAGCTCCCTCTTCCTCACTTACGTCTGGATGGTATTTCATAGCTAGTTTACGATAAGCTTTTTTGATGTCCTTTTCTGAAGCATTTTTATCAACTCCAAGAACTTCATAATAATCTCGCTTTTCTGCCATTTAGTCACCTTATAAGTATTATCTTAAAAAATATAAAAAATAGAATAAATAATTTGTTTTATATTTCGTAGTCAGTTAGTTTTTTGATTCTGATTTTTATATAACCTACTTGGAAATAATAAAACAGTTATTATTTAATCTAATCATCTTTTACTTCGTAATCTGCATCGATTGTGTCGTCATCATCATCTGAGGAATTAGATTGAGCACCTGCATTTGGGTCAGCTTGTTGTTGTGCTTGAGCTTGAGCTTGTGCTTCTTGATAGATTTTAGCACTAATTCCTTGAACTACTTCAGATAATTCATCAGATTTTTCTTTAATAGCAGCAATGTCATCGCCAGCTACAAGATCTCTTAATTCACCAACAAGTTTTTCAACTTTTTCTTTTTCATCGTCACTTACTTTGTCTTTTAATTCTTCTAAAGCTTTTTCGGATGTGTAAATTAAGGAATCTGCATTGTTTCTAACTTCAATTTCTTCTTGTTTTTGTTTATCTGCTTCAGCGTTCATTTCAGCTTCTTTAATTTTTTGTTCGATTTCTTCGTCAGATAATTTGGTTGAAGAAGTAATTGTAATAGCTTGTTCCTTACCTGTACCTTTGTCTTTTGCAGATACATTGATTATACCGTTTGCATCAATATCAAAGGTAACTTCAATTTGAGGAACTCCTCTTGGTGCAGGTGGGATACCTACAAGTTGGAATCTTCCAAGTGAAGTGTTGTCTGCAGCCATTTTCCTTTCTCCTTGAAGAACATTAATATCTACAGATGGTTGGTTGTCTGCAGCTGTAGAAAAGATTTGGCTTTTTTTGGTAGGGATTGTTGTGTTCCTTTCAATTAAAGTGGTTGATACTCCACCTAAGGTTTCAATACCTAATGATAATGGAGTTACATCTAAAAGAACTAAATCTTTAATTTCTCCAGCTAATACTCCACCTTGGATAGCTGCTCCCATTGATACACATTCCATAGGGTCAATACCACGTTCGATTGATTTGCCGATGAATTTTTCTACATATTTTTGTACAATTGGCATTCTGGTAGGTCCACCAACAAGAATGATTTTATCAATGTCGGATTTGCTCATTTTAGCATCATCTAATGCTTGTTGCATTGGTTTTCCGGATTTTTTAACAATGTCATCTACTAATTCTTCTAATTTAGCTCTTGTAAGAGTTACGATTAAGTTTTTAGGAGATCCGTCTTTACCCATTGTAATAAATGGTAAGTTTACTTCAGTGGTTAATGTAGTGGATAATTCGATTTTTGCTTTTTCAGCAGCTTCTCTTAACCTTTGTACAGCTTGATCATCATCCATAAGGTTAATTCCGTTTTCTTTTTCGAATTCATCAGATAAGTATTTTAAAAGAACATTATCCATATCGGTACCACCTAACTGGGTGTCCCCACTAGTGGATTTTACTTCAAATATTCCTCCACCGAATTCCATGATGGTTACATCTAAGGTACCTCCACCTAAATCGTATACCATGATATTTACATCATCATCTTCCTGTTTATCGATACCATAAGCTAAACTTGCAGCGGTAGGTTCGTTTACAAGTCTTACAACATCTAATCCTGCAATAGTTCCAGCATCTTTTGTTGCAGTCCTTTGGTTGTCGTCAAAGTAAGCAGGTACGGTAATAACAGCTTTTTCAACTTTTTCATCTAAGAAAGATTCTGCATCTTTTTTAATTTTTTGCAAGATGAATGCAGAGATTTCTTGTGGTGAATATTGTTTGCCGTGGATTGTAACTTTGTAATCAGTTCCCATACTTCTTTTGATTGCACTGATAGTGTTTTCAGGGTTGGTTACAGCTTGTCTTCTAGCAGGTTCTCCTACTAACATTTGACCGTCATCAGTAAATGCAACATAACTTGGGAATGCTTTACCGTATTGGCTTGCACCTTCTGCAGATGGTACTACAGTTGGTTTACCTCCAACAAGTACAGATGCTGCAGAGTTACTTGTTCCTAAATCAATACCTATAATTTTTTCTTTTTTAGTATCAGACATAATTAATCACCTTTATTTTTTGATTGTATAATAATTTAATAAACATTATTTTTTACAGACTCTAACTTTAGAGTATTTGATAACTTTACCTTTTAAGGTATATCCTTTCATCAGTTCATCAATAATATATCCATTTTCCACATTTTCATCATTTGCAACCATAAGTGCTTCATGTTTAAATGGATCGAATTTTTCCCCTTTTGCAGGGATTTCTTCTAAACCTTCTTTAGTTAAAACATCTTTAATTTTAGAATATATTAATTCAACACCGTCTCTCAATTCTTTTTCAGTTTTAGAATTTTCAAGTGCTCTTCCTAAATCTTCATAACTGTCTAAGATATTTTTGATAAGTGGTTCATTGGCAAATTTGATGATATCTTTACTTTTTTTCTCATTGATTTTTTTGAAGTTTTCGAAATCAGCCTGAAGTCTTTGAGATAGTGAAATATACTCCTGAGTTTCTTCTTTCTGTTTTTCAAGGTCTTCATTTATTTTAGCTAACTCTTTATTTTTAGAATCTAATTCTTCAAGAACTTCATCATATTTTTCCTGAAGAGTTTTAGTTTCTTCTTCTTTTTGGTCTTCATTGTTGTCATTAGCCATTCAGTCACCTTTTCAAATTTTTAAAACTCTTTAAATAACCCTTGTGTAGAGAATTTTTATTTTTGATACTTAATATTGGCATATTTTGGAATTTATGGACATATAGGAAAATGGTTCAAAAAACAAGGGTTATTAATAAGAGTTTTTTGCACCAAATATTAAAGTAACAAAAAGTTATCTTTCTCGTATGTTATTATAGTAACAAAAAGTTATATAAAGGTTTCGGTATAATCTATATTTATGAAAGATACAAACGAAATTGAAGAAAATAAAAAAGCTAATCCTCACACCAATTCAGTTTCTATAATTGAAATCAATGGTAATTATGGAAATTCTGAATGTGGAATTGATAAAGAGGATATACTTGATGTAATGGGCTGTAAAACAAGAAGGGAGATTATAAATCTCTTAAGGGAAGAACCAATGTTTGTAAGTGAAATTTCAAATGAACTTAACATTGGTCAAAAAGCAATCATAGAACACTTGCGGGCTATGGAAAACGTTGGAATATTAAGTTCTTCTTATAAAAAGATTGTTAGAGGTAGACCTCGTAAATATTATGATTTGGATCATGAAGTTAATATTCATATTACCATTAATAAGAACACGTTTAATGTAAACTTCAGTGAAGATATGTTAAATACGCCCCAATTACCTTCTGGTGATGAATGGTCTAAATTATTGGATATTGAAAAAAGAATTGATAATGGTCAAACAGAAGCTATTTCAGAACTTATGAATCAAATAAGGTTATATGATAATCTTAAAAACAGAGCAGAATATATTTTAGAGCGAACTCTTAAAAATAAATAAATTAGCTGTTGTTTGTATCTATTCTTTTTTTATTTTTTGACCTTAAAAAATATTTTATTTAAATCTGTAAGTTAATTGCAGTCAAATTTTTTGTTAAAAGAATGTATAACTTTTAGAATTATTCGAGATAAAGAATTATAATGTTTTTATCAGATTTGAAAAGAAGATTATTGGCTATTTTTTGTGGTGTTTAAGCAGGTATGAATATTTTTGCAGGGTTAGTTTTTTGTGTTGTTTATTTTTCCATTTCTTTCCATCGTTTTTCAAATTCTATTTCTTTCATTAATTCTTCGTGTCTTTGTTCATTTACTTTTTCTAAATATTCTTTGTCAATACCGATGCCTCTTGTTCTCCATTCTCGTGAGAGTCTTTTAAGATTCATTTTTTCACCTCATATATTAATTCATTTTTTTATTTATTTAAAAATTTTTATTCATTTTTTCATCAAAAAATTGGGGATTTATCTTTGGATCAAAATAGGGATTTCTTTTTTTCCAAATAAATCCATCACCTTTGGAAATAAGGGCAACATCAATATTTCCACCTACACTTTCTAAATTTGAATCTATTTTTCTTTTTAATGAAGTAATTTGTATCAGAGATTCTGCTAAATTTCCTATTTCTTCCCTAGGCAAAAAATCTAATGATTCAAGTATTGGAGAATAAAAATCTTTTTTTAAAGAATTAATATTATTTTTAAAGTTTTTAGTCAGCTGGTTTTTAATTTCGTTTATTTTTTCTAATTTTTCAACATTTATGTGGTCATACATATTGCAAATATAATTTTCCATAATGTTCACGAAATATTTTTTAATTTCATCTTCTAAATTAGCATCAATTCCAGATAAATAAGTTTCAATGACATCTGTTTGGGCAAATGGAATTATTAATGTTCCAGAATAATTTAATTTTGTATCCATGTTTTGATAAAGTAGTGTATTATTAACATTTGCGATTATATTAAATGAAACATATGATGGAAACATATCTTCTTTATTAAATCCTGCAATTAATATTCCTGTTGATATATTAAATATATAGGAACAAAAACATTTTTTTAAATTATTTAAATTAATTTTAGATTCATCATACTCTTTTATTATCTCTTTAAACTTTTCATTGTATTTTTCAGTTTCAAAAATATCTTTTAAAAATTCGAATATTTCTACATTAGAAAATGTTTCTATAAATTGATAAAACTCTAATTCATTACATGAGTTTCTCTGCTGATTTATCATTTGCTTAAAATTTTTCAAATGTGAATCTAGAAAGATGTTTATGTTTGTTGCTTGAGTTACTTCTGTTAGATACCTTAAAAAATCGTTTTTAATATTTATTATATTTTTTAGCTTTTTAAAGTCAGTTTTCTTAGAATATTCTTTGATTAAAGTTTCTATGGAGATATTTTCAAATTTTCCTAATCCAAATACCATAATTCCCATTGGGGGATCATTTGAAAGCATAAATATTTTATTAACTCCATTATATGTTTTTTTATCATTTATTGTAATTGTACTGTCCGCAGCCAGTGCTATTACATCAGTATTCATAATTATTATTTCGGATGTCATATTTGAACATATAATCTGAATAATATTTAAAGTTTGTTTAAGTTATTTTGAAAAAATTAGTTAATCATGTAAAAATTACATGAAATTATAAAATTGTTTTAGCTACAATAGCCTGACCTAATGAAACAGATCCGTCACCGGCACATGTGTTCTTATGCTGAATAAAGTTATATCCGTTTTTCTCAATGTAATTTTTACAGGTATTGGTTATTGCTTCATTGTAAAAGACACCTCCGGTAGCCCCAATGTCGAAAATACCTTTTTTATCTGCACTTTCAATAGCTATTTGGGACAGTCCTTTTGCTATTGCATTTTGAGCAGCATTTGCAATATCTGCTTTATTTTCTCCTTTTTGATATAATCTGACAACTTCACGGAGGATTTCACGGGTATTTAATACATTATCTTTGATTTCAAATGGAATTTCGAGATCATTTTTGGAGTAATATGCAACAGATTCCAATTTCATTGAACATTCTCCTTCATATGTTCTGGTATTGCATATTTTCAGAGCTGCTGAAACAGAGTCCAATACTCTTCCGGTACTTGTTGTTAATCCGACGTTGATTTCTGCTTCCAATTGCTTGTAAATATTTTTGATTTCCATTTCTCCGTATTTGAAGTAATCAACATAATTGCCAATTAATTCTTCATCATCTAAAATACTTAAAAGCATTCTTATTGGGTGTTTGGTTGCCATATCTCCACCAGGCATTTTATGTGGCTGCAGGTGACCTAATCTTTCAAAATTGTTAATGTCGGTGTATAATATTTCTCCGCCCCAGCTTGTGTTGTCACTTCCATAGCCTACACCGTCTGCAGCTATTACAATCATTTCATCAAGACCGTAATCATTAGCCAGTGCAACACTATGTGCATGATGGTGCTGCACACCTATTACATCACACTCAAATTCATCACCGAATTCATGAGCTAGTTTTGTTGTAAAGAAATGTGGATGCAAATCACATGCAATTGCATCAAAGTCCTTTATTTTAGTGATTCTTTCCATATTTTCAATAGCTTCTTTCATGAAGTTTAAAGTTTTTAATTTGTTTGTATTTCCTATATGCTGGGAAGGATAGCACATATTGTCTTTAGCTATTGCAAATGTAACATCAAGCTCGGGGCCTAAGGCAAGTACATTTAAATCATTTACTTCATAATTGATTTTATAGGGCTCAGGAGTATAACCTCTGGATCTGCGAATAAATGAAAGAGCATCATTTCTAAATCGGATAACTGAATCATCACATCTGTTTAAAATTCTGCGGTTATGGATTAAAGAATAGTCTGAAATTCCGTCTAAATTCAGAATTTCTGTATTTGTAATCATCATAGGCTCCCCGGGAGTATTGGCTGAGGTCATTATATATGTATCAATGTCTCCTTCATCAAAAAGCAGATAATGCATTGGAGAGTAGGGTAACATAACTCCGATATTGTGCAAACCGGGAGCTAATGACTCTGGGAAGTTATAATTATTGTTTTTCTTTAAAACTACAATAGGTCTTTTATTTGAAGTTATTGTAGCTATTTCATTATCAGTTAATCTGGCATAATTTTTAACACAGGATAAATCTTCACTCATAACAGCAAAAGCCTGATTTGGACGATTCAGGCGTTTTCTTAATTCTTTAATGGTTTTGTCATTATATGCATCAGCTGCTAAATGAGTTCCGCCGATTCCTTTAATGGATATAATTTTACCTTCTTTCAGTTTATCTGTAGCTATTTTAATGGGGTTATCACTGTCTATTTCTTCTGATCCTTTATATATCTTCATTTGAGGTCCGCAGTCACTGCAGCAAATGGCTTCACCGTGATAACGTCTGTTTAAAGGTTCGCTATATTCCTTAAGGCAGCTGTTGCATAATGGAAATTCATCCATTGAAGTTCTAACTCTGTCATAAGGAACACTGTCAATAACTGTAAATCTGGGACCGCAGTCAGTACATGCATTAAAAGGATATTTATAACGTCTGTCTTTCGGATTTCTTATTTCATTAAGACAGCTGTCACAGATAGCTATATCTGGAGGTATTACAGATACTCCTGAAAATTCATCTGAACTTTCAATTATTGTAAAATCATCAAAACCTTCAACAGCAATATCTTCTGTTTTCATTGAGTCTATTTTAGCTATTGGGGGCAATTCTTTAGGTAATCTCTCAATAAATAAGTCAATATTTTCTCCTTCAAGAATTATCTCAACTACATTTCCTAAATTTCTTACATGTCCGTTTAAATTCAAATCTTTTGCAAGTCTGTAAATATAAGGTCTGAATCCTACACCCTGAACAATTCCCTGAGTTAAAATCTTTTTTGCCATCATAGTCAATATATATTTAAATATAATTATTGTATAAAATAGTTATGATAATATGAGAGAAATTCTTGAAAAGTTAATCAATGAAGAAATTGGTATTGAAGAATGTGAAAGACTTTTAAAGGCAGATACTATTTTAGAATTTGATGAAGTTGCTAAATTTGACAAATCACGCTCTTCAAGAACAGGCTTTCCAGAAGCAGTTTTTTCTCCAAGTAAAGATTACGGAGATCTCTTATTGATACTCAAAAATTATTTGGATAGTGAAAATCCTGAAAATCTGATTGTAACTAAATTATCTTCAGAAAGATATGAAAAATTAGCTAATGATTTGGATTTGGACGGGTTTAAATTAAACTATAATAAAAGAGCTCAGATACTGGTAATCAGAAATAAAGAGGTTCCTAAAACATTAGGAAAAGTAGGTATTATAACTGCAGGAACATCAGATATAAATATTGCAGAAGAAGCACGGGTAATAGTTGAAGAAGGAGGATGTGAAGCAATAACTTCTTATGATATTGGTGTAGCCGGGATTCACAGATTATTTCCCCAAATAGCACACATGATTAAAGAAGGTGTGGAAGTATTAATTGTCTGTGCAGGAATGGAAGGTGCTTTGCCTTCTGTTGTAGCTGGTTTGGTTGATATTCCGGTTATTGGCGTTCCAACATCTGTTGGCTATGGCGTAGGTGAAGGGGGAGTTGTTGCTTTAAACGCGATGCTTCAGTCATGTGCTCCGGGAATAGCAGTTGTAAACATTGATAATGGATTTGGTGCAGGTGTATTTGCTCTAACTATAATAAAAGGTAGATAAATTGATTTATGAAACATTCAATCCCTCTAAACATGATTCCAGAAAAGTAGCTAAACTGATTTATGATGTTGATTTCAGAACATTTGATTTGCTTTTTAAAAGTTCTGACAAAGCTATTTCAACAATTGAAAAACAGTTAAAAAAGGAAGAATCATTTGATGATACTAAAGTTGTTTTGGATGAGAATAATAATGTTATTGGTTTATTGATATTTTGGATTTCTAAAAAACCAGCATTTTATCATAGTTTGAAGACAGTCAGTTTAAAATTGCTTATTGTTGATATTTTAGACTATTTTGTATTGTGTGATGTAGAAAAAGGAGATTTTCATGTTGCAGAGCTAGCTATTGATGAGTCTCAAAGAGGAAAAGGTTTAGGCAGTAAAGTTTTAAATGATGTAATTGACTATGCTAAAAAAAATAATCTAAAAAGAGTAACCCTTGATGCAGATTTTAGAAACACAGGTGCCAAATCATTATATGAAAGAATGGGATTTAGAGAATTCAATAAAAAAAGAGTTAAAATAGGAAGTTTTGAACGTGGAATGCATAATATGGAACTTAAATTATAAGTTCAATGCCTTCTACGTGCAAATTCTTCAAAAATTTCATCTATTTCTATTCCTTTGTAAACAAGGATAAGCAAAGTGTGGAATATTAAATCAACAGATTCATAAACTAAATTTTCATCATTTTTAGCAGCAAGCAGTACTTCACCACATTCTTCTGCTACTTTTTCAAGTATTTTATCTTCTGCTTTTTTATCACTGTCTTGCATTATTTTAGAAGTGTATGAATCAATAGGATTGTCTCTTCTTTCTTCTAAAACTTTATAAACTTCTCTAATAATTTCATCTGATGCCATTTAATCACTTTTCTCGTTATCTTGTATACTTTCTGTAATAGCTATTAATGGATGTTTGTCGTCATCAATAATCTCAATATCGTCAAATGTTGTTATTCCAGCTTTATCTGCTGTTTTTTCTAAGCCTAAACGAATATCTTTACCTAAATCAATAACATATGCATCGATTGTTTTACAGCCTAACTGTTTTGCAGCTACTGTTCTGTGATGTCCGTCTACTAAAATCCATCTGTCTCCAGTTTTAACAACAATTGCAGGTTCAGCTAATCCCATTTTAAGTTCATATGTTCTTCCTTCAAGTTCATCAGCATAAACTCTGTCCTGAGTAGGCCTTATTTTATCAGTGTCAACTTGCATATGTTTCAAAGTACTTTTGATACCATATAATTGATCCATAGTACTTTTAAAGTAATCTACTTTATTCGGGGTGGAACGTTCAATATGTGAACGAACCATATCTGTGTTTGTAATAATGCCTACAATTTCACCTTTTTCATTAATGACTGGCATTCTGGAGATTCCTCGTCTGAACATTACTCTGGAAGCATCATTTATACTTAAATTTTCATTAGCTACTACTAATTTTGTACTCATTAGTTCTGAGACATGGTCTGCCCAGTCTTTTACTACAATATCAAAAGAGGTTACCATTCCGACCAGTTTGTTGTTTTCTACTACCGGATAGCTATTGTGATCGCTTTCTTTCATTAATTTAATAACTTCTGATGTTGTTGTTTGCGGTGATACAGTAACAACATTTTTAGTCATATAATCTTTAACTAATGACTTGCTTTTAGCCATAGTTTACCTCCTGTTTATTCTATGTTTTCTTTTAAGATTTTAACAGTTTCTCCAGGGTCTGCTTTTCCTCTTGTTAATTTCATAACTTGTCCAACAAGGAAATTAAGTGAAGCTTTTTGTCCTTCTAAATAATCATTTACTGCTTTTGGATTTTCATCAATAGCCTGTTTTGCTGCAGCTATTACTTCATCATCTTTTACAACACCCAATAAACCTAATTCTTCAGCTATTGCTTTTGGAGTTTGTTTATTGTTTGGCATATGCTCAATGATTCTTTGCCCTGCTTTTGTGGTTATTTCTTTGTTTTGAAGCATTTTTAAAAGTTCTACAATGTCTTCAACCAATATTCCACTATCTGCAAAATCAAGTTTGTTGTAGGATAATACTCTTTTAAGTTCATCTCTCATCCACATTGAAGCAAATTTGGAATCAATTTGTTTAGCTACTTCTTCATAAGCTATAGCTAAGTCAAGTTCGGAAGTTAATACTTTAGCAGATTCTGCATCAATTCCATATTCTTCAGTAAATCTTTTTACTTTATTATGTGGTGCTTCAGGCATTATTTCTAAAACATTTTCAATTTGAGCATCGGAGATTTCCATTGGTGGTAAATCGGGATCAGGAATGAATCTGTAATCATCAGCATCTTCTTTTAACCTCATACCTACTGTAATCATTTGAGATTCAAGGTATGCACGTGTTTCTTGTTTGATTTCGACACCTCTCTTCATAAGGTTTTTTTGTCTAACAAGCTCAAATTTCAATGCTTTATAAGCTCCTTTAATGGAGTTGATGTTTTTCATTTCTACTCTGTTTCCACCTTCTATAGAGATGTTTACATCAGCACGCATAGTACCTTCTCCACGAGCCCCTCCACTATATTGCAATACACGAATAAGCTCTTTTAAAAAGGTTCTTGCTTCTTCAGGAGATTTTATATCTGGTTCTGTAACAATTTCAATTAATGGAATTCCGGAACGGTTAAAATCAACAGTACCTCTGTCAGGTTTGTATTGACCCGGATCTTCTTCCATATGGATTTCTCTAATTCTAACTCCATTTAATTCTCCTTCATAACCGATAGGTACTGAAGTTCTTTGGTATCCTGAAGGTAAATCAGGATAATCATAATGTTTTCTCATAAAGTAGGTAAAACCTTTATCGATTTTACAGTTAAGCATTAAAGAAATCATTAATGCATTTTCAATTGCTTTTTCATTTGTTGGATATGGTTTGGCACCTGGTTGATTTAAACAAACCGGACAAATGTTTGAGTTTGCTGGTGCTTCCTTATAATTTGTTGGACAATCACAAAATAATTTTGATTCAGTTTCTAATTGTACGTGGATTTCAAGTCCACACATCATATTGACACTAATAATAATTCCTCCAATTTTTTGGAAAATCAAAATAGATTTATATTATGTAAGTATTTATAATAATAGATTAATAAATATTTGTGATTTTTATGTCTGATGAAGTTTTATTTACACAAAAATTAGTATCAAAAGATAATGATAATAAAGTAAATATTGAGTGGATTGTTGAAAACAATACTGGTGAATTAATAGAAGATGTGTTGGCATTATCTCAATGTTATACTCATGATTTTGGAAACTTTGAGGATGGTGAAGTTAAATCAATCAGTTTTGATGTAGAACTTCCATCTACGGAAAGTTTAAAAATGGATTTTGGTGATGATGCAGTAATTCCGGATAAAATTACATTTGGTGGTGCTTCTTTAACTTATTTAGCTAATGGAGTTTCTTTTAAAACAAAATCTAACATATTAGAAATTTAATATTTGTTTTTCAAAGATTCCTTTATATATCTTTTAATAAATTTGTCCAGTTCGGAATTAACATCACTTTTTGGATTTCCCAGTTGTTTTTTATCAGTAAATGTTCCTTTAAGTTGGCGTCCGGACCATTTAACTTCTTCTTCTACTCTTTTTCCATATTTTGTTCCAAACATTTTAAATAATGGGAATTTAGTTATTCCATTGGCTCCGCTTAAAATAAGAATTCCAATATTTGCTAAATTATCAATCCATGTTCCGCAGATTATTGTAATGTCCGGAAATGTTAATCTAACTTTAGCTACCACTTGGGCATAATAAAGTGAAGCTGGCTGTGAGCTATTTGCATATACAGTTTCTTTATGAGGATTCAATGAGTAAAAAATTACTCTGTCAATTTTGTGATCTTTAATATAATCAATTAAATAATCAACATCGTCTAATGTTTCTCCAAGACCTAAAATTACAGTAATAGCTTTTTCAAATCCTAAATCTCCAGCTACATCTAACATATTGCTTATTTTATCTAATGATTTACTTGGACATACTTTCTGATGTAGTTTAGGATTGGCTACTTCAACAGCTCCAGTAATTCCTTTTATTTCTGAGCCATATTCTTCCAACTCCTCTGTAATCCCCGTATTTAACCAAACACTGTCTCCTGTAATGTTTTTAATGGTGGTTGCTATTTCTTTAATTTCTGCAGTTGTAAATGACTTATAACCTCCTGAAAGGAATTCAATATTCCAATTTAAACGCTTACACATTTCTGCTTCGGCATAGATGTTATGTACATTACGTCTAGCTTTGGTTGGGTCTTTAATTTTATCTTTTTGAGTAGACATGTAACAAAAAGCACAATCTCCTTTATCACACCACCAGGAAAGGAATATTGCTCTTTCAAGACTGATTTCATTTCCATGTTTTTTTAGTGTGGTTTCATTTGCCTTTTTTATTAAATCAAATATGTTAGAATCCATTTTAATCATTATTCTTTATTGTTTGTTTTAATATTAATAGTTAAAGTTATATATTAGTTTATCCAAACTATATTATAGTTTGCTTCTAATTTTATTTAGATGTAATTTAATCAAAACATTTATATAGTATTAAATTCAAACTAATTAATACTGTTTGAAGTCTTTTGATTTGAATGGGTTTATTTGGTTAAGACTGGTGGGTACTCATATGCCATCGTAGCTCAGTAGGTAGAGCGTTCGGCTGTTAACCGATTGGTCACAGGTTCGAGCCCTGTCGATGGCGCTTTTGGGCCCATAGCTTAGCCAGGTAGAGCGTCCGGCTCATAACCGGAAGGCCATGGGTTCGAACCCCATTGGGCCCATTTCAATTAAATTATGTCATTTATTGCTCCGGTGGTGTAGTCCGGCCAATCATTTCGGCCTTTCGAGCCGAAGACTCGGGTTCGAATCCCGGCCGGAGCATTTTAAAAACTTGTTAAGATTTTTAATGGTTTCTATGTATCCTTTCTTTTGTATAAGCGGGGGTGCCCGAGAGGCCAAAGGGGACAGGCTTAGGACCTGTTGACGCAGGTCTACCAGGGTTCAAATCCCTGCTCCCGCATTCTAACAATTTTTTATTTATTTCTTATGCCGGGGTAGGGTAGGCGGTCATCCTACGGGACTGTGGATCCTGTGACTCGGGTTCAAATCTCGGCCCCGGCCCCATTATTAAACTATTTTTTATGAGATTATTCTTATGGCTAAAAAAGGGTCTGCTGAAGAAAGGGATTTAGTGCATAAACTTTGGGAAAGAGATTTTGCAGCTATGAGAGCTCCAGCTTCTGGAGGTGCAACTAAGAAACCTTTGCCTGATGTTGTAGCTGGAAACGGTAAATTATATTTGGCTATTGAAGTCAAAACTACAACTAAAGATAAAATTTACATAGATTTTCCTCAAATTGATGCATTATGTGAGTTTTCTGAAAAATTTGGTGCTAAACCATATATTGGAGTTAAATTCAAGTATACAAAATGGTTATTTTTAGAACCTGAGAAAACTCCACGCACTAAAAGTGATAATTATAAAATTGAAAAAGATTTTGCCCTTGAAAAAGCCCTGGAAATTGATGAAATTACAGGTATTGACAGGCAAATGAAATTCTGATAATAACATTTATATAGTAATTAAATCATACTAATAATAGTATGTTATTATAACATATCTGTTGGGGTTATAGTGTAACCTGGCATCATCTGGGACTCCAGTTGTCTTTGAAGAAAATATACGCGTAACTGAACAGTATCCGTTGTGATGATCAATTGGAGTACTGAGGCAAGAGACATCCCAGGATCGGGGTTCAAATCCCTGTGACCCCATTTTTATAAAAAACTACTTTTAAATATTATAATTTCAATACTATTTTTATGAATTCTGAAGATATTATATGGATTCCAGGTTATAATTTAGATTCTAATTGTTATCTGATTGATGATATGTTAGTTGACACTGGAGCTGGAGATAATAAAGAATACCTTTTTTCTAAACTTAAAGAACATGGTGTCAATCCTGAAGATATTAAATTAATTGTTAACACCCATTGTCATTTTGATCATGTTAATGGTAATTGTTTTTTCCCTAATGCTAAAATAGCTATTCATAAAATTGATGCAATAGCTTTAAGGGAAGAAGATAATCCTGATACTGTAGCTAGCCATTTCGGATCCAAAATTAACTGTCATAAAGTGGATATTGAATTGGAAGAGGGAGATAAAATAAAAGATTTTGAAGTGATTCATACTCCCGGCCATTCTAAAGGAGCTATCTGTTTATGGGATGGTGAAAATCTGATTAGTGGAGATACAGTATTTGGTCAGGGTGGCGTTGGCAGAACTGATATTGGCGGCAGCTGGGCTGATTTAAAAGAATCTGTAGAAAAACTGAAAAAATTAGATGTTAAAACAATCTATCCCGGACATGGGATGATTGACAATAATGGGAAAAAGAGTATTGAAATGTCTTATTCTCATTTTTAAATTATTTTTCTAATTTTTTAGCTGCTTTTTTAAATGCCCCTCTTTTTACAAGAACAGTGACTTTTTCTCCACGGCTTATAACACTGTCTGTTTGAGGTATCACTAATTTGCCTTTTTGGTATGTAGCTATTATTATATAATCTTTTGTTGGTGATATTTCTCCTATTTTTTTCCCAACAACCTTATTGTTGGTTATTGTCATATCGAAGATTTCAGCATCTCCTTCACCAAGGGTGATTAGGTCTGCAACATTAGGTCTTGTTACAAGTTTTTCTAAAAGTCCTGCAGCTGTAACTTCAGGGCTGATTACATTGTCTATTCCAACTTCCATAAATGCCTCTTCATGATCAGGATTACTTACTCTGGCAATAATTGTCGGAACATTATATTTTTTAACTAAAATACAGGATAATAAGTTTGCTTCATCATTTCCGGTTGTAGCTATGAAAAAGTCAGCATCTTCAATATTGGTTTCTTCCAATAGTTTTGAACTAGTTCCGTTTCCACAAATTACAAGTGCATCAAGTTCTGCAGCTACTTCTGAACATAATGATTCGTCACTTTCAATTAAAGTAATGTCATGTCCGTCTTCTATTAATAAATTTGCAAGGTTAAGGCCTACACGACCTCCACCCATTATTATAATATACATTTCAACTCTCCCTCTTTAATAATACATTAAATTTATTTTTGAATATTATAAATATTTTCATTTTTTAAATATTTCAAAAATACCTCTAAATAAGACTAATATTGGGTAAATTTCCAATCTTCCTACCCACATATCTAAAATAGACACTGCTTTTAAAACAGGGTGGAGAGTATTGTTCAATACTCCAACATCCAATCCGTTGTTTCCTTGAAGAGATATTATACTAAATAAGCTGTCAAATGGAGGATATCCGTAAAAACAAAATATGAGCCAGGTTATTGCAATAATAATTAAATATAATGTTATAAAGTTTCCAGTTTTTCCTATTTCCTTTTCAGATATTCTTCTTCCGGATATTTTAATAGGGATTATTCTGCCGTCTGGTGAAAGAATTTCTTTTATGTGTCTGTAAATGGTTTTGACATAAGTTATTATTCTGAAAAGTTTAATTGCACCTACAGTAGATCCGCTGGAACCTCCAATTAACATTAAAATCATTAAACTAAGTAATACAAATGACGGCCATCCTGCCATAGTGGAAGCCAGTTGGACATTAGCTCCTGTTGTGGTAATTGCTGAGGTAACTGTAAATAAAATGTCAATCGGTATAATATGTGATGCCAGATAAAGAATTATTGTAACAAAAGTGATTATGCAGATTAATGTTTTAAATTGTAAATCTTGGATTAATGACCTTCCTTTTGTTTTAATGATTTTATAATGTGCTAAAAAGCTTGTAGCTCCTAAAACCATCAGCATAATTGAAATTAGATAAATCAGATCATTGTGATAATATCCAATATTTGCATTTTTAATACTCATTCCTCCGGTTGCAATCATACAGAATGTAGTACAGACAGAATCAAAAGCAGGCATTCCAGCTAAAAGATATAATATTATTCCAATTATTGTATAAATTAAATAGATTTCAATAGTTTTTTTAAGTGTGGTTTTGACACTTGGTTTTAAGCGTTCTTCACGAGCTTCAGATTGGTATAATTTAGCAGATGCTGTACCGGGTCTTGTTAAAATACCAATCATCATCACCACTACTCCTAATCCTCCAACCCATTGTTCAAATGCTCTAAAATATAATATGCTGTGAGGCAATATTTCAACATTATCAAACATTGTGATTCCAGTACCGGTTAATGCTGAAGTACTTTCAAAGATACCATTTAAAAAATCAGTCCCTGTTGCAAGTGAAATTACAACACCGCCGATGACACTTGCCCACATCCAGGCAATTGATGAAATCATCATCCCGTGTTTTAATCTCATTTTGCTGTTGGAGTATTTATCAAGAGCTTTCATACATATGTATCCTAAAATAACTGAAAAAACTCCCGGAATAATAAAACAGGCATAGTTAAATTCAAAATAGATTAAATCGATTAATAATGGAAACAAGCACATTAATCCCACACAAATCATTACTACTCCTGAATATCGGCTAACTATGTATAAATCTGTTTTAGTTATATATTTCATCATTTAATGTTTTTGAATAAATAGCTATATAAATATTAACTAGCAAATTTAAAATAAGTATATTCTATATTAGTTGTGTGAAATCATGAAACATAAATCATTAATATTTCTATTTATCAGTTTTCTTATTTTGGGCATTATGCTTTGGTTTGTAGGGATAGGTGATATATTAGGTGCTTTAAAAATAGCTAATTTATGGTTTATCGCATTAGCTGTTTTAATTCAGGTTGTTACTTATTATTTATACACTTTGCGTTGGCAAATCATTAACAAGATGGACGGTATTGAAATATCCATCAAGGAATTATTTCCTATTGTTATGGTTGGTTTAGCTGCAAATAACATTACTCCTGCTGGAAGGGGTGGTGGAGAACCTGTAAGGGCATATATATTGTCTAGAGATAAAGGTTATCCAATGGAAGAAACATTTGCAACTGTAGTAGCTGATAAAGCTTTAGATACTTTTCCATTTGTTTTCTTGGCTATTTTGACAATTATTGGAATAACTTTCTACTTTAAGCTGGATTTATGGATTTTAATATTGATGGTTGTTGCAGTAATAGCTATTGTAGCATGTTTAATTTTACTTATATATATGTCTGTAAATCCAAAATTCGGTAAAAAAGTTGATAATTGGATTATTGGATTAATTAGAAGATTTTATAAGAAAAATTCAATGGAATTGGAACAAAAAGTACATACTGTAATTAATGGATTTCAGGATACCATGAAACTTGTAATTTCTGATAAAAGGATTTTACATCATGCTCTGCCTTTATCTTTTGTCATATGGGTATTTGAGATTTTAAGAGTTTATATTGTGTTTTTAGCCTTTGGAGCTCATGTAAGTCCGGTTATCATTGGTGAAGTATTTATTATGGCATCTTTAATTGGTATGATTCCACTTTTGCCTGGTGGACTTGGTGCTGTAGATGGGGTAATGATTTTATTTTACTCAACGGCAGGAATAACTCCGTCATTAAGTGCAGCTGCTACTGTAATTGAAAGATTAATTTCATTCTGGTTAGCTACTGTAATAGGAATGCTGATTTTACCTCATTATGGTTCTTCAGTTCTTGATAAAATTTCATTTAATTCAAACTCTGATGATAAATCTGATGATGAACTGCTGGAATGAATTAAATAGAAAACTTTATTTTATTTACTTTCTATATTTTTTAGTATAGCAAAAATTGATTTTTTGTAAAATATTTGGTGAAAATATGGAAATTAATGGCGTAGAAATTAAAGATAATTATGCAGAAGGTTTTGGAATTAAAGTAACTAGAATTTTAGTTACAGCAGCTACTAAAAGATTAGCTAAAATTGCAGCTACTGAAGCTACTGGATACGGAACTTCTGTTATTGGATGTCCTGCAGAAGCAGGTATTGACTGTTACGTACCACCAACTGAAACTCCTGACGGAAGGCCAGGTTATGTTATCATGCTCTGTCAAGGATCTAAAAAACAGTTAGACCATGAACTTCTTGAAAGAATTGGTATGTGTATTTTAACTGCACCTACTACTGCAGCATTCAATGTTCTTGATGACGCTGATGAAGAACTTAAAACCGGTTTTAAATTAAAATTCTTCGGTGACGGATTTGAAGATGAATTAGAAATTGACGGTAGAAAAATGCATTCTATCCCAATTATGTCTGGTGATTTCTTAGTGGAATCTACTTTTGGTTTCAAAGCTGGTGTAGCTGGTGGAAACTTCTTTATCTTAGCTGAAAATCAAATGGCTGGAGTAATGGCTGCTGAAGCTGCTGTTGATGCTATTTCAGCTGTTGAAGGTGTAATCACTCCTTTCCCTGGAGGTATGGTTGCTTCCGGTTCTAAAGTAGGTTGTAACAATTACAAATTCTTAAATGCATCTACCAACGAAAAAATGTGTGTAACTTTAAAAGACAAAGTTGACTCTGACATTAGGGAAGATGCTGATGGAGTATTTGAAATTGTTATTGATGGTATTGATGAAGAATCAGTACGTGCTGCAATGAAAGCAGGTATTGAAGCAGCATGTAATGTTCCTGGAGTGTTAGAAATCGATGCAGGTAACTTCGGTGGAAACTTAGGAGCTTACAAAATCAACTTGCAAGATTTATTCTAAGGGTATTGTCCCTTTTTCCCTTTTTTTTATTTTAATTTTTTCATTCTTGAATTTTTACTCGTTTTTTAAAAATTGCTTTCACTTCGAAATATTGTTTTCAAATCCAAGTGAAATTATATATTTAACATGGGATATAAGATATTTTGGAGCATGTAATGGTGTTATTGCATGCTCTGTGTTTGCAGATATATGGTATGAATATTGATGCAAATTCGTCTGGTTAGTTTTTTGTGATACAAAAAGAGTCCAGTTAGGCATTAACTAGCTGGACATACTTTTTGTATTTGGTTAAATATATAACTGGATATTTTAACACTTTAAATTGGTTATGTGTCCATTTTACATGGACACTACTTCTATTTTTAAATTTTAAAATTAAAAAGAATTATTAAATACAATTTTTAAATGTATATCTGACTGGTGATTTTTATGGATCCTATAGATATGACTGTTACAGATTTAAATTGTGAATATTTAGGTTTATCAAGACTTTGTTTAATGGAATCTGCCGGAAAATCTCTTGCAGAAGAAGTAGGTAAAATAGCTGTTTATACATTCTCAAAACCTGTTAAAATAATTATTTTTACAGGCTCTGGAGGAAACGGTGGAGACGGTTTTGTAGCGGCAAGATATCTTTTAAACAGAGGATATGACGTTGATATTTACATGTTAAAAGATAAAAACGGAATTCATTCACTTGAAGCTAAAACTAACTATGAAATACTTGAAAACATGAAACCAAGATTTTCCCGTTTGACAGTTCATAATCTAAACACAATTGATGATATAAATAACTGTGAAGTAGCTAATAGCGACAGTTTTTCAGAATTTATTATTATAGACGGAATTTTGGGAACTGGAATTCATGGTAAATTAAGAGAAAACATAAAAAGAGCTATTGAAGTTATAAACAGTTCCAATGGATTGACAGTTAGTGTTGATGTTCCGTCTGGTCTTGATCCGTTAACCGGTCAGATACATGACGTGGCAGTTAAACCCCAATATACTGTAAGCTTTCATAAAGTAAAAACAGGAATTCACAAGGCAGGTGAAGAAAAAGTTGGGGGAATCGTAACCTGTGATATTGGAATTCCGATTGAAGCGGAATACTTTATAAATTATGGAGACATGATTAAACTTAATAAAAGATCTTTAAAATCACACAAAGGAAATAACGGTAAAGTTTTAATTGTTGGAGGCAGTAAAGAATATTCGGGTGCTCCAAGTATTGCAGGACTTGCAGCTATTGGTGCAGGAGCTGATTTGGTCTATGTTGCAGCTCCTGAATCTGCAGCTTTAGCTATTTCAACACATCCGGATTTAATTGTAAATTCATTAAAAGGAGATTACTTAACTGCAGAACATGCTGAAGAAATTTTGATGATGGTTGATAAGGCTGATGCTGTTTTATTGGGTCCTGGAGCAGGAATTAATGATGAAACAGGAAAACTGTTAAATATTTTAGCCAGTAAAATTAAAAAACCATTGGTTTTAGATGCAGATGCTCTAAAGCAGGTTAAACCTCAAATTATTAAAAATAGGGATGATGTAATTTTAACTCCTCATATTTTTGAGTTCAAATCATTTTTTGGCAAAGACATTAAATTAGATTTGGACAGTTATGATTTTGCTGAAGTTGATGAAAATATTTCAGAGTTTCAGCAGGTCGTAAGACAGATCAACGGTGCTGTTGTGGTTAAAGGTGCAATAGATTTGGTGATTCAGAAAAATAAATTTAAACTTAATAAATCCGGAAATCCCGGAATGACTGTTGGAGGAACAGGTGATGCATTGGCAGGAATAGCTGTTTCATTACTATCTAAAGGTTTAAATGCATTTGATGCAGCTACTTTAGCTATTTTCATCAATGGTCTTGCAGGAGATGAAGCATATCTGGAAAAAGGTTATGGATTTGGAGCTACAGATGTAGTTGCACATATCGGAAAGGTAATTAAGGGATAATATGGATTATGTTAAAGGTATTTTTAAAAACAGACCTAACAGATTCATAGCTGAAGTTGAAGTTGACGGAAAAATTGAAATAGCTCATGTGCCTAATACTGGAAGGTGCAAAGAGCTTTTGGTTGATGGTGCTGCAGTTTATCTTAAACCTTCCGATAATCCGAAAAGAAAAACCAGATTCACTCTTCATTTTGTTGTAAACAAAGGGGAGCTAGTGTCACTTTACTCACAGGAAGCTAATAGCATTGTCTATGATGCAATATTAAATGGCAAAATAAAAGAGCTTCAGGGTTATTCATATCACCAAAGGGAAAAACAGGTCGATGATTCAAGAATTGATATATACTT
This sequence comes from Methanobrevibacter sp. TLL-48-HuF1, assembly GCF_023617305.1. Classification (NCBI taxonomy): domain Archaea; kingdom Methanobacteriati; phylum Methanobacteriota; class Methanobacteria; order Methanobacteriales; family Methanobacteriaceae; genus Methanobrevibacter; species Methanobrevibacter sp. TLL-48-HuF1. The sequence goes on from NZ_CP081485.1 coordinate 1,296,013, forward strand.
GGCTAATCAGGAAGATGATTGCTGTGGAATGGAGTTTTTAGTTAACAGCTGTTATATTGAAGTTAAAGGAGTAACTTTGATTGTTGACGGTGAGGCAAGATTTCCGGATGCACCAACTGAACGGGGAGCAAAACACTTAAAAGAATTAATTAAGCTTAAAAATGAGGGAAATCGTGCTGTAGTATTTTTCTTAATTCAGCATCCTGCAGGCAACTATTTCCGGCCAAACTGGGAAAATGATCCTAAGTTTTCCCAAACTTTAGTTGAAGCTGAAAAGGCAGGTGTTGAAATACTTGTCTATAAATGCAATAATACTCTTGAAGGAATTGAATTAGTTCCAGAATCTTTAAATTATGATTTGGATTAATGTATTGGGTTAATTTCAAAGTATTCTGGCTGTGTTTTATGTGAAAATATTTATTAATATTTTAATTACAACATTATAATTGGTGTATAATATGTTAGATAAAAGAGTAACTATTTTGTCGATTATAGTCATTATTTTGATAAGTATGCTCGTTATTCTATGTTTTGGAAGTAATTTTTCATCTATTTTTAAACAGGAAACGGATTTGACTATAACTTCGAATTCAACATTAAATAATGGTGATAATTTCACGGTTAAACTAACTGATAGTGATGGGGAGCTAATAGCTAATAAAACTATTTGTATAAGTTTAACAGATGATGAGGGTAATGTTAATAACTTAAATGTCACTACTAATGAAAAAGGCATAGCTAGTTTTGGTATAAATGCCAATTCTGGAAATTATTCCGCAAAATGTGTATTCTTAGGTGATGATAATTATGATTCATCTAATGTCACACATAAGGTATCTATTGTAAATAGGGTGGTTTCACTAGATTCTTCTTCAGATGGTCAGTCACAGACTTATAGTTATGGGAGTACTGGTTCTTATTCAGGTTCATCATCTTACTCAAATGGGCCGTGGAGAACTTGGATTAATGGTGGTTATGAATATATGAGTGAAAAAGAGTATTCTGAAAGATTCCCGGTTTTATATCATTTAAGAACTGATGGTCAGGGTCAATATGATAAAATTGAAGATTAAATTTAATATGTAACTCATTGGGGATAAAATTAACATATCTTCATATTTTATTTATTTTCATTTAATATTCACTTTTAAACATTCAATTTTTTCAATTCAATTAAAATATTAAAAAGAGGGGATTGCATGATTTGAAGAAACATATCTCAGTTAACAGTAAAATTCATATTATTTTAGCTAATGTTTCTCCGATAGCTTCATTAATTACTAAAGTAGCTAAATTATCATAATCAGTCTGGCTTTTGTTAATTAAAACTAAATTTTTGCCTTTGAAATAATTTATAAGTCCTGCTGCAGGATATACTACAAGTGATGTTCCCCCAACAATTAAAGTGTCTGCAGACATAATGTATTCCGCTGATTTATTTAAAATATTCATGTCCAGAGATTCTTCGTATAAAATAACATCAGGTTTTATAATTCCTCCGCAGGTACAGTGTGGTATGCCTTCACTTTCTAAAATAAAGTCAAGATCATATTCTTTTTTACATATTCCACAGTAATTTCGATAAACACTTCCGTGAAGCTCCAATACATTTTTGCTTCCTGCTTTCTGGTGTAGGCCATCAATATTTTGTGTAATTATTGCCTTTAATTTCCCTTCCTTTTCTAATCTGGCCAGAGTATAATGTGCAGGATTGGGCTCTGCTTCTGGAAAAATTAAACAGTCTTTATAATAGCTAAAAAACTTATCAGTATGTTCTAAGTAATAGCTATGTGAAACTAATCTTTCAGGTGTATCACCATATTTTTCCAGGCTTTTAAAAATTCCGGATTCACTTCTAAAATCAGGAATTCCGCTTTCAGTTGATACTCCTGCACCTCCAAAAAATACAATACTGTCTGAAGCATCTATAATCTCTTGCAGTTTTTCTATTTTGTTCATAGTATAGCATTATTTGCTATGTAATATATAGTTTTCAGTTAATTTTATAATTTATAAAGATTACATATATTAAATAAGTTGAATTATTTTAAATTCAACTTTTCTGTGGAGTGGGTTAAAATGAGAGAGTTATTTGAGAAAATGATTGATGAGTCAATGACTGCTCAAAGAGCTGACATTGACACAATTAAGAAAAAAAGAGGAACTGATTTTAAAATAAAAGATGCAGAACCTTATGTTAAAGTAGCATCAAAAATGGAGGCTATGGATAATCAGGCTCAAAGTGTGTTTGACTTGCATATAAATTCTGTTAAAACACATTTTGATACACTGTGCAGTCTTACAGATACGGTTATACCTGAAGATGATCCTTTTGTTGAGCATTATCAAACTCCGGCAATTCTTGAGATATTAACTGAAGAAGATGCTAGTTTTTCAGATAGCTTAGATAAATTTATAGATAAAATAGCTTCATGTGAAGCATTAATTGGAAAAGAAGTTATAAGACGTTACGGAGGTTTTTATGGCCCTACTTGTGTTGTTGATTTTGCATTGATTCCCGGAAGCACAAGTAATGTTGTTAATCAAATACTGTTAGAAACAGATATTCCTGAAAATCATAAACAGGCTATTTTAGCTGCTAAATCATGGGGTATGAATACTTCTTATGGTGTTGGAGAAGCTTTTGCCAATGCTTTGGAAGGGGGTTCAACCGCTGCTGAGGCAGTTAGTGAAGAAATAGATACATTACAAAATATATATAAAAACCCAATTGAAGCTCAAGGCCAGCTTATGGATAATGCGGGTCACTCTTCTTTTGATGTAAGAGAATATATGAATTCCTATAAGAAAAAAATGAGAAGTACAGTTATTGGGGCAATGGAAGATGATGTCCATTATGGTAATATTTTAACTGTTCCCGCATACTGTGTAGGTGATATTGCTCACCATATTTCTCAGTCAACATTCAATATGTGTAAGGATGATATGATTATGGGAATTATTGAAGCTACAACTGATGTTATTGAAACATCATTAAGGGGCAATTTAGATAATTTCAAAAGTGTTTTTGATGTATTGTCATTTGCTACTGGTTCATCAGCATGTGCAACTGAGTATATTCTTGAACTGGACGGTTTCAATGCAATTATGATTGTTGATTTGTTAACTAAACGTTTCCATAATTTTGTTCAGCAGTTCCCAACAAGAGGTGCTGCTGCAGAGCTGCACAACTGTGACTTTATGGATATGATTTACAGAGGTTGGGGATATTTGGATAAAGCTAGAAAAGGCAGAGCTTCTGAATCAGGCATATTAAAACCATTTGTTTCTGGTTTTGAAGTTAATTTAAATCCTGTTGAAGAAAATGAAGTAATCATGAACCCTCAAAGATATGCATATCCTGCATGTGCCATTTCTGTAAGGTTCTCTTCTTTAATGAGATTGGCAGATTATCCTTGTTTGCTTACCAGTGAACCAATAACTGCAACTATGATGACCAACATCATGGCTCTTAATAAAGAAGATGCAGGATCTCCAGTTAAAGGCTGTAAAAATTGTGCATCTGCTTCATTAATTGATTTCAGGCATGATTTCTGTCAGTGGAAAGATGCAGTATAAATGGAGTGTGTTATTATGGCTCCATGTGGTATTGGAAAAAAATTCATTGCTGAATTGCTTGGAACATTTTTCTTAGTATTTTTTGGAACAGGTTCTGCAGTTATCACATTGATGATATCAGAATCAGTTAATCCAAATAATGTAGGTATTGGAATTTTAGGCGGTTTGGGTGATTGGATAGCTATTGCACTGGCATTTGGGTTAACTGTAATGGTTTGTATCTATCTTTTTGGAAGAATTTCAGGAGCTCATTTAAATCCTGCAGTTACAGTTGGATTGCTGGTTAGTAAAAATATTTCTTTAGCAGATTCTGTGTATTATATTGTAGCTCAGGTAATCGGTGCTTGTTGTGGTAGTTTAGCATTAGTTTTATGTTTAGGAATGCCTTCAGTGGTTGTTGGTGGTTTAGGTGCAACTGCTCCGGGTATGGGTGTAAGTTATTTACAAACAATATTTGCGGAATTTATCGGAACTTTCTTTTTAGTGCTTGTAATAATGGGTGTTGCTGTTGATAAAAAAGCTACTCCTAACTTTGCAGGTTTATCTATTGGTTTTACAGTAACTGCAGTTATTATTTTTTTAGGGCCATTTACTGGAGGTTCTATAAATCCGGCACGTACATTTGCTCCTTATTTGATGGATTATTTGGTTGGTGGAATAAATCTCTGGATGTATTTCCCAATTTATTTAATAGGTCCAATTGCAGGAGCTATTGCTGCATCATTAGTATATACTTATCTGGCTAAAGATAATGATGTTTGTGAAATACCAGGACCATTTAATTAGTTGCTATTTATGTAATGGTAACTAATTTTTATTTTTTTTAAAAAAAAGTAATTTAAGATAGCTGTTTAAGCTATCTGTTAAGTTTTTGATAGTTTGCAGCTTGCAAACCGTGGTATTTAATCATACCTTCAACTTCTCTTTGATCAGTTTCTTTATCTTCAAAAGTAATTTGTTCAATACTGTGTAAGCTGAAAGGAGATTCTCTAGTTAATGGTGCAATGGAACCTTTAAAGAGTTTCATTGTAACTTCACCACTTACTCTTCTTTGCATATGGTCAATAGCTTGATCGATATCTTCTCTTAAAGGTTCTTGCCATAATGCCCTGTAAACTAAGTCAGCATAAAGTGTACTCATGTACTCTGCAAATCTTAATTCATCAGTAGTAAGTACTAATTCTTCTAATGCCTGATGTGCAGCAATCAGTAATTTAGCACCTGGAACTTCATAGGTTTCCCTACTTTTAAGTCCGATCATTCTGTTTTCAATAGTATCCACTCTACCAATACCATTTTTACCGGCAATTTTATTAGCTTCTTTAATAATGTCAATAAGAGGCATCATTTTTCCATTTATAGCTACTGGAATACCTTCTTCAAATTCAATAGATACTTTTTGAGGAGTGTCAAGTGCATCTTCAGCAGAAGCAGTCCAAGCATAAATTTCTTCAGGAGGTTCATTTGCAGGATCTTCTAAGATATCTCCTTCAATTGATCTTCCCCAAATGTTTTCATCAATACTGTAAATTTTATCAGAGTTTAATTTAATGCCTTTTTCAGCAGCATAAGCTTGTTCTTCAGTTCTTGTTAAGTTTAATTCTCTGATTGGTGCAATGATATCTAAATCAGACATAGCTAAAATAACTGCTTCAAATCTGAATTGATCGTTTCCTTTTCCAGTACATCCGTGTGCAATAGCTGTTGCTCCTTCTTTTTTGGCAATATCGATAATTTTTTGAGCAATTAAAGGTCTTGCAAGTGCAGTACTTAACGGATATCCTTCATATTCTGCATTAGCTTTAATTCCTCTAGCTATGTATTCGTTTGCAAATTCTTCTTTAGCATCAATAGTGTAGTGTTTATAGCCACCTATTTCTTTTGCCATTTTTTCAGCTTTAGCTATTTCTTCATCGCCTTGCCCTACATCTACACATGCAGTAATAACTTCAACATCATATTTTTCTTCTAATAATTTAACACAAACAGAAGTGTCTAATCCACCACTGAATGCAAGAACTACTTTGTCCATTTAATCACCATAATAAATATTATAAATTAATTTCTATTTTTAATAGTATTTAATATTAAGTTAAAATCAGTGTTTTTAATTTATCAGTTAATTTTGTAATTTATTTTTTCTTTGTTTGTTGCAAATATGGTTTATGTTTTTTAAATCTGATTTATTTTCCATTTTAAAAAATCATTTTAATTTTTTTAATTAAATAATGTGGGAGGTGTCTTAGTATATTGTTTCATCAATTAAAAAGAATGTTTAAGAAAAGAAAAATTATTTATTATATTAAGTTAAAATAAATGTAAAAAATATTTGATAAGTGGAAACATGACTAGAAGAAAAAAATTGATTATATTCATCCTTATTGTATGTATTATAGGGATATTGGCATTTGTAGGAAGTTTCTTTTTAGGGGGTTCTAGCTTGGCTTCAGGTGATAAAAACATATTGGTTTTAGCTAGTGACAAAGATGAACAGCCAGGTGGTGGTGTAGACATGGCATACATGGTTAAACTGAAAAATGGTACTATAGCTAATTATACTCCGGTATATCCCGGTGGAATGACTCATCCTACAAAACAAGCTTTAGGAGGTCTTGAAGGGCCAATGCGTCTTCATGACTGTCTGTGGGATGGGCCGGAACAGGGTATGGAGTATGCAAAGGAAATTGTGGAATATAATACTGGAATGCATGCTGATGCAGTAGTGATTATATATGATGATGGGTTGGATGCAATTATAGATTCGATTAGGCCTCTTAAAGTTGATGGAGTTGTAACTAATCTTAGTTCAGTAGATATTGTTAGACAAAATGATAATTATGCTGGATATGCTGGCAGAGATAGTGGAATAACTGGAAATATGTCTCGGGGCGATGCTGTATTGGTGTTAGTTAAAGCACTTTCTGAAGCATCTAAAGATCCAGTTAAGAAAAGTACAATGACCAGAGTGGCTTTGGAAGAGTATTCTAAAGGAAACATTGTAATGTCTCCAAGCGGTTCTTTTGTAAAATTATTGACTACAAAAGGTTTTGAAGGTCTTTCATAATAATTGAAAAACTCGAATTTCTAATTTTTGTTGAGTTCATTAATAATATTTATCAATATATAAACAAGAGGTTAACAAAATAATTATATTATAATAATATGAAAATTAAAATAATGTAAAAATATTTGAAAGTGATATAATCATGAATAGACGAAATAAAATAATCATAATACTTGTTATTGTAATTATTGTGGGGATTGTGGCAGTTATAGCAAATTCATTTTTAAGCACTCCTACTTTAACATTAGGTGATAAAAATATATTGGTTTTAGCTGTTGATAAAAATGAACAATCTGGAGGCGGTTTGGATATGGCATTTATGGTTGAATTAGATAATGGTACTATAGCTAATTATACTCCGGTATATCCTGGTGGAATGACTCATCCTACAAAACATGCTCTTGGAGGTCTTTCAGGACCGATGATGCTCCATGACTGTCTGTGGGATGGGCCGGAACAGGGTATGGAGTATGCAAAGGAAATTGTGGAATATAATACTGGAATGCATGCTGATGCAGTAGTGATTATATATGATGATGGGTTGAATGCAATTATAGATTCGATTAGGCCTCTTAAAGTTGATGGAGTTGTAACTAATCTTAGTTCAGTAGATATTGTTAGACAAAATGATAATTATGCTGGATATGCTGGCAGAGATAGTGGAATAACTGGAAATATGTCTCGAGGTGATGCTGTATTGGTGTTAGTTAAAGCACTTTCTGAAGCATCTAAAGATCCAATTAAAAAGGACACAATGACTAAAGTAGCTATAGAAGAGTATTCTAAAGGAAACATTGTAATGTCTCCAAGCGGTTCTTTTATAAAACTGATGGCTACAAAAGGTTTTGAAAGTCTTTCATAAAAAAGATTTATTTTGAATTTCCTTGTTAAGCTTAATAAAAAATAGTTTGACAGAAGAGAACTCTTAATTGGGGACTTATAATTGAGGTTGAAAAGTTATATGGGTTTATATTTGAGAAAAAATCCCCCAATTAAGAGTTAGAGATTCAAAAGTATGTTCAACACTTTTTCTCTCTAATATTTACTTGGTATGTTCTGGTATATAAAAGTTTAGGTGTACCTAAAATTTATCAACAAATCATTTTTCGCACAAAATTTAATTAATTTTGAGTATGTGGAATTTCTTTTCAAAGTATTTTTGTTTCCAATTACTATTAATTTTCGTTTAGCTCTAGTGATTGCCACATTAAGCCTTCTTAAATCTTTTAAAAACCCAATATTTCCATTTTCATTACTTCTCACAGTTGAAATGATTATAATTTCTTTTTCACGTCCCTGAAAACCGTCTACACTTTTTACTTCAACAGGAATTTTATCTTTAATTAAATTGACCTGATCAGCATAGGGGCTTATAATTCCAATATCTTTGGGATCTATTCCAGTTTCTAAGTAAAATTTAGCTATTGAAGTAGCAATATCTGCTTCGCTTTGGTTGATAATTGATTTGGAATCTTTTAAATGTTTTTCTTCATTGTTTTTTAAATTGGAAGTATCAATGAATAATAGAGGTTTTAAATTGTTGTGTAGTTGTTTTTCAACATCATTTTCTTTTAGATGGGTCAACTCTTTCAAATCAATAATTTCATCAAGATTTATGTCATTGACACTGGAATCGCTTTTCAGATTGCCATTATAAAATTCTGAATTTGGAAACTTCATTAAAAAACTATTCATTCTATACTGTACATTCAATAAACTTGCTTTATTGGGATATTTTTTAATCAGCTCTTCAAATAATGTTTTTTCAAGAAAATGTGCTTTTTTACTAATTATTGTTGGAGGCAGCTGTTTATGGTCACCTGCAAGAATGAACCTTCTGGCTTTGGATAATGGAATTAAAATACTTGGAATTGTTGCCTGGGAAGCTTCATCTACAATTACTACATCAAAGTTTGTTCTGGCTATTTCTTCAATAGCTGCTGTAGAATTGGTTGATAAAATAATTTCACTGCTGTTAATAATGTCTTTTACTATTTTATTTTCAAGTTTTTTAATTTTATCATGAATTTCATCAATTTTTTCATTTTCTAAAAGCCAATTAGCCATTGATTCCATTTTAGAAGGACTTATTCCACGACCACCTTTACCTTTTGAGGCATTAAACAGTATATCTGAATCACTAAAACCTCTGCGATATTGTGGGGTTGGTTTTGTAAATCTGTCTCTTGTTTCACTTATTTGTTCTATCCTTTTGTAATTTTTATTAATTTTACTGGTCAATTGATGATTTTCAGCTTTATAAGCTAATGAGTATTGGATGTTTTCTTTTGAAACTCTTTGAGGATGGCCTAACCTTGTAATTTTCAATTTTTTATTTTGTGATAATCTGTCTAATATGTTATCAACTGCACTGTTGCTTTCAGCTGTAACCAAAACTTTGTTGTTTTGCCTTACTTCCTGCTGGATTAACTCGACTAAAGTTCTTGTTTTTCCAGTTCCGAATGGACCATGTATTAAAAAGAAATTTTCAGTGTTTACTGCATTTTTAACAGCGTTTTTTTGAGAAGTATTAAGGGATTTATCTATAAACTCAATATATTTTTCCTTTTTATTTTCTTTAGGATCTCTTTTTTTTAAAGTGTATTCAAGAGCATTTTTACCTTTTGTACTTAAATGCAAGAGATTATCTTCCATTCGTCTGAAGGTAACATCATTTGCATATAAATCAATTCTTACTTTCTTTTTAAGAGCCCATTTCGGAATTGATTTTTCAAAAGCTACTTTAATAAATCTCGCACCTTTTTCAACAACGGTTCCGGTTAAATCACTTTTAAGAGGATATCCTGTACTGATTAGAACCATATCTCCAACACTGATTTCAGTTTCGATTTTTTCAGATCTTCCAAACTGTACGATTTGGGAACCTAACTGTTTTCCCAGATATTTTCCTTTTACTTTGTTGATGGCTCTTCCTAATGATTCCCTTTTCTTTGGAGACAGATTTTTTATTTCATTAGTCATTAATTCGATTTCAGCGTCTCTCTCATAATTTATAAGCTTGATTAATTGTTTAATATATTTTTTCAATTTTATCCCTTAAATTATACTTTGTGTTATAATATAAATAAAAGTTTTAAAGTAATATATTAAGTAATGAATTTTGAAGTACTTGATGATTTTAATGGTTTGGAAATGGCTTTCATTTCAAAAAATTCTGGAGGTTATATCTCTAAAAATAAATATATTTTTGAAGAAATAGAATTAACTCCTTTAAATCAATTTATTTTAGAACAATCTGTTTTTGGAACACCTATATTTAAATTAGGCAGTGGTGGGGCAAATATTTTATTGATGTCTGGAATTCACGGCAATGAATTGCCTTCACAGGCGGCCAGTTTAAAATTATTGGAGGAATTAATTAATATTGACTTGGATAATACGGTTTATATGATTCCATTTGCAGCTCCAAAAGCTACTATGAATAATGAAAGAACTTTCAATTCAAGAGATTTAAACAGATCTGCACATATTAAAAATTCATTAAGTAATTTAATTATGCAGGCTATTGAGGAACTTAAAATTAATTTTGTTGGTGATTTTCATTCAACAGCTAAAAACAGCAATCCCGGTTTTGAATCAATATTTTCAAGTAGAAATCCTTCTCCTGAAAGCTGTTTAATAGCCAATTATATTTCAGCACAAATAGGAAGTAAAGTAATCAGCTTTGAATTTGCAGGAAAAATTTACAAAGGGGCAGTTGAAGATGTTTGTAATTTAAATGGAGTTCCTGCAATTACCTGTGAGGTTTTATCTCCATTTGCTTTAGTTGGAAAAGGCAGTGTTGAAAAATCTTTAATGCAGATGAAAAGTTTTTTATCTTATTTTGGAATTTTTTAAAAAAATAAGGAAAAAATTAATTATTTTTTCCTTTTAAGTCCTATAATTGATCCAACAATGGCGATTAATAAAATAGCTATTGGAATTCCTGTTGATTCCAGAGGGATGCTGTTGTTGGTATATGTTGTTTTATTGATATTTTGTTGTGATGCGCTATTATTGTCTTCAGTATTTGAAGTGAAGTTACTGGTGGAGTATCCATTAGTTGAGGTTGTGTTGTCAGCGACATATAACTGTCCAGTTTCAAGTTCAACTATATAATAAGTTTTACCCTCTTTAGTAGTAAAATATTCTGTTCCATTGTGGGTTTTTTTAATCGGACATAATCCTTCAGGAGTGCTTATATATTTTGACCCATTTATAGTCACTTCTTTATATGTGTTGTTGTTAGTTTTGGTTAAGTCTTTATAATGTTGCATTTTATTTTCTGTGTAATTTGAAGAATTTGTCATTGAATTTGCTTGCATATTTTGTGGATTATGTTGTATTGTATGTGATTCACTTTGAGGTAATGTGCTCCCAATTGTATTATTTTCTTGTGAAATTGCATAGCTTGCAGAAATCAAACATATTCCAATTATTAAAATCATCAAACAGAATAATATTTTTTTCATTTTTCACACCTCTGATGTATATTAATATTTATTAATAATGACATATATATGTTACATTTTGATTTTTTGAATAATCAATATTTTTTGATATTTAATCAATTTATTTAATCAACACAGTTTCCACTAAATGATGTAAATACATTTAATGCACTTTTGCCATGATTAATAAAATAAATATAATTCATTTTCTAAGTATTGCACAACCTTTAGAAGTAGTAATATCGTGTATAATAATTAACATTAACATTAGCTATAGGATTTTTCATGAGTATTTAAGATATATTTCTTCTTTTTTAAGTATCTATAATAATATTAATCAATTGTTCATTTTTAAGAATTATTAATTTGTAGAATATTGGCTATTTTTTTTAAATACTTTTCAAATGCTATCACTATTAATTTGTAATATAATTTATAATCTAAAGTTAAGGTGATTTTTTGTCTTCATATAAAGGACACACAATATTTGCATTGATTCTGGCTTTAATGTTTTTTCATAATCCTCTGATTATTGCCTTAAGTGTAATTGGTGCTAATATTCCTGATTTTGATCATAAACTTAAAAAAGACAATGTCTATAAAATGATTATTTTGGGATTAATCGTGTTTATATCTCTTTATATCTTAAAATTACCTTATTATTTAGGTTTAATAATAGTATTTTTAGGAACTGTCTTTTATTTTTCCCAGCACAGGAGTTTTACTCACTCTATTTTTGGTGTACTCACATTAACTGCGACAGTTTCTTTAATACTTATTTGGGCTTATGAGCTTCTTATGAATATAACAATAATTCCTACATCTTACTTATTCATGGCTATTTTAATAGCTCTTTTAAGCTTTTTATTCCTAAATAAGAAATTGCTTTTAATATTCCTGCCATTATTCTTTATTAGCTTATTTTTATTTGGAACACTAACTGTAAACAATATTGAAATAGCTATTGGGTTGTTTTTAGGATTATTAAGTCATATTATACTGGATGCTTTTTCTCCATCTGGAATAAAGTTATTTGCTCCAATATCTTCTAAAAAGTCACATAAGCAATTTGGGATGTTATCTATAATAATTTTAGGAATATTGGCCATTTATTTAAGGAGATTTGAAATACTTTCTTTAATGGCATATTTTTTTCCAAACATTTATTAATTATTTTTTTAAAACAGTTGTTGTATGAATTCATGGATTTATTTATTTGTTGCAGGTATTTTTGAAATGGGCTGGGTTTTAGCTCTAAAATTTTCTGAAAATTTCACAAAATTATTATTTGCAGTTTTAACTGTTGTATTCATGATTTTAAGTTTGATTTTCTTATCATTTTCATTTAAATCAATCCCTATGGGTACTGCTTATGCTTGTTGGACAGCTATTGGAGCAGTTGGTGTTATAATCTTTGGCATTTTCTTTTTGGGAGAATCTGCAAATCTTTTAAGATTATTTTTTATAGGGCTGGTTATAACAGGAATTATTGGACTTAAATTAACTGCTTCCTAATATCTTTTTTTAATAGCAAGTAATAGCTTTGATACTCCATATAAAACAGGTAATTCTATTAATGGTCCAATTACCAGTCCGATTAATATCAATTCTCTTCCGGGGAATGAATTTACAGCAATAGCTAGTGCCAATGGTGAATTTCGAGCTAAAGTAGTCATTGTTAGGCTTGCATAGTTTTCATAATTAAATTTCATGTTTTTAGCTACTATGAAATCTAAAACGAGATTTATAATAAAAAACAGGATTAATGGGATAAATATTGATAAAATTGAGTTTAAATTACTGAATACTATATCTCCGTTGCTGTTAAATATCCCAAATACTGCAGCAGCTAAAAAGATTATCTGACAGCTTGAAAAGAAATTGGTTATTTTTTCATTATTTTTCAATAGGAATTTAGTTAGCTGAGCTAAAAGAAATGGGATTATCACAACAATTAATATGGAATATCCGATTTCATAATAATCTATGGAGTTGTGACTTGAAAAGAATAGAATTAAATAAACCGGCAACAACACGATTTGAAGTATCAGATTTATTGGAAGGATTGAAAGACTTAAATTTATATTTCCTCTTGCCATTTTCGTAAATACTAAATACCAGTCAGTACATGGAGTTAAGATAAGCATGATAAATCCAATTAGAATATCTGTATTTCCTTTTAAAAATAGTGACCCGAGGAAGTATCCAAGTAACGGTGTCCAGATAAAGTTAATTATTAAGCTGGTTTTTGTAAATTTAAAATCTTTAAAACTCTTTTTTAAATCTTTAAGGGGAACTTCTAGAAACAGTCCATATAACATAAGACAGAGGAATAATGTTATTAATGATTCACTATTGTTTCTTAAAATGGATATGTCACTTAATCCAAGTCCTAATATGATGGCTAGGAAGATTATTGCTGGTTCTGCTTTTTCTAGAATTTCCATTTAAATCACTTTTTTAGGTATGTCTAAATTTTGTCAGTTCGTATTATTAATTTTTTTTATTTGTGCTTTTGCCTTAAAATTAAATAGTTAATTCTTTTAAGTTTTTTTTAAACAGTCTGATATTTGATTTAAATTTTTTAAATCAGTTATATTTATTTTTAAATAATTTATAGTTGTATTTTTAATTTTTATAAATTTTCAACACCTTTTTTAAATTTTGATAATTTTTTATTGCTCCAAATTCAAATGCATACATTTATAATAAATAATCATGATAATTAATAATTGTTTATGTAGTCAATTTTTTATTTTATTATGTTGACTTTTTAATCTACGAAATGGAGCTTATTTAATGTTTTTAACTAGACTAGGTTATGGAATTGTTTATTTCTTGGATCTTATTTATGAAATACTTAAAGCAACTTTTGATGTTGCTGTTAATGGAATTATGAGACAAAATATTGATCCGGTAGTTGTAGAAATTGAAACAGTTTTAGAGAGACCTGTTTCTCAAACAATTTTGGCTAACAGTATTTCTTTAACTCCGGGAACTTTGTCAGTTGATTTGGATTCTGAAAATAACATTATTAAAGTAGCTGCTATTTCTCCAAGAAGTAAGGAAGATATTATTCCTTTTGAACCATATATAAAGAAGATGTTAGAGTAGTTTTCTTTATATGTTTAAATAATTGTTGAGTGGGATAGTAATGGACATATTATTTGTTTCAAAATATTTTGTGGTTGTTGCATCAATGATAATGATGCTTGCTGCGTTAAGGGCAAGTGCTTATAAATCTACAACAATGGGACTTTTAAGTAGTTCTGTTGTAGTTGTAGCTTTTGCATTATCTTTACTTGTTGTTGGAGATATGTATGACATATCATTCTTTAAAGATATTTCATTAGCTTTAGTGCTTTTTGGATTTATAGGGACTGTTGCTTTTGCTGTTACACAAGGAGGAGATGACTAATGTTTGCAGTTGAGTTGATTCAGTCTGTTCTTCTTATTATTTCAGCTATTTTAATGATAATATCTGCAATTGGTTTTTTAACTCTGGATAAAAATATGAATAATTTAATTTATGCCAGAATCCATATTGTTGGTGTTTTTGATGTTGCATTTATTATAGCAATGATTGGGTTACAACAATATCTTTTAGCAGGTATTTATTTAGTTATAGCACCATTTACAGCACATGCAATAGCTAATGCTTTTTATAACTCAGAAGATAAAGTAAATAATTTAAAAAATAAAGAAGTGGAAGTTGAAAGTTCAGACGATGAAAATCCGTTTGTTCATAATATAAATAAAGTTAAAGAAATGGAAAATAAATCAGATGAGAGTAATGATGATAGTATTAAATTTTCTATTTCTACATTAGAGATTAGTGAGGATGAATAAGATGTTAAGTATTATATTAATGATTATTACAGTTTTAAGTGCGATTCTTGCTCTTATTCAAAAAGATTTGTTAAAAGCAGCAATTTTAACAGGATTTTCTGGTGGTGCTCTTGCAGTACTTTTCCAACTTTTACTTGCTCCGGATGTTGCTTTAACACAAGCTATTGTTGGTGCAGCTATTGTTCCTGTATTTTTAGCATTGGCTGTTAAGAAAACACAAAGGGATGGTTCCTAATGGCATATATGCAATTAGCAGCATTGTTTACTGCAGGAGCATTGGTAGTTGTTGGTCTTTTTGCAGCTATTTTCATTGATAATATTATAAAGAAAATAATTGGTATTAGTTTTATTGAAGAAGGTGCAAATTTATTTATTATAGCTATAGGATACAAACCAGGAGGAGTAGTTCCAATTTTAATGCCTGGAATGAGTCCATCTTGGTATGCTGCAAACTCTGCCTATCCTTTGCCTTTTGGATTGGTACTTACAAGCATTGTAATCGGTGCAAGTACGCTGGCAGTAATGTTGGCTATTGTAATGGTTATTTACAAAAAATACGGAACTTTAAGTACAAAAGTACTTTTGGCAGACACATCTAAACAGGAGGAATATGATGAGTAATTATTTGATTCCTCTTATGGTAATAGTTCCTATGCTTTGTGCAATACTTGTAAATGCTTTTGCTAAATTCAATAAATCTATTAAAGTATTGACATTTGTAGTAGCTATCTGTTTACCGATTATTCCATTAATTTCCAATTACGGATTGCACTTCTTTGGAGGATATACTCCGATGGTAGATAATGTAACTGGAGTAATTTATCATCCGGCTATTACATATTCTTTTGACATGCTGCAACAAATATTTATAGCTGCAATAGGATTAATAACATTTTTAGTAGCTTTTATTTACTTGTCAAAATATAAAAAAGCATCTGGGCAGTATTTGTTCTTATTGTTTATGGGTACAGCATCTGTAACTGCATTAATGC